>NZ_JBFREW010000001.1:0-717494 GCF_052114505.1 Labrys sp. KB_33_2 | reverse complement strand
GAGGCTGCATTCCTCCATCGGCTACAGGCCTCCCGATGAGTTCGAGCAAACCTTGACCCGCTCATCCGATCTCGTAAAAATCCATCCACAAAACCCTGTCACTCAAATTTGAGTGTCTCACTTCAGGGGTGCACTCCAGTGCATTCTATGCCAGTCCAGTCGATCAACACCAGCTACCCTTGCTTAGGCTTAGGCCCGCGTTTCCCCGGCCTCACCTCGCGGCCGGTCAATACCGCGATGCGATCGATGAAGGCAGCATCGCCAAGAGGGCGTCCGATACTCTCCGCCCGGCGAATGCGGTTGAACATCGCCTCGTCCACATTGTCGAGCAGATCGGAGAAATCGGCGATACGCTGGCGGACCGGCGAAAGGCTGGTGATGCCGTCTTCCTGCCCGAACAGATGGGCCCGCGTGCTGGCCCAGGGCCAGTCCTGAGCCCGCTCCACTAGGCCGGCCCGCACCGGATTGAGGCTGACATAGCGCACCGCGTGCAACAGATGCGCCTCATCCATGGCAACCGCGCCATAGCGCCCCTGCCAGAAATGTCCCGTCCGTTTCTCACGCGCATGGACATGGCCGGCATAGCGACGATGGGTTGGCGCCAAGGCCCGCCGCAGGCCATCCGGATCAGGCGGCACGAGAATGAGATGCACGTGGTTGGGCATCAAACACCAACCCCACACCTCGACGCCGGCAGCCTGGCAATGGACCGTGAGGCAGTCGCGGTAGAAGACATAATCCTCGACACCAAAGAAAGTGCGCTGCCGCCCATTGCCCCGCTGGGTGACATGATAAGGCAGACCGGGAACCACGATGCGTGCAAGCCGAGCCATCGTGACACAATGCAGCCAGACTTAGGTACGGTCAATAGAGTGCACTGTCACCGTAATCCAATGAACGATTTTCATGATGTTTCCTAAAGTCTGCCGCGACAATCTTCCCAGGAGGTGAGGCGAATTCTGGCGCAAACTTTCCGGAAGGTCGAACGTTTAGGGTGGATGAAATATCTATCCGTCTGCGAACCGGCGAGATAAAAATGCAACGATAGTACTGGAATGCACTTTACATCCGAGACAATGGAATCTGGATAACAAAGCTCCAGAAGCCCATCACGTCGACGCCGAGAGCCTAGCAATTGACCGCAAGCCGGTCGCGATAGAAGACGCAATCCTCGGCACCAAAGGAAGTACGCTTCGCCCGCTGCCCCGTTGGGTGACACGATAAGGCAGACCGGGAACCACGATGCGCGCAAGCCAAGCCATCAAACCAGGATTTAGCCAGACTTAAGTGCTATCGATAGAATGCACTGTCGCCGTCATTTATCCAATTTTTTTGTCAATCATAAGCATCCCCCAGGTATGAAAAATCCTTTTTCAACCAATACCAATAGTCACCGTTACTATCATATATTCTCTTTACAAGATCTTCAAAATTATACGACAATATTTTAGACGATCCAGCAACGCCATGGATTTCATGAAAACTATCGTAACATCTACCATTTCTTTCTGATCCTAGATCAATTGAAACAAATTGCTCTTCTCCGGATTTTGCAATTATGTACCAAGATGAAGATCTATCTTCCTCGTAATTTTGACCAATTATTTTAATATTTGATAAGATTAATTCCCCTGGAGGAACTATGCTCATAGAATATAAAGAGTCATAGAAAAAATCTACCCCACCACAAATTTTATAGAACGACAATAGATCATCAGGAATTATATGCCCTTTTGCTACTGTCGGTAGCCCGGTTGCGGGATATAGGCGGCATCGAGGGTTTTTTGAAATTATAGATAGGATTTCTTCCATAGACATACCCTCCTCTGTTAGTCATGGTGTGCACCCACATTTACAACTATAAATATAGCTATGGAGCGCGTTAAAGTAATTTTTGCGAGCATCGGCAGGCACCTTTGCCGCGTCAAACATTCTCTCCGCAAGAGATTGCGCCTCCTGCGGCGATACTTTCGTCCAGTCAACTTGGGCACCTACTGGGCGGCCGAAGTTCTCTGTTAACCAATCCCTATACACAGCCTTTGTGGCCGCATGTTGCTCAGCCGTCAAAGCAATTGTTGGGCTTGAAGCTGCACGACTAGCATATCCAGGAATATTAGCAGCAGCCCAGACATCCAACACCCCGTGATGATTCTCCAAAGGGGAACTGGAGGGCCTATATGGAACCACATCATGACAAGATACCAACCCGTATGGATCTATCATAACGTTGGGTTGATGGACATATGCCGACGGCTGAATACCTCCCCCTAGCCCAATGGGATCTCTACTTATATACTGCCCCGCGAGCGGATCGTAATATCGGAATCGATTGTAATACAGGCCGCTTTCTTCATCCTCCCACTGTCCCTGAAAGCGGATCGGGCAGAGGAAGCGCGCCTCGACAATCGATTCGACTTCGCTCTTTAGCGCCAGGGCGCCATAGATCCGTCCACCGCAGCGCGAGTCGACCTCACCGTTCCCACCACTGCTCGACCGCGTCGGCCGTTCCAGCGGCGCAAGCACGTCTGCCCAAGGATCATCGACCTCCGGGGCATTATCATTGGCCACCCCGGCCACCCATAGCCGCCGCATCTCGCCCCAGGTGCGATATTCGGCGGCCCATCGCAGCTTACCACTTTCCTCAAACATCTCACGCGGCGTGCCAAGATGGTCGGTGACGATATAGAACAGGGTGCCGTCCGGCGCTTCCTTCGCCAGCGGCCGGAAGGAATTCGGCTCATAATGCCAGCGTTTCGCTTTGTTCCAGTCGATGCTGCCGTCGAGCCGCAGCGGTGCCTCCTCGGCGATGACGTCGCCATCCCAGCTGAAGGCCACGCCGACGACCGGTGCTCCGAAAAGTCCTGGCTGCCCCTCGCCGCCGCCAACGCCAGTGCCGCTCGTACGAATACCGGCCAGGCCGAGGGCTTCCAGCCTGGCGGCATCGAGCCGCGAGCGCCCGGCTTCGGCCGCGGTGACACTGATCGGAGCCAAGGCAGCTGTGTCGACCGTGCCCCCTAGGTGAGCCGCATATTGCCTCGCCTCCGTGGCGCTGAACTCGCGCACCTTCCACACCCGCCGTCCGAACGGATCATAGCCGTAGCGCCAGGCTTCTCCCTCCGGCGTGAGGCAGCGGACCAGCCGATCCTTGGCATCCCATCCATAGCGCCAAACCTTCGGCCGGAAGCCCTTGCGCTCCACCCGTCGCTCCACCACCCGGCCGCGGACGTCATGTTCCAACTCGATCCGCTCGCCCTGCGGGCCGGTGGCGAGCTTCACCCGCCCGCCGGACGACAGGAGCCAGCCCTGAATACCGCGTCTCTGGCCGGCGCCATCATAGCCCGAACCCGCAATGGACGGCGTAATGCCGAGGCTGTCGGCGGCCGGACTAGGCCCCTCGCCAAAGCCCGCCGTGTTCAGCGCCGCATCGTAGCGGAAGCGTTCACCTGCGCCATCGCCAAACCTCGTTTGCGTGATCTGGCCATTGGCATCATAGGTATAATCGAGCTTACCCCAGGCGGCATCGGCAATGACTGTCGGTGCGAAGGCCTTGTCCCAGCCATAGAGGCGCTCCATTACGGGAGCGGCGGTTGGTCCTCTCGCCGCGCGCTCCGCCGCCAGCGCAGCCTCGAGTCCGCCGCCGGTGATCCCCGGTACGACCCCGGCACTTTGGCGCACCAATTGGCCGATGACATCATAACGTTGCTCAAGCGAGAAGCCTGCCCCGCTCGCCCGCGACATTTCCCGTCCCAAAGCATCCCGCCGAAAGAGAAGGGGGGCATGCTGGTTGTCGGGATTGGTGCCCACGATCTCCAGCCGCGCCAAGCCCCCCATCGGATCATAGAAGCTCTTGACCAGCCGCCCGCCGATGTCGCGCAGGATGCGGTTGCCGCAGCAATCATAGGTGCTCACCACCCGCCGCCCGTTCACCGCCTCGGCGTCGATCCGCCCGAGCCTGTCGCGGTGATAATCGATCAAGGCCGCACCGTTCTCGGCCCGCGCCATCAGACCCCGCCCATCATACCAAAAGCGCGTCACCTCGCCGGGCTCATCCCTCCCGGGGACTTTGCCCGGCTCATAGGCTTCCTCGCGCGTGAGCAGACCGGAGGCATCGTAACCATAGGCCAGCCGCGCACCGTCGGCGTGGCGGCTTTCGGTCAGGCGGTCTGCCGCATCGTAGCTGTATTCGATGGCGAGGCCGTCGAAATCCTCTTCGCGAATAACACGCCCACCACCATCGCGCTCGAATGTCCAGACCCTGCCTTGCGCATTTGTCACCTGCAGGAGCCGGCCGGCGGCATCGTAGCCGAAGGCGATGCGGCCGCCCTTGGCGTCCTCCAGGCCTTCGAGCCGGTCATGCGGCCCGAAATAGTAGTGCACCGTATGGCCGTTGCCGTCCGTGAGGGCGGCAAGCCCGTTCGCCGCATCATAGCGGTTGACGGTGGCAACGCCGTCGGGCCGCGTCACTCGGCTCGGCGTCCAGAAATCGAGGCCGCGCTGATCCTCGTAGTCGAGGCGCGTCACGCCGCCGAGGGGATTGGTGACGGCAGTAATACGCCCGAAAGCGTCATAGCTGAACTGCGTACGCTCACCGCGATAGTCTCGGATCGCGACGAGGCGGTGATGGGCATCATAGACACGGCTCTCCATCAGTCCGTCGGCGCGCATGATCCTGACCGGCAGGCCAGCCTCGTCGTTGACAATTTCGGTGCGCCTGCCCTCAGGCGTCTCGATCGCAACGAGGTTGCCCTCCTCGTCATAGTCATAACGCCAGGCAGCACTCTCGCCATCAAGCACCAGCGTTAGATTCTGCTGCCCATCGTAGGAATAGAAGGTTTCGCGACCCTCGGGGTCGATGATGGATTCCACATTGCCATAGCTGTCATAGACATAGCGAGTGGCATGACCAAGCCCATCGCGCAACGCCAGCATTTGGCCACTATCATTATACTCGTATGTTGTGACAACACCGTTAGCATCGCATCGAAAAATCAATTTACCGCTGGCATTGAATTCGGATTCAATCCGCTTACCAACGTCCCCACCTGGCAGCAACGTAGTGCGTCGCGCCTCTAAATCGTAGACGAAAACATCGGGTGGGTCGTTAACCAGCCCCGCCGCAATAACACGGCGCTTGGCGTCATAGGCCAGATGATAGTCTGTTCGCCGACCATCATGCCAACGCACAAGAAAACCATTGGCATCGTAGCTATAGTAGCGAGAGGAGCCATAAGAACGTTCAGCCGCAACAAGGTTGTTCTTGTCGTCATAACGGTATCGTACCAGTACGCGGCGCTCCCCCTTCGTACCGACAAGGTCGATTGATTGACGCGCCCCTAGCCGGCCATTGGCAAACTCCAAGACGAGCCCGTCTGGATGGACCAACCGCTCGAGATGTCCTTCAATATTACGATGAAAATGAATCTTCAGGGCGTTTTTGCCGACAATTTCCGTCAAGCGCCAAATACCATCGGGACCCTTGTCGAAATGTCTGGTGATCGAACCTTCACGTAATAACAATGAACGATTGCGGCCCGCAGAGAGAGCAAGCTCCGGATATTTACTGTTCGTCTCCTCCAGGCCTGGACCTGGGGTTGGTTGGTCGAAGTGGATGCGCAAGCCAATTTCATTGCGATAGACAAGTTCATTCCTGTCATTTCGCCAGATTGTTACATCGAGAGGAGAGGTTCGTCCGCTGCCGAGAGCTCCATCAAGCTGCCGAGCAGGATCATAATGTGTAAAGAGCTCGAATGGTAAGGAACCGCCGAGCGTAATCTCGGAATCGGTCGAAACGAATGTGCCCATCGACAAAACAATACGCTCTGGCATATTCTATCCTTGCGCCATGAATTTTATCGACCAATACCTAGCTAACATGCACAAACCTCCGCTTCCTTTACCTTTCCTTTTTCGCTACGAACTGTAGCTTCGACATCTGCTCGAGCCTGACGTTCCGCGGCAACTTTATCTTTGAGTGCACGCGCCGCCTTTGCGTCCATTGTTCCAGCCTTGACCGCCTCATCGATCGCGCCTTCGGCTGCCTTGGCGTCCATCTTGACCAGACGCTCGAATCCTTCCGTTGCCGCTCGGTTGAGACTGGGAAGTGCCTTTTCAATTGCGCTGGCGCCCTCGCCCAGTAATTTGCCGCCCTTTGTAACCAGTTTTTCCCCTGGAATAATGCCCGCTGCAGAAATCGCGGCTGCGGTAAGCTCGCCATTCGCCGCCTGAAGTCCGGCCAAAGCAATTGACGCAGGTATTCCAACAAACGGCACTACGGAAGCGATATCGAGCGCCGTTTCTCCTTTATGGTACCATCGATTATAAAATTCGACGGGTGTATCTTTATTATAATTTCCGTAATTATTAATAGCCTCTTGTGCGCATTTTTTTGCGTTTTCCTGATTTTCCGCTTTTGTGGAACTTAAGAAAATATGACCTGCCCTGGCTGAATAAGGAGAAATTACATCGTGGGCATTTTTATAATCCTGAACACAAGACTCATATTGAGCCCTTGCCTTTTGACACCAGGAATAGCGTATCTCCTGATCCGTATTTTCTAGGAAATCCTTGGCCGGTGTATCTTTAGCTTCATCGTAATTCCTTTGTAATGTCCGGATATTGTTAATGGCATTAATTTGAGATTGATTAGCCGATACCGAGGAGAGTCCTTCAATATTTTCAGGACCGCCAGCACCAAATCTATAGGGAAAAGCAGCGTTCAGTTGTTCCCAGTCTGGAAATTGATCCGTTGCTTCGCTAATTTCCTTAGCAATATCTTTAATTTTCTCCGCTTTTTTATCTTCAGCGTGCTGCATAAGCGTGTCACACCAATATTCCATTTGGCTCTGCAGAGAATCGACATGGACTCTCGCGTTACCATTTCCTTTGTATAGACCGCGCGCCTCTCTGATCGTCGCTCTATATTTTAGAATCACATCGGCATAGAGAAAATTTCCACTCCGATCTCTTATTTGATCATCAGAGAGAGTTATTTTATTATATCTGTAGTCTGGATCATTCATAATAACAGCTCCTATTGTCTAGGTATTCCAGGAGCTTATCTGGATTTTTTCTTGCTCAAATTCTGCAGGTATTTCTTTGGGGTCCGGGGTCGGGCTGTTGATCATGGCAGGATCACCATCTCTAACCACGGGATATCCATTGATCGCCACATAGGCCGACGATTGGATTGCAGCCGCATACGCTTTTTTATAGCCCCGAACCGCGACGCCTTTCTCACGACCAGCTTCATGGCCATGCACCCACTTGGCCCGAGCATTGAGATGAAAGTCTGCAAGCGCATTGTCATTCACATCAGATGACGTCCGCACCGCCTTATCGAAGAAGGCAATACTGGAATAGGCCACCGGCACGACGGATGAGCCCATTGGCGTGAGGCATACATCCGGCCCGGTCGAAGCAATAAAATTCGAAACATGCTTTCGCGCGGTGATAGGTGCTACCATGAGCCTCTCCTAAACGACTTCACTTGGGTCTGGCGAAGCTGGAAACAGATCGCGCAAATGCACGCCATTCACGTTCATCCAACCTTGCGCCTGATGAATCGTAATTATCTCAAATTTATCAACCTCGAATACCGCCCTTCCTGAAACATAAATTTGCTTATGGAGTGGATTTTCTACATCTAATTTAATATGTATTGTATCAAAATTTATTCTTATACTTTTTATGTTTTCAAATTTATCACTTAATTGAACTAGAATAGAAGGAACATTGAAACTCAACACTTTTCGTGTCTTTTCTTCCTCCGAGGCATTGGTCAGAGTGACTGACACCTGACCATCTATGAATTGACCATCGGGCCCTCGAAGCATGTTAGCCGCCGAATTATGATAGCTAAACTGGTAGTCCGCCGGCCATTGTGGCCAAACTTTCTCCATCCAGTCTTGATCATAGGTTCCGCCCAACGGTCGCCTTGGCAGCCAAGCTGGCGGGATTGGACCAAATCCTTGCGGCTGGTAGGTTTCATAAGGGTTGGAGATAGGATCGCTCACATCCTCGATCTGCGGCGCCGCGACCGGTTTCGTATGGTCTGTCCAATCCTTGTCGATCCACCCTCTTCCAACAGGATTGTATTCGAAGGCTGCGACAACTTCTTTGCCGTCGCGGTCGAGACCTTTGGGCATCAATCCACCAAAGGCATATTCGTACCGGATGGGCAGTTCGACGATCGGCTCTGGCTCGCTCAACTCCCAACCGGCAAAAAGACTAAGGTATTTCTTCCAGTTCCTGCGCTCATCGTCATTCAGCGCGCGCTTCCATTTGGGCACCCACCAACGCGGACCCGTGACCCTTATGGTTTTCTCTATTTTTGTTCTGAATTCGTCCTCGACCGCTATGTGGCAAAGCCAGGACGAAATTGGCTTCGTACACGGGGCCTTGGCGACCAGACCTACAAGGACATCAGTGGCCGGTTTATAAGGCACGAGATCGGATGGATATCGCAATGAGCTAGCATTTAATTCGCCATAGCACTCATCCGAAAACAACAGAGGCTCCTGCTCCCTGGAAAGTATACAAGTTCCATCCTCATTGATATCAAATGCCATCTTTACAATGACGACACCAAATTCTTTCCCGTTACTATCACTATTTATATAACGGATATTAGAGAATGGTGTAAAATTCTTCATCTCCATAGCGATTATGACTTCTTACCTAGATGAATAACTTCACCTAGTTGCTGGAATTTACCCTCCGCCTCGAAGAAGAATTTAACTCCTTTGATGACAACATGCCCATCCTTGGTCATGATCAACATGGCCTTTGGGGGGGTGGTATTGCCATCCTTGTCCTTGCCGCCTCCGACACCCAACTGGAAAGTATCGCCTACATTGATCTGGTACGTGTGTCCGATTTTATGAATCGATGCCTGTCCCACATTCAACACGTCAGCGGCCCCCACTTGGGTCGTCCTGGCTATGCCGATGTTGGATGCATGCATCCGCCCGATGGTCTGGCTGAGCACGCCCCCGCCCAACAGCCCACCCAGCGTGCCAAGCGCCGATGTCCCAGCCGCGGCCATCGGCGCGCCGCCGGCCTGGAACAGGGCCTGGGGGCCGACATTGGCGGCGGCCTTCAGGCCCTGGTCGAAGAGGCCGGAGGCGACGCCGAGCACGTTGTTCATCAAGGAGCCGGCAATGCCCCCCGCGATGCCGCCCTGCCCGCCGGCATCGGCCGGCGGTACGAAGGGTGGGGTGGAGAGGATACCGCCATCGCTGCCGCTACTTCCTCCCTCTGCCGCCGCCGCAGCGCCGAGGCCGGATCCGCCGCCCAACCCGCCCAGAGCGGCCTGCGTCACCGCCGAGGCCGCCGCGCCGGCGGTCTTGCTGGCGGCGCTGCCGGGCTGGCTCGCGGCGGCCTGGGCCGCGATCGCCATGGCCTGCTGCAGCATGCCCGCGCTCTGGCCCATCAGCCCGGCGAGCGGGGCCAGCAAGGCAGCCGCGCCCATGCCGGTGGTGGCGCCCACCACCTGGTTGAGCCCGCCGCCGACCTGGTGGTTCATGTTGGCGCCCACCGTGAGCTGGTGCTGCTGGCCGTAGGAATGCAGCGCACTGGCATCCACCGTGTGGATCTGGTTGTTGAGCACCTTCGAGGTCATGTCCTTCTGGGCATGCAGGTGGAAGTTCTCCTGGCCCGGCGCGTCCTCGAAGGAGAACTCGTTGAACTTGGTCGGATCCTTCGACTTGTAGGTGTTGGAGCGGAAGATGCTCTTGGTCTTGTGCTCGGGCAGTTGGTAGGGCACCTGCTGGCTGGCATTGGGCACCAGCGCGGTGATGATCGGCCTGTCGGGGTCGCCGCCGAGATAGGAAACGATCGCTTCCATGCCCACGCGCGGGATGATCTGGCCGCCCCAATTGCCGCCGCCCCAGTTCTGCGCCACCCGGATCCAGCAGGTGTCGGTGCCGTCCTTCTTGGCGCGGCGGTCCCAGGGGAACCACACCTTCACCCGGCCATATTTGTCGGGATGGATCTCCTCACCCGGCGGGCCGGCGATGATGGCGATGTCGGTGCCGTCGATGCGCGGGCGCTGCGTCGAGCGGTGCGGCGTCGCCGGCACCCGGCTCGGCAGGGCCATGAAGCGGTTGGAATATTCCGGCTCGCCCTCATTCGTCTCGTAGGAGCGGTCTCGCGCCACATGCACGATCTGGAAGGTGACGTGCTCCTCATAGGCGTTGCCGGGATTGGCGACGTCATAGGGCCGGAAGAGCCGGCCGGGCTGCAGCGTGCGGATGGAGGAAGCGCCCTCGATGCGCTCGAAATCGGCCTCGGCCGCCTGCATCCTCAGCTTGGACTGGCGTTCCACCCGATCATTGGCGATGCCCTCGGAGGCACTGTCGGAACCGTAGCCGCCGACCATGGGGTATTCATAGAGTTCATAGGCCTCGTTGCCCGGCAGCGAGACCAGGCTCGGCGTCTCGCCGGAAGGCACGGAACCGGGGGTGAGGAAGTTCCAGTCCCCCGCCGAACGCTTGCCGGGCACATAGGTGAAACTGCGCTGGAATTTGGTGAGGTGGTTGCGGTCGCTCGAGCCCATGGCAAGGCGCACATCGGTTTCCGGCCCGCTGGTATAGCCCGAGACATGCGAGGCGATGTGCATGACATGCCTGGCCGCGACCGAGCCGGCCTCACCGCCCTCATGCTCGAACCAGAAGAACAGGCCGTCCTCCTCCAGGCGGCGCAGAAGATAAGCGAGGTCCGTTTCATTGAACTGGACCGAATAATGCTGGGGCTTGGGTTCGGGGATGACGCCCGAGGTTACCGGCGCCTGCAGCTTGTGCTCGGAGAGCAAAGTGCGGGCAACGTCGAGCGAGCTCTTGTCCTGCCAGATCCGGCAGTCCGAACGCTGGCTCATCAGCCAGTGCTGGGGCCGGATCTCGAGCTGATAGGCGCGCAGGCCCCGCGTCACCGGCGGTCCCTCAACGAGGCGCACCACCAGCCCATTCCAGGTGCGCCGCTCGCCCTGGCCGAGTTCGAGGGAGACGTCGACCAGCTTGCCCACGATCTCGTTCGGCTTGATGTCGGTCTTCTTGGAGCGTACCGCGATGACGAGCGTGAACAGATCGTTCACCGCCTCGCGCATCTCCACATGTTCGGGCAGCAGCACATCCGAGCCCAAGGGCGTCTCGATGCGCAGGATGCGTTCGGCCTGGATGTAGGATGCTGAGCTGGCGTCGCCGTCCATCGAATGCAATTCCTGATCTGATGCTAGAATTCAAACCTCACGCAAGGCGGGGAGTATCGTTCTCCTGGCCTTCGAAGCGGCTATCTATGATCCAGACGAATATTCCGCGGCGAAGCGCCGAATGAAGTCGTCAGCGAGCGTCTTGAGATTGAACTGCCGCAATATTTCCAAGCGTCTCGTCTTGGTGTTGTAATAGGCGGCCGCGATGAGGTTCTCGTCGCCGTACTGGATGAACGGAACCGTCGCATTGGTATGCAGGATCACGCTCGGTGCCGGGTCTTCCCCGTAATAATCGATGAATCCGAGGGAGAGCTTCTTCTCGGCGCTGCCCAAAAAAGTGGCGCTGAAGGTGTTGTATTTCCCGACATAGGCGAGCGTTGGCGTCAATTCACCGGTTGGGCGCGTGGTGATCTGCTGGCCTGGCGTAATCCATTCCTCGAACAACTCCCTAGCCCCGGGCATGCCCGGCAATTTGCGCCCCTTGAAATAGATGTCCTCGACCTTGGCCAAAGTGATCACGTGCCGCAGGCCATGCTTGTGCTTGGTGCCGACGACCTTGATCCCCTTCACCTTCTGGCTTGGCGCGACCATGTCAAACAGAGGGCTGCTGCTATATTTTTCTTCGACAATGAGATGCTGGGGTGTGAGAGAAACCTTTCGAATACCGTCCTGGAATCCCATCGTACTCCCCTTCGCTGATGTGAAGCCTGTGTTGGTGGCGCCTCGATCGAAGATCCCGAGGCGTAAACGAACGAATTGGACGCCAGCCGATGAAGGCCGGCGTCCAGTGCGGCGCAGCTCTTAGGCGGCCTTCGTCGTGGCCAGATCGTAGGTGGCGATCGTCGGCGAGCCGTTGCTGTTGTCCTCGCCGTAGGGGGTGTACTTCACCTGCATCTTGGTGAAGTTGAGCCGGATCGTCTCGACCGGGCGGTCGCCATTCGAATCGACCGAATAATTGGCCAGCAGCGTGTTGGTCAGCGTGTATTCGATATAGGTGTTGCCGGGGCTGCCGGTGGACACCAGGTGGATCACCGCCGTCTTGCCAGTGCGGCCCGAGCAGGCTTCCTGGAACAGCCGGGTGGAGGAGGAATCGCTGACCTTGGTCAGGATCACTTCCGAAATCGTCGGCTCGGACGCTTCACGGTTGGCGGCGGAACCCGCCGAGGTGTTCATGTTGCGCGAAACATTCCAGTGAATGGCTTCGATATCCATCCACTTCTTATGCTGTTCCTGGGTGGCGTCGCCCTGGATACCATCGAGCTGCAGATAAATCGGCATACTACTTCTCTCCTGTTCGAAGTTGAATCGGCCTTGTCAGGTCAAGGCGCTCGCGCCTTTCTGGGTCGTACCGCATCCGAATGAGCCTTCTTGCCATTCGAGGCTGCTTTATCCGCCGGCCGTTTCCTCGGCCCGGCGAATTCCTTGGCGGCCGCCGCCGGCTCAGCGCCAATGCTGAAACGGCGTCCGTCAAATCCGATCTCGATCCGCGCCGCCTTGCTTCCGGCGGCGACCTGATCGAGGAAAAAGGTGGACAGATCCGGCAGAAGCTCGCGCGCGATCATCGCTTCGATGGCACGTGCGCCCATCTCGCTGGTGCCGGCGCGGGTAACCAGGGCCTCACGCGCCGCAGGCAGAAGGACAACGTCGCTGCCATAGCTCGCCGAAACGCGGCCCTGAATGCGCCCGATCTGGATGTCGACGATGCCCGACATCGCCGCCTTGTCGAGCGGCATGAAGGGCAGGATGGTGGTGCGGCCGAGGAAGGCGGGCTTGAATTGCTTTTGCAATTCGCCGAGCAGCAGCCCCTCCAGCGCCTCGCCTTCCGGCATGGTGTCGGGATCGCCAGCCAGTGTGGCCAGCAGTTCCGAGCCGGTATTGGCCGTCATCACGATGGTGGTGTTTTTGAAATCGATGTCGCGGCCTTCGCCGTCGCGCAGCGTGCCCTTGTCGAAGACCTGGTAGAAGATCTCCTGGACCCCGGGATGGGCCTTGTCGATCTCGTCCAGCAGCAGCACGCCATAAGGCCGGCGCCTGATGGCCTCCGTCAGCACGCCGCCCTCGCCATAGCCGACATAGCCGGGCGGCGAACCAAGGAGCATGGAGATCTTGTGCTCCTCCTTGAATTCCGACATGTTGATGGTGGTCAGATGCTGGCTGCCGCCATAGAGCAGGTCGGCGAGCGCCAGCGCCGTCTCGGTCTTGCCGGTGCCGGACATGCCGACGAACAGGAACACCGCCGGCGGCCGGCGCGGATCGGAAAGCCCGGCCCGGGCCGTGCGCATCGCCGAAGCGACACGACCGATGGCGCCGTCCTGGCCGATCACACGCTCCTTCAGGCGCGCTTCCAGCGTCTTGACCGTCTCGATCTGGTCGGTGAGCAGCTTGCCGATGGGTATGCCGGTCCAGCGCGCCACCAGCGAAGCGATCACCTCGCGGTCGACGGCGCGCGGCAACAGAGGCGTTTCGCCGGTAAGTTCTGCGAGGCTGTCTTCGGCGACCGCAAGCGCGGCGCGGGCGCTTTCGCGGGTACCGGGCTGCTCGGGGAAAGGCGCGACATTGCCGTCATCACCGACTGGCGACGAGGGCTCGCCTGCCTCGTCTTCGCCCGACAGGATCGCCTCCAGCCGATCGGCCTCCTCCACCAAACGCGCCTCGGCCTCGAAGCGGGCCTGAAGCCCCTCGATCTCGTCGGCGATCATCGCGAGTCGGTTATCGATCTGCCCGCGCCGTTCGAGACCTTCCGTGCTCTCCGGCTCCTTGACGAGCCAGGCGGCCTCGACTTCCAGCAATTCGCGTTCGCCCCGCAGCGATCGGATCGCCTCCGGAACGGCCTGCCGCCCCAGGGATACCGCAGCTGCGGCTGTATCGATGAGACTGATCGCCTTGTCAGGCAATTGGCGGGCTGGAATATAACGTGCGGATAATCGTACCGCCGCAGCCAGCGCTTCGTCGCGAATGCGCACCTTGTGATGGGACCGGAAGGCATCGGCCACGCCACGCAGCATGCGGATCGCGGTTTCTTCGTCAGGCTCATCGACCTTCACGGTCTGGAAGCGGCGGGTCAGAGCCGCGTCGCGCTCGATGAAGCGCTTATATTCACCCCAGGTCGTGGCGGCGATGGTGCGCAGTTCGCCGCGTGCCAGCGAGGGCTTGAGAATGTTGGCGGCATCGCCTTGTCCGGCTTGGCCGCCGGCCCCGATCAGGCTGTGCGCCTCGTCGATGAACAGGATGATCGGCACAGGCGAGGCCTTGACCGCATCCACCACGCCATGCAGCCGGCGTTCGAACTCGCCTTTCACCCCGGCCCCGGCCTGCAGCAGGCTGAGATCGAGCGACAGCAGGCGCACACCCTTCAGCATGGCCGGCACATTGCCGCCCGCAATCTCCAGGGCCAGCGCCTCGGCGATGGCCGTCTTGCCGACGCCGGCCTCGCCGACCAGAATCGGGTTGTTTTGCCGACGGCGCATCAAGACGTCGATGACCTGGCGCAGTTCACGGTCACGCCCGATCACCGGATCGATGCGACCGGAGCGGGCATCCGCCGTCATGTCCTGGGTGTAGAGACGCAGGAAATCGCTCTCGCCGGCGGCCGCCCCGGTCGGTGCTGCCACCCCAGCCAGCGCCTGATCCGCATTCCCGGTCTTGAGATCGGCAAGCGCCGCTTCGACGGCCTTGAGATCGATGTCCCGCAGGCTCGGGGCCGTGGCTCGCGCTACGATGCGAAGGCTCTGCTCGGTGGCAAGCGCCACCAGGAGATCGCCGAATTCCACGCGGCTGCGACCAAACTGCAGCGAAGCCACCAGCCACGCCTCACGGGCAAGCGTCAGCACATTCTGCGACAGAGTCAGCTGCGCCTGACCGTCCCGCGACAGGTCGGCAATGGCCATGTCGAGCTCGCGCCTGAGAGCTTCGACGCGGAGCCCTGCCTGTTCAAAACGCGCCACCAGATCGGGCGCTTGGACAAGCCCGCTCAGCCAGTGCGCGACCTCCACAGTGGGGTTCGCATTGCGTGCGGCGAGGGACGCAGCTGTCTCAAGAGCGACACGTAGCTCCGGTCCCAACATCCTGACAAGTTGGTTGAGATCAATATTCGGCATCCACGAATTCCACGTAGGTTTTTCTGCTCATGCACAGGTGCGCCGTAACGTCAATCGAGTTAAGCAGGATTCCTATTTTCCGTCTATAGAGCTATTATTACAAAAGCCAAGATACCGGTACACCACTGCGAGTCTATCCCTAAAATGGCGGTACGATAGTACATGACAATTTGATGACATTCGCGCAACATGATTCATATAATTCTTCATCGATTGGAAAACTGTAAGCTAATACCATAGTCCGTCATTAATTCATCATACCGGCTGTGGCATTGACATTACTGTACCTTTGGAAACAGAATGCTTGAGCATTTGGAAGCAGACTGCCATCGGGATGTGTCAGGAGTTTAAAGCTTGGGGCCGCTGTGCTGATGGATTTGAGGGAGATTATCTCTCCACTTGGGCAGGACAGCCCATGCGGCGAGAATATCAGGGTAACTCCCAAATATCAGGAAAGGTATTATCGGATTAAGGACGCTCGCAATGCTGCTCGAAGCGTTGAGCGTAGTGCGTCTCCGAATGAAAATATTCGACTTACGCCGGCCTGGCATGAAGTCAATGAACTAGGTCTGCAGATCTTGTCGTCCAATAGCAAGGATATCGAAATCCTTGCCTGGCTCGCCGAGGCCCAGCTTAGGCTGCGTGGCTTCGAAGGGCTGCGGGACAGTTTCGCGGCCATGATGTCGCTTTTAGACAATTATTGGGAGCAACTGCATTCCATTGGCGACGACGACATCGAGGAGCGATTGGCCCCCCTTGCCGGTCTCAATGGCGTCAACAGCGAAGGCTCGCTGATCCAGGCGATTCGACTGGCCTCGCTGGTGCCCAATGGCAGTTTTGCCCAGCACTCGCTGTGGGACTACCAGCTCGCTCAGCGCGCCGGAGAAACCGAACGTCGCGATCTCCTGCACGAGGCAGCCACGGAGGCGGGAATCACCGCCATGGCCGCACATCTGGCCGTCGTCAACGACTGCATCGCCTCCTTCGCCAAGCTGGCAGCGGTGCTGACCGAGCGCTGTGGGGATCGGGCACCGCCGAGTTCCAACACCCGCAATGTATTGCAGGAAGTTGCGGCAGCCATCCGGGATCTCACCGGCCTTGGTGGGGAAGAAGGCGATACGGCGCCAGTCTCCACGGCCGAGATCCAGGCGGCCAGTGTCGGTGACGCCGCTCCAGCATTGGCAGCACCGCGCTCTCCTGTCCCCGGCAGCGTCATCGGCTCGCGCGAGGAGGCTTTCGAGATCCTGCTCGCCGTTGCCCGCCATTTTCGACGGACGGAACCGCATTCGCCGATTTCCTTAGCCATCGAAACACTGGTGCGCAGAGGGCGCATGGACTTTTCTGAACTGCTGGCCGAACTCCTTCCCGAGGCGCAGACGCGCAATGCCGTCCTGACCGCGGCCGGGATTCAGGCCACAGCCGAGAAGCGGGACACTTGAGAGACGCCAACGGGCTTGACGGGGGCTGAGGCCCTCGCCCCCGCCAGCATCTCCCGTCCCGACGATACAAGAAATTATCAGCGTGCTTCATGGCACAGATAGGAAGACCAAGATGGAAAGCGTTCACGCCAAGCTCGAGAGGGTGCGCAAGCCCCGGGTTCACATCAAGTACGAAGTCGAGACCGAAGGGGCGATGGTGGTCAAGGAGCTGCCCTTCGTCGTCGGCGTGCTCGGCGATTTCTCGGGCAATCCGACCCAGCCGCTCAAACCCTTCGGCGAGCGCAAATTCGTGCAGATCGACCGCGACAATTTCGACGACGTCATGCGCCGCATGACGCCCGGCCTCAATATCGCGGTCGAGAATACCCTGGCCGATGATGGCACCGATCTCGCCGTCAACCTCAAATTCGAGAGCATGGAAGACTTCGAACCCGGCTCGATCGTCAACCAGGTTCCGGCGCTCAAGGCCCTGCTCGACGCGCGCAACCAGTTGCGCGACCTGATGAGCAAGGCCGACCGTTCCGAGGATCTCGAGCGTCTGCTCGAAAGCATCCTGCAGAGCCAGTCCGACATCAAGAAACTGGTCGGCCAACTCGACGGCAACAACAAGGACGGCTCGGCGAACTGACGCCTGAGCGATACGAGGATCGAGCCATGAATGCCAAGACTCAAGCCCAGCGCGATGTCGTCGTCGAAACCTCCGCGGACGAGAATCTGCTCACCCAAGTGGTAGCGGCCACGCGTCAGACCGAGCCGGACCGCGCCCAGGACCTGCTGCGTACCCTGACTGACCAAGCTCTCAAGGGCACGGTCGTCTACGACCGCAACCTGACGGTGACGCTCAACAACGCCATCGCCGCCCTCGACAAGACAATCTCGCGCCAGTTGGCGGCGATCATGCAGTCACCCGAATTCACCAAGCTCGAAGGCGCCTGGCGCGGCCTCAACTATCTGGTGAAAAACAGCGAGACCAGCGTCAATCTGAAGATCCGGGTGCTCAACGCCTCCAAGCGCGATCTCGCCAGGGACCTGTCAAAGGCCGTCGAGTTCGACCAGTCTCGCCTGTTCAAGTCGATCTACGAAGACGAATTCGGAACGCCGGGCGGCGAGCCGATGGGCGCCATTGTGGGCGACTACGAATTCGACAACTCCTTCGATGACGTCCAGTTGCTGCAGGGCCTGTCCTCGATCGCGGCAGCGGCTTTCGCCCCCTTCATCTCGGCGGCGAGCCCGCGCATGTTCGGCTTCGAGGACTATCGCGACCTTGCACGCCCGCGTGATCTCGAGAAGATCTTCGAGACGGTTGAGTATGCCAAGTGGCGTTCCTTGCGCGAAAGCGATGATTCACGCTTCGTCACCCTGGCCCTGCCGCGCGTCCTGGCCCGCATGCCCTATGGACCCAAGACGCATCCCATCGATGAATTCGGCTATGACGAGACCGGCGATTCCAAGACCGGCGAGCTGCCGCATGACAATTACTGCTGGATGAATGCCGCCTATGTGATGGGCACGCGCCTGACCGAGGCCTTTGCCAAATATGGCTGGTGCACCGCCATCCGCGGCGCCGAGAATGGCGGCAAGGTCGAGAACCTGCCGATGCATATCTTCTCCAGCGACGACGGCGACCTCGATCTCAAATGCCCCACCGAAGTCGGTATCACCGACCGGCGCGACGCCGAACTCGGCAAGCTCGGCTTCCTGCCGCTGTGCCACTACAAGAACACCGATTATGCGGTGTTCTTCGGCGCGCAGACGACGCACAAGCCCAAGCTGTACGATCGGCCCGAGGCGAATGCCAATGCCGCCGTCTCGGCACGCCTTCCCTACATGATGGCGACCTCGCGCTTTGCCCATTATCTCAAGGTGATGGGCCGCGACAAGATCGGCTCCTTCATGGAGGCCAAGGATTGTGAGGCTTGGCTCAACCGCTGGATTTCCAACTATGTCAACGCCAATGACGAGGCGGGCGAGGAAACCCGGGCGCGCTATCCGCTGCGCGACGCCAAGGTGACGGTGCAGGAGGTCCCGGGCAAGCCCGGCTCCTACAACGCCGTGGCCTGGATGCGTCCCTGGCTGCAGATGGAGGAACTGACGACCTCACTGCGCATGGTCGCTCGCATTCCTGCCAAGAACTAAGCCGGCAAATATATCCTGAGCCGTGCCGCCGGCCTGCCCGGCGGCACCTTCGGCTTTCCCAGGAAAGCCCATTCCGACGATAGGTTCGAGAACTTGCTGCGAGGCAGAGCAGATCAGCTCATCGCCCTGATCGACGAGGCATTGAATCGCCAGGTCAACGCGATCCTGCATCATCCCGAATTCCAGGCGATGGAAGCACGCTGGCGCGGGCTGGCGATGCTGGTGCGCGCGGCCTCGCGCTCGAGCGAGGTCAAGATCAAGCTACTCAGCCTGAGCTGGAAGGAGCTGGCACGCGCCATGGAGCGCGCATCCGATTTCGATCAGAGCCGCCTGTTCGAGCTGGTCTATAATCGCGAATTCGGTATGCCCGGCGGGGAGCCCTATGGCCTGCTCGTCGGGGACTATCACCTCTCGCCCACCGATCCCCAGGCCAATGGCGATGTGGTTGGCACACTTGCCCAATTGGCCTTGGTGGCCGCAGCGGCCTTCTGCCCCTTCGTGGCGGCCGCTTCACCCCATGCGATCGGGCTGGAGAGCTTTTCAGAACTCAACCGCGTGCAGGATCTCAACTGGCTCGACACCAGTCCCGACCGCATACGCTGGAACCGCCTGCGGACCCATGAGGATACCCGCTTTCTCGGACTGGTCGCGCCACGCATCCTGATGCGGCAGCCCTATGAGCCCTATTCGCGCCGGCGCGACGATGGCTTTCCCTTCCGCGAGGCGATCTCGCAGGACGGCGCCAGCCTGCTGTGGGGCAATGGCGCCTTCGCCTTCGCAAGCGTCGTCATCCGCAACTTCATTCACTCCGGCTGGTTCGCCGACATTCGCGGCGTTACCCAGGATGCCGTCGACGGTGGCATGCTGAGCAGCGCCGAACTTGCCGCCTATGATTTCGGCACGGAGAGCCAGGGACTGTCTGCCCAGGCGCCCGTCGAGGTTCGCCTGACGGGCGGCCAGGAACAGCAGTTCTGCGATCACGGCCTGGTGCCGATCGGCACCACCTATATGTCCGCCTGCGCCATCTTCAACGCCAACCAATCGCTCCATGCGCCGCAGCATTACGCCAACGAGAACGCGCGCCAGAACGCCCGTCTCGCTGCCATGCTGCAATATGTGCTCTGCGCTTCGCGGTTTTCCCATTATCTCAAGGTGATCATGCGCGACCAGGTCGGCCGGCTGGCCGATGCCGCCTCGCTGCAGCGCAAGCTCGAGGACTGGCTGTCGGGCTACACGCTCGGCAACGACGATGCCGACCTGCCGCTGCGCACCCGCTATCCGCTGCGCTCGGCCGGTATCAGCGTGGAGGAACTGCCCGGCAAGCCCGGCACCTTCATCTGCACGGTGCGGCTGCAACCGCATTTCCAGCTCGACGACGTCTCGACCAGCTTCCACCTCATCGCCGAAATGGCGCCGCCGACGAGCAGCGTCGATACCGCTTCTTTGCCCAGAAGGATGACAGCATGACGCTCGCCGCCAGCATCGCCAATTCTCTTTCCGAAGGGGCACTGAGCCAGGCGCTCGACCACGCCAGGGAGCATATGCGGGCTCACCCCTCCGACAAGGATGCCCGTCATCTCTATATCGACCTGCTCATCCTCGCCGGCGATTATGAGCGGGCCGACACGCAATGCAGCCTCGCCGTGACCCTGGCGCCGCAGGATACCATGGGCTTTGCCCTGCTCCGCAATCAGTTGCGCGCCATGGCGGCCCGCAAGGCCTGGTTCGAGACCGGTGCCGTCCCCGAATTTCCGCATGGGCCGAGCGCACTCGACAGGGCGGCAATCGAACTCGCCATCATCAACCGTGAAGGCAGCTCGGCAGGGCCGACGCTGGCGGCCCTGGACGGACTGCGCGGTGAACGGCCGATGCTGTGGAACGGCGAGCCGGTCGGCGATTTCCGGGACCTGGACGATCGGGTTCCCCATGCGCTCGAAGTGATCATGACGGGCGGGTCCTATCTGTGGATCGACTTCGCCAAGATCGCCTCCGTGGCGGTGGAGCCGATCGCCCGGCCACGCGACCTCGCTTTCCGCCGGGCAGAATTGTCGCTGGCCGACGGTGCCTCCGCCTCGGTCCTGCTGCCAGCGATCTATCAGGGCACCGAAGGCCGCGAGACGCTGTTGCTGGGGCGCGAGACCGAATGGGTCACCGAGCCCAGCGGCATCACCGCCGGCCGCGGCCAGCGTTGCTTCCTCGCTGGTGACGAGCTGGTTTCCTTCCACGACATGCAGAGCCTGGGCATGCCCGAAATCATCAGGCAGAAGCAGGCTGCCCATGGTTGATCCGCTCGAACGCTTCCGGGCCCGCGAGCAGGTCCTGTCGCGCTCCATCCTGGACCGGCTGCTCGACGCAGCCCCGGATCTCCCTCGGGACCCTGCCCTCAGCCTCGCGGATCAGGCACGCGAGATGCGCGAAGCCATCCGCCGCGACCTTGAAGCCCTGCTCAACACCAGGCGCTGTCCGACAAGCCCGCCGGACAAGCTGGCGGAGCTCAAGGATGCGCTGGTCAGCTACGGGGTGGAAGGCATCGTCTCAGCCAACCTTGTCACCGACGAGGCCAAGCTGCATTTGGCGCGCGCCATCGAGCGGCGCATCGCCCTGTTCGAGACCAGGCTGTCGAACATACGTGTCACCATCCTCAAGAACCGCACCCAGGGCGAAAGAGCGCTGCGGATGCGCATAGAGGCGACCTTCCGCCTCTATGACGGCATGCCGCCGATCAATTTCGAGTCCACCATCGATCCCACCAGCCAGCGCTTCCAGGTGGAGGCGGCGCATGGTTGAGGGCTTTCTGCGACGCTATAACGAGGAATTGTCGGCCCTGCGCCGGCGGGCGTCGCGCTTTGCCGATGCCTTCCCCAAGATCGCCGGACGGTTGCGCCTGACCGGCGAGGTTGCCGACGATCCCCATGTCGAGCGCCTCATCCAGAGCTTCGCCTATTCCGCCGCTAGGGTACGCCAGAAACTGGACGACGAGTTTCCCGAGCTGACCGATGGCCTGCTCGAAACGCTCTACCCGCATTATCTCGCGCCCCTACCCTCCATGAGCATCATGCGCTTCTCGCCCGGCGAGACGCTGGCCGCCACGCAGATCCTGCTGCGCCATACCGAAGTGCAGGCCGAACCGGTCGGCGGCGAGACCTGCCGTTTCCTGACCACGCAGGACGTCGAAATCGCACCGGTGGAGGTCAGCGCGATCTCGCTGTCGGGACAACCGATCCAGGCACCGCTCTCCCGCCATGCCGGCGCGGCCGGTTGCCTGCGACTGTCGATCCGTTCGCTGGCAGGCCGCCGGCCCCTGTCCGAACTCGGGCTCAAGCGCCTGCGCTTTCACATCGCCTCGCCCTGGCGGCAAGCAAGCGCGCTCTACGAATTGCTCGCAAACCACACGCTCGGAATCGCGCTGGCGCGGCACGCCGACGATGACAAGGCGATCTTCCTGCCGGCCGATCATCTCAAGCCGGTCGGTTTTTCGCCAGACGAGACGATGCTGCCTTATCCGAGCACGAGCTTCACCGGCTATCGCCTGCTCACGGAATTCTTCGCGCTGCCGCAGAAATTCCTGTTCTTCGAGATCGACGGACTGCAGCGCTGGCACGGCGACGGGCTGGAGATCTTCGTCTATCTCGGTGAGACGGACGGCAAGCTGGAACGCTCGGTTACGGCCCGGGACCTGGTGCTGCATGCCACGCCGGTAGTCAATCTGTTCCGCCAGACCTGCGAGCCCCTCGCGCTCGACGGCACCCGCACCGAATATCGGCTACTGTCCGACTCGCGGCGGCAGAAGACGCGCGAGATCTATGCGGTCGAGCGGGTGATGTTGACTGGATCGAAGGGCGAGCAGCAATCCTGCCAGCCCTTCTTCGGGCGCACCCAGCGCTCAGGCGCGGCGGCCGCCTATTGGCAGAGCTATCGCCGCTTCGACCCAGACGACGGCACCTGCGACCTCGACATCGCCTTCGTCGACCACAATCGTCGTGCCACCGGCAATCTCGATGCCGTGGCGAGCGTCGATGCCTGGTGTCTCAATCGCGCTTTGCCCGAGCGCCTGCCCTTCGGTGGCGGCCACCCCCATCTCAAGCTCGCGGCCGGCAACGAGGCGGTCGGACGGATCGAGGCGCTGATCGCGCCCACGCCAGCCGTGCGCATGAACGACGAGGACGGCCGCAACTGGCGGCTGATGTCGCATCTCCTGCTCAATCATGTCTCGCTGTTCGACAATGGCGGGGCAGCGCTCAAGGACATCCTGTCGCTCTATGCCTTCCGCGACCTGCCGGAGACGCGCCAGCTCGTCGATGCCATCATCCAGGTAGAGGCAAGGGCTGCCACCGCCCGTATCCGGGGCGGCATGGTGCCCGGCACCGAGATCGCGATCGAGTTCGATCCGGCCGCGATCGATCGCCCATCAGCCTTCCTGTTCGGCAGCGTGCTCGATCGCTTTTGCGGCCTCTACACCTCGGTCAACAGCTTCACGCGGCTGACGGTCTCCATCAAGGGCCAATCCAAGCCAATCGCCACCTGGCCCGCCCGGGCGGCCGAACGCCCCCTGCTCTAGGAGATCTTCGCGCACCATGCTTCCCGACCGTAGCACAGATGCCCTTGCCGATCTGCTCGAACGCGACCCCGGCCGCTTCGAGCCGACCACGGCTTTTCGCGTCGCCCAGGCGGCGCAAGAGCAGGCGGCGCAGGGGCAGCTTGCTATCACCGCGCATGCGGGCGTCTCACCAGCTGCCCTCCCGGTATCGGAGTTTCGCCGAAAGGAAGGCCAGGCCACCTTGCGTAGCGCCCTGGCGGGGCTTGCCGGGCCGCTGGGCTCGCTGCCGCCGACCTATAATGAACTCATCATGCGCGAGGAGCGTAACAAATCCTCCTCCCTCGCGGCCTTCCTGCAGCTGTTCGGCGCCCGCATGGACGAGTTGTTCGTCGATGCCAGCGAGAAATATCGGCTTGCCCGGCTGTTGCGCTGGGGCAGCCGCGAGGACCGCAACGGCTTCATCAGGACTTTGCTGTCCCTCACCGGCTTCGGCACCGCCAGGTTGCGGGAGCGCAGCAACGTCGAGGACGATGTGCTGCTGCGGTTCAGCGGCTTCTTTGCGGCACGCACCCGCAATGTCAGCAATCTCAGGGCCATGCTGTGCGAGGTCAGCGGCCTGCCGGTTGAGATCGAGCTCTTCCAGGGCCGTTGGCTTGGTGTGCCCGAGCCTGAACAAAGCCAGATGACACGCGAGGCCACGGTGCGGCTCGGCGTCGATGCCATGGCGGGTTCGGCCATCCGGGACCTTTCCAGCACCTTCCGCGTGGCGATCGGCCCACTCGACTATCGGGACTATCTCTCGCTGGCGCCCGGCAGCCGCAATATCGGCGAGCTCTTCGCGCTCACGCGCCTGTTCATCGGCTGCGGGCTCGATTTCGACATCCAGGTCGTTCTCAAGAAGGAGCATGTTCCCTTCTGCCAGCTCGGCCAGGCGGGCGATCCGCCACGCCTGGGCTGGAACAGCTGGGCGCGGAGCGCGCCGGCAGCTCGGGACAGCGACGACGCCGTCATCACCGAGCGTCAAGCAACGCTGCAACCGGTCTCGTAAGGAGATGGCCATGCGGTTGGAACTCAAGCAGGTCGAAGAGAGCGGAACCAGGGCAGGCGGCCAACGCTGGGTTCTGGAGCGGGGGCGCCGAACGCTGGGACGCTCGGTCGATTGCGACTGGCAGGTGCCTGACGCCGGCCGCACCCTTTCCAAACACCATTGCACCATTCTGCGTGATCGTGACGGCTATCTGCTGCGCGATGAAAGCGCCAACGGCACCCGTGTGGACGGCATCCTGGTCCTGGAGGGCGAGACCGCCCGCCTCAGGCATCAGTCGCGCCTTGAACTGGGCGGCCAGGCGTTCTCGGTATCGGTCACCGGCGAGGCCGACCGCGACATCGTTGACCCCGCAGCGGGCCTCGCGGTCAGCGAGGAGAATCTGACGATCACCGCCATCCTTGCCGATATCGCACCGGGCGGGCAGACCGCGACCGGGGTCATGGGCGGACGCGTTTCGGACGACTGGCCCTTGCAGCAGGCGAATGCTTCCCGTCCTGCCGGGCGCAAGGCTGAAGCGGCGCCCTCCTCGCGCCATGTCGAGATCGGCTGGAATGGCCCGCCGGATCCCAAGGCGATCAAGCCGGTGTTGCCCAACGACTGGAACGAGGACTTCGACTACGGCAATCGCCTCGAACATGGCCGGGCCACCTTCGTTTCCGTGCCCATGGCGCGCGATCGCGGCAAGAGCGGCTCCGAAGCAGCACCGGCAAACGACGATACGACCCAGGCAATTCCCTCTTCGGACCGGGACGAAGATCCCGCCGAATTCCTTGCCGACCTGACACCTGTCTTTGCTTGGCAGCCACGCTGCGAAGGCCTGCTGGCCCAGTGCGAGGAAACCCTCGAAAAGGCTTTCGCCACATTCGAGATCGGCACCGAATCGCTGGCGGAAACTCCGGATCTCTTCGGTCTCGATCGGGAAGAGGCCATGCTGGCGCGGCTCGAGACCTTGCTCACGCGACAGCAGGCACTCGCGGAGGCTCTCGGCACCCTGGTGCGCGAGGTCAGCCCGCAATTGGAGCCACGCATCATCGAGGCAAGCACCGATGCCCGGACGATCGGCCTGCCCTGGCGCCGCAACGGGGCCTATTGGCAGACCTATCGACGGCAGTTCAACGCCGACGGCCGGGATCTTTCAGTCCGAGACCTGTTCCGCAGGGCAATGCTGAGTTCGCTTGGCCAAGTTAGGAACGAACCAGCCGGTGGCCAGACGCCCCGGACGGCGGACGGCACGACAAGCAAGGACGACGAAGTCGCATGAGAAACGAGAACAGGGTTGCGTGGAGCGAAGGCATGTTTCTTCGCGTGCAGCATTTCCAGCAGGCCGATCGCTGGACCGAGCGGCTGGTTCGTGCGACCACGCGTGAGCTTGCCGCCTATCCCTGGGGCATCGCCGAGATTGGCATCGACCGCGGCGCCCTGGCGATCGGGCAGTTCGCCCTGGCCAATCTGCGCGGCACCCTGCCGGACGGCACACCTTTCGAGGCTCCCTTCGACACCGATCTGCCGCCGCCGCTGGAGCTCGACGAAGCCACCAAGAACGCCATCATCTATCTGGCGCTGCCGGCCCGGCGGCCCGGGCGCGCCGACATCGCCATCAATGGGGGCGCTTCCTCGCCCGGCGTCAGGGTGGTCGCCTCGCATTACGAAGCGCCCGACGCCAATGTCGAGACCGACTTCATGGCACCCATCGATGTCGGCCGGCTGAGCCTGCGTTATCTCAAGAGCGGCGATGACCTCGCCGGCTATGAGCTGATCGGCCTCGCCCGCGTCATCGAGGTGCGCTCGGACAAGGCCGTGCTGCTCGATCCCGATTATATCGCCCCCAGCCTGAACTGCGCCGCCGAGGCACGGCTCGGCGAACTCATGACCGAACTCCTCGGCATCGTGCGCCATCGCGCGGCGGCCATCGCCGAGCGCATCGGCGACCCCACCATCCGCGGCACGGCCGAGGTCGGCGATTACTTCCTGCTCCATATCCTCAATCGGGCCGATCCCTTGCTCAGCCACATCGCGGCCAACGCGACGCGGATACACCCGATGACCTTCTATGAGCATTGCATCCAGCTCGCCGGGGAACTTGCCACCTTCACCATGGATTCCAAGCGCGCCAGCGAGTTTCCGCCCTATCGGCACGAAGATCTCAAGGCAACCTTCGCCGCGGTGTTCGACGATCTCAGGACCTCGCTCTCGGCCGTGCTCGAGCAGGCCGCCGTTGCCATTGAGCTCGCCGAACGCCGGCATGGCGTGCGGGTCGGCACCATCAACGATCGCACTTTGCTCAAGGATGCCGGCTTCGTGCTGGCTGTCAGGGCCGAGATGCCGGCCGAGGACGTGCGCCGCCGCCTGCCCGCCCAGATCAAGGTCGGGCCGGTGGAGCGCATCGCCGAACTGGTCAATGTCGCCTTGCCCGGTATTCCCGTCCGGCCCCTGCCGGTGCTGCCGCGCCAACTGCCCTACCGCTCGGGCACGATCTATTTCGAACTCGATACCAAGAACCCGCTGTGGAAACAGCTCGATACCTCGGGCGCCATCGCCCTCCATCTCGCCGGCGACTTTCCGAGCCTGGAGATGGAACTGTGGGCCCTGAGGGAGTGAAGGACGCCAGCCGATGAACAAGGCAACGACAGCCCCCTGGCAGTCCCTGCCGACGGTGGTTGAGCTCACCGAAGACGGCGCCAAGAAACAGCAGACGGCACGCAAGATGGCCGAGATGCTGGATGACGCTCCGCAGGATGGCTCGGCTCCGGCCGAGCCGCTGCGGTCGGGTGGCTGGTCGACTGATACGCTGGTGCGCAATTTCCGTTTCGGCGGCGAAGAAGTGCCGACCATCGTAGCCTCGGCCGCTCCCCTGCTCAACCTCGCCCATGCCTTGCGCCACACCGCGGACCAGCCCGACATCGAGCAGCTTCGCCGCACCACTACGGAAGCAATCAACCGGTACGAGCACGATCTCGCCGGTGCCCGCGTCAGCCCGGAGCGGGCGCGCGCCGCCCATTATGTCGTGTGCGCCACCGTCGACGACGTGGTGCTGAGCAAGCCCTGGGGCGTGCGCGCCGGCTGGGCCCGCTCGGGCCTCGTCTCGACCTATCACATGGATGTCACCGGTGGCGACAAGGTCTTCGACCTGCTCGACCATTTCCACCAGAGCCCGGGGGCCAACAAGGACCTGCTGCTGCTGATCTATCTGTGCCTGTCGCTCGCCTTCGAAGGCCGCACCCGCGTCTCCCCGCGCGGCGCCCTCGAGCTCAGCCGCATCCGCGACAGTCTCTACAAGACGCTGCTCGGCCAATATGGCGCATTCGAGCGTGAATTGTCCCCACACTGGCGCGGCGTTGCCGCCAGGCACAAGCCGTTGCGCACCGCCGCGGCGCTATGGACGCTGCTCAGCATCCTCGCCCTCCTGTTCGGGCTCGGCTACCTCTTCTTTTCGCTGTCGCTCGACCGGGCCTCTGACGGCACCTTCGCGCGCCTCGGTGATCTGCCGCCCAATGAAGCGCCCAGCATCTACATCGAGCCGCCGCCCAAGGCGAAGGAGCCACCACCGGTTCAGGTCCAGGCCAAGGCAGAGGTTCCCCCGGAGCCTGCGGGCGTGACCCGCCTGCGCGGCTTCATGAACTTCCTGCAGCCGGAGGTCGACAAGAAGCTCGTGAGCTTGTGGAACGACAATGGCCACGTGCTGGTCCGCATCAACAATGCCGGCCTGTTCGATACGGGCAAGGCGGATGTCAAACCCGGTTTTCAGGACCTGATCGACAAGATCGGCACCGCCCTGGCAACAGCCCAATTCAAGGCGAAGGTGATCGGCTATACCGACAACAGGCCGTTCAACGGCAACCGGCGCGCCCGCACCAATCAGCAATTGTCGGAGGAGCGGGCCGATGCCGTCGGCAACATCCTGAAGACCTATGCTCGCGACGGCGTCACGACCGAAGGGCGGGGCGAGGCCGACCCGATCGCTTCCAACGATACCGAACCCGGACGCGCGCAGAACCGCCGCACGGAGATCCTGGTGATCGGCCGGCCTGAGGACGGCTATACTGGCTCGCCTCTCGTGATGAGCCTGCCGGTTGTCGATCGCAACGTCACAGGGCCGGGAAGCGTCGCACCATGAACCCGCTCAGCTATTATTATACGATCCGGTCCTATGTCGAAGCCTACGGGACCCTGCTCGGCCAGCGCTTCCTGCCCATCGTCTGGATAGCGGCACTCTGCCTCATCATCTGGTTCTACGGCCACCTCATCGGCTATGGCGAATTCTATCCGCTCGCCAGCACCACCAATCGGCTGATCGCCATCGGCATCGTACTGATCGCCGGCCTCACCTATATCGGCGTCAGCATCTACAAGGCGCGCAAGCGCGACAAGGCGCTGGTCGCCGATCTCGAAAAGAGCGCGGAGGCCGAGGCGGCCGCCAGCCAGCAGGCCGAGGTCAGCGAAATTCGCGACCGGCTGAAGCAGGCCCTGGCACTGCTGCGCCGTATCACCAAGAAGCGCTTCGGCTATGTCTATGAACTGCCCTGGTATGTGATCTTCGGGGCGCCGGGATCGGGCAAGACCACGGCCCTCACCCATTCGGGCCTGAAATTCCCGCTCGGCGATGCGCTCGGCGCCAATTCCGTGCAGGGCATCGGCGGCACGCGCAGCTGCAATTGGTGGTTCACCGATGAAGCCATCCTGATCGATACCGCTGGCCGCTACACCACCCAGGACGACCTCAACGGCAGTTCCAAGGCCGGCTGGGAAGGCTTTCTGACGCTCCTGAAGAAATACCGTCGCTCGCAACCGGTGAATGGCGCGCTGGTCACGCTGTCGATCGCCGACATCCTGAACCGCGAACCCACGGCGCGGCTGGAAGAGGTGCGCGCCGTCCGCCAGCGCCTGTCGGAGCTCGACGAGTATCTGCAGGCCCGCGTGCCCGTCTATCTCGTGCTGACGAAATCGGATCTGCTCACCGGCTTCGTGGAATTCTTCGACGGCTTCAATGCCAGCGATCGCGAGCAGGTCTGGGGCACCACCTTCGGTCTCGACGAAAGCTACCAGGCAGACAACCTGCCCGAGCGTTTCCTGGAGGAATTCAGCCTGCTTCAGCAGCGCGTCGACGCCTTGCTGCTCGAGCGCCTGCAACAGGAACCCGACAGCGAGGTGCGCGGGCGGATCTTTCGTTTCCCCGCCGAACTCGCCGCCCTCAAGGAACGCCTGCACGAGGTGCTCGTCGAACTGTGCGCCGGGTCGAAACTGGTGGAATCTCCGCTGCTGCGCGGCATCTATTTCGCCTCCGGTACCCAGGCGGAGGTGCCGGGTGCGGCCAGCGCGCCACGCATGCGCCGAAGCTATTTCCTGCCGCGCCTGTTCAAGGAGGTCATCTTCGGGGAAGCTGCCCTTGTCGCACGCGACAAGCGCCTGACCCGCCGCCAGTTGATGCTGCGCCGCGTTGTCTATGGCGCATCGGCGGTGGTGCTCGGTGTGGTCTTCTCAAGCTGGATCGCCACCTATTACCAAAATTCCCGCGCCTTGGCGCAGGCTGACGAACGCATCAATTCTTATGAGAGGCTGGTGCAAGGCATCCCGGTGCGGGATGTCGCCGACACCGATTTCCTGCGGATCCTGCCCGCGCTGAACGATCTCAGGGGCGTGAGCGACGGCTTCTCGAACACCGAAATCTGGCAAGTCGGCTTCGGCCTGGACCAGCGGGACAAGATCGCGGGCCGGCAGCGCGAGGCCTATCAGCGCGCCCTCAATTCGCTGCTGCTGCCCCGCCTGATGGTACAGTTGCAAAAGCAATTGGCCGACACCTCAAATGTCCGCCAAACCTTCGATGCCCTCAAGCTCTACGGCATGCTCGGCGGGCTGGGCCAGGTCGACGCCAAATTCGCCGCGCAGGAAGCCGAGCAGATCTTCTACAGCCTTTATCCCGGAGAGGGACGGGTAGCCGCTCGCAACGAGCTTCTCCAGCATGTCGAGCAGTTGGTGGCAAGGAGGCTGCCGCCGATCGATATCGACCAGACTCTGGTCGCCAAGGCCCGGCAGGCGATCCGCGGGCAGAGCCTGGCAGCGCGAGCCTATGACATCCTGGAGGAGAACCGGCAGGTCCGCGCTTTGGCGCCCTGGATTCCCGCCGACGCACTTGGTCCGCTGGGTGAACGGGTGTTCCAGCGCAAATCCAGGGCCTCGCTGCGCGAAGGCATTCCCGGCCTGTTCACCGGCGAAGGCTATCGCTCCGTCGTCTTGCCCGAAGCCGCCGATGCTGCCCGCCAGGCGCTGGACGAGCATTGGGTGCGCGGCGAACCCGCGAGTGCCGGCATGACGGTGGAGAGCCTGTCCCTGGCCGCATTGCAGCTTTATTTCGATCAGTATGAGAAACGCTGGGCCAGCCTGCTGGCCGATCTCGGCGTAAAGCCTTTCCAGTCGCTCGCCGATGCTGCCGATACGCTTCGGGTTCTCTCCAGCGAGCCCGGTCCGATCGAGACCCTGGCACGTTCCATTGCTAACGCAGCCGACCTCAGGCCCCCGGCGAACGCCTCCGTCGCCACGGCTCAGCAGAGCAACCAAAGCACCGCGTTGAACAGCAGTGCGATCAGTGTCCCCGATCCCTATGGCCGTCTGCGGGAGGCCCTGGAGACGCCCAAACAGAGCGATGGCAACAGTTCGGAAAAGCCGCGCTCGCAGATCTCGGGCCTCAAGCCCCTGCTCAGCGCCATGTATACCCAGCTCTCGCGCGCCGCTAGTTCGACGGCGCCGGTCAGCAAGATCTTCGACGTCGACAGCCAGCTCACCGCAGCTATCCAGTCGCTGCAGGAAGAGAGCCGGCGCCTGCCGCCACCGCTCGATACCCTGATGGCCGGTGTCGCCGGCGATGTCGGTGCACTGTCGTCCCGGACCGCCCGCAATCAGGCCTCCGACAAATGGGCGGCCGATGGTGCCGGGCTTTGCTCCACCATCATGGTGGGGCGCTATCCCTTCGACCGGAACGCCCGGCAAGACATGGCGCTGACCGATTTTTCCCGCCTGTTCGGCCCCAAGGGACGCTTCCATACCTTCTTCAAGGAAGAGCTCGAGCCCTTCGTCGACACCTCGGCCAATCCCTGGCGCTGGAAGGGCGCCACCGGCAGCGAGGGCATCGCGAGCGAGGCGCTTGTCCAGTTCGAGAATGCCGACAAGATCCGCAAGGCTTTCTTCCCCAATGACGCCGAGATGCCCTCCGTCCGGATCACCGTAACCGGTCTCGCCGTAAACGAGGCGACGAATTCGGCTGTCTTCACTTTCGCTCCGGGCGAGGCGATCCGCGCGGTGAAGGGCATCGAGCAGGCGAAGATCTTCGAATGGCCGACCAAGGACAGCTCGGCCAGTGCCTGGGTGATGCTGACCCCCGGCGACTTTAGTCGGAAATCCGAGGCGACCGGTGAATGGGCCCTCTTCCGGCTGCTCGACAAGGCCGGCATCACCGAGGAAGGCACCGATCTCTTCCGTGCCCGCTTCACTCAGGATAGCAGGAGCGGCGAATTCCGGGTGCAATTCGGCGGTACGCTCAATCCCTATCGCCTCAAGGCGATAGAGGATTTCAAGTGCCCGTCGCAGTTCTAAGGCGGATCGATGGCTCAGCGCGGCGCCCCCCATGCGGCTCCTTCCGAGCAGGACGGTATCGGCTTTTTCGGCAAGGTGCCGAGCCATGGCGATTTCGTCTCGACCGGTCTCGGCCGCCAGGCCGAGACCGAACTCGTCAACTGGCTGCAATCAGGCCTGCAGGAAAGCGAACAGACGCTCGGCGCACAATGGCAGGACCTGTTCCACGCTACACCGCCTTGGCGCTTCGTGATCGAGCGTTCTCTCTGGGGGCGGGCCACCATGGTCGGCATCCTGCAGCCGAGCAAGGACAGGGTTGGCCGCAGCTTCCCACTCGTTATCGCAGCCAGGGTCAGCAACTATGACGGCCCGGCCCGCCTGTTCTGTTTCGACGAGAGCTGGTTCACGGCCGCCGAAGCGATTGCCGAGACTTCCACGCTGCGCAACTTCGACATCGCCGCCTTTCTGGCCGGGCTGAAGCGGCTGCGCCTGCCACGGGCCAAATCCGCGCCTCCACCGCCGCCCGGAGCCGTGGACGGCCGTGTATCGCTGTGGTGGACCATAGAGAGCGAGACGGGCCGAGCCAGCGGCTTCAAGACCCAAGGGGCACCACGCGCCGGCGATTTCGTGCGCCTCCTGAGAGGCGGCAACCCCATCGTGAAGCCACCTTCACAGCCTAATTCTCCCCCTGTGCCGACCAAAGCACCTCCCCCATCCACCCCAACGCCGGCTCCCTTGCTTGCCATAGAGCGCGGCTATGCCACCCATGCCGGCACGCGCCTGTCTGTTAATGCCGACGCGTTGCTGGTCTCCGACAATCCTCGCCTTTTCGCGGTTGCCGATGGCGTCGGCGACGGCAATGGCGCGGCGGAAGCAGCAAAGATCGTCACCAACACGCTGGCCAATGTCTCAGCGGCTGATAGGCTCGAAACCCTGGTGCAGGATGTGAAGGGCAAGCTCGGGCGCGCGCACAGCCTCGTGCAGTCGATTCGCTTTCCCGGCGCCGTGGAACCCCCAAGCGCCAGCGTCGTTACCGTCGCCATGCAGGGCAGGGATTTCGCCGTGATCTGGGCGGGCAATGCGCGCTGCTATCTGATGCGCGAGGGCATGATGCGTTGCCTGACGCGCGACCATGTCGAGATCGGCCTGCGTTTCGCGCTTTCGCGCAGCATCGGGGCGCCTCGGCAATTGGTACCGGAGATCGTGCATGACCCGATACAGCCGGGCGATCGCTTTCTGCTCTGCAGTGCCGCACTGGCCCGGGTTCTCGATGAGCGCACCATTGCCACCCTCATCGCCGAGCAGCCGGCGAAGGAAGCCGCCGCCGCCCTGATCCAGGATGCCCTGATTGCCAATGTGCGGGACAATGTCAGCGCCGTCGTCGTGACCGTCCAAACGGCATGAGCGGGGAAGCGCCACCGCAAGATCTGGAGGCGATCGCCACCCGTTTTGCCGCGTTGTGGCAGGCGCTCAGCCAGGCTGACGGCGAACTGCGCCCGCCTGCCGAAACCCGGCTGCTGGCCGATCGCGTGCGCGATGCACTCGACCGGCGCGTCGGCCGGCTGGAAGCGGTGGAGACTTCCTTCATCGCCAACAGCTTTGCCCTGGAAGCAATGGTCCATGACGGCGCTCTCACGCAGATTCACCAGCTCCGCCATCGCGACCTCGGCACCCTCCACGCCCTCAAGGCGCTGCGGCCAGATCAGGCCGACAATGTCGTCGCCCGCGACCTCCTGCTGCGCGAGGCCGGTTTTGGCGCCAGGCTGCGCCACCGCCATGTCGCCGCGGCTACCGCTGCCCTGCGGCTTGCCGACGGCAGGCCGGCCCTATTGATGGACTGGCTGCCCTCCAGCCTTTCCGATCGGATGCGGAAGGCCCCGTTTCGTCGCGACGAAGTCGCCACCATCGCCGCCGCCCTGCTGTCGGGGCTGGAAGCGGTGCACGCCGCAGGTTTGGTGCATGCCGATCTCGCACCGGACAATCTGCTCTATGACGGCGAGGATCTCGCCACGCTGCGCATCGCCGATTTCGGCATCGCTCTGGAAACCGGGCAGCGCCACGCCGATGTCGACCTGGCAAGGGCCGGCCGCGAAAGCTTCAGCGCCCCCGAACAGCAGGCCGGCAAGCCTCTCGATGGCCGGACGGACCTTTATGCCAGCGGACGAATCCTGCAGATGCTGCTGGAACGATGCGCCGATGGCCAGGGTGCCCAAGACCCCTTGAGAGAAGACCCCTTGAGAGAACTCGCCGGGAAACTCGCCCGTCCTGATCTGGAGGTGCGGCTGTCATCGGCAGGCGTCGCCTTAGCGATGCTGCGGGGCGACTGAAAGGCTTCTTGAAGCCCTCCCGGCTTATTGAGACGGCAGGCTCAGCGAGACACCCGGTGCCGGAGGCGGGCTGGAGGGTATTCCTCCCGAGGGTTGCGGCGCCGCCGCCGTCGGCACGCTCTTCTGGAACACGGTGAAGAGCTTGGCGAAATCGACCATGCCGGCATTGCTGGCGAACAACATGTCGCCGCTTTCCATCTGGACCTGCTGCATCATCAGGAGACTGGAGGCGTCCCGCATGTTGATGCGAAAGATCACGGCGCGCGGCGGCGGCGGCGAGGCCATGGCTTGCGGGCAACTGGTCCGCGGCGGCATGGTGCCATTGCCATAGGGCGATGGCCGCACCAGCACGCAATCCTTGGTCGTCCAGTAATAGGCGCGCTTACGGAACAGATAGACGTAGCGGGAATCGGCCCGGTCATCGAGCAGACCGCCGCTACGTGCGATGGCCTGCGCCAAGGTGAGCTGACCGGGTTCGAAATTGAACTCGCCGGCGCTCTTGAACGCCCCCATCGCGGTGAAGCTCGGCGTATTGCCACCCAGGATGACCTGATCGCCCGGCTGCAGATAGATGTTCTGCTTGGGATCGGCCATCACCTGGTCGAGGCTCTGATCGGCGCGCTGATTGCCGCGAATCACCGTCACCGTCGTCGCGTTGGCGGGCCCGGTGGCACCGCCGGCCCTCGCCACCACGTCGAGGACGCGCTCCTTGCCCGAAGCCATCGCCATGCGGCCGGCTCCACGCACCGCGCCGGAAATGGCAACCGCGCTGTTGGGCCGGTCGATGATGGTCACGACCGCCTGGGGATTGACGGAAGAACCCTTGAGGCTGCCGACGATACGCTTCTGCACCGATTCCGGCGAAGAACCCGCCACCCGCTGCTTGCCGACGAAAGGAATGTCGACCGAGCCATTGTCGTCGACCGTGAAGCGGCCGAGATCCAGCGTCTTGCTGTTCGTCGGCGAGAACAGGCCGTCCTCGCCGGTATCCAGCACGGTGATCTGCAGGACGTCGCCGCGGCTGATCTGCGTGCCGGTATAGCCAGCCGAACGCAGTTTCGAAAGACCCGGCGTGCCGGCGAAAGGCAAGGCGCCCGGAGCCAGGGCCGTCTGCGCAGCGTAGGTGATATCGATGACCGGAACGCGCTCATTCGTATAAGGCTGGCGCGCATTGAGAAAACTGCCGGCACTCGGGCCGTCGGACGGGCTGGAGCAGCTACCCAGCAGGACAAAAAGGCCTACGGCCAGCAGCTTCTGCATTCCCAATCCTCATAACGAATCGTTAATCGCACAGATAACCAAATGCCACATTAAAGACAATATCGCTACGCCGGAGATGGAATAACGACGAAGCTTAAACAAGCGGCAATCTATTGCATGCCGGCGCATTGTCATAAAATTGTTACACTGTATTCAGTTACCCACGTAACAGTTGCGCAGCGTTGAGGCATCCGCACAGTCATACTTGGCAAGGCAGAGACGCTGCACCTCTCAAGGACGGTATCATCATGACTTTAAACAGGGAAGAAACCAAAATACTGCTTCACGTACCAGTACGGCAGCATCGACGGCAGCGCACGCACGCGGCAAACGCCATAATGGAGGCGTTAACGGATTTGGCAAATCTGTGGCTTGGATCTCGGGAAAATCGACTGGTCGGAGTGGCAGGATTTGAACCTGCGACCCCTACGTCCCGAACGTAGTGCTCTACCAGGCTGAGCCACACTCCGTATTCCAGTCGTGGGCGGGTCTATAGCGGGATCATCGCCGAGCCGCAAGCAGGATATGCGCTTTTTTGATGATGAAATTCGTAGCGCTTTTTTGTAGCCATGCCTTGCGGCCTCCGAGGGAACCGTTTATTGAGCCGCACCGATTGGGGCGTAGCCAAGTGGTAAGGCAGCGGATTTTGATTCCGCCATTCGGAGGTTCGAACCCTCCCGCCCCAGCCAGATTTCTCTCGGCTCCGTAGAACAAATGCCCGTCATGCCGAACATTGGCGGTTGTGGCCAGCGTGTCGAGGACAGGCGGGCGAAGATTTGCGTTTCTGCACCAGACTGACGCCTTGCGGCTGCCCTTTTGTTTGCGCAGCATGGCGCGGCAAATCAATGCGATGGAGGCGAATGTGCGCGTGACGATGGCAGCAGTCCTGGCAGGCGCCCTTTGTGCAGGCGCCCTCTCGATTCCACTGGCGCTGGCGACAGAAAAGCCCCCTGCCGACAAGACGGCACCGACGAAACCGGAGGCGGCCGCGCCTGCCGCCGTCAAGCCCGCGACACCCGCCAAGCCGCATGTACCCGTCAGCCAGGCCGTCGACTATGGCGACATGCGCTGCGGTTTCGCCGTGCGCCGTCGCGACATTCTCGACAGCCAGATCATCGCCTGGGCAAGCGGTTATGTCGAAGGCTATGCCAAGGCCAATCCCGGTCATTTCGGTAACGAGCGCGCGCTTGCCGACCTCACCGATCCGGCTAGCCTGCGCGCACATCTGCGCGGCTATTGCCTGAAGCACCGCGACAAGTCGCTCGAAGCCGCCGTACTCGCCATGGCGCCCCGCCCCCATGGCGCCGGCACGCCCGCCACGCCGGTGCAGCACCCTGCCCCCAAATAGGCTCGTTCAGCGCCGGATGAAACGCTCGACATAGTCGGAGCCAAGGCCATTGGCGGCATAATGGGCACGGCACATGTCGATCTTGGAGAAGACGTCCTCGAAGCCCGTCACCTTGCCCCAGGGATCGACATAGATCATGGCGCCGGTGATGTGGAACAGGGTGATCATCTCCTCGCAATCCTCCGGCACCACTAAGGTATGGGTCTCGCCGGGCGGCTCGAATACATAGGAGCCGGTCTCGGCCACCCAGTCATGCTCGAGATAATGCCAGCGCCCTCTGAGGACATGGCCATGCACCGGCGCCGGATGGCGGTGACGCGAGAGCACGCCGGATTTACGCACGCGCAGCAGGTTGACCCAGTAGCCCTGCCCGACATGCAGGCAGAGCGGGCGAAACCAGACATTCTCCATCTGCGGCACCCAGACGCGCTCGTCGTCGGGCAGCACATGCGGCACCACGATCTCGGGGGCCGCCTCCGCGGGCATGGGCAGTTGATAGGGCATTCGGCTCTGGTCGAGCTTGCGGTCGGACACACTCATGGTCTCATCCAATCAGATAGCCGCCATCGACGGGCAGGATCGTGCCCGTGACGAAAGCGGCGGCGGGGGAACATAGGAACAGCACGGGTCCGACCAGGTCTGCCGGAACGCCCCAGCGCCCGAGCGGGGTGCGCGCCAGGATCGGGCCGCTGCGGGCAGGATCCTCCACGAGTGCTCTGGTGAGCGGCGTCTCGATCCAGCCGGGAGCGATAGCGTTGACGCGGATACGCTCACCCGCCCAGGCGATGGCGAGCGACTTGGTGAGCTGGGCGATGCCGCCCTTGCTGGCGCTGTAGGCCGGCACCAGGCCGCCGCCGAAGAAAGACAGCATGGAGGCGAGGTTGACCACGGCGCCGGCGCCCGACGCCGCCAGCGCGCCGCGGCAGGCAGCGCAAAGGCGCATCGTGCCGTTGAGATTGATGTCGACGACCTCTTCGAAGACCTCCGGTTCGTGCTCGGCCCCGCGCCGGATGATACCGGCAGCATTCACCAGCACATCGAGCCGCAGATAGCGCCCCGCCAGCGCCGTGATGGCCGCGCCATCCCTCACGTCGAGCTCCACCGTTTCGATGCCGGCAGGCGCGGCCACGCCGGGCAAGCCGGCAGCCACCACAGAAGCTCCGACCTCGGCAAACCCCGCCGCAATCGCGGCCCCGATGCCGCTGGTGCCGCCGCTGACCAGCACCAGCCTGTTTTTGAAATCGAATTGCATGATCCAATCACCATGGCGCCCCGGTTGAGCCGGGCACCCGGCAATGATCTGACAATACCCCCTGCCCGGCGTCAATCCGGGTGCGACCATGGGAACGGTGAGAGGACGGCACGGGTTCTTCGTGCACCGGCAGGTAAGGCCGTCGCATGATGCTTGACACCTTTGCTCATCTTGAATTTACTCAACGGCAATAAATAAAGGGCGACGCGGTGACCGTGCCCACGCCCAGCGCATTTTGTGATTTGATTGAATCACGTCAAATCGCAAAGACGCTCCAGCCAATCCGTATGGTTGGCTCGGGACCAGAGAATGAGAGCAAACAAGCGTTCACACCTGAACGTGTTTTGTTCTAAGCAGATTCTTCCTGATCGGGTCACCGGCCCGATCAGGAAGAATCTGCAAGATATCAAACATTTGCAGAATTTCCTGGCGAGGCCCATCCGTGAATCTCGCCAGGAAATTCTGCTTAGCGGTAATGGGGAGGAAGCCATGGCGCCCGCGTCGATGGCGGAACGCGGATTGACCTCCGCGCGCATCCGTCACTACCACCACCGTGTCGTGCTGCAACGACTGCGACGCCTGCGCGAAGCCTCCAAGGCGGACCTTGCCCGCGCCGCCAACCTTACCAACACCGCCATCGGCGAGATCGTCTCGGACCTGCAGGCCTTCGGGCTGATTTCCGTGGTCGGCAAGCGCTATCACGGCCAGCGCGGCCAGCCGGCAACGCTGTTGCGCCTGGAGCCGACAGGCGCTTATGGTATCGGGGTGCGGATCGACCGCAACCGCATCGAGACCGCCCTTGTCGATCTCGGCGGCCAACTGGTCGACAAACGTTCGCATGACTATCCCCTGCCCGCCCCTCAGGAGGCCCTGGCCGTGGTCGCGGCCGATGTAGCCGACCTCAAGGCCATTGCCGACAGCCTGTCCCCCGGGCGCGTGCTCGGCATCGGCCTGGCCCAACCCTACAATCTCGGCGCCTGGCTCGACCGGCTCAATCTGGAGATCGACACGCTGGCGCTGTGGGATGGCTATGATTTCGCCGCGGCTCTGCAGAGCCTGACTGGTCTCGACGTCCATGCCGAAAATGACGGCACGGCTGCCGCCATCGCCGAACTCTTCTATGGCTTCGGCCGGGAATCCGACGATTTCGTCTATTTCTTCCTCGGTCCGGCCATTGGCGGCGGCGTGGTGCTGGGCGGCGACTACCGTCGCGGCTCCCAGGGCAATGCCGGCGATGTCGCCATGCTGCCGGTGCCACCCTCCCGCTTGCCTTCGGTGCCCGCGCCCAAAGGCCCCTACGACATCCTGCTGGCCCGCGCATCCATTGCAGCCCTGATGCGCCATCTTAGCTGGCATGGCCGCAAGATCGCCGGGCCGCACGACCTGCCGGCGGCCATTGCCGGCAGTCCCGCCGTACTGGAGGAATGGATCACCGATTGCGTCGATGCCCTGGTCGGCCCGGTCCTGTCGGCGCAGGCCCTGCTCGATGTTCCCAATGTGGTTGTCGATGGTGACCTCGGGCCAGCGATCATGCAGGAAATCGTCACGCGCCTCGAAACGGCGCTCGCCGCCGCCATTCCCGAGGCCCGCACCGCGCCGGTGTTGCGCCTGGGAACATTCGGCTCGATCGCCCATGCCTTGGGCGCGGCGAGCCTGCCGCTTTTCATCGATTTCGCACCTCGAGCATCACTGACCGCCAGCGCCCGCCCTATCACCTCGCTGGGCGAGTCCGCACGGGCCGACACGCCCTAGGGCGTGTCGTCTTGCTTGAGCCAGTCGAGGCGCACGAGACCACTGCCTTCCTTGGCGAAGAGCGGCGCGAGATAGGCACCCACGGCCCGCAGTTCCTCGTCCAGCTTCCAGGGCGGGTTGAGGATGATCATGCCGCAGCCATTGAGGCGATCGATACGCTGCACGGCATAGCGGCTGAGTTCGAACCGCAGGATGCGGCCGGCAACAGGCAGAGCTGCTACCTTGCGGGCGAAACTCTCCACCTCGCGCATGCCCTTGATGGGATACCAGATGGCGTAGACGCCCGTTGCCCACCGCCGCAGGGCCTGCGCCAACCCTTCGGCAATGGTGCGGAACTCGTTGTCCTCCTCGAAAGGCGGATCGATGAAGACGAGGCCACGCCGCTCGGGCGGAGGCAACAGGCCTGATAGCAGGTCCCAGGCGTCGCCCTCCATCACCTTGACCCGCTTGCCGCGGGCAAAGTTCCCCCGCAGCCTGTCGGCATCCTCCGGATGCTTTTCGCAAAAGACCAGGCGATCCTGGTCCCGCGTCAGATCGGCGGCAAGCCAGGGCGAGCCCGGATAGAGCGGCGGAGATTGGGCCATCAGCCCCTGGCACAGGCCGTACCAAGGCGCGATCAGTTCCGCGACCCGTGCCGGCGGCGGGTTTTCGGCCACCAAGCCGACGCCCTCCAGCCATTCGCCGGTGCGGCGGGCTTCGCTGGCTTCCAGATTGTAGAGCCCGGTGCCCGCATGGGTGTCGATCACGCGGAAGGGCGCATCCTTGGCCCCGAGATGGGTCAGGATACGCGCCAGCACGATATGTTTGAGTACGTCGGCGAAGTTGCCGGCGTGGAAGGCGTGGCGATAGTTCATGATGCGTGATGCAGAGCCTTCGATTTTGCTTTCCTGCCGATATAGCCTTCCCAGATCGCCACGACGAGGAGAATGACGGTGGTGATGCCGCTGATCATCAACAGATCGGTCATGAAGGCGAACGGCGCCATAATGGCCAGTGCCAGCAGGCCGGCGACGTGGGTGATCGGCACACCGCCATAGATCAGGCGCTTATAGAGCGCGTTGCCGATCAGATAGATGGCCGGCCCGCCGAAAATCACCGCCATGCCCCCGAAATCGACATGATGGGCGGGATGCGCGATCGACAAATCATTGCCAACGGCCGTGACGATCACGCCAGCGATCAGGGCTACGTGCAGATAATGGGTATAGGCGGCGATCTGCCCGGGATTCTCGGATTCGACAATGGCCTCCGTGGCGTCCTTGGTGCTGATGTCGAAATAGACCCACCACATGGCGATAGAACCGAGGAAGGCGACGAAGAAGGCGATCAGGCCGGGCGCATCCCAGGCCGGCGATTTGGCGAGGGTGGCTCCTGTGACCAGGACGGACTCACCCAGCGCCACGATGACGAAGAGCGCGCAGCGCTCGACGATATGGCCGCCTTCCACCGTCCATTCCTTGCCGGGATCCGAACGGCCGAGCCCAGGCAACCAGAAGCCGAACCAGGGGGCGAAATATTCGCAGGCAACCGCAATGATCCATAGCACGATCCGGGCCTCGCCCTCGGCGAGGCCGCCGGCGATCCAGATGCAGGCCGCGATCAGGTTCCAGCCGATCATGCGCTGGAAATTGCGGGAGATCGGCGTGCCGGCGCCCAGACTGAACACGGCGAAGGCGGTGCGGCCGACCTGGATGGCCGCAAAGCAGAGCGCAAAGATGAGCCCGCGCTCACCGAAAGCCTCCGGCAAGGCCGCCGCCATGATCAGCCCGAGCGCCATCAAGGCGAAGAGGCAGATGCGAACCGGCGTCTTCTCAGGATCGAACCAGTTGGTGAACCAACAGGTATATTGCCATGCCAGCCAGACGGCGAACCACAGCACCAGGGTTTGGAGCGCCCCGCCCCAGGAAAGATGCTCCAACAGCGAGTGGGAAAGCTGCGTCACCGTGAAGACGTAGACGAGATCGAAGAAGAGTTCCGCATAGGAAACGCGGGCCTCATGACCATCGCGCTCGCGCAGAAAACTAGTGGTGCCACTCTGCTCTGCTGTCATTGTACCTGTTACCTCCGCCCACCCCATATCGCCGGGAACCCGCTGGCGTGGCAAGAGGGGAAATGGCAGCCTGGCGGCACAGGAGGAGGAAGTCTACGGCTCGGGCTTACTCTCCAACCAGACCCATGCCGCCGGCACGTCGGCCTCCGCCAGGCGGTCCGGCAATCCAGTGTGATCCAGGTGCTCGCCGTTCCCAGGGATCCGTTGCCCCCTCGGGCTGCGCATGCCTTCATCGATTTCGTGATGTAGCTGGAAATAGCCGCGGCAGCTGCAACCCGTGTTTCCACCGCGAACAAGGCCGAGCTCTATCCCAACGCCTCCATCTGCCACGAGTATTCGACCGAGGGATTGAAGGCGAAAGGGCCAAGTAACGCTTCAGTAATACTCAAAGGCCGCGCGCACCCAGCCTTTCATACCAATCTGCATAGAGGACCACTCGGTTGGTATTCAAAGCCGGATCACGTAGCTCTTGCGCGTCGTCTCTACCACTTCCCAACTACCGGCAAAGCCCGGCTCGAGGATCATGGTGTCGCCGGGCTTCAATTCCACCGGCGCCCCGCCATCCGGCGTGACGATGGAGTGGCCTTCGAGCAGGGTGCAGCTCTCCCATTCTTCATAGACGATGCGCCAGCGCCCCGGGCTCGCCTCCCAGATGCCGCAGAAGGTCTTGCCATCGGCGCTCTCATAGCTGTTCCAGGTGCGGAACGCCGGATTGCCGGCCTCCAGCCGCTCGGGCTTGGGCGCTCCCGCCTCAGCCTCCCCTTCCCCCGTGCCTGCGAATTTAAGCCATAGAGCCATGTCGGTTCACCAAGACCAATGTCAGTTGAGCGCTGGTATCAGAATGTTTCGCGTTCGGCAGCCTTGATATTGCAGCTGCGTCGGACAGGTCCGGAAACTGCGCAGATCCTTGCTCAGGCAGATGCGCAATTCGGTCAGCACGCTGCCGCGCTCGCCCCGGCTGCAGACCACGGTCATCATGTCGGGCCGCAAGCCAGGATTGGCTTGCGAAAAGGCCCGCTCGATCTCGATGGGCGCGGCGCGGCTATCCTGTGCCGAGCTCCTATAGGCCTCGGGAACGACGATGCGGCGATAGAGCGTCGCCATCGCCTCGAAATAGCGCGCCGGCGACAGGCCCGAGCAGGCCCCGTGCTTGCGCCACTCATAGCGAGCAAGGCCCTCCGAGGGCATCACCCCCCTGGTTGCGGCGAGATCGCGCCGCTGTACGAAGGCACCGGGATTGCACTCGGTGGGATAGTCGCGCTCCCCCTGCGGCCACAGGCCGTGCACGAGGAAGCCGAGGCGCGATCCCATATCGCATTGATCGGGCTGCTTGGTCGCCCCGCCCGTAGCGCAGAAGCCCGGCGACCAGGTCAGTGCGAGCAGATAGAGATCGAAATCCCCCGGCGCCCCGCCGCGGATCTCACGCGCGGCAAGGCCGCTGCTCGCCGCCACCATGACAATGGCCGCGAGCAGAAGACGGATCACGGACGCGCCATCTTGCAGGCGGGTGCGTAGGCCAGATTGTGATCGGTGCCATCGACGCACCATTCCACGCCCCAGCTTGCGCCGATCCAGCCGGTATCCTCGGCGATGGCATAGGAAACGCGACGGTAATGCCCGTCATTGGTCAGCACCCGGGCCACGCAGAAGCGGCGCGGAATATAGCTCGGGCCCCAGGGCGAAAAGGCAATCTGGCGATGACGATCGATCTGCTGGATCGCCAGGTTGGAGTGCCAATAATTGGCCTCTTTGCGGGCAAAGCGCGCAGCGATCTGATCGGAGACGGCCTTGTCGGCGCAATGGGGCAGGATGGCGTCGTAGTTGGGCCCGGACAGCCAGAAATTCTTTTCCAGCGCCGAGGCGGCAAGCGCCGGCGCACAGGATGCAGCCAGCAGGACGGCGGCAAGACCGGCAATACGCATGATGAGAATCCTTAAATCAGCAACTGTGCGAATCTGTCCGTGCCGAGGCCGCCCGTCAAGCGCCAAGCCGTGCGGCCGAGCCCCAATCGCTTCCGGTCCGGATAAGACCGATGCAATCACCGCCTGCGGCGAATGTCCAGGCCGATGAAGCCTCGTTTCTGGGAATTTCGGACCGCGCTTGAGTCACGGTGGCGAGAGACACCGTTCAGGGAGTGCGCATGGCCGTGCGTGACGCAATCGACCCAGTTTGGCGGGGCCGCTTCTCTCCTCATCGCCGCCGTCACATTTCTGTCAGGAAAGACGGTTGTTTTGCAGCAGCCATGAACAGGCTTAAACATGGATCATGAAACGGGGCGTCGATTCGGCCATGCAGAAATTCACCACCGCCCGCGAAGCTGCGCTGGCGCTCCGCCCGGACGAGCCGGTCTACGGTTTCCGTCCGCAGGTCCTGGCCGCCGATGCGCGCGAGTTCATGGCGCAGTTCCCCGGCAAGACTGCCTATGCCGTTAAGACCAATGGCGAACCGATGATCCTCAAGGTGCTGGCCGAGGCCGGCATCACCTCCTTCGATGTGGCCAGCCCTGCCGAATTCGAGGCGGCCCGCGCAGCCTCTCCCAATTGCGAACTGCTCTATATGCATCCGGTCAAGGCCCAGTCCCATATCCGGCTGGCGTTGGAGACCTATGGCATCCGCGAGCTCTCGCTCGACCATGAGGACGAGGTCGCCAAGATCCTGCGCATCGTGCGCGCCCTCGATATTCCGCCCGAGGAGATCACGCTGTTCCTGCGCCTGGCCACCAAGGGTGCGGCGGCCTATGAACTCTCCAAGAAATTCGGCGCCACGCCGACACATGCCGTTGAGCTGCTCGACCGCATGGCCGGCATCGGCTTCAAGACCGGCATCGCCTTCCATGTCGGTTCCCAGGTCGAGGATCCAGAGACCTATGAGCGGGCACTCGCTTCCGTTGCCTGGGTGCGTTCGCGCATCAAGGAGGATATCGTCAGCCTCGACATTGGCGGCGGCTTTCCGGCGCAATATGGCGTGGATCCCAAGAAGAAGGGCTCGAACCAGGGCACGCCGACGACCGAGGCCCTGATGCGCCAGATCGGCGTCGATATCGCCGACTGGAAACTGGACGACCTGCCGCTGGTGGCCGAACCCGGCCGCGTGATCGTGGCGCGCTGCCTGTCGGTGATGGTGCGCGTGCTGCTCAAGAAGGGCCAGCGCCTCTACATCAATGACGGCGTCTGGGCCTCGCTCTCCGATTCATGGACGGGCAAGCTGCTGCTGCCCACCCGCTTCATCCCCGATCCCGCCCGCAAACGCCGCAATGGTTCGCCCGACAAGCTCTTGCCCTTCCGCATCTGCGGCGCGACCTGCGATTCCGTCGACATCCTGACCCGCCCCTTCTATCTGCCCGAGACTGTCGACACCGGCGACTGGATCGAGATCGGCCATATCGGCGCCTATTCGCTCGGCCTGCGCACCCACTTCAACGGCTTCTTCCCCGACCGTTTCGTCGAGCTGGAAACTCCGTTCGAGGAAGAGCCCGGTGTGAGCATTCCGATCGCGGCGGAGTAGCACCGCGCCTCCCTCCTTGATCTTTTCGTTGGGATGACGACTTCGGTTCCGAAATCGTTTGCTTGCCCCAGGCCTCACCCTTAGCTTGATGACGCAATGGAACAGGTCGTCTGTTCTTGCATCCTGGGGGTTCACTTGATTCGTCTTCTTGGTACCTTTCTGATTTGTCTTGCACTGGGCGCCTGCGCGGGAACGTCGGGGCGCACGTCATTTTCGCCAGCTTCCGACCCAGGCCTGGCCTCACAGGGTTGGGTAGAGGCGCGATCCTACGGAGGGCTTGTCCCGGCCGGGGCGCGCATCAAAAAATTACTGGTCTGCGTCAAGCCGCAATGCGGAGGCCTCGGTTTCTTGGTGGTCGGCACCGCGGCAACGCCAGCCAACAGTGCCGTGGGCGTTCGCGCAATATTGGCCAATCCGAAGTTGACCGACGCAAAACTACGCCAGGCTCTCCAGCTTCTCATGGAGGGGTCACCGACGCTCGCTCCCTATAACGGCCATCTCGTCGACGCGCGCAAATCGGGGGATTCGGTGATCATGACTTTCTCCTTCAGCAAGAACGTACCTAATGCCGGCCTCACGCAAGGCCTGGTGCGCGCAAACGTCACCGCGTCGCAGATGAATATCGTGGCGGCCGGCGGCCCCACGTTTGCCAAAGCTCGGGACAGGTTGAGGTTAGGCGGGAACTAAAGAATCGCCCTCGCCAGGCCGCCGTCGATCGGAATGGCCGTGCCGGTGACATAGGAAGCCAGATCACTGGCCAGGAAAGCGGCAACCGCGCCGAATTCGTCGGGCGTACCGTAGCGCCCGATCGGAACCTCGGCCTGGCTTTCCGCTGCGATCGTCTCGGCCGTGACGCCGCGCGCCTCGGCATCGAGACGATCGAGCACTTTGGTGCGTTCGGTGTCGAGCCGGCCGGCAAGCAGAAGGTTGACGGTGATGCCGTCGGCCGCAACCTCGCTGGCCAGGCTCTTTGCCCATCCGGCCACCGCCGCCCGCAGGGCATTCGATGCCGCGAGCCCTTTGATCGGCTCGCGCACGCTTGTGGATGACACCACGAGGAGCCGCCCCCAGCGCCGGGAGCGCATGCCAGGCAGGACATGGGCGGCGATGCGCAGCCCTGTCATGAAGATGGCGTCAAACTGCCGATGCCATCGGGCCGCGTCGGTATCGCAGGCGCCATAGGGCGGCGGCCCGCCGCCATTGAGCAACAGAATGTCGACACCGCCCCATTCACGATCGACCTGTTCGAGCATTTGCGTCACTTGCAGGGGATCGTCGAGGTCGGCCCGAATCCCGAACGAGGCCGGCGAAAAACGGTGAAGGTCCTCGAGCGTCCCCTTGAGCGCCTGATCGTCACGGCCGACCGCGGCAACCGCCGCGCCTTCTTCCGCCAGGCGCGCGGCGACACCACGACCAAGGCCCTTATTGCCGCCCAGGATCAAGGCGCGTTTTCCATCTATGCCGAGATTCATTCCATTTTCCAATATCTTATGAATAATCTTGCCTATCGGACATGCACGATGGCATCGACCTCGACGGCTACGCCGAGGGGAAGCGACGCCATCCCCAGCGCGGAGCGGGCATGCTCGCCTCGTGATCCGAGGATCTTGAGAAACAGTTCGGAGGCGCCATTGCCCACCTGCGAGATTTGGCTGAATCCCGGCGCCGCATTGACATAGACCGCGACCTTGGCGATGCGAACGACCCGGTCGAGATCCCCCTGCAACGCCGCGTCGAGCCAGAACAGCACGTTGGCGGCGCATAATTCGGCGGCCTTGCGGGCCTCGTCGAGGCTCACATCCTCGCCGACCTTGCCGATCGCGACAACTTCCTCCCCCCGCTCCGGGATCTGGCCGGAAATGTAGACGATGTCGCCGACACGCACGCAAGGCGCAAATGGCAGGTCGGCGCGGGCGACCAGCGGCAGTGCGAGACCGAGTTCGTGAAACCGTTTGGCGAGCATGATGGCCACCTGCAATTCAGCGGGAGCAGACTTGCCAGATCCGGTAATTAAAAAGTATTCTTATAATGATTATGTCAATATCAGGATAATTTATGACCAGGGATCTGGATCCCCATCTCTTGCGTGCCCTGCTTGCGGCCGCCGAAACCGGGACGATCAGCGCGGCAGCCGAGCGGCTGTCGCGGACGCAGGCGGCGGTCAGCATGCAATTGCAGCGGCTCGAAAGCGATCTCGGTGCCAGACTGCTCGACAGAACCTCGCGCGGCGTCTCGCTGACGCAGGCCGGCGAGACACTGGCGGCCTATGCCAGGCGCCTGCTCGCCCTGACCAGCGATGCCCGGCGGCAGATCGAGGGCCAGCAATTGGCCGGCAGGATCAGGCTGGGACTGGTCGAGGATCTCGCGCTGACGCAACTGCCGCTGCTGCTGGCCGATTTCCGCCAGCAGCACCCCCGGATCGAGCTCGACCTGATGACGGCCCACAGCCCCGACCTCGACCTCGCGGTGCGGGACGGTCGCTGCGATATCGTCATCGCCGACCCCTCCCGTTTCGGGTCGTCACCGCATTTCCACTGGTCGCGCCGGCTGGTCTGGGGTGGCAGCCGCCTGATCGACCTGCCCGTCGACGAGCCGGTACCGCTGGTTGCCTTCGAGGAATCCTGCACCTGGCAGGATCGGACGGCCGTCGCCTTCGCCGAGGCCGGCATCGCCTGGACGATCGCCTGCCACGTCACCACCTTCGCGGCGCTGGTCGGGGCACTGAGGGCCGGTCTCGGCATCAGCCTGATGCTGCCGCAAACGCTCCCGGCCGATTGCGAGACCCTCGCGCCGCGATATCGCCTGCCACCGCCGCCGGCTGCCTATTTCGGCCTGTTCCTGGCGCAAGAACCGAGCAATCCCACACAGCAGCTCGCCTCATTTCTGCGCGCCAAGCTGATCGCCTGACACCAGGCGGGTTCATGGATGGTCCGGTGGCCTCAATGGGCCCGTCGCGCGCCCAGCACCTCGCGGGGAGTGATACCAAACTGGCGACGGAAAGCGGTGGCGAAATTGGCCGGGCTGGCATAGCCCGCCAGCTCGCTGGCCTCCTGCACACTCTTCTCGCCCGACAGCAGGGCGGCATGGGCATGTTCCAACCGAATGCGCCGCACATAGTCGAAGACACTATGGCCCTCCCCCAACCGGAACAGCCGTTGCAGGCCGCTGGCGCAGACCCCCGCCTCCCGGGCGATCGCCTCGATGCTGAGCGACTCGGCCAGATGGGCTTCGATCAGATCCTTGGCGCGCCGCAGGCGGACCAGATCCTGACGAGCCAAAGCACCGCTGGCGGGCTTGCCGCGATCCGTCCGCGTCGCCGCAGCGATGGTCTCCGCTACGATCTCCACGGCGCGCCCCTCCAGATAGAGATTGCGCAGTTCCGGCGCGAAGGCCGTCGGCGTCATGACCTGCCGCACCAGCTCGGCCAGGCGCGGTGTCAACATCCAGCGATGCTCGCCCAGATGATCCTTGAGCAGCCCGGCCACGACCCCATCGCCATGCACCGCTTCAAGACCTTCGATCTGCAACCATTCCGGCGAGGCGGACACGACCAGATGGCGGACATGCTGGCGTTCCCGCGAGATCCTGCGGAAGATCTCGGGCGTGGTACTCATGATGGCAACGCCTTCCATCGCCCCGCGCGGCCCGCCCCGAAACTCAAAATGACGGTCGCCGATCCCAAGCCCCACCTTGCCGTCCACGAAGAAGATGCAGGACAGGCCCGGCTGCAGGTGCGAGGTGACCGTAAAGGCGTGCTCTTCGACCACATCGCCGCCATGCAGGAACAGGCCCGGGCGCAATTCCCGGTGCATAAACTCGCCTTCCATCAGGATATCATCCATCGACAGGCGGCTGTCGGGGCTATCGAGGGCAACCCGGTCCCTTTCGAGGAAATCGCGCACGCGAATGGCCTTGAGCTCGCCGCCGGTAGCCTGCCCGCGCTGGCTTGACACTGTGCTCATCGGCAAAGCCTTCCGTCTACGTCCGGCATCTCTCCACCCCAGAGTCAGGGCTTGGGACGCCGCGATCATCCGTCACCAAAGATTTCATCGGCGCGCAAAGATCTAAGATCGTCGCGCAAAGACCTTAACATTGCCAAGTACGAAACAATGCCATAGCCGATAATTAAACTCACCTAGTAAGTCAATTCCCTGGGCCTCGCATGTTTTTGAATAGATCAAAACTAGAATACAATCGCAGCGTTACCAGTGGATCGTTACGAAATTCAAAATTTAGAATGAATCTAGACTGCGCAGAATTTGTGTTGCGATTGCGTATGGTTGCAAACGTCTCCGGGCTGACGCTCACCATCGTCCTTCTCCATGGCGTGTCCGCGCCCGCCGCCCTGGCGCAGCAGAATGGCACGGCGACGTCGCAACCGATCGAGCTCGATCCGGTCGTCGTCCAGGCGACAGGTGGCCCGAGCGGTGAGCGGAGCGTGGTGGCCAAGCGCAACAAGAGCGCGTCCAAGACCGATACGCCCCTGATCGAAACACCACAGGCGGTCAGCGTCGTCACGCGCGGACAGATGGATGCGCAGGGTGCCAATACGGTTGCCGAGGCACTGCGCTACACGCCGGGCGTGATGTCGGACCCGAACGGCAACGATATCCGCTATGATTGGCTCTACATCCGCGGCTTCAACACCTACGCCACAACCTGGCTCGACGGGCTCGTGCTGCCCGGCGATCCCAGCGCCTACGCCAATCCCGCCATCAACCCCTATACGCTTGATCGGGTCGAGGTGATCAAGGGCCCGGCCTCGGTGCTCTATGGGCGCACGGTGCCGGGCGGCTTCATCAACCAGGTCAGCAAGCGCCCGCTCACCACCGCCCGCCGCGAAATGTCGCTGCAATCCAGCGCTTTCGGCGGCATCCAGGGCGCCTTCGACTTCACCGGCCCCCTCAGCGACGACGGCGCCTGGTCTTATCGGCTGATCGGCTTGGCCAAGAACCTCAACACCCAGATCGACCATGAGCGCGACCGGCAGTTCCTGATCGCGCCGAGCCTGAGCTGGCGCCCCGACGAGAACACCACGCTGACGCTTTACGGCTACTATCAGAATGATCGGCCGGTCTTCAATCCGCGCTTCTATCCGGCCGTGGGCACGCTGCTGCGCAATCCCAAGGGCCAGATCCCGCGCGACATCTTCCTTGGAGAGCCGGATTGGGGCCACTTCCACCGCGACTATTTCCATCTGGGCTACGAGTTCGAGCACCGTTTCAACGACACCTGGACGGTGCGCCAGAACCTGCGCTACGGCCGCTCCGACCAGAGCATGAAACTGGTGCTGGTGAACCCCGCCTTTGCCTGGCAGTCCGACGGACGTACCCTCGACCGCGTCACTGCCATGTCGCAGGACACGCTATCGGCCTTCACGGTCGACACCCAGATCGAGGCCAAATTTGCCACCGGCCGCTTCGATCACACGGTGCTGGCGGGCCTCGACTATATGCATGGCATCTCGTCGACCAATTTCGGCAATAGCGGCCCGACACGGCCGATCGACATCCTCGATCCCGTCTATGGCAATGGCCCGTTCCCACTGGCCCCGCTTCAGCGCTCCGGCCTGCAGACACAGAACCAAGTCGGCGCCTACATCCAGGACCAGGTCCGCTATGACCGCTGGGTCGCAACGCTCGGCCTGCGCTACGACATCTCCCAGATTGATACGAAAGACCGCATGCCCGGAGGTAAGGCACCTGTTACCACCAAGGACAGGCAATTGAGCGGGCGCGCAGGGCTAACCTACCTGTTCGATAATGGGCTGGCACCCTATGCGAGCTACTCGACCTCCTTCCTGCCGTTGCTTGGTTCCAGCCTTGACAAGGCGCCATTCAAGGCACTGACGGCAGAGCAGTACGAAGTCGGTTTGAAATATGAACCGCCTGGCGGCGGGGCCATGGTGAGCGTGTCAGCCTTCCAGCTCACGACCGATAATGCCCTGACACCAGACTCGCGCGATATTCGTTTCTCCGTTCAGAGTGGCCGACAGCGCGTTCGCGGCATCGAACTGGAAGGGAAATACGATTTCTCGCCCCAGTTCCAGGTGATGGCCTCCTACGCCTATTCGGCCTCCAAGGTGCTATCTTCTACCAATGCGGTGGAGCGTGGCCGGGAAATGCTGCGGCTGCCCGAGCACCAGGCCAGCCTGTGGGCTCTCTATCGCCCCGGCATTGTGCCCGGCCTGTCCCTGAGCGCTGGCATGCGCGCAACCTCCTCCTACCAGACCGACGCCAAATATCTCCCGCAACTGCGCATTCCCGGCCGGGCGCTGGTCGATCTCGGTGCCGAATATGATCTCGGCACTCTGGGCAAGAACCTGCAGGGCGCCACTTTCCGGGTCAATGTCACCAATCTGTTCGATAAGACCTATGTCTCGCACTGCCTCAACATCACCGGCGGCAGCTGCAATTACGGTGCGGCACGCGCCATCACCGCGAATCTGAAATACACATGGTGATGATCGCAGAGCTCTACCGCACCGAACCGCAGGCCGCAGTCACCGGAATGGTGGCTCGCGTGCGTATGACCCTCCTCTTGCTCGGCAGCCTCATCCTGGCTGCCATGAGCCTGGTATCGGTGGCCCAAGCCGAGATCCGGCTGACGGACGCCGCCGGCCGCGAGGTTCGCCTGCAACAGCCGGCCAGGCGCATCGTCACCAATGACAGCCTCGTCCTGCTGTCGCTGGCCCTCGTCGATCCGCAGCCAATCTCCAAGCTGGCCGGCTGGGCCGCGCCGCAGCGTTTCGATCGCGGCCTCTACGATGCCTTTCGCCGCCGTTTCCCCGAGATCGACAACATTGCCGTGGTCGGCGCAGTTTCGCCCGCCAACAGCTCGGTCGAGGCGATCCTCGGCGCGCAGCCCGATCTTTTCGTCGTCAGCATCTGGCAGCCCGATTGGGACGCGATCGCGGCCAAGCTCGAAGCCGCGGGCGTGCCGGTAATCTTTCTCGACTCGCCCCGCAACAGCAGGCGAGCCGGCGAGGCAACCATCGCCTCGATCCGCCTGCTTGGCAGGGCCATCGGCCAGGATACCCGTGCCGAAGCCTTTGCGGCCTTCCTGAAGGCTCGCTACGACGCCATCGCACAGCGACTTCGAGGCGAGAAGACGAAGCCCCGGGGCACCTGGCCTCAGGTCCTCGTCGATGCCCATGCCGGCCTGCAATGCTGCTCCACCCCCGGTGCGGACAATCCCATCACGCATGACCTGGCCTTTGCCGGCGGCCGCGTACTCGGCGCGGACATCGTTCCCGGCTATGATGGCCAGCTCAGCCCCGAATATGTCCTGGCCGCCGATCCAAAAGTCTATGTCGGCACCGGCGGCTCGCATCTGGCCAAGCGCGGCGGCCTCGTTCTCGGCGCCGGCATCGAGCCGGAAACAGCCCGCACCTCCCTGCGCGCCGTGGTCCAGCGCAATCTCCTCGGCGAACTCAGCGCCGTGCGTGAAGGCCGCGCCTATGGCCTGTCGCACCAGGTCGCCATTTCGGCCCTGAACATCCTGGCGGTCGAATGCCTGGCGAAATGGACGCATCCGGAGCTGTTCGCCGATCTCGACCCGGCGCAGACCCTGGCCGAGATCAACCGGAGCTTCCTGGCAGCCCCGATCGAGGGAACCTTCTGGATCGATGCGAGACCTGTGACGGGTCCGTCGGCGCCATGAGCCCCGTCCCTTCCACCGATGGCTCCGGCCGCACCGCCCTCACCGACTATCGCGCGAGCCAGCGCCGCCGCCTGCTCCTGGTCCTTACACTGATCGCACTCGGGCTCGCCGCCTTCTCGATCGACCTCGTCGTCGGCCCGTCCAGTGTCGGCCTGCACAACACGTTGGCGGCTCTGTTCGGCACGGACGAAGTGGCCCGCCCCATCCAGGTTATCGTCTGGCAGGTCCGCCTGCCGACGAGCGTGATGGCGTTGCTGGTCGGCGCCGCCCTTGCCTTGGCGGGTGCGGAAATGCAGACGGTGCTCGGAAATCCCCTCGCCGAACCGTTCACGCTCGGCGTGTCCTACAGCGCCGCTCTCGGCGCGGCGGTGGCGATCGTGCTGGGCCTGTCGCTGCCCGGGTTACCGGCGGGCTGGATGGTTTCGGCCAATGCCTTCTTGTTCGCCGTCCTCTCGCTGGGGGCGATCCACGTGCTCGCCCGCTGGCGCGGCGCCAGTCCGCAGACCCTGATCCTGTTTGGCATCGCGATCGGCCTGTCGGCCGAAGCCCTGCTGTCGCTGCTGCAATTCATGGCCTCGACCGATGCCCTGCAGCAGCTCGTCTTCTGGCGCATGGGCAGCCTGGTGCGCGCGGATGCCGGCTCCACCCTGATCCTGGCCGTCGTGCTCGCCGTCAGCATTCCCTTCTCGCTGGCGGCTTCCTCGCGCTTCACGCTGCTGCGCCTGGGGGAGGAACGCGCCCGCAGCCTCGGCGTCGACATTGCCAGGTTGCGGCTGGGATCGCTGCTGCGCGTCGGCCTGCTCTCGGCCACCGCGGTGGCCTTCGTCGGCGTGATCGGCTTCGTCGGCCTGGTCGGCCCGCATATCGCGCGGCTGCTGGTCGGCGAGGACCATCGCTTCCTGCTGCCCGCCAGCATGGCTGTGGGAGCGCTGGTCATGCTGGTCGCTTCCATCGTCACCAAGCTGATCATACCTGGCTTGCTGCTGCCCGTCGGCGTGGTGACAGCGCTGATCGGCCTGCCCGTGTTCTTCACCCTGGTGCTGCGAACGCTGGGGAAAGGCCGATGAAAGCGGATCATACCCCCACACTCGTCGTGCGCGGGCTTCATGCCGGCTATGGCGGGCATGACATCATCGCCGATCTCACTTTGCCCCCCCTGCAGCCGGGGCGGCTGGTGGCGCTGGTCGGCCCCAACAGTGCCGGCAAGTCGACCCTGCTGCACGCCATGGCTCATCTCATTCGCATGCGCGGTGAGGTCGCGCTGGGCGAGCGCGACCTCACCCGCATCAGCCCCGCCGCACGGGCGAGGCTGGTCGGCTTCATGCCGCAGGCCCTGCCGCTCGACGTCTCCCTCAGCGTGCTGGAAACGGTGATCGCGACCCTACGGGTCGCCCAGGCGGGCGAAGGCGCAGGCTCGCATGCCGAGCAGGCGCTGGATGTCCTCACCCGTCTCGGCGTGCCCTATCTCGCCTCCCTGCCGCTCGACCGGCTCTCCGGCGGACAGAAGCAGGTGGCCAGCCTGGCGCAAGCCATCGCCTGCGCACCGCCCGTGCTGCTGCTCGACGAACCCACGAGCGCACTCGATTTGTCGCGGCAATATTTCATCATGCGCAGCATCAAGGACTATGCCGCGGGTGGGCGCATCGTGGTGGCCGTGCTGCACGATCTCGCCTTGGCCGCGCAATGGGCCGACGACCTCATCGTCATGCGCCAGGGCAAGCTCCATGGCGCCGGACCGCCTGACGAAATCCTCACCCCGCGCATGCTGGCCGATGTCTACGACGTCGAGGCTCGGGTGGAGCACTGTTCGCAGGGACGGCTACAAATCATGGTCGACGGTGTGGTCGAGCGGAGCAACCGCTCAGGCATCCCCCCGACCCATCAACACCAGAAGGCAAACCCATGAAGCGTTTTGTCGCCCAGGCCCGCATCGAATTGCCTGACCCCGAAGCGGTGATCGGGCCGCTCTGCGAGCATTTCATCGAACATGGTGCGGCGGTCGAGCAGCGCGAGGGCGCCCATATCCTTCGTTTCCGCGGCGCCCAGGCCCGCTTTTCGAAGACCGGCCCAGCCACACTGGTCGACACCGAGGCGGAGAGTCTCGAGGAACTCTACTTCATCCGTCAGGCCGTAGCCTCGCATATCCTGGAATTTGCCCAGGGCCGCCGGCCCGCCATCGCCTGGACTGGGGATGGCACGGAGATCTCACGTCCTCCCAACTTCCAGATCTTCCGGGTGATCGGAGTAAAGGATGTGACGCCTCGGATGCGCCGTATCACCTTTTCCGCCAGTGACGTCTCGCGCTATCAGTCTATGGAGGCACTGCATCTCAACATCCTCGCCCAGCACCCCGACCTGTCCGAGGCGCAATGGCCGAGCGTCGGTCCGGACGGGCTGATCCATTGGCCCGATCCCGATCGCAAACCCAGCCTGCGCAAATATACCGTGCGCTCGCTCGACGTTGCGGCGGGTACGCTCGATATCGATTTCGTGCGCCATGCCGATGCTGGCCCGGGCTCCATCCTGGCGGAAAGCGTGAAGCCGGGCGAGGAGGTCGGCGTTCTCGGCCCGGGCGGCGGCGGCCTGGCAGAGGCCGACTGGTATCTGTTCGTGGGTGACGAAACCGCGCTTCCGGCAATCGGACGCATGCTGGAGCGCCTGCCCGCAAGCGCGCGCGGCAAGGCCCTCATCGAGGTCGCCGACGAAAGCGAGATACAGCAGCTCGATTTTGCAGCGGCCATCGAGATCGAATGGTTGTTCCGCAACGGCGCGCCGGCCGGCACCACGAATCTACTGGTCGATGCGGTCAGCCGCACCGCTCTCCCCGGCGACGGTTCCCGCCTCTATGCCTGGGTGGGCTGCGAATACCAGGCTTTCCGCACTTTGCGCGCCCAGCTTCTGGGCGAGCGCGGCCTGCGCCAGCACAAGCATCTCATCGTCGCCTATTGGCGCAGGGGGCATGACGAGATCGCTCATTGAGAAAGCGCTGCGGCGCCGGGACGCGCCGCGCTCAGTGATGCACATGCAGGCATTTGTCGTGATCGGCCAGGATCTCGATCACGCGGCATTCGTCGACGCGGCCGTGGCGGCAGCCTTCCGCCATGCGCTGCAGCTCCACCTTCAACGCCTGCAGGCTGGCAATGCGCTGCTCCACCTCGATGAGGCGAGCCTGGGCGATGGCATCGGCCGCCGCGCAGGACTGGCCGGGATTGTCCTGCAGATCGAGCAGGGTTCGGATCGCATCGACCTCGAAGCCGAGTTCCCGCGCATGGCGGATGAAAGCGAGCCGGCGCACATCGGCTGCCTCGTAGAGACGCCGGTTGCCATCGGTGCGCGGCGGCGCCGGCAGCAGGCCGACCTGCTCGTAGTAACGGATGGTCGGCACCTTGACGCCGCTACGTTTGGCCGCCTCGCCGATCGCCACGCCTGAAAGCTTCATTTTCCGCTTGCTCCTCTAGCCACTAGAGGATGTAGTCCCCTTTGCAGAAGATACAACCCATTCGAAATGCGAGACTCGAAATGGCAATCGCTGCAAGCCAGACCCGTTACCGCGTGGAGGGCATGGACTGTGCCTCCTGCGCCAGCAAGATCGACAAGGCCGTACGCGGCGTCACCGGCGTGGAGGACGTCTCGGTTTCGGTGACGGCCGGCACCATGACGGTCAAGCATGGCGACGGCCAGGATCTCGGCGTCGTCGAGGACAGGGTCCGCCGCCTCGGCTACAAGGTCTCGCCCCTGAGTGCCTCGACGCCGGCGGCCGTGGGAGCGAAGCCCGCTCACGATCATAAGCATGATCACGATCACGGCGCCTGCTCTGGTCACGACCATGATCATGCGGGGCACGATCACGGTGACCACGACCATGACGATCATGCCGGACACGATCACGCTGGACACGACCACAGCAAGCACGATCACGGCGCCCAGGGCGAGGCCCCGACCCTCGCCGGCCTGCATGGTCATGATCATGCCCCCTCCTCCGGCCCGTGGTGGCGCTCCAGCAAGGGCGTGCTCACCATCGCCGCCGGCATCGCGCTGGTAGCGGCCTATGGCATCGGACACCTCTTCCCTTCGATCGCGGTCTGGTCTTTCGAGATCGCCATGCTGGTCGGTCTCATTCCGATCGCACGGCGCGCCTTCGTCGCGGCTCGCTATGGCATGCCCTTCACCATCGAGATGCTGATGACCATCGCCGCAGTGGGCGCGGTGATCATCGGGGCGGCCGAGGAAGGCGCCGCCGTGGTCTTCCTGTTCCTGGTCGGCGAATTGCTGGAGGGCGTCGCCGCCGGCAAGGCACGCGCGAGCATCCAGTCTCTCGCCAGCCTGGTGCCGAAGACCGCTCTTCTCGAAGAAGAAGGACGCACCAAGGAGGTTCCGGCCGAAACCCTCGCCGTTGGCGCCGTGATCCTGGTGCGGCCGGGCGACCGCATTCCCGCCGACGGCGTCATCGTCTCGGGCGAGAGCTCCATCGACGAAGCACCGGTCACCGGCGAGAGCACACCCAAGCGCAAGGAGACCGCCGACACCGTCTTCGCCGGCACCGTCAATGGCGACGGGGCGCTGCGCATCCGCGTGACGGCGACCGCCGCCGACAACACCATCGCCCGGGTGGTCAAGCTGGTCGAGGAAGCCCAGGAAAGCAAGGCGCCGACCGAGCGCTTCATCGATCGGTTCTCGCGCTACTACACGCCGGGCGTGGTGGTGGTGGCCGCCCTGGTGGCGATCCTGCCTCCCCTCATCGGCGGCGCTTCCTGGAACGAATGGATCTACAAGGGCCTGGCGATCCTCTTGATTGGCTGCCCCTGCGCCCTCGTCATCTCCACGCCGGCGGCGATCGCCGCCTCGCTGTCGGCCGGCGCGCGCCGCGGCCTGTTGATGAAGGGCGGCGCCGTGCTCGAAACCGTCGGCAAGATCACCGCCGCCGCCTTCGACAAGACGGGCACGCTCACCGAGGGCAAGCCCAAGGTGACCGACATCGTGCCGCTCGGCCGCCAGGAAGCCGAGGTGCTGCGGCTGGCCGCGGCCCTTGAAGCCGGTTCCAGCCACCCGCTCGCCACCGCGATCCTGGCCAAGGCCGCCGAACAGAACATCCTCACGTCCGTTGCCACGAACTCCAAGGCGCTCGGTGGCAAGGGCGTGACCGGCAGCATCGACGGCCTCGCGCTCTTCCTCGGCTCGCCCAAGGCCGCGGCGAGTGAAACGGCACTCTCCGCCGAAATCACCGCGCGCATAGAGGCCCTCAACCAGGAAGGCAAGACCGTCTCGGTGCTCCTGGCCGGCGGCACGCCGGCCGGCCTCATCGCCATGCGCGACGAGCCACGCGAGGATGCCATCGCCGGCTTGTCGGCCCTGCGTGCTGCCGGCGTGCGCACTCTCATGCTCACCGGCGACAATGCCCGCACCGCCCAGGCCATCGGCGGCAAACTCGGGTTGGAAGTGCATGCCGAATTGCTGCCGCAGGACAAGCAGCGCATCGTCAACGAACTCAAGGCGCAGGGACTGACCGTGGCCAAGATCGGCGACGGCATCAATGATGCGCCGGCGCTGGCGGCGGCCGATATCGGCATCGCCATGGGCGGCGGCACCGACGTCGCCCTGGAGACGGCCGACGCCGCCGTCCTGCATGGGCGCGTCAGCGACGTGGCCAGCATGGTCACGCTGTCGCGGCGGACCATGACGAACATCCATCAGAACATCACGATGGCGCTCGGATTGAAGGCGGTGTTCCTGGTCACCACCATCGCCGGCATCACCGGCCTGTGGCCGGCCATCCTCGCCGATACCGGCGCGACCGTGCTGGTCACCCTGAATGCACTGCGGCTCTTGCGGGTGAAGGCCGGCTGAGGCGATCCAGCCCCTTCTTTCTAGGCCGCGTATCACCCCTCATCCCCCTGCGGGTGTCGTCAACTCTCTTGAGTTGACTAGAGATCCCGGCAGGGGGTGAGGGGTCGCGCGCCCTAACCAGGACCCGCCCTTTCAAACACAGAACAAATCAACCTTGACGCCTCGTCCCTAGATATCGTATATAGCCATTAGGTTAATTAACCATATGGCTATATACGATGCCCGATCATCTCAGCGACACCTTCTCGGCCCTCGCCGATCCGACCCGCCGGGCCATCCTGGCCCGGCTGGCCCGGGGCGAGGCAACCGTCATGCAATTGTCGGAGCCCTTCACGCTGACGCAGCCCGCCATCTCCAAGCATCTCAAGGTCCTGGAGAAGGCCGGCCTCATCAGCCGCGGCCGTACGGCGCAATGGCGCCCGTGCCGGCTGGAGGCCGAGCCGCTGCGGCAAGCCTTCGACTGGGTCCAGCATTATCGCCGCTTCTGGGACGAGAGCTTCGACCGTCTCGACGACTATCTCGCCGAACTCCAGGCCCGCGGAAACAACAAGGACGACAAACATGACTAGCCACACCCAGGCTGCCCCGGCGGCCGGCGAGCACGAACTCGTCATCACCCGCCTGTTCAAGGCGCCGCGCGAACTGGTGTTCAGGGCCTGGACGGACCCACAGCACCTCGCCCGCTGGCCCGGGCCGAAGGGCTTCAGCGCCACCGCCGACCAGTTCGACTGCAATCCCGGGGGCTTCTACCGCACCTGCCTGCATGCGCCTGATGGCACGGATCATTGGGTTCGCGGCACCTATCTGGAGGTGGAGCCGCCTGCCCGCCTCGTCTTCACCCATGCCTGGGAAGGCGACGACGGCAATCCCGGCCCCGAGACCATCGTCACCGTCACCTTCAAGGATGAGAACGGCGAGACCTTGATGCGCTTTCACCAGGCCATTTTCACCTCCCTCGCCTCGCGGGACGGCCATGGTGAGGGCTGGAACCAGAGCTTCGACAGGCTCGAAGCCTATCTCGCCGAGGTGTCGCCCTGAAATTCTCCCACAGCGAGGCCAGGCCATGCGCAAGCTCAAGCTGGAAATGCAGATCTCCGCCGATGGCTTCAGTTCGAGCCAGGATGGCATCAATGACTGGATGGTGTGGAACTGGGCACCGGATTGGGGCTGGGATGAGGAATTGCGCCGCTACCACCACGATCTCAACTTTTCCTCTGACTGTATCTTGCTCAGCCGCGTGATGGCAGAGGAAGGCTTTCACCAGCATTGGCAGACGGTTGCGGAGGATTCCGCCAGCCTCCAGTCAAGTTTCGCCAAGGCGATCGGCGACATGCGCAAGGTCGTGTTCAGCCGCACGCTGACGGAGACGCGCTGGGCCAATACCGAAATCGCCAGGTCAGGCCTCTCCGAGGAGGTCACCCGCCTCAAGCAGGAGCCCGGCAAGGACATCATCGTCTATGGCGGCCCCATCCTGGTGTCGTCCCTGGCGGAGGCCGGGCTGATCGACGAGTTCCATTTCATCGTCAATCCGGCTCTGCTCGGCAGCGGCAAGGCAGTTCTCGGCGAGCTTCGCAAAACGACCCGGCTCAGGCTCATCGACGCCCGCCCCTTCCCCTGCGGCGTGGCCGTGCTGCATTACGCCAAACTGTAACGGCTTCGGTTAGGCCTGTGTCTTCAGGAAATCGACAAAGGCACGCAAGGCCGGGCGCATCAGGCGCCGGCTCGGGTAATAGAGGAAGAGCCCCGGAAAGGCTGGGCACCAATCCTCCATGAGGCGCACGAGCTTGCCTTGCACGAGCGCCTCGGCAACAAGCCCCTCGATCAGCAGTGCCAGCCCCTGACCGGCAAGGGCGGCATCGAGCATCAGCGCATCGTCGTTGACGATCAGGCTGCCCGTCACGGCCAGTTCGATCGCCTTGCCGTCCCGTTCGAGTTCCCAGCGATAGAGGGAGCCATCGGTGAAGCGACGCTGGATGCAATCGTGATCGTGGAGATCGGCGGGCAGCTCCGGCCTAGGACGACCGTTCAGATAGCTGGGCGCCCCGACGATGGCAAAGCGCAGCGGACCCCCGAGCGGCACGGCGATCATGTCCTGATGCAGGCTTTCACCGAATCGGACGCCGGCGTCGACCCCCGACGCCACGATATCGGTGAAGGCATCCTGCGCCAGGATTTCCACGGTCACTGCCGGATATCGGCGCATGAACCGCAATGCCAGCGGCAGTAGCACGGACTGCACGGCCGCGCGTGGTGCACTGAAACGCAGCATGCCGGCGATATCGGCCTGCGAGGCGCTCGCCTGATCGAGCGCCTCCTCGATCGAGGCAAGCGCTGGCTGCAACTGGATCAACAGCCGCTCCCCTGCGACGGTCGGGGCGACGCTACGCGTCGTGCGAGTCAGCAGCCTCACGCCGAGACTTTCCTCGAGGCCCGTGATCGCCTGGCTGACGGCGGAGACCGACATGCCAAGTTTGCGGGCAGCGGCACGAAAGCTGCATTGATCGGCCACGGCCGCGAGAATGACGAGGGCAGGCAAGTCGGCTCGCTTCATTGTTAAGCCATATAGAACAAGCCGTTCATAAAAGCATGGATTATCGAACATTGTATTTGGGTACATGGTCCCCGCCACCACGGAGGATCGTCCCATGAAGACACGCAAGCTCGGTTCAAACCTCAACGTTTCCACCATCGGCCTCGGCTGCATGGGGATGAGCTTTGCCTATGGCGGCCAAGCCGAGGCGGATGCCATCCGCACGCTGCATCGCGCCGTGGATCTTGGCATCACCCTTTTCGATACCGCGGAGGTCTATGGGCCCTTCACCAACGAAGAGCTCGTCGGCAAGGCGTTGAAGGACGTAAGGAACAAGGTGGTCATCGCCACCAAATTCGGTTTCCGCATTGCGCCGGAAGGCCAGGATCGGGACCGCATCATCGGCGTGGACAGCCGTCCCGAACATGTGCGCGCCGTCGCCGAGGCCTCTCTTCGTCGCCTGGGCATCGAGGCCATCGACCTCTTCTACCAGCATCGCGTCGACCCCGCCGTGCCGATCGAGGATACGGTCGGTGCCATGGCGGATCTGGTGAGAGAGGGCAAGGTCAAGGCCCTCGGCCTGTCGGAGGCCGGCGCGACGACCATCCGACGCGCCCATGCCGTCCATCCCATTGCCGCCGTCCAGACGGAATACTCGCTCTGGAGCCGCGATGTCGAGGCGGATGTTCTGCCGGTCTGCCGGGAACTCGGCATCGCCTTCGTGCCCTACAGCCCGCTGGGCCGCGGCTTGCTGACCGGCGCGATTCGGGATCACAGCACGCTCGCCGCCGACGACTGGCGTAAATCCCTGCCCCGCTTCCAGGAAGACAACATGGAGGCGAATCAGCGCCTGTTGGCCGAATTTTCCCTTATCGCCGACGGCAAGGGGGTAACCCCGGCTCAACTCGCCCTGGCGTGGATACTGCACCAGGGGGACTTCATCGTGCCGATCCCAGGTGCACGGCGGTTGCCTCACCTGGAGGACAATGCGGCCGCCGCCGGGATTGCCCTCAGCGGAGCAGACCTTGCCGCCATCGATGCGGCCATGCCGCTGGCCAACGTCCGCGGCGAACGCTACATGCCGGAAGCCATGGCGCTGGTCGACGCCTCGTAAAGCGGCGGAAGGCGTTCAGTCGGATTTGCCGGTCAGGTGGCGCGGCGCAAGGCTGCGGATGGCCTGGCCGGCAACTCCATCGGGCTAGGCCGGTGCGAACAGATGGAGCGGTATCTCCCGCAGGCCCTGGGAATATGCGTCAGGCTCTCAGCATCGCCGCAAGATGCTTGATACGCGCAGGCTCGCCCCCGCGCCGGCGCCGGACTTTTCCACACTGCCCCGGACGATCAGGCAGGCCCGCTGCCGCCAGGCGCGACGGATCGCGGCCGCATCGGCGGGCCTTGCCTGCAGCCTGGGCAACGACCCTCGATAGAGCGGGTGCGGCGAATCGGTAGCGTCCACTGATCTGATTGCCATCTCGCCCCAGGGACATGGTGCCCGAATGCACATGATCTGAAGCGGCGCCAGACGCAATATTTGCGAGCGGTCCCGTGCAATGCCGACAGCCGGCGCGAAAGCGCCAGCGAATGCCAGTGCCGTGACAGCCCCTAGGGTCAGATGCCGAAATGCCCGCATCGCTCGCGCTCCCATCCTGGCCGCAACCTCATCTATTCCAGCACGGCGGCGAGGCTGTCGCTGTTGCCACCGCAACAGGTTTCGTTCCTTACGGCACCATAGACGCAAAAGGCAGGCCTGTGGGCCTGCCTCCCTGCTTCGTCTCGCTGATCTCAGCCCGGTCAGGCCGCGGCCGACTGGCTCTCCGGACGCACGGCCTGATTAAAATCCTCGATCAGCGTGCGGGTGATGGTGCCGGGCGTATAGCGATGCTCGAGGATCTCTGAGACCGGCGTGATCTCGGCGGCCGTACCGGTGAGGAAGCACTCGCTGAAGCTGCCGAGCTCGTCCGGCATGATGCGCCGTTCGATCACTTCCAGGCCGCGAGCCTTGGCGAGATCGATCGCCGTGCGGCGGGTGATGCCATCCAGGAAGCAGTCGGCGATCGGCGTGTGGATTTTGCCGTCCTGGATGAAGAAGACATTGGCGCCGGTGCATTCGGCCACGCGGCCCTGCCAGTCATACATCAGGGCATCGGCATAGCCGCGACGCTCCGCGCGATGCTTGGAGATGGTGCAGATCATGTAAAGGCCGGCGGCCTTCGACAGCGAGGGCGCGGTCTGCGGGTCGGGCCGACGATATTCGGCCACGTCGAGGCGGATGCCCTTCATCTTGGTCGCCATGTCGAACATGCTCGGCCATTCCCACACCGCAATCGCGGTATGGATGGTGGCATGCTGGGCGGCCACGGCCATCATTTCCGAGCCACGCCAGGCGACCGGCCTGACATAGGCGTCCTTCAGGCCGTTCTTGTCGAGCACGGCCTGCTTGGCGGCATCGAGTTCCTCGACAGAATAAGGAATGGCGAAGTCGAGAATCTCGGCCGAACGGCGGAAACGCGCCGAATGTTCGGAGGACTTGAAGATCTTGCCGCCATAGGACCGCTCGCCCTCGAAGACGGCGCCGCCATAATGCAACCCATGCGACAGAACATGAAGCTTGGCATCGCCCCAGGCCAGCATCTGGCCATCAAACCAGATAAAGCCATCGCGTTGATCGAAGGGCAACATCGACATGACAAATCCTCCAGCGCCTCGCGCTTCCTAGAGCAAAGCGCGTTTTGTCGAAAACGCCTGTTTGCTCTCACTCTCAGTTCGACGCGTCTTTGCGATTTGAAACGCTTCCGTCAAATCACAAAACGCTTTGGAGCAAAGCGCGTTTTGTCGAAAACGCTTGTTTGCTCTCACTCTCAGTTCGACGCGTCTTTGCGATTTTGGACAACTCCATCAAATCGCAAAACGCTTTGGAGCAAAGCGCGTTCATGTCCGAGCGCTCGTTTGCTCCAACTCCTTGCCTCGAGGTATCCTTGCAATTGTCGGCAACTCCGCCGGATCGCAAAACACCTTGATGACCGCAATGTTATAGCCATTGGCGGGCAGTTGCGGAAACTGTTCCGTTCGCCGCGAGCATCTTTTTCCGCTCGGGACGTGGCTGGATAAGAACAACCGTCGCTTTTGCGTCGGGGGCCAAATCCCCTTATGTTTCGTACCGGAAACGGCACCGCACTTCACGCGTTGAGGTCTCCACCCGCCCTTGCGGAACATCCTTTCGCCGTGAGCCCCGTTTGCGTAATGATCTGACGAAAATATGTCAATATGACTGACGTAAATTTCTCGTTCTCGCCTACCCCCGCCCCTCGCTCGGAAACCGAGCGGGGCGAGCCTCCGCTTTATGAGCTGATCGAACTTTTCTTCTTCGCCTATCGGGATTTCGTCGCGGATCCCGATCATGCCCTCGAAGCCTATGGCTTTGGGCGGGCCCACCACCGCGTGCTGCATTTCGTCGACCGCAATCCGGATCTTACTGTCGCCGAATTGCTGGATATTCTGAAGATCACCAAGCAGTCGCTGGCCCGCGTGCTGAAAGACCTGGTCGACCAGGGTTTCATCCTGCAGCGAGAAGGCCGGGAGGACCGGCGCCAACGCTTGCTGACCACCACGGTGAAAGGCAAGCAACTGGCCGTCGAGCTGGCAACGACTCAATCCCAACGCATCGCGCGGGCGCTCTCCGAAGCCGGCCTGACCGGTCCCGAACTGGCGCAACGCTTCCTGTTCGCCATGGTCGATCCGGACGGGCGGGCGGAAGTCGCTCGGCTCATCCACGGCAATGTCACCAGAGGTGACAAGATTCGGGGCGAAAAGAAATGAACAAGGTTGCCGTCCTTCCCGACGACGCCCCCCATATCCTGCTGGTCGATGACGACAGCCGCATCCGTACGCTGCTCTCGCGCTATCTCGGCGAGCATGGCTATCGCGTAACCACGGCCGAGCATGCCGCCAGCGCCCGCCAGCGCATTGAGGCGTTCACCTTCGACCTGATGATCGTCGATGTGATGATGCCGGGAGAGAACGGCTTCGATCTGACCCGCTGGATCCGCGGCAGTTCCAGCGTGCCGATCCTGATGCTGACGGCGCGCGGCGATCCGGACGATCGCATCAAGGGCCTGGAGATCGGCGCCGACGACTATCTGCCCAAGCCATTCGAGCCGCGCGAGTTGTTGCTGCGCCTCAACAACATCCTGAAACGGGCGGTTGCTCCGCCACCGGCGGAACCGGCGAGCGACATCGTCACCTTTGGCGACTTCACCTTTCATGTCTCGCGCGGCGAACTCCAGCAGGGCGGCGAGACAGTCCGCATCACCGAACGCGAGCGCGACATGCTGCGCCTGCTGGTCGAAGTTCCGCGCGAGACGGTCGATCGGCTTGCACTCGCCGGCCCCGCCGCCGACATCGCCAATGAACGCACGGTCGACGTGCAGGTGAATCGGCTGCGGCGCAAGATCGAGAGGGATCCGGGCAATCCCGTCTATCTGCAGACGGTACGCGGCACCGGATACCGCCTGATGGTCGACATGTGATGGAGCCTCGTCTGCCGGCCCTTCAATTTGCCGGGGCCCTGCTCCGCAAATGCCTGTCCGGGGTCTCCGAGGCCGCACGCATTGCCTGGCCCAGGGTGCGTGAACTCTCTGCTGGTCCCGGGCGCGTGCTTTCGGCGCTGGGCGACCGCATGCCCAAGGGCCTTTATGCCCGCTCGCTGCTGATCATCATCACGCCGATGGTGCTGCTGCAGGCCATTGTCACCTATATGTTCATGGAAAAATATTGGCAGGGCGTGACGGCGCGGCTGTCGGCCGCCACCACCAAGGACATCGCGGCGATCGTCGAGCTCTACCAGCAAATGCCCCATGACAAGAACACGACAGACCTGCTCCAACTGGTGGCCCAAAAGCAGCTCGCACTCGGTATCGAGTTTCGTCCACTCGAGGATTTGCCGCCACGCGGCGCCCGCCCCTTTTTCGACATTCTCGACCAGGCGCTGTCGGACGAGATCCGCATGCGCATCGGCCTGCCTTTCTGGATCGATACGGTCGGCCGCTCGGACTTCGTCGAGATCCGCGTCAAGCTCGACGATGCCGTGCTGCGTGTCTTTGCCCGTCGCAGCCAGACCTTCGCCTCCAACTCCTATATCTATCTGCTCTGGATGCTCGGCTCTTCGCTGATCCTGATCACGGTGGCGATCCTGTTCCTGCGCAACCAGATTCGGCCGATCCAGCAGCTCGCCAATGCCGCGCAGGATTTCGGCAAGGGGCGCGATGTCCAGAATTTCCGTCCGCGCGGTGCGCGTGAGGTGCGCCAGGCGGCCAGTGCCTTCATCGAAATGCGCCGGCGTGTCGAGCGCGCCTTCGAACAGCGCACCGCCATGCTCAACGGCGTCTCGCATGACATGCGCACCATCCTCACCCGCTTCAAACTCTCGCTGGCCCTGCTCGACGAAAGCAGTCCCGAATATGAGGACCTGCAGAAAGACGTCGACGAGATGAGCCGCATGCTGGAGGCCTATCTCGCCTTCGCGCGCGGCGATGCGGCCGAGCAAGCCGAAGCCACCGACATCGCCGCCCTGTTGGAGGAATTGCGCGCCAATGCCATGCGCCAGGGCCAGGACGCACGGGTCAGCTTCCAGGGCGATCCCATCGTGGTGGTGCGTCCGGACGCATTCCGGCGCTGCCTGACCAATCTGGTGTCCAATGCCCAGCGTTTTGCCAGGACCATCCTCATCACCGGCGTGCGCGAGCAGCGCTATCTCATCGTTACCGTCGATGACGACGGGCCCGGCGTTCCCGAAGAAAGCCGTGAGGACGTGTTCAAGCCTTTCTTCCGGCTGGACGAGGCCCGCAACCAGGATCATGGCGGCACCGGCCTCGGCCTCGCCATTGCGCGCGACATCGCGCGCTTCCATGGCGGCGACATCACCCTTGCCACCAGCCAGTTGGGCGGCCTGAGGGCGATTGTGCGCATTCCAGTCTGATGCCAAGAGGCGTCGGGGATGACTTTTGGTTCCTTCTCATGATTTGGAATCGAAAATCATCAGGTGTTCAAGGTACGGAGGCGTCAGCATCTTGGTGACTTGGTAAGACACCATCTCGACCCGCCAGGACTATGCCAAGCCTCATGCCCAATGACATCGCGCCCGATCCCGTCAACATCGTAGTGATCACCGGTCCCGCGGGGATCGGCAAGTCGACGCTGACCTGGGAAGTCGGGAGGCAACTGGCGGCAGCCGGCATTGCCCATGCCATCGTGGAGACGGACGAACTCGACAGGGTGTATCCGCGCCCAAGCCGAGCGGACCTGGAGCGCCTGCGTCCGGGCACGCTCGATATCAGCACGCTCAATCTGGCGGCGATCTGGGCGACCTATCGCGCTCTCGGCCATCGGCGCCTGATCATGTCGGGCGTGATGCTGCATCTCGACTTCGCCCGGCGCTGGATCCTTGCCGCCATTCCCGATGCGCGCATCACCGTCGTGCGCCTGCAGGCCAACGGAACCACGCTGACCGAGCGCCTCATTCAGCGCGAAATCGGATCAGGACTGGACGACCAGCTCGAGCGCACGCTGGCACAGGCACAGCGCATGGCAGGAGAGGCGGACAACGGAGCGATAAGGCTGGAGACGGACGACCGCTCACCCGAGGAACTCGCCCGCCTGCTGCTGGCAGAGCTGGGCTGGGTTCGATGACGGCCAGAGGCCGACACGAAGAGGGTTATTTCCCGCCGATTTCCTTATCGCCCACGGCAGGGCCACGAGCCAGTTTCAGCGCCGCCTCGACGCCGTTCTCCAAGATCGCGTTGGACTGTTCGGGATCGGGGACGACGCGTGCAAGCTGCAGCGTTCCCGCCAGCAGGGCCATGATGGCGAGCGCAGTGCTGCGGCGCGCTTCGGCATCGCCACCGGGCAGATGATCCGCGATCACGCCGATGCTGCCGAAGAGCTCTTCGGTAAAGGCAGCCCGGGTCTTCTCGGACTGGCGCGCAATTTCACCGGAAAGCGCAGCGATTGCGCAGCCCTGCCCGAGCGTATCCCGGTGGATGGGACGCAGATAATAGCGGATCAGTCCCTCGATCGGATCATCGGCGCGTTCGGCGGAGCGGCGCAATTTGCCGCGCCGTTGGGTCAGCGTATGGGTGACGGCTTCGCGAACCAAGGCATCCTTCGAGGCGAAATGGCTGTAGAAACCGCCATGGGTCAGGCCCGCATCCGCCATCAACGGCGCAATGCCGGTGCCGTCGATGCCATCGCGCAACAGACGCAGCGCGGCGGTTTCAAGAATATGCCGGTGCGTCTCGTCCTTGTGCCCCTTGTCATAGCGCATGAACAGCCTCGTCTCCCACCAGGAATCGCGCCGCCAGAAAATCCACTGCGTGGCCGATCACGCCAGCATCGCCGAGAATGCGGCCATGGCCAAGTCCATCCATCTCGATCAATCGCGATCCCCGCCAATATCTGGCGATCTCGCGGGCTTCGCTAATGGCGACGACGCGATCATCGCCGGAATGGATGAGAAGGGCTGGCTGCGTCAACCGTTCGGCGAAACTGGGCAGGTCCATGATCGGCAGTTCGGTGCCCAGGCGAATGAGTTCGTCTGCCATGTGGGCGAGATCCATGGTGTCGACGACCCCCGAGGCCATCGCGGCAGCCCGCATCTGACGGCCGTAATTGGCTGGTGAGGCGATCAGGACGACCCGCCCGGCATCCAGCCCTCCGGCGAGTGCGACGGTCAGGACCGGCCCTCCGACGGAATGGCCGATCACGCCATGCAGGTGCCCGCAGGCCTTGCCGACGGCGGCCACGGCCCTGGCCATGTGCGGAATGGTCGCCGACACGCCCTCGGACACGCCATGGGCGGGCAGATCGATTGCAATTACGCCAAGGCCGCGCGCCAGCAAGGGTTCGACGAAGGCAAGCATGTCGACATGGGAGGCTTCCCAGCCATGCACCAGGAGCACCAGCTCGCCTTGGCCCCAGCGCCACCCGGCGACGAGGCCGCCTTCATGCGCCACGGAAAAACGGTTCGCACCTTTGGGAAGCGGAATGGCACGCGGGGCAAGCCGCCGGGGCGTAATCATCTGCAGAGCCAGTTCGCGCGGGTCGACGCGTTCCGGAAGATCCATGGCTTTCTCCTCTTTATATTATGATCATAATATAATATGTCATTCATCATGCAATGGGTACTCCGCCGTGCCTGCGCCAGCGAGGATTGAACCATGTCCAACAGCGACCCCGTCGTCATCGTCTCCGCCACACGCACCCCGCTGGGGCGTTTCCAGGGCGATCTCTCGAGCCTGGCTTCCCCCGCGCTCGGCGCCCATGTCGTGAAAGCGGCCCTGACACAGGCGAACCTGCCCGCCGACCGCGTGGACGAGGTCGTGCTGGGCTGCGTGCTCCCCGCCGGTCTTGGCCAGGCACCCGCCCGTCAGGCCGCCCGCAATGCGGGACTGCCCGACGCCACGGGCGCAACGACCGTCAACAAGGTGTGCGGCTCCGGCATGAAGGCAACGATGCTCGGTCATGATCTCATTCGCGCCGGCTCCGCCGATATCGTGGTGACGGGGGGCATGGAGTCGATGTCGAATGCGCCCTATCTGCTGGCCAAGGCGCGCAGCGGCTACCGCATGGGCCATGACCGCCTTCTCGACCACATGATGCTCGACGGCCTGGAGGATGCCTATGAGGGTGGCCGCCCGATGGGCGATTTCGGCGAGGCGACGGCACAGGCCTATCAGCTTAGCCGCGATGACCAGGACGCCTATGCGGTGGAGACCCTGACCCGCGCCCGCAAGGCGATCGAAACCGGCGCCTTCACCGCCGAGATCACGCCGGTGGAGGTGCCCGGCAAAGGCGGCCCCAGGCTGATTGCCGACGACGAGAACCCGCTCAAGGTCTCACCCGACAAGATCCCGCAGCTCAGGCCGGCCTTCCGCAAGGACGGTACCATCACCGCCGCAAGCTCTTCGGCCAATGCCGATGGCGCGGCTGCTCTCATCCTCACCCGCCGCTCCATCGCCGATCGTGATGGACTGCCCGTGCTTGCCGAGATCAAGGGCCATGCCACCCACAGCCAGGATCCGGCCTGGTTCACCACGGCGCCGATCCCGGCCATCCGCAAGCTGCTCGAACGCACCGGCTGGAGCGTCGGCGATGTCGACCTGTTCGAGATCAACGAGGCTTTCGCAGCGGTGGCCATGGCGGCCCGACGCGACCTCGACATCCCAGCCGACCGGCTCAACATCCATGGCGGCGCCTGCGCTCTCGGTCATCCGATCGGCGCCACCGGCGCGCGCATCATCGTCACTTTGCTGCACGCCCTCGCCGGCAACGGCCTCAAGCGCGGTATCGCCTCGCTCTGCATCGGCGGCGGGGAGGCGACCGCCATCGCGATCGAGAGGATCGTGTAAGTGGAGGTGACCGGGGGCGCAGGCGTTTGGGTAACCGCCCATTCTTCCGCGGATGTCGCGCTGCCCCTCACTCCATTGTCAGAACAAGCGCGAGCCGTTCGGGGCGCTGCGTTCCGGCGTCGCCAGCACGACGGCACCGTCGGCGCCAGGAAAGCCGAGCGTCAACACCTGTGACATGAACTTGCCAATCTGGCGCGGTGGGAAATTGACCACCGCCATTACCTGGCGCCCGACCAGTTCCTCGGCATTGTAGAGCGCGGTAAGCTGGGCTGATGAAGCCTTGATGCCGATCTCATCGCCGAAATCGATCCGCATCCGGTAGGCCGGCTTGCGGGCCCCTTCGAGGGGCACCGCCTCCAGCACCGTGCCGATGCGAATATCAACCTTGAGGAAATCGTCGAAGCCGATTTCCGCTGCCGGCTGCCCGTTACTCGTACTCACACCGCCTCCGCATCGTCGCGATCATCCCTGCCCCGCCGGCGAGAATCGGCGAAATCGTGAAAACGCTCGCGCAGCCTTTCGCGCATGCGGGCACGGCGCGCATGGGAGCGTTCGGCGATGCGGCGGAACGGCGCGAAGATCTGGCAGAGATCGTCGGCCCGCTCCATCCAGCGCTCGCCCGAACGAAGCTGCCGATCGACTTCCTTCATCGTCGTGGCTAGGCCCTCATCCTCGTCCTTCAGCCAGACCTTGATGATGCGGGCCCAGGCCAGCGCCAGCCCCTGCGCGCGCACGGCTCCCATCGGGCCCTCGGCGTCGATATCGGCAGCCGTCAGCATCCACTGCATCGAATTGGTGACGACACGGTTCCAGGCGGTCAACGCGAGGGGATCGAGTGCGAAGGCCCTGGAAATGTTGGCGATGGCCGTCTTATGCGGCGAAAGCACATCGATGCGTCGCATCAGAATGTCGAACAACCTCTCGCGGGCCGGTTCCGCGGCCATGCTCTCGTCAATGCCTTCGAGCACCTTCTGGTCGACCTGGCGCGCATAAGCGGCGAGGATGGCTCCCTTGGAGGGATAGAGGCCGCGCAATTGCGACAGGGACAGCCCCGCCTTCTCGGCAATATCGGCCAGACCGATCTCGCCCCAGGGATTGTCGGCGCACAACGCCAGCAAGGCCTCGATCGCAGCCTGACGCGGATCGACGGCATTGTCTGCTTTCGACTTGGCAACCATGGCTCGGACCTCGCTTTCTGGTTTGCCCATCCTAAGATAGGCCGATCGCGAGCCGGATCAATGCGGCGCATTGGCAGACAGGAGCCCTTCTGTCCGTCAGGAAGCGAGTTCGCCCGCGCGCCGGCGTGCCGCCTCGACCGCCCGCTTCATCAGCGGCGTCAAGCCGTTTTCAGCCATCAGCACGTCCAGAGCCGCCGCGGTGGTGCCGCCCGGGCTGGTGACGTTCTGCCGCAGCGTGGCGGCCGGCAGATCAGACTGGTGCAGCAATTCGCCGGAACCCGCCACGGTGGCGCGCGCCAGCCGCATGGCGAGATCGGCGGGGAGCCCCGCCGCCGCTCCGGCTTCGGCCATGGCCTCGACGAGATGGAAGACATAGGCCGGCCCCGATCCGGAGACGGCCGTCACCGCATCGATGAGGCTTTCATCCACAACCCACTCGACCGCGCCGGTCGCCCGCAGCAGAGCATCGGCGGCCCGTTCCTGGTCAGCGGTGACGAAGGCATTCGACACCGCGGCCGTGATACCGCGGCCGACGGCCGCCGGCGTGTTCGGCATGGCGCGCACGATAGCAGTATCGGCCGGCAGCAGCGCCGCGATGCTGGCGATGGTCTTGCCCGCCATGATGGAGACGGCGAGGGTATCAGGCCCGAACAGCGGCGCGACGGAGGCCATGGCGACATCCATCATCTGAGGCTTGATCGCCAGGAGCACCACGGCCGGCGTGCCGAAGGAGGCCAGCATCGGGTTGACCGCGACACCTTTCACGGCAAGGTCACCGGCAACCTCCGGCGGCAAATGCGGATCGATAACCGCCACATGGGCGGGATCGAGGCCGAGCTTCAGCCACCCCTCCAGCATGGCCCCGCCCATCTTGCCGGCGCCCAGCAGCAACAGCTTGCCGCCAATGTCCAATGTCTCAGCCATGGGAAAAACTCCTGCGAATGGGGAATGCCGAGGGGGAAAGGGTGTCGGGAGTGTCAGCCTCCGGCTGACATTTGTCGACCAGAGGCCAACACTCCGCGTTTCCCGCGCTCGGTCAAACGACCATGCAACCGTACATCAAGCTTCGCCCACGGTCTCGAACAGCACGGCCTCGAGCGCTTCCTTGGGGGTCTTGCCGGCCCAGATCACGAACTGGAAGGCCTGGAAATAGCGTTCGCAAGTTTCCACCGCGATCTCGATCAGGGCTTCGCACTGGCGCGGCGTGGCCTCGGCGCCGCCGGCCAGGAACAGGGCATGGCGATACATGATGACCTGATCAGCGTTCCAGACGTCGAAATGGCCGATCCACAACTGTTCGTTGACGAGCGCAATCGTCTGCAGGAGATCGGCGTGGCGACGCTTGGGAATCTTGGCGTCGAAGGAGCAGGCCAGATGCAGCGACTCGATATCGTCCATCCAGGTGAAGGAGACAGCATAGTCGCAGCCATGCCCCTTCACGACGATGGAGATCTCATCTTCGCCGAGTCTGTCGAAAGCCCAGTCATGAAGACTCGCCAGATGTTCGACGAGATCAACCGGGTGACCAGCCCGCTCGCTCTGGAGCTCGATTACCGACATTGCAACTCCCGGCGCCTCCGAGGAGGCGCATTGGCGCTGCGAACACCGATCGATACGCAGCCTGTGAGGGGAGAGTTCAGGCATTCGGGCTGAATCGGCAAGGATTCGTTCCCGCCGTCCACAAGGAGGCCTCTCATTCTTAGCTGGTCTTATTGTCGCACGGCGGGACAGTCTTGCGCTCAGCGTGCAGCAAGTTTGGCCTCGAGCTCGGCGACACGGGCGGCGAGACGTTCGTTTTCGTCGCGGGCCTTGATCGCCATCTCGCGCACGGCGTCGAACTCGTCGCGGCGGACATAGTCGAGATCGCGCATGATGCGCTCGGCCTGGCTGCGCACGACGCTGTCGACTTCCCGGCGCACGCCCTGGGCTACGCCGGCGGCGTCGGTCATCAATTTGGCGAACTCGTCATAGATACGGCCGGATTGCTGTGGCATCACGAAACTCCTTTGCGGCGTCGATAGCACGGGCCAGACCTCGATAAAAGCTTGGCCCCGATAGAAGCTTCTGCCTTGACGCTGTCACCTCTAGTCACCAAAAGGCACCCATGCCTGAGCAATATTTCATCGTCCCCTACATCCACCCCGAAATTTTCAGCATCGGCCCCCTCGTCGTCCGCTGGTATGCGCTGGCCTATATTTTCGGCCTGCTCGGCGGCTGGTGGTACGGACGTCGCCTGATCGGCAATGCCAGGCTCTGGCTGGTACAACCTGGCACCAAGCTGCAATTCGACGACCTCTTGATCTGGGTCACGCTCGGCGTGGTGGTCGGCGGGCGGCTCGGCATGCTGCTTTACGAGCCCGATTATTATCTCGCCAATCCGATCGAGATCTTCAAGGTCTGGGAGGGCGGCATGGCCTTCCATGGCGGCTTCCTGGGCGCGGCCCTCGCGATCATCCTGTTCGCCTGGCGCAACAAGATTCCGATCCTGTCCTATCTCGACATTGCCGCTTGCGTGGCGCCGATTGGCCTGTTTCTCGGCCGCATCGCCAATTTCATCAATGACGAATTGTGGGGTCGGCCAGCCTGGGGATCTTACTGGGGCGTGATCTCGCCTTCGAGCCCCTTCGCCCTGGTGCCACAACAGGGACCGACGCCGCGCTATCCGAGCCAGCTGATCGAGGCCGCTCTGGAGGGCCTTGCTCTGTTCGTGCTGTTTGCCGTCATGACACGCTTCGGCGCCTTGAAACGGCCCGGCTTGATCGCCGGCCTGTTCGGTATCGGCTATGCCGCCGCCCGCTCCTTCAGCGAACTTTATCGCGAGCCGGACGGCTGGTGGATTCAAAATGTGCTGACTATCGGCCAAGCCTACTCCCTGCCGATGATCGTGGCCGGCCTTGGCTTGGTGATCTACGCCCTGATGCATCGCCCCGAGGCGCCAAAGGCCTCCGACACGCCCAAATCGGCATGAGCGAAACGCCGCTCGCCCGCGAAATCAAGGATCTCATCCGCCAGGACGGGCCGATCGACGTAGCGCGCTATATGGCGCTCGCGCTCGGCCATCCCCGTTACGGCTATTACATCACGCGCGATCCGCTCGGCGCCGCCGGGGATTTCATCACTGCTCCCGAGATCAGCCAGATGTTCGGCGAGATCCTCGGCCTGTGGGCTGCCCATCGCTGGATGATCCTGGGTTCGCCCACCCATATCGGCCTCGTGGAATTGGGGCCGGGACGCGGCACGCTGATGGCGGATGCGCTGCGTGCCATCGGCAAGGTCCTGCCGGCCTTTGCAGCCGCCATCGAACTGCATCTGGTCGAGACCAGCCCCACGCTGCGCAAGGCCCAAGCCACCATCTTGGCCGAGGCTCTCGGCCCCAGCCTCGCCGGCCGATCTCCGATCTGGCACGACGACATCGCCACCTTGCCGGACGGGCCATCGATCGTCATCGCCAACGAGTTCTTCGATGCCTTGCCCGTGCATCAACTGGTCCATCGCAGCGGACACTGGCATGAACGTCTTGTCGGCCTGGTCGATGACGAACTGGCCTTCGGCCTCGCTGCCGAGCCCGTGCCGGCCAGCCAGGCCCCTTCCCTTTCTAACACCGCACTCGACGGCACCATCGTCGAATACCCGGAAGCCGGTTCGCAGGTGATGGCTGGCCTCTGCGATCGGCTCGCCCGATTTGGCGGTGCTGCCCTGATCATCGACTATGGCCATCTTGAATTCGGCGTTGGCGACACGCTGCAGGCCATGGCGGCGCATGCCTTCGTCGACCCGTTGGCCCGGCCCGGCGAAGCCGATCTCACCACCCATGTCTGTTTCGAGACACTGGCGCGGATCGCCGCCGACAAACGCCTTGCGATCGACATCCTCGCCACGCAGGCGCAATTCCTCAACGAACTCGGCATCCGCCCGATGGCGGCCAATCTCAGCCGCCATGCCACGCCGGAGCAGGCAGAGGCGATTGCCAAGGCGCTCGAACGCCTCACCGACGATGCCCCGCGCGCCATGGGCTCGCTGTTCAAGGTGCTGGCCGTTTCAGCGCCAGGAACCCAGCGAAGCTGAGAAAGGCCCGGTCAGCCTCACACCTTGCAGCGGCAGCTCTTGCGATGCTTCTTCGCCTTGTAGTGATGCCGGTGCGCCTTGTGGCGGGGGCGATAGACCCGCTCAGACTGAATGATCACCGGCGCCGCGACCGGGCGGATATGCAGGCTGCCAATGCCGGCCGAAGCGTTGAGGCCAGTCTGCCCCTGCACCGAGATCGGCTGCAGCGTCACACCGCCATTGCCGCCGCCGAGCAGCACATTGGCCCCGACACCGACCGCGGCGCTGGCCTCGGCCGACACGCCGGCATAATTGCCGCCCAAGGGCGCGTGGCGATTGGAGGGTTCGAACACGGCCCAGACCATTCGGCCACCGAAGGTGAAACCGACATCCACGCCGATCTTGGTGATGGTACCATCATAGAGTTCGCTGTAGCCGTTGAAGTCCGAGAACCGGCAGGACACCGACTTGCGCGAACCCAGCACCACGCCGATGCCGCCGCCGATATCGCAGGTGAGCGTTCCCGTCCTGACGGCCGCCTGTGCGGAGCCGGCCGCCGCAGGCGCCAGCAAGGCCGCCAGCGCGAGGGCGGGCAGGATTTTCGTGATTTTCATGGGGCACCTATTTCAACAAATCTTTCTGGCCACGGCCAGATAGCTGAGCACTTTGAACCAACGGCTTCAAAACGCAACGGTTCCTGGAGCGAAATCGCCGGCGTCACAATCCTGGCTGGCATCGACTTCCTTCCCGGCACCCGTTTGACATCCCCCGCCTTCCTCCCGATCCTGCCGCCATGACCGATTCGCCCGCCATCGCGCTCCAGCACGCCGCCCTCGACCTGCCCGGCATCCGCCACGGCTTCTTCACGCGCCAGGGAGGTGTATCGGCCGGCATCTACGCCTCCCTCAACGGGGGATCGGGCTCCGACGACGTTCCCGATCATGTCCGTGAGAACCGGGGCCGCATGGCCGACAGCCTCGGCGTGCCACGTGACCGCTTCATCACCTGTTATCAGGTGCATTCGCCCAACGTGGTCACCGTCACCGCCCCCTGGTCCCGCGAGCATGCGCCCAAGGTCGACGCCATGGTGACGCGCGAGCGCAATCTCGCTCTGGCCGTCGCCACCGCCGATTGCGGTCCCGTCCTGTTCGCCGATGCAAAAGCCGGCGTGATCGGCGCGGCCCATGCCGGCTGGAAGGGCGCCTTCACCGGCGTGCTCGAAACCACGCTCGACGCCATGGTGGGCCTCGGCGCCACGCGCGGCGACATCGTCGCGGTGCTTGGCCCCATGATCTCGCGCGCGGCCTACGAGGTCGGCCCCGAATTCAGGGAGCGCTTCATCGAAGCCGATACCACCAATGAACGTTTCTTTGGCCCGAGCCCCAATGCCGGCCACGCCATGTTCGACCTGCCTGCCTATATCACCATGCGGCTCACAGCCGCCGGGATCGGCCGCTTCGAGGACATGGCGCTGTGCACCTATCAGGATGAGGAACGCTTCTTCTCCTATCGCCGGGTGACCCATCGCAAGGAGCCCGATTATGGCCGCCTGCTGCATGCTATCGCTCTGATGGACTGACAGGAACGGGATTCGAGGCAGGATCTGCCATGCTGCATTTTTCAAACGACGAATTCGCCGCGCGCCTGAAGCGCCTGCAGGCCGAGATGGCCGCGCGCAAGCTCGACGCCATGCTGCTCTTTGCGCAGGAGAGCATGTATTGGCTCACCGGCTACGATACGTTCGGTTTCTGCTTCTTCCAGTCCCTGCTGGTCCGCGCCGACGGCACGATGGCCCTGCTCACGCGGACGGCCGATCTGCGCCAGGCCCAGCACACCTCGATTCTCAGCGACATCCGCATCTGGACGGATAGCAAGGATGCAACTCCGGCCCAGCAGCTCCTGGCCATGGTGCGCGATCTCGGCGTGACCGGCGGCCGCATCGGCGCGGAGTTCGATTCCTACGGCCTCACCCATGCCAATGGCCGCAAGCTGGAGGCGGCCTTCGCCGGCGATTTCGAACTGATCGATGCCTCCGATGTCATCGCCCATCTGCGAGCCGTCAAGTCGGCTGCCGAAATCGCCTATGTGCGCGAAGCGGCCCGCCTCTCGGATGCCGCCGATGCGGCCGGCATCGCCGCCGTGTTTCCTGGCGCGGACGAGGGTGATATCCTCGCAGCCCAGCACAATGCCATCTTCTCGGCTGGCGGCGACTACCCCGCCAACGAGTTCATCATCGGTTCAGGACGCGACGCCCTGCTCTGCCGCTACAAGAGCGGCCGCCGCAAGCTCGCCGAGCGCGACCAGATCACGCTCGAATTCGCCGGCGTCTACAGGCACTATCATGCGGCGCTGATGCGCACGGTCACCGTGGGCGACGTCTCGCCCCGCCACAGCGAGCTTTACACGGCTGCGCATGAAGCCCTTCTCGCCTGCGAGGCTGAGATTCGGCCGGGGCGCACAGCCGGCGACGTCTTCGCCGCCCATGCCCGGGTGATGGATTCGCATGGGCTTGAAAACCATCGGCTTGCCGCCTGCGGCTATTCGCTCGGCGCCAAGTTCACGCCGTCCTGGATGGACCGGCCGATGTTCTACGAGGGCAATGACTGGGTGCTGGAGCCGGGCATGGTGATGTTCGCCCATATGATCCTGATGGATTCCGACAGCGGCACCGCCATGTGCCTCGGGCGCACCAGCCTGACGACCCAGAACGGCAGCGAAGTGCTGAACGGAGCCGATGCCGGATTGCAGATGCGCTGATGCGACGGGAAGGCAGCCCAGGCCCGACCGGGCATCGGAACAGCGGCAAATCATCCCAATCCGCACGCATTCCAGCCATGCAAGTGTGAACTCCTTGTGACGCCCCCATTGTATGCGGGGCGGCCAGTTGCTAAGAGCCGGGTGCATTTTTCTCAAAGCGGGAGCCGGCTTCATGGCGGCAGGTGACAGGGGCCACGGTTCGGGCGAGATCAAGCTCGTCGCCGGCAATTCGAATCGTGCACTGGCCGAATCGATTGCGACCTATCTGAAAACCCCCCTGACGAAGTGCTCGGTGCGGCGGTTCGCCGACATGGAGATCTTCGTCGAGATTCAGGAAAATGTCCGCGGTGCGGATGTCTTCGTCATCCAGTCGACCTCCTTCCCCACCAACGACCATCTGATGGAATTGTTGATCATCACCGATGCCCTGCGCCGCTCCTCGGCACGGCGCATCACGGCGGTGATCCCCTATTTCGGCTATGCCCGGCAGGATCGCCGCGCTTCCGGCCGTACGCCGATCTCGGCCAAGCTGGTCGCCAACCTGATCACCCATGCCGGCGCCGACCGCGTGCTGACCCTCGACCTGCATGCCGGGCAGATCCAGGGCTTCTTCGACATTCCCACCGACAACCTCTTCGCCGCCCCGGTGATGGAACGCGACATCAAGGCCCGCATGGAGCTCGAAAAGCTCATGGTGGTCTCGCCCGACGTTGGCGGCGTGGTGCGCGCCCGCGCTCTCGCCAAGCGCATCGACGCCCCCCTCGCCATCGTCGACAAGCGCCGTGAACGCGCCGGCGAGAGCGAGGTCATGAACGTGATCGGTGACGTCAAGGGCCGTACCTGCATCCTGATCGACGACATCATCGATTCCGGCGGCACGCTGGTGAACGCCGCCGAGGCTCTGCTGGAACGTGGTGCCAAGGACGTGCTGGCCTACATCACGCATGGTGTGCTTTCGGGCGGCGCGGTTGCCCGTATCGCCTCCTCCAAGCTGCGCGAACTGGTGATCACCGACTCGATCATGCCGACCGAGGCCGTGCGCGTGGCCCAGAATATCCGCGTCATCTCGATCGCGCCGCTGATCGGCGAGGCCATCGGCCGTACCGCATCCGAAGAGAGCGTCTCCAGCCTGTTCAACTGAGCCTGCCCGTCCCTCCGTTCGGATTGGTTTTTTCAGAACCGCCCGCGCAGCCTCCTTCTCGCGGCGGTTCAGCGTCCTATGGCCTCGACATCGGGGCTGTGCCCTGCCGCGCCACTCGCGGCCAGGTTGTCCGTGGCTTATCCCCATATTTCAGCCAGATCTTCGCGCCATCAGTCTCCGCAACGCAGAAGGCACAAAGCGCAGTCGGTTATGGCGAATATTGCGTCGTATCCCGGCCATCCGCAATTTTCAAACGATCACTATACCCTTCGACATACTGTTCCCCTGCACGCAGCTCGCGCAGCACTACCCTTCCTCTCCCCGTCGAAAATCGCGGGTTGCCGTAGTGAACGCGAGAGCCTTTACTGCCAGCCTTCAACCAATAGCCGGAACAACTGGCTTCAGAGGGGAAATCAGGATGACAGCGATTATTCGAACGCGCCTGTTCGGCGCCCTGCTTGCCATCGGCATGCTCGGCGGCACGGCCCTGCCGGCCTCAGCCGAAACAGTGCTGAACAAGGGCCTTGGCGGCGAACCTCAATCGCTGGATCCTATCCACACGACCACCAATATCGAGCAGTTCATCATCGACGACCTCTACGAAGGTCTCACCGCTTATGACGGCGCCGGCAAGGTGGGTCCCGCCGTCGCCGAAAGCTGGACGGTTTCCTCGGACGGGCTCGTCTACACCTTCAAATTGAGATCCAGTGCCAAGTGGTCGAACGGCGATCCGGTCACGGCGGAAGATTTCGTCTATAGCTTCCGGCGCAATCTCGATCCCAAGGAAGCCGGCGAATATGCCAGCCTGTCCTATCCGATCAAGAATGCTCAGGCGGTGAACACCGGCAAGGCAGCGGTCGATACTCTCGGGGTCAAGGCCATCGATGCCGGCACGCTGGAAATCACCCTCGAAAGTCCGGTTCCCTTCTTCCCCGAACTCCTGGCTCATCAAAGCGTGGTGCCGGTGAACAAGGCCAATGTCGAGAAATATGGCCGCGACTTCGCCAAGGCGGGCAATCTGGTGTCGAACGGTGCCTATACGGTCACCGAGCAGATACCAGGCGACCACCTCACCTTCGTCAAGAACCCCAACTACTGGGGTGCGGCAAATGTGAAGATCGATCGCGTCGTTGCCTATCCGAGCGAGGACCAGGCCGCCATCCAACGCCGCTTCCTCGCCGGAGAGCTCGACCTCGCCTATCAATTCCAGGCCGATCAGCGCAAATTCCTGCAGGAGAAGGTCGGCGACGAGGTTCACGTCTCGCCATCGACGTCGAGCGAATATTATGCCTTCGACACCCGCAAGCCCCCCTTCGACGATGTCCGGGTCCGACGAGCCTTTGCCATGGCTATCGACCGCGACTTCCTGGCCAATGACGTGCTGAACGGCGTCTATCAGCCGCTCTATAGCTGGATCCCGGACGGCATCGTCAATTACACGCCGGCCAAGGCCGACTTCGCCGACATGCCTCAGCTCGACCGCGAGGATAAGGCCAAGGAATTGCTGAAAGAAGCCGGTTACGGTCCGGGCGGCAAGCCGCTCAAGGTCGAGATCCGCTACAACACCAATGAGAATTGGAAGAAAGTCGCCACGGCGATCGCCGATATGTGGAAGGGCCTCGGCGCCGAGGTCACCATGCTCAATTCCGATCTCAAGTCCCACTACGCCTATCTACAGCAAGGCAACAGTTTCGACATCACCCGGGCCGGCTGGGTCGCCGATTATGCCGATCCGGAGAACTTCCTGACCCTGGGTGTCTCCACCAACAAGGTCTTCAACTACGGCCACTACAACAATCCCGAATTCGATGCCTTGATGGCCAAGTCCTTCGCCGAGCGGGATGTACCCAAGCGCATGCAGATCCTGCATGACGCGGAAGCCATGCTGCTGCGCGACGCCTCCGTTACGCCCCTGCTGGTTTACAACGACCCCTGGCTGGTTTCCAAGAAGGTCAAGGGCTGGCACGACAACCTCGCCAACCACCACGGCACGCGTTTCCTCACCAAGGAATGAAACGCCGTATGTGAGAGGCAGGCGGCCCAACCGCCTGCCTCTCATCCGCGGCTAAAGCGTTTTGCGATTTGGCGGGGTCGGCAAGAATCGCAAAGACGCGTCCGAACAAAGAGTTAGAGCTAAGAAGCGTTTCCACTTAAACGCGCTTTGCTCTAGGGAAGCGCGCTCGCCTCGCTGATGCCAGGCCTGAACGCTTCGCGGGCAGCCAATCCGAGGCGATGTCATGCTTTCATTTGTACTGAAGCGCCTGGCGAGCGCGATTCCGACCCTGTTCGTAATCATCACGCTTTCCTTCTTCCTGATGCGGCAGGTACCAGGCGGCCCCTTCAATCTTGCCCGCCCGCTGCCACCGCAGATCATGGACAACCTCAACCGGGTCTATCATCTCGATGACCCGGTCTGGAAACAATACTTAAACTATATCTGGAATGTATTGCGGGGCGATTTCGGCCCCAGCTATGTCTATCGTGATTATACGGTCTCCGAAATCATACTTCAAAAACTGCCATATTCTTTGCAGCTTGGCGGCATGGCATTGCTCTTGGCTGTCGTCGGCGGCATTCTCATCGGCACCATTGCCGCTCTACGCCAGAATTCGATCGTGGATGTCGCCGTGACCGCGATCGGCAATATCGGCATCACCGTCCCCAATTTCGTCATCGGTCCGGTCCTTGCGCTCCTCTTCGGACAAACCCTGCACTGGCTGCCGACCGGCAGTTGGGGCGACGGTTCGTTTCGCTACCTGCTCCTGCCGATGATCACCCTGGCTCTGCCGGAGCTGGCGACGTTTGCCCGCCTGATGCGCGGTTCCATGCTGGAAGCCTTGCATGCCGACCATATCCGCACGGCCAAGGCCTATGGCTTGCCGGCCAAGCTGACCATTATCGGCCACGCCATGCGGGCCGGCGTCCTGCCGATCGTCACTTACCTTGCCCCCGCCGCCGCCTCGCTCCTGACGGGCTCGGTGGTGGTCGAGAAGGTCTTCGGCATCCCCGGTGTCGGCAAGGATTTCGTCGAAGGTGCGCTCAACCGCGACTATACGCTGGTGATGGGGACCGTCGTGCTGGTCTCGGTCTTCATCATCGTTTTCAACCTGATCGTCGACCTGCTCTACGCCTGGCTCGATCCGAGGGTACGCAATGACTGAGACGAATTTGACAACAAGCGCCCCTCGTCGCAGCCGCAGTCTGGTCGAGCTTGCCTGGCTCCGCCTCCGCCGCAACAAGGCCGCCATGGTCAGCCTGTTCGTGTTTGCGGCCATAGTGCTTTTTTCCGTGCTGGGGCCGTTTTTTTCGCCTCATGGCTACGACCAGGTCTACGGGTCCTACGTCAAGGTTCCCCCCAGCCTCTCGCCTTATCCCAAGCACGCGACACTCGAGGAGGCCATGAAGCGGGCGGCCTCCCAGGCCCGTCTGCAGGTTCAATCTTTCGAGAGCTCAGGCACGCAGTTCACGGCGACATTGACTTCCAGCCGGTCGATCGATCCGCGCGCCACCCGCTATGTCGATCGTATCGACGAGTTCCGGAACACCAAGGTCACCGAAACCCGGGACGACGGCCGCACGGTGGTCATGCAGGGCGACATCAATGGCCAGTATTTCCTGCTCGGCACCGATGGCAATGGCCGAGACCTGATGACCAGGATCATGATCGGCGGCCAGGTCTCGCTGCTCGTCGGCCTGCTCGCCAGCCTGGTCAGTCTCATCATCGGCGTCACCTACGGCGCCGTGTCGGGGTTCATCGGCGGGCGTACCGACAATCTGATGATGCGCTTCGTCGAGATCCTCTATTCGCTGCCGTTCATGTTCTTCGTCATCTTGCTGGTGGCTTCCTTCGGGCGCGACTTCTGGCTGATCTTCGTTGCCATCGGCGCCATCGAGTGGCTCGATATGGCCCGCATCGTGCGGGGGCAGACCCTGTCGCTGAAGCGGCGCGATTTCATCTCGGCAGCCCACGCCCTGGGGCTCAGCGAGGGCGCGGTGATCCGCCGCCACATCATTCCCAACACGCTGAGCCCGGTGCTGGTGTTCCTGACGGTGCGTATTCCGCGCATCATCCTGTTGGAAAGCTTCCTCTCCTTCCTCGGGCTCGGCGTGCAGGCTCCTCTGACCAGTTGGGGGGCGCTGATCAAGGAAGGCGCCGATTCCATGGAAGCAGCGCCTTACCTCTTGATCTGCCCAGCCATCTTCCTGGTCACCACCCTGTTCTGCCTCAATTTCATCGGCGACGGCCTGCGCGACGCCTTCGACCCCAAAGATCGCTGAGGAAGACCGATGCAACAGACACCCTCGGATCAGGACACGACAGACACCCTCCTCGACATCAGCGGTCTGGAGGTCAGCTTCAGCACCCCCGACGGCACGGTCAAGGCGGTCAAGGGCATCGACCTCAAGGTCAACAGTGGCGAGACCGTCGCCATCGTGGGCGAATCCGGCTCGGGCAAGAGCCAGACCATGATGGCGCTGATGGGCCTGCTGGCCGGCAACGGCCAGGTGCGTGGATCGGCCAAATATCGCGGCAGGGAATTGCTCGGCCTATCGCCGAGGGAGCTCAACAAGGTACGCGGCGACAAGATCACCATGATCTTCCAGGAGCCGATGACCTCGCTCGATCCGCTTTACAAGGTCGGGCGCCAGGTTGCCGAGCCGATCGTCCATCATCGCGGCGGCAGCTACAAGCAAGCCCGCAAGAAAGTGATCGACCTGTTCAAGCTCGTCGGTATCCCCCATCCGGAGCGGCGGGTGGATGCCTATCCGCATGAGATGTCGGGAGGCCAGCGTCAACGCGTGATGATCGCCATGGCACTGGCCAACGATCCCGACCTCTTGATCGCCGACGAGCCGACCACCGCGCTCGACGTCACCGTACAAGCGCAGATCCTGTCCCTGCTCGCCGAGCTCAGGCAGCGCCTGGGCATGTCCATCGTTTTCATCAGCCACGACCTCAACATCGTGCGGCGCTTCGCCGATCGCGTCTATGTCATGCGTCGTGGCGAAGTGGTGGAGACCGGCACCACGGAAGAGGTCTTCGACAATCCCCGGCACGAATACACCAAGATGCTGCTGGCGGCCGAGCCGTCAGGCCACAAGGATCCACCGCAGCCCGATGCCCCCGTGCTGCTCGAGGGCCGCAACATCCGGGTCACCTATCATCTCAGCGGTAGTATGTTCGGCGGCCACAAGGCCATGGACCTGAAGGCGGTGGACGACGTTTCCGTGCGCCTGCAGCAGGGACAGACCATCGGCATCGTGGGTGAATCAGGCTCGGGCAAGTCGACCCTGGGGCGTGCCTTGTTGCGGTTGAATTCCGGCGAGGGCGACATCCGCTTCGACGGCAGGGACATCTCGAAAGCGAGCGTGCTCGAGATGCGGCCGCTGCGGCGCGCCCTGCAGCTGGTGTTTCAGGACCCCTACGGCTCGCTCTCTCCGCGCATGTCGGTGGGTTCCATCGTCACCGAGGGCCTGAGGGTGCACGAGCCGAATCTATCGGCCGCCGATCGCGACAAGCGGGCCATCCAGGCTCTGACCGAGGTTGGTCTCGATCCTGCCGCCCGCAACCGCTATCCGCATGAATTCTCCGGTGGCCAGCGCCAGCGCATCGCCATTGCACGGGCGATGATCCTCAAGCCCAAGGTGGTGGTGCTGGATGAGCCAACCTCAGCACTCGACCGCTCGGTGCAGAAACAGATCGTCGAACTGCTGCGCGAACTGCAGGCCACGCATGGCCTGTCCTACCTGTTCATCAGCCATGATCTATCGGTGGTGCGGGCCTTGTCCGACTATGTCGTGGTGATGAAGGAAGGCCGCATCGTCGAGGAAGGGGTGACCGCCCAGATCTTCGATGCGCCGCGGGAACTATATACCCAGACCCTGATGGCGGCGGCGCTGGGCAAGGAGCGCGTCGAGGCCACGAATACGGTTTGAGGCCTGGCACGACAGTTGCGTTTGTACAGGTAAAGCATTGTCCGAAAATAATTGAAATGCCTCCTTTGTCATGCCCGGGCTTGACCCGGGCATCCAGCGGCCCCGTCTTCGATACCTGGAAGGGGCTGGATTGCCGGGTCAAGCCCGGCAATGACAAAGGTCGAGCCAATTCGATTCTATTATCGGCGGACGAGCCCTATGGAGGCGGGATATACGGAGCGTCAGCCAGGAGGCTGACGCTCCGTATATCCCCTTCAAACGTGAACAGCGGCTGTAGTGCCCGGGGGGGTCGTGAGTATCCTTCGAAACTTCGCCCCATCACGCTTGCAGAGCATCATTCTTCGTCTTCCCCCGCCTGTGTTTCCAACGGAAATATCAAATGAAGAAGCCCAGATTCATCCTGCCCGTCACCCTCGCGCTGGCACTCATGCCTACCACCTTGAGCGTGCCGGCCCTGGCTGACGATTCGATGGTGAGCTTTGCCATGCCGAGCGGCAATATTTCCTGTCGCTTCATTCCGCAGAGCGAGGGCGAGGGCGCGAGCGCGGGATTGGAATTGCCGACCCTGAGCTGCGAAAGGGAGAAGCAATCACCCGCGCGGATCATTCTCGGGCCGAGCGGAAAAGGCGCCATCTACAAGGATATCAGCGATCCCTTCTGCTGTGACGGCGACACCACTGTCGGCTATGGTCAGACCTGGGAGAATGGCCCTTTCAAATGCGTCTCGGCCGAGGATGGCCTGACCTGCCGCAGACGAGACGGCCACGGCTTCTTCATCAGCCGGGCCAAACTGTTGGCCTACTGAGGAGGCAGCGGAAAGCTGTCGCCTCCACGTCGCTTTGAAGAGCCCCTGTCATCCCCCCGTCATCGCTTGGTCTTATCCGCGAATCCCATCACGCAACCTGGATTCGACGAAGGAGCGGCTGGGGATGACGGATGTGAACAGCATCGGGACACAGGCACGAGCCAAGAGCCAGGGCCAAGCCAAGCAGGGCCACGTCAAACAAGCCGTGGAGCACCATCGGCTGTTGTCATTGCGCGGCATCCAGGATCGGCTTTTCACCTTGGCTTTCAGCGGCCTCGTCTACGCCCAGATCTGGGAAGACCCCGAAATCGACATGGAAGCGCTGGCGCTGAAGCCCGACGATCGGCTGGTCGCAATCGCCTCGGGCGGCTGCAACGTGATGAGCTATCTCAAGGCCGGCCCGGCCTCGATCACCGCCGTCGATCTCAACCGCCATCACATCGCGCTCAATCGTTTGAAGATCGCCGCGGCCCAGCAATTGCCGGATCATGCCACCTTCTACGATTTCTTTGCGCGCGCCGATCAGCGCCGCAATGTCTCGGCTTATGAAACCGCGCTTCGTCCGCATCTCGATGCCGAGACACGCGCCTATTGGGATGGCCGCGACCTGCTTGGCCGCCGTCGCATCGGCTATTTCGGCAAGAACCTCTATCGCTATGGCCTGCTCGGCCGTTTCATTGGTCTCGGCCACCTGATCGGACGGCTGCATCGCATCGATCCGGCCGACCTGCTGGCAGCCCGCGACCTCACCGAGCAGCGTCGTGTCTTCGACGAGCGCATCGCTCCCCTGTTCGATCGCCCGCATATCAAATGGCTGACCCGCCGGCGGGCCTCGCTCTATGGCCTGGGCATTCCGCCGGAACAGTATGATGCCCTGGCCGGCGCCGCCGCCGACGGGGAAGGCATTGCCGATGTGCTGCGCGAACGACTGGAGCGTCTCGCCTGCGATTTCGACCTCAAGGACAATTATTTTGCCTGGCAGGCCTTCGGCCGCGGCTACAAACCGGAGGGCGACGGGCCGGTGCCGCCCTATCTCGAGCGCGCCGCCTATGAGGCCGTGCGCGATCGGGCCGACCGCATCGAGGTACGCCACGTCAACCTGATCGACCACCTCAAGGCTCAGCCAGCAGCCAGCCTCGACGCCTATGTGCTGCTCGATGCGCAGGACTGGATGACCGATGTCATCCTCACCAAGCTGTGGAGCGAGATCACCCGGACTGCCCGTCCCGGCGCCCGGGTGATCTTCCGTACCGCCGCCGAGGAGAGCCTGCTCCCGGGCCGCATCCCCGCCGACTTGCTGGCACGCTGGTCCTATGACCGCGAGCGTTGCCGGGCCTGGACAGCCCGCGACCGTTCCGCGATCTATGGCGGTTTCCATCTCTACGAGTTGCGAGCCCTCCATTGAGCATCGAGATGCAGACAGGCGATGCTGCGGCGGCGATGAACCGGATCTATCGCCACCAGCGCTACATCTACGATCTCACGCGCAAATATTATCTGCTCGGCCGGGATCACCTGATCGTCTCGCTGCGACCGGCCGCCAGCGATGCGATTCTCGAAATCGGTTGCGGCACCGGCCGCAACCTCATCGCCGTAGCCAGGCGCTATCCCGCCACACCACTTTACGGCTTCGACATTTCGACGGCGATGCTCGAAATGGCCCGGCACTCGCTCGACCGCAATCGCCTGGCGCGCGTCACCGTGGCCCAGGCCGATGCCACCCGCTTTTCGCCTGGACAGCTCGGGCGCAAGGGTTTCGAGCGCATCTACATCTCCTATACGCTCTCGATGATCCCCGACTGGCGCGCCGTACTGGAACGCGCCATTGCCGGCCTGAACCCAGGCGGGCGCCTTCTGATCGTGGATTTCGGCCAGCAGGAGGGCCTGCCGGGCTGGTTCAAGCACCTGCTCTTCGCCTGGCTGGCACGCTTCCACGTCCATCCCATCGCGGCATTGCCCACAGCGTTGGCGGACCTCGCAAGCCGCGAGGGACTGCGGCTTCGGACCAAAGACCTCTACCGTGGCTACGCCTTCTATGCGGAACTGGAGAGGCCGGCCATAATGACATAGGTTCGAGCCAATTGCGGGGCACGCTATATTTCCCTCACCCCCGCCTTTCCCAGAACACCGTGCCCTCGAAGCGGAAGGCCTGCTCGCCATGCTGGTTGATGGCTGAACTCAGCATCGAGACGATGCCCCATTCGGGACGGGAAGCGCTCTCCTTCTTGCCCGTGATCTCCACGCTGTAGCGCAGCGTATCACCAGCATGCACCGGCTTGGCCCAGACCATGTTGCGAAAGCCCGGTGACGGGCCGAGCTTGACCACCGGCTTGCCGAGTTGGCGCGCCCTGATGATCTCGACCTCCTGATGCGCCACCAGGAGTTTCATCCAGACCGCGGCAACCTGCCAGCCCGACGCCACCAGGCCGCCGAAATGGCTGGCCGCCGCAGCCGCTTCGTCGACGTGAAAGGGCTGGGGATCGTAGAGCACCGCAAAGCGCTTGATGTTCTCGACCGAAAAGGTGAAGGCACCGATCTCGTCGGTATCGCCGATGGCGAGATCCTCGAAATATTTCATGCCGCCAGCCTCCGGCCGAACATGATGGAGCCGGTCTGGGTGGTCACCACCGTCTTTCCATCAGCCACGAGCTCGAACAGGAACTTCACCAGGCCCATCTCGGGGCGGCTCTTGGAAGCGCGCGCCTCCAGGGTCGTGCGGCGAACGCTCAGCGTGACATCCGGGCGGAGCGGCGCCAGCCATTTGACCTCGTCGATGCCGGGCGCGCCCATCGAGGTGGAGCCGAGCATGAAGCCATCGCAGTTGAGCCGCATCAAGATGCAGCAGGCATGCCAGCCGGAAGCGGCGAGCCCGCCCAGCATGGTGCCTTTTGCCGCCTCATCATCGAGATGAAACGGCTGGGGGTCGTATTCCCTGGCAAAAGCGAGGATGGCCTCGCGCGTCAGCTTGTACGATCCGTAGGTGGCAATCTCGCCGACCGGGAAATCTTCGAAATGGAGCAGGGTATCAGCCATGCCCTCAGGATGGACCGATTAGGCCCTCAACGGCAAGAGCCTGATATTTGTCGAGGAAGGCCTCGACCGGGAGCTTACGGAAGTCGGGCAAGGCGGCGCGCAGGGTCTCGTGCGACCAATTCCACCAGGCCAGGGCCTGCAGGCGGTCGGCAATCGCTTCCTCGAAACGACGGCGGATCGGCCGTGCCGGATTGCCGGCGACGATGGTGTAGGCTTCCACGTCCCGGGTGACCACGGCGCCGGCCCCCACCACGGCGCCGATACCGATGCGGCGCCCCGGCAGCACGATCGCGCCATGGCCGATCCAGACATCGTGGCCGATATGGACATCATGTTCCCTGCGCCAGGCAAAGAAGTCGTCCTCGTCGCTCTCGCCTTCGAAATAGGCCGAGGCGCGATAGCTGAAATGGCTCTGGCTCGCGCGGTTCATCGGGTGATTGCCCGGATTGATGCGTGTATGGGCCGCGATCGACACGAAACGGCCGATATGGCTGTACGCAATGTCCGAATCGTTGACGACATAGGAATAGTCGCCGAGTTCGACCTCATGCAGGCTGGTGCGGGGACCTACTTCGGTGTAGCGCCCGAGCCGGCTTGCGGAAATCAAAGCCGCCGGGTCGACGAAAGGCGTCAGGCTGAGTTTGGGCAAAGGGCGATCCAACGGTGATGGAAGGGCCCTGCTTCCCACTCCGCTGCGACAGCCACGTGACAAGCATCCGCCGGAGCGCCCGATCTGTCGCAAAGGCCCGCGAAATCCGCGGGGGATCGTCACCGAAACATCATTGAACTGCCATCCCTCTGTAATGGCCCAGCGTTACCGACTTCGGAAAGCTGCACGAGAAGGGATCTGTTCATGCTGGCGATCAAAGGAGTTTCCAGGCGCTTCGGCGGCAAGGCTGCCGTCGCGGACGTCAATTTGGAAATCGCGCCCGGCGCCTTCATCGGCGTAATCGGGCGTTCGGGTGCCGGCAAGTCGACATTGCTGCGCATGCTGAACCGCCTCGTCGATCCGAGCGAGGGCACGATCTCCTTCGACGGCGTCGATGTCACGGCCCTGCGCGGCCAGGCCCTGCGCGACTGGCGTGCGCGCTGCGCCATGATCTTCCAGCAGTTCAATCTGATCGGCCGCCTCGACGTGCTCACCAACGTGCTGATGGGCCGCCTCAACAAGGTCTCGACCGCCAGTGCCGTGCTGCAGCTGTGGGGCCTCGAGGACAAGGCCATGGCGCTCGCTGCGCTCGAGCAGTTCGACATCGCCAATCTCGCCGGCCAGCGTGCCGACAGCCTGTCCGGCGGCCAGCAGCAGCGCGTGGCGATCGCCCGCGCTTTGGTGCAGGAACCCTCGATCATCCTGGCGGACGAGCCGATCGCCTCGCTCGATCCGCGCAACACCAAGGTCGTGATGGATGCGCTGCTGCGCATCAACAAGCATTTCGGCATCACCGTCATCTGCAATCTTCATTCTCTCGATCTCGCCCGCGGCTATTGCGACCGCCTGATCGGCATGTCCGCCGGCCGGGTGGTGTTCGACGGCATCCCCGCCATGCTCACCGCCGATGCAGCGCGCGACCTCTACGGCCTCGAGGCCGGCGAAGTCATGGATGCCGATGCCGACGCCAAATGGGCAGGCGACACAAACTCGGCAGGTTTGGCTCGCCCTGCCAGCGTCGCGGCCTGACAGGCCGGCTGCGCATCTTCAAGAGCCACAAGAACACGATATTTCCGACAGGAGAGACCTATGCTTTCGCGCCGCACGCTGCTCGGCCTTGCCGCAGCAGCCATGAGCTTTGCCGCCGGTACCGCCCAGGCCGAGGACTGGAAGGCCCAGTATCCCGAATTGACGCTTGCCGTCATCCCGGCCGAGAATGCCTCCACCACCAATGACCGCTACCAGCCGCTGGCCGACTACATCGCCAAGCAGGTCGGCGTGCCGGTCAAGCTCAACATCGCCAACGACTACGCCGCCGTGATCGAAGCCCAGCGCGCCGGCTTTGCCCAGATCGCCTGGTACGGCCCGGCCTCCTACGCCCGCGCCATCATCACCGGCGTGGCCACCGAGCCGGTCGCCGTCCCCCGCCACAACAATGGCCTCACCGGCTACTATTCGGTGATCTATGTGAAGGCCGACAGCCCCTACAAGACCATCGAGGATCTCAAGGGCAAGAAGCTCGCCCTCGTCGACCCCAACTCGACCTCCGGCAACAATGCGCCGCGCTTCGGCCTGCACAGCCAGGGCATCGACGTCGACAAGTTCTTCTCCTCGGTCGTCTTCGCCGGCAGCCATGACAATGCCGTGCTGGCCCTCGCCCAGGGTACCGCCGATGCGGCCGCCAACAGCTGGAACTCGGAAGACGATTCCAACCTGACCCGCATGCTCAGCCGCGGCATCCTCAAGAAGGATGACGGCACCCCGATGACCAAGGGCGACTTCCGCGTCATCTACAAGACGCCCTTCCTGCCCGAAGGCCCCTATACGGTGCTCGCCTCGCTGCCCGACGATCTGAAGAAGAAGATCGGCGCCGCCCTGATCGACTACGCCAAGAACGACAAGGCCAATTTCGACAAGCTTTCCGATGGCAAGGATCTCGAACTCACTGCGATCAGTGCCAAGGAATATCAGCCGATCGTCGACATGGTGAAGTTCAACGACGCGCTCCGCAAGACCCAGTAAGGGGTCGCAACGACGCAATGAAGGGCGCGCACCGAAAGGTGCGCGCCCTTTGCGCAAGCGGATTACGCCACATGGATTTCCATTGGAACCGCCTGCGTTCGACCAGGCAGGAGGATACACAATTGCCGGCTATCAATAGCCTGCCCCAGGCGCAAACCCAAGCCCTGCTCAGGGCCTATCAGGCAACCATTGCTGCCAAGAAACGCAGGATCTGGCTCGCCGTCATCGTCGGCATCGGCCTCTACGCCCTTTCGGCCCATGTGGCGGCGATCCGGCCAGGCTTCCTGTGGACCCATCTTGGCAACTTCACCTCCTTTTTCAGCCGCATCGCCCCGCCGCTCAGCCTCGGCAATTTCGTCGGCGATGTCAGGGAATGGTATTGGGGCTTCGGCAAATGGCTGGTGCTGCTCGGCGATACGCTGCTCGTCGCCTATCTCGGCACGCTGCTCGGCGTGCTCGGTGCGTTCCTCCTGTGCTTTGCGGCTGCCGCCAATCTGACGCGTAGCCGGCTATTGCGCGCGCTGGTGCGCCGCTGGCTTGAGTTCTGCCGCACGGTGCCGACCATCGTCTTCGCCATGATCTTCTTGATCGCCTTCAAGTCCGGGCCGATGGCCGGCGCACTGGCACTCGCCATCCACACCATGGGCGCGCTCGGCAAGCTGTTTGCCGAAGTGGTCGAGAATGCCGACATGAAGCCGGTCGAGGGCACTGTCGCCACCGGTGGATCCTGGCTGGAAAGCATACGCTTTGCCGTGTTGCCCCAGACCCTGCCGAACTTCGCTTCCTATTCCCTGCTCCGCTTCGAGATCAATGTCAGGGAAGCCGGCGTGATGGGCTTCATCGGCGTGGGCGGCATCGGCCAGGAACTCCTGGTCGCCATCCGTACCTTCGCCTATGCCGACGTCAGCGCCATTCTTTTGATGATCATCGTCACGGTCTTCATCATCGATTTCGCCACAGAGAAGCTGCGCCATCGTCTGATCGGTCAGGAGGCGACACCATGAACAACGGCATCAACGGTTCGGCACCGCGTTCGGCAAGCCCTCTCGCCTCCCTCAGCCCCGAAAGGCTCGCCTCCGTGGCAGCCCGCCACCGTGCCCATTTCGAAATCTCCTGGCGGACACGTTTCCTGGCCGGAGGCGTGATAGTCGTCCTGCTCGCCCTTGCCGTCGTCGCCATGGTCCGGCTTGAGGTGACGCCGGAGCGGTTCTTCAGCGGGCTTTCGCGGCTCGGCACCTTCGTCGTGCAGATGTTCCCGCCCAATGACGAGGGTAAGTTCTGGTTCTTCGTGGAGGCTCTCACCGAGACGCTCGCCATCGCCTTTGCCGGCACGCTCACAGCGGCTGTGCTGGCTGCGCCCGTGGCCTTCCTGGCGGCACGCAACGTCATCCCCAATGTCTTCGTCCGCTTTGCCGTCCGCCGTAGCCTCGATGTGATCCGGTCCGTCGATGCGCTGATCTGGGCATTGGTGTGGGTCGGCGTCGTCGGCCTCGGTCCGTTTGCCGGCGTGCTCGCCATCATCTGCGTCGATTTCGGCGCCTTCGGCAAACTGTTCTCGGAAGCCATCGAAACCACCGACAACAGGGCGAGCGAGGGCGTGCTCTCCACGGGAGGCAATCGGATCCACCGCATCCGTTTCGCCCTGATCCCGCAGGTCCTGCCGGTCATGGCGAGCCAGGTGCTCTATTTCTTCGAATCCAATGTCCGCTCGGCCACCATCATCGGCATCGTCGGAGCCGGCGGGGTCGGCCAGTATCTCGCCGAATTGCTGCGGGTGCTCGACCTGCCGCCGCTTGGTGTGCTGATTTTCATGATCCTCGTCACTGTCGCCGTCATCGACGTGATTTCGTCGCGTCTCCGACTTGCGATCATCGGCCAGCCGCAGCGGCCCTGAGGCCTACCCCGCCAGGCCGAATGTTGCATCGAACGCCTTCGCGCCGATGGGCGTGAAGGCGATCACACGCCCCTCCTTGCGTCGGGCCCAATCGCGCTCGATCACCCAGTCGAGGAGCCTCGCGCCAAGGGCGCCGCCGAGATGGCTGCGGCGTTCGCTCCAGTCGAGGCAGCGTCGGCAGACAGGGCGCCGGCTCCTGGCCATGCCCGGGACGTCGAGCCCGAGTCCGACGAAGAAATCCTTGCCCATCGCCGTAACCACGGGATCCTCGTCGCCGCTGATCAAGCCCTGACACACGAAGCCATCCAGCAGGGCAACACCGCGTGCTCCGGCCAAATGGTCGTAGCAGATCCTGGCCGTCCGCATGGCTTCGTCACGCGGGCCGGTCCGCACTCTTATCGCACCGGTGCGCTCGGCCAATTCCATCAGGGCTTCCAGGACCTGGGCCACGTCGTGGCCGGACAGGCGGAAATAGCGGTGCCGCCCCTGCTTTTCGGCGCAGAGCAGGCCGGCGGCATCGAGCTTGGCGAGATGGCCGCTGGCCGTCTGCAGGCTGATGCCACCGGCCTCGGCGAGTTCGCTCACCGTCAGCGCCCGGCCGTCCATCAGCGCAGTGAGCATGTTGGCGCGCGCCGGATCGCCGATCAGGGCGGCAACCGAGGCGATCATCGGTCCGTCTTTCATACTACGACCATAGCCGAAGCATCGACGCTGCTCAATCGCCTAGCCTGTCCCGGTCTCTTTCAACCCGGGACACCATGATGATCGCCTGCTTCACCCGCCATGACGTCGCCCCCTTCAGGCTTGCGCCGCATGAGGGATCGGCGACGACGGCCCATGGGGCCGACAACGCCGGAGACCTTGCCAATTTGGAGATCGTGTCATGACGATGGCTCAGATTGGATGGATTGAGCGATCTTGTTTGCGAGGGAGCGAGACGGAGGGGAGCAAGCCACGGCCGACAACACCGCCGGCAATGCCGAAGAAGGGGTTGCGCGGTCTCTCCGATCGGTTGCTGCGCGACATCGGCGTGATCGACGGTCATGGGAAAAACGACCCGCCCCAGCCTGCCGCCTGCGCCCGAGACCTGATCGATCGCTATCGCTAGAGCATCGCGCCGAAAAGTGGAGACCGGTTTTCGGCAAAACGCATTTTAGCGGAAACCCCATAGGCGCTAACTTTGGGTGGTGGCACCAGTTTGGAGGGTCGATCTCCAGATCGACCATCTTGGAAATGTCGAGCGAGTTAAAGGACAAAGGTGGTCGATCTCGCTCCATCAATTGATGGAGCTGCGGAGATCGACCCTCCACGCTACCGGCGCCTCTGGCCGCAAAGTTAGCGCCTATGGCGGAAACGCCTGTTTGTTCCTGGGTTGGCATATCCAGCCATTGCCTGCTAAAGGGCTGCCTCGCCGTGGCGATCCAGCCGGCATCATGGCAAGAGCATCGAAATGAACAAGCATTCCAGCCTTCGGAGCGCTTCCGATCTGGAAGCCAGCGGGCTCATTTCCTCGGCTGAGCGTCTCGACATTGAAGAGGTGGCGCGGCGTTACTCGGTGGCGATCACCCCGGCGATGACCCACCTCATCACCGGCTCTCCCCAGGACGATGCCATCGCCGCCCAGTTCGTGCCAACCGGCCGCGAACTGATATCGAGCCCAGACGAACTCACCGATCCGATCGGGGATGACGCCTTCTCGCCCGTGAAGGGCATCGTGCACCGCTATCCCGACCGTGTCCTGCTCAAGCCGCTGCATGTCTGCCCGGTCTATTGCCGCTTCTGCTTCCGCCGCGAAATGGTGGGGCCAGAGGGCGATACGCTCACCAGCAGCGAACTCGACGCAGCCCTGGCTTACATCGCCAACAATCCTGCGATCTTCGAGGTCATCGTCACCGGCGGCGATCCTTTCGCGCTGTCGCCGCGGCGCATCGGCCGGATCGTCAAAGCACTATCGGCCATCGACCATATCGGGGTGATCCGGTTTCATACGCGCGTGCCGGTGGTAGCCCCCGAACGGATCACCGCCGAACTCATCGAAAACCTCGACAGCCCGAAGGGCGTGTTCGTCGCCCTGCACGCCAACCATGCGCGCGAACTCACCCCCGCCGCGCGGGAGGCCTGTACGCGGCTGGTGCAGGCGGGCATCGCCATGGTCAGCCAGACCGTGCTGCTCAAGGGTGTCAATGCCACGGCCGAAGCGCTATCGGCCCTCTTCCGGGCTCTGCTCGGCCTGCGCATCAAGCCTTATTATCTGCACCATGGCGACCTCGCCAAGGGCACCGGCCATTTTCGCACCAGCATCGCCGAGGGCCAGGCGGTGATGCGGGAGCTGCGCGGCAGCCTCACCGGCCTCGGCCAGCCCACCTATGTGCTCGACATTCCCGGCGGCCACGGCAAGGTGCCGATTGGACCGAGCTATCTTGCAGCCGAGAGCGAAGACGGCCATCTCGTCACGGACCCGCGTGGCGGCGTGCACGCCTATCGGGGCTAGAGAAAAATGACTTTTCCCCGAATTGTCATCCTTCTCTAACTCTTTGTTTTAACGCGTTTTCTTCATGGAAAAGTCCATCAACTTTTCTGGAAAACGCTCTAGGTGTTACCGTCAGTTCTGGACCACGATTTCGGTACGGTCGGCGGCGAAGAGGCTGAAAATCGCCTGGATCGGCACACCGTCACTATCGACATTGACGCCCTCCACCGTCAGTACCGGGCGGCCCGCCGCAATGTCCAGCCTGGCTGCCTCGTCTGGAGAGGCAAAGCGGGCGCCCAGACGCGTCGCCTGGCGCTTGTAGTCGTCGACGCCGCATTCAGCCAAAGCCGGTGTCACGGCCCCGAAGCGACGATAGGCATCGGCAAAGCCGGCAAAGCGCGGCAGAGGCAAGAAAGTGCTGCCGAACGCGATCGGCACGCCATCCGCCGAACGCAGGGTCAGCAGCCTGAGCACGAGACTGCCGGGCGCGATCGCCAGAAGGCTCGCGAGACGCGGATCGGCCTGGACTTCGCTGGCTTCCAACATCGTGCCCCCCGCTTCGCGCCCCTCCTGGGCCATGTTCTGGCTGAAACGGGTGCGCGCGCCGATCGGATAGGCGAGACGGGAAAGTTCGACGAAAGTGCCCCTGCCCTGCGCAGTGCGCACGAGGCCTTTACCGGCCAACTCGCTCAGAGCGCGGCGTACCGTATGCCGGTTGACGCCGAAACGGGCGGCCAGCACGGCCTCCGTCGGCAATTGAGCGCCGGGCGCCAGCATGCCGCCGACAATCTCGGCCTCGACGAGATCGGCAATCTTGCGCCAGGCCGCGATACCATCGCCGCGAAAGACCGCACCATCCATGGCGATGCCATCGCCCGGCAAAACCGTGCCTTCAGCGGTGGCGCGATCGTCTACTGCGCCCAGCGGCGAAAAATTCCGGGTCGGGACTGGTTTTGTCATGGAAGCGTTGCAAGGTTCCTCATATAGTTGTCTATATCACTAGACAACTTGCTTCGCCAGCCCTGTTTCGAGCCCAGCCTGTTGTGACCGAAGGCAACCCCCATGGTTCCGTCATGAATGAATCCTCTCCAGATCGTCATCGCCAGATGGCAGCCAATCCGGCTGCCGGAGTGAAGGCGCGCCAAGCCGTCATGCGCCTGTGCGCCCATGCTACCGGCCCCGAACTCGATCATGTTCTTTCGGCCCTGGCCCCGCTTCCGGCCCATGTGGCGCTGCGACCAGCCGCAACAGGCCTCGTCATGCTGCAGGGCAGGGTCGGCGGCGACGGTGGCGCCTTCAACCTGGGGGAAGCGAGCACCTCGCGTGCCACCGTCCGGCTGGAGAACGGGCCGATCGGCTTTGCCTATCATCTCGGCCGCGATCGCACCAAGGCCAGCGCCGCCGCCCTGATCGACGCACTCTGGCAAGACGAGCCCCGCCGCGATGCCGTGGAGCGGGCGCTGCGTCCTGTCGCAGCCCGCCTCGCGGCCGATGCGGAGGTTTCAGCCCGCCAAACAGCGGCAACCAGGGTCAATTTCTTCACCATGGTACGAGGAGAGGACTGATGACCAACCTTGCACTGGACCTCGCGCCCGGCTTCGCCAATGCCGCGCTCGAATCCCAGGCGGTCTTCCGGGCCTGCATGAATGCGCTGGCCCGTCCCGCCCGTCCCCTGCCCCTCCAAACAAACCTCGCACCGCCGGCGCCGCTGACGCCGGAACTGGCCGCCCTTGCCCTTGCCTTGGCCGATCACGAGGCCCCTATCTGGCTCGATGCAAGGCTGCAGGCACCGGCGGTGCGCGCCTTTCTCACCTTCCATACCGGAGCCCGCCTGACGGAGGATCCGCAGGAGGCGGCCTTCGCCTTGATCGCAGACGTGGCTGCCTGTCCGGATCTTGCCCATTTCGCCCAGGGCAGCGACGAATATCCCGACCGCTCGACCACGCTGCTGATCGCTCTCGAGCGGCTCGAGCCCGGCCGTGATTTCGTCTTCACCGGACCCGGCATCAAGACGGATGCAGGCCTGGTGCTGGCGCCGCTTCCTGCCGGCTTCCGCCAGCAGCTTGCCGCCAACCATGCCGGCTTCCCGTGTGGCGTTGATGTCGTCCTCGCGGCAGCGGGCAAGATCGCCGGTCTGCCGCGCTCGTCACAAATTCTTGGAGCAGACAAGAAAGTTGGAGTAGCCTGATGTATGTCGCCGTCAAGGGTGGCGAGGAAGCCATCGACAATGCCCATCGCCTGCTCGCCCATGTCAGGCGCGGCGACAAGGCGGTGCCCGATCTTGCCACCGATCAGATCCGCGAACAGCTCACGCTGGGCGTCGACCGTGTGATGGCGGAGGGCTCGCTCTATGATCGTGACCTCGCGGCGCTGGCGATCAAGCAGGCTCGCGGCGACCTGGTCGAAGCGATCTTCCTGGTGCGCGCCTATCGCACCACTCTGCCGCGCTTCGGCATTGGCGTGCCCGTGGACACCGACGAGATGGCCATCCGCCGCCGTATCTCGGCGACCTTCAAGGATCTGCCCGGCGGCCAGGTGCTTGGCCCGACCTTCGACTACACCCACCGCCTGCTCGACTTCATGCTGGCGGCCGGTGCCGAAATCGAACCGCCCCGGGAGAAACCCGCCACCGACGAGAAGACGCCACGCGTCAGCGACCTGCTCGGCGGCGAAGACTTGATCGAACGCAACGCCGATCCCGATCCCGAACGCCCGGTGGGCGACCTCACCCGCGAGCCCCTGTCCTTCCCGGCCGAGCGCGACCTCAGGCTGCAGGCGCTGGCCCGAGGCGACGAGGGCTTTCTCCTCGCGCTCGCCTATTCCAGCCAGCGCGGCTTTGGCCGCACCCATCCCTTTGTCGGTGAGATCCGTCTGGGAGAAGTGGAGGTGGAATTCGTGCCCGAGGAGCTCGGTTTTGCCGTGCCGATGGGGTCGATCACCGTCACCGAGTGCCAGATGGTCAATCAATTCGCTGGTTCTGCCGAGGCCCCACCGCAATTCACGCGCGGCTATGGCCTGGTCTTCGGGCAGGCCGAGCGCAAGGCGATGTCCATGGCGATGGTCGACCGTTCGCTCCGGGCGCGCGAATTCGGCGAGGAGATGACTGCGCCCGCCCAGGACGAAGAATTCGTGATGTCCCATTGCGACAACGTGCAGGCGACCGGCTTCGTCGAGCATCTGAAACTGCCCCATTACGTCGACTTCCAGGCCGAACTCGACCTGGTCCGGCGCCTGCGGGCCGAACATGCCGAACGCCGCAAGGCGGCACTGGCCGAAGTCGGACAGGAGGACGCAGCATGATCGAGACTCAGGCCCTGCCCACCGGCAGCGAGCGCATCCCCGCGGAGGCCGGCTACAATTTCGCCTATCTGGACGAACAGACCAAGCGCATGATCCGCCGGGCGATCCTCAAGGCCATCGCCATTCCCGGCTATCAGGTGCCGTTCGCTTCGCGCGAGATGCCGATGCCCTATGGCTGGGGCACCGGCGGTGTGCAGGTGACGGCCGCCGTCATCGGCCCTGACGACGTGCTCAAGGTGATCGACCAAGGCGCCGACGACACCACCAATGCCGTCTCGATCCGCCGCTTCTTCGCCAAGACGGCCGGCGTTGCCACCACCACCGCGACGCAGGATGCCACCATCATCCAGACACGCCACCGCGTGCCTGAGGCCCCGCTCAAGCCCGACCAGGTTCTGGTCTACCAGGTACCGATCCCCGAGCCGCTGCGCTTCCTGGAACCGCGTGAGACCGAGACCCGCAAGCTGCACGCCCTCGCCGATTACGGCCTGATGCATGTGAAGCTCTACGAGGACATCGCCCGCCACGGCCATATCGCCACCACTTACGCCTATCCGGTGGAAGTCGCCGGGCGCTATGTCATGGACCCCTCGCCGACGCCGAAATTCGACAATCCCAAGATCGACGATTGCGAGGCGCTGCAGCTCTTCGGTGCCGGGCGCGAGAAGCGCATCTATGCTGTGCCGCCGCATACTCGGGTGAGGAGCCTCGATTTTGAGGATCATCCTTTCAGCGTGCAGCGCTTCAAGCAGCCCTGCGCCCTCTGCGCCGCGCAAGGCGTCTATCTCGACGAGGTCGTCCTCGACGATCGCGGCGGCCGCATGTTCGTCTGCTCGGACACCGACCATTGCGAGACCAGGCGGGCAGAGGGACACAAGGGCGCGATGCTGGGCACGGCGCCCGAAACACTGAGCGGCCAGGGTGCGAATTCGCCCTTGCCGGCCGAAGCCGGGAAGACCGCACCATGAGCGCCATCCCTTCCTTATCCGTGCGCATCGGCGGCAAGGCGGACCTGCCCGCCGTGCTCACCCTTTACGGACAGCCCGATTTCAACGGCGACAACGTCCTGACGCTCGAGGAGGCCGAGGACAAGCTCCAGCGCCTCGGCCTCTATCCCGATTACACGCTCCATGTCGTCGAACAGGACGGCAGGATCATCGGCACCTTCTGCCTGATGGCGGTCGACAACCTCGCCCGGCGCGGCACCCCTTTCGCCGTGATCGAGAACGTGGTGATCGCTTCCGACAAGCAAGGCGAAGGCATTGGCCGCCTCATGCTGCAGGCCGCCTTCCGCCTGGCGCAGGAGAAGGGCTGCTACAAGGCCATTCTCGCCTCCAGCCTGCACAATACCGGCGCCCATGCCTTTTACGATTCACTCGGTTTCGAGCGTCACGGCGTGTCCTTCCGCCTATCCTTGCCGGAGAAAGTCGCATGACCTTCAACGATTCCCCGCTGCTCCAGGCACGCGGGTTGACCAAGCATTATGGCACGCGCCTGGGCTGTGCCGACGTCTCCTTCGACCTCTATGAGGGCGAGGTTCTCGCCGTGGTGGGCGAATCCGGATCGGGCAAATCGACCCTGCTCGGTCTCCTGTCCAGTGAAGTCGAACCGACCGCCGGTTCTGTGCATTATCGCATGCGCGACGGCGCCGCTCGCGACCTCTTCTCGCTGAGCGAGGCGGAGCGTCGCTTCCTGCTGCGCACTGACTGGGGCTTCGTGCGCCAGGATGCCCGCGACGGGCTGCGGATGGGCGTCTCGGCCGGCGCAAATGTCGGTGAGCGCCTGATGGCCGTCGGCGCCCGGCACTATGGCCGCATTCGCGAATCGGCCCTGGACTGGCTCGGCCGGGTGGAGATCGAGGCCGACCGCATCGACGACACGCCGGCAAGCTTCTCCGGCGGCATGCGGCAGCGCCTGCAGATCGCCCGCAACCTCGTCACCCGCCCCCGCCTCGTCTTCATGGACGAGCCGACCTCCGGCCTCGACGTTTCGGTGCAGGCTCGCCTGCTCGACCTCCTGCGCGGCCTCGTCGCCGAAACAGGTATCGCGGTCATCATCGTCACGCACGACCTCGCTGTCGCACGGTTGTTATCGCATCGCATCATGGTGATGCGGCAGGGCCGGGTGATCGAGACGGGCTTGACCGACCAGGTCCTCGACGACCCGCACGAGGCCTACACCCAACTCCTGGTTTCTTCGGTGCTGGCAGCATGACCTCCCCCATCCTTACCCTCGAAGGCGTTTCCAAGAGCTTCACCCTGCATCTCCAGGGTGGCCAGAGCATCGGCGTGATGCAGGATGTCAGCTTCACCGTCGCCCCCGGTGAATGCGTCGTGCTGGGCGGTCCGTCCGGAGCCGGCAAATCCTCGATCCTCAAGATGATTTACGGCAACTACCGCTGCGATAGGGGATCGATCCTGCTGCGCGAAGGCGAAGACGCCGTGGATATCGCCACAGCCGAACCTCGGCGTATCCTTGCTTTGCGCCGACGCACCATGGGCTATGTCAGCCAGTTCCTGCGTGTCATCCCGCGTGTCTCGGCCCTCGCCATCGTCACCGAGGCGGCGCGGGAAACCGGCATGGCCGAGGACGCGGCCATTGGGCGCGCCCAGGACCTGCTCCACCGGCTCAACGTGCCGGAACGACTGTGGCGCCTGCCGCCTGCAACCTTCTCGGGCGGTGAGCAGCAGCGTGTCAACATTGCGCGCGGCCTCGCATCCGACCGGCCCCTCCTGCTCCTCGACGAGCCAACCGCCTCGCTCGATGCGGCCAACCGGGCCGTCGTCGTCGAGCTCATCACCGCCAAGAAACAAAATGGCGTCGCAATTGTCGGCATCTTTCATGATGAGGATGTGCGCGAGCGAGTCGCAGACCGCGTGGTCGACGTCACCCAGTTTTCCGCAACCTCACTTGCCGCCTGAACGGACATTTCAATCATGCCTGATCTTGAGCAATTTGTTCTCTCAAACGCCCGCCTCGTCCTGGCGGATCATGTGATCGACAAGGGCTGGATCGCGGTCGACAAGGGCCGCATCGTGGACATGGGCGAGGGAGAGGCGCCGGAAAAAGGCCTGGACATGGCGGGAGACCATATCCTGCCCGGGCTGGTGGAACTTCATACCGACCATCTGGAAGCTCATTACTCGCCGCGCCCCTCGGTGCGCTGGCATGCCCTCAGCGCCGTGATGGCCTATGACGCCCAGATCGCCGCCGCCGGCATCACCACCGTGTTCGATTCCATCCGCCTCGGCTCCGAGACGGAGGAGGGCACGATCTCCAAGGAGGGCACGGCCCTGGCCGGGGCCCTGGAAGAGGCACGCCAGCACGGCCATCTGCGCGTAGAGCATCGCACCCATATTCGCTGCGAGCTCGCCACGCACGATGTCCTCACCGCCTTCCAGGCATTCCGGGAACTCTACCCCGTTCATCTGGCCTCGTTGATGGATCATACGCCCGGCCAGCGCCAGTTTCGCGATCTCGAAACCTGGATGAGCTTCTACTTTCCACGCCGTGCGCGCGGGGAGACCGATGTCGAGAGCTATATCAAGGCCAAGCTCGACAGGCATGCCCGCTTTGCTGCGCACAGCCGCACCAATCTGGTGGCATTGGCGCGCGAACATGGCATCGTGCTCGCCAGCCACGACGATGCGAGCGCGACCCATGTGGACGAAGCCGTGGCCGATGGCGTGGCCATTGCCGAATTCCCGACCACGCTCGAGGCCGCCCTCGCCTCCCACGCCGCCGGTATCAGCGTGATGATGGGTGCGCCGAACGTCGTGCGCGGTGGCTCCCATTCCGGCAACATCGCGGCGGCGGACCTTGCCGGCCAGGGTGTGCTCGACATCCTCTCCTCCGACTATGTGCCCGCCAGCCTGCTCCTGGCCGCCTTCCAGCTGCCTGAGCGGGTGCCCGCGATCGATCTGCCGGCCGCCGTGCGCATGGTCAGCGATACGCCGGCCCGCGCCACGGGCCTCGACGATCGCGGTCGGTTGGAAAAAGGACGGCGGGCCGATCTGGTGCGCGTGACCCAGGTTGCCTCGGGCGCCAGCACCACGCCGATCATCCGCCGCGTCTGGAACGAGGGCAAGATCGCGGCATGACCGACGAACCCGCTTTGATCCAGCCCAAACCTCGGTTCGGCAAACTGATCGCCATCGTCGGACCGAGCGGCGCGGGCAAGGATACGCTGATCGACGCGGCCCGTGCCCATTTCGCCGGCCATCCCGGCCTGATCTTCCCGCGGCGCGTCATCACGCGGGAAAGCAATTCGGCGGAAGATCACGAGACCCTGACCGAGCAGCATTTTGCCGAATTGGAGGCCGAGGGTGGTTTTTCGCTCTCTTGGCGCGCCCACGGCCTCAGCTACGCCCTGCCCCTTGAGGTGCGGCTGGCAACCGAAGAGGGCCGCCACGCCGTCTGCAATCTCTCCCGTTCCAGCCTGCCGGAGGCGCGCCAGCGCTTCGCCGGCCTCAGCGTGGTGCTGATCACCGCACCGGCCGAGATCATCGCCCAGCGTCTGGCTGCCCGCGGCCGCGAAAGCGAAGAGATGATCCGGGCGCGCCTGGCTCGCAAGATCGATCGCGAGGACACCCTCGCCCCCGATCTCATCATCAGCAATGACGGACCGGTGGAAGCGGCGATCGACAGGCTGATCGCCCATCTGCAGGCCGAACTTTCGGGGCAAGCTCAGGCGGTGGAGTAGGCTGGATCGGCCTATTGGGTGTTCAGGCTCGCGGGCCGGCAACAGATCCCCGCAAATCGAGCTGACAGGGCACTTCGACGGCCCGAGGCGCCTCGCCGGGTTCCGCCAGGCGCTGCATGAGCTGGGCCCAGGCAACTTCGGCGATCGCCTCCACCGGCTGTATCACCGCGGCGATCGGCGGGTGGGTCACCTGCATCCATTCGATGTCGTCGAAGCCCACAACCGACAGATCCCTGGGCATGACGAGGCCGCGTCGCTCCACTTCCCGCAGGGCCGCGAGCGTAGCAGGGCTATAGAGCGCGAAGACGGCCGTCGGCAGCTCTCCCCTGTCGAAACGTGCAGCCATGGCCTCCATGGCCGATGCGACATCGGGACCACACAGTAGAACTTCGACATTATCGGCGACGCCCGCCTGGTGTGCCGCTGCCATCGCGCCGTTGACGCGATCGCGCATATTGGTGAGGTCGAGAGAGGAGGGCCCGAGCAGGATGCGCCGGTGTCCCAGGGCCACGAGTTCGCGGATGACTGCAGCACTGGCCTCGATATTGTTGACGCTGACGCGATCGAATCCGGTCTCGTCCGGGACGCGATCGAGCAGGACCGTGGCGACCTTCTGATCGAGCAGCGAGCCTTCCGCCGCCGGGCGCCCATCCGTCGGCACGACGATCATGCCGGCGACGCGCCAGTCGAGCAGCGCCTCGGTCTGGGCGGCCTCCCGCTCGGCCTTCTCGGCGCTGGAAACGGTCACCAGACGATAGCCGCTGCCCTCCGCCAGACGCTCGAAATGGGCAACCATGGAACCGAAGAACGGATTGCGGAAGTCCGGGACGATCAGCCCGACGATCGAACGGCGCGACCGGCGCAGATTGGCAGCCAGCGGGTCCACCCGAAAGCCAAGTTCCCGAACGGCGGCATGAATACGCGCGACACTCTCGGCCTTCACTGCGCCGAGGCCGCGCAGCACTTTGGAAACGGTGGCAGGCGAGACATTCGCAAGCCGGGCAACATCATGAATAGTTGCCCGCTCACCCGGTATCTTGCGCGGCGGTTCGTTGGATTGCATGGCCCCCGCCCCTGTCACGAACGAACACTCACGCGATGATAACACAGATAAATCGATTTTCTTCTGTCAATTGGCTCCCTTCATTGAAGGCTGCCAATTGACGTATTGATATTAAATTACGCCGGATCGACCAGGTGTCAAAGGTCTTTCAAGATCTTCGAACCGAGCGCAATCCATTTGCGCTCAAGTCGCAAAGCGGAAATGCAGAACATCGCCGTCGACGACCACATAATCCTTGCCTTCCAGCCGGAACTTGCCGGCTTCCTTGGCGCCCGCCTCACCGTTGAGAGCGACATAGTCGGCATAGGCGATGGTTTCGGAACGGATGAAACCCTTCTCGAAATCGGAGTGGATCACGCCGGCGGCTTGCGGGGCGCGCATGCCCTTGGTGATGGTCCAGGCCCGTGCCTCCTTCGGCCCCACCGTGAAATAGGTGACGAGGTCGAGCAGTTCATAGCCGGTGCGGATGACGCGGTTGAGACCCGGTTCGCTCAAGCCGATGGCGTCGAGATAATCCTTCTGCTCCTCGGGCGGCAGGATGGCGATCTCACTCTCGATCTTGGCCGATACCACTACCGCCTTGGCGCCTTCCTCGGCAGCACGCTTCTTCACCTTTTCAGACAGGCCATTGCCCTTGTCGGCAGAGGCCTCCTCGACATTGCAGACATAGAGGACCGGCTTGGCGGTAAGAAGCTGCAGCATGTCGAAGGCCCGGCGTTCCTCCGGCTTGACGTCGACCAGGCGAGCCGGCTTGCCCTCACGCAGCAACACCAGCGCCCGGTTGATCAGGTCGAGGCTTTCCTTGGCCTCCTTGTCGCCGCTGCGCGCCTTCTTCTCCAGCGCCACCATGCGACGCTCCAGGCTGTCGAGGTCGGCGATCATCAGTTCGGTCTCGATGGTCTCGATATCGGCCACCGGATCGATCTTGCCTTCGACATGGGTGACGTCGCCGTCCTCGAAGCAGCGCACCACGTGGGCGATGGCATCGCATTCGCGGATATTGCCGAGGAATTGGTTGCCCAGCCCTTCACCCTTGGAGGCGCCGCGCACCAGGCCGGCAATGTCCACGAAGGTCAGCCGTGTCGGAATGATGGTACCGGACTTGGCAATGGCCGCGAGCTTCTCCAGGCGCTCGTCCGGCACCGCCACGTCACCGACATTGGGTTCGATGGTGCAGAAGGGATAGTTGGCCGCCTGTGCCGCCGCCGTCTGCGTCAGCGCATTGAACAGGGTCGACTTGCCGACATTGGGCAGGCCGACAATTCCGCATTTGAAACCCATGGTGATCGCTCGTTCATCTTGTAGCCGGCGCGCTTTTGCCGCCGACGAAATCCGTTAAGGCGCTGGGTAGATAGGAAGCAGCGCAACGTCAATGGCTCGGCCGAGCCGGACGGCTCGTCCAGCCGATTCTTCAAGCCCCTGCGAGCCAATGCAGACCGCGTTTGATCTGCAAGACTTCAAACACTTGCCGGCTTCATCTGCTTCACCCCTTCGTGGATGATGCAGATGAAGCCGGTTTGGTCGCACCGTGTCCCCTTGCCTCCATGAACAGGTGGACCTTGTTCTGGAAGCTCGCCTCCTCCCCGCTCGCCAGCAGCGGTGCCGCGTCTGCGCAGGCGGAGCACAGATCCTCGACCCAGGACCACTCCGCCTTGGCGAAGTCACTGAGCACGAAATGATGCACCAGCGCCTTGTCACCGGGATGACCGATGCCGAGCCGAGCGCGGCGATAGTCGTTGCCGCAATGGGCGGTGATCGATCTCAAGCCATTATGACCGGCATTGCCGCCGCCGACCTTCACGCGCAGCTTGGCGGGCGCCAGATCGAGTTCGTCGTGAAAGACGGTGAGATCGGTAAGACCGATCTTGAAGAAGCGCATGGCCTCGCCAACCGACTGCCCGCTTTCGTTCATATAAGTCTGGGGCTTGAGCAGCATGACACGCTCGCCGCCAATGCTGCCTTCGCTGATCTGGCCCTGGAAGCGAGCGCGCCAGGGCGCGAAACGGTGGCGCCGCGCCATCTCGTCGATGACGAGGAAACCGATATTGTGACGATTGCCGGCATATTTGGCGCCCGGATTACCGAGCCCGACAAAAAGACGCATGGTGGCCCCCACTAGAGCAAAGCGCGTTTAAGCGGATACGCTCTCTTGCTCTAGCTCCTTGTTTCCAAGCCAATCCAGCGGATTGGCTAGAGCGTCTTTGCGGTTCTGGGTGACTCCGTCGAATCGCCAAACGCTCTTGTGCGAATGGCCGGGACGAGCCCGGCCATCGCAGCAATATTCGAAGCCGGATTACTTCTTGGCGGCGTCGGCAGGCTCGGCAGCCACTTCGGCTTCGGGAGCAGCCTCTTCACCGGCCGGCGGCAGGATCGAAACCAGCGTCGCATCGTCCTGGCCGGCGTAGGAAACGCCTTCCGGCAGCTTGATCTGCGAGAGGTGGATCGAATCGTTGATGTCGAGAGCGGCAACGTCGACATCGATCGAATCGGGGATCTTGTCGGCCGGGGCCAGAACCGAGAGCGAATGCGTCACGATATTGACGGAACCGCCACGCTTCACACCCACCGAGGTGGCGGCGTTGACGGCATGGACGGGAACGTCGACGCGCAGACGCGAGCCGGCATCGATGCGCAGGAAGTCGACATGCTCGACGGTGTCCTTCACCGGGTCGAGAGCATAGTCGCGCGGAATAGCGCGGGTCTTGCTGCCATCCACCTCGATCTCGAACACGGTGGTGAGGAAGTGGCCGGCATAAACCAGCCGGTTGGTTTCCTTGGCATCGAGCGCGATGGAAACGGGGGGCTTGCCGGAGCCGTAGATCACGGCCGGCACCTTGCCTTCACGACGAACGGCACGCGCGGCCCCCTTGCCCACTTGCGTGCGAGCCGTGGCGGAAATCTGCTTCACGGACATTGTGTATTCCTAGGTTGTTCAAAGAAAAAGGCCGCTGGCGCGGCCGGTTCGGTCGTCCCGCATTGCCTCCAGGGGTGTCTGGTCGCGGAACGGCGTTCTCATAGACGTATCGGGGGCGAAATGCAAGAAGCGCGATATGCCTTGTGCCAGTTGTGCCTGGAGCGCGGACTTCCAGTCCGCTCTTGGAAACACGGCGTTCATGGAAAGAAGAGCGGATATCGCCCCATGACTTCATGGGGCTGTGATGTCCGCGCTCCAAGAGACGCCCCCCGTTCAATGCCCCTCGAAAGATACCAGTGTGTGGACCGGCACGCCGAGCGCCCGGATCTTGTCGGCCCCCTTCAGGTCCGGCAGGTCGATGATGAAGACCGCCGCCAGGACATCGGCACCGATTTCACGCAACAGCTTGACCGCCGCTTCCGCTGTACCGCCGGTGGCAATGAGATCGTCCACGACAAGGACCCGTTCGCCCGGCTTCACCGCATCCTTGTGGACCTCCATTTCGTCGAGGCCGTATTCCAGGGAATAGGCGATGCGCACGGTTTCGTGCGGCAGCTTGCCTTTCTTACGCACAGGCACGAAGCCGGACGAAAGCTGATGGGCCAGAGCCCCTCCCAGGATGAAGCCACGCGCCTCGATCCCGGCAACCTTGTCGATCTTGGCACCCGCCCAAGGCTGGACCAGTTCGTCGACCGCACGCCGGAAGGCCCAGGCGTCCCCCAGCAAGGTGGTGATATCGCGGAACGCCACTCCCGGCTTGGGATAGTCCGGAATGGTGCGGATCGCGTCCTTGAGGATGCGGGCCGTCGAGCCCGAGAGTTCTGTCTTGGCGGTCATAGTCTGCCTTCCGCGGATTCGATGCCGAAAAAGACCACGCCCTTGCCCAAGAGTCGAGGCCGGGCTGGCGCAGAAAGGCCCGCATTCCCCTTCACAGACGGCCGATTAAAATATGAAGGCCGGGGATCGTCGATCCCCGGCCTTCGTCAATCAAGTCTCGATCGAAGCCCTCAATGAGCGTCGGCCCAAATCTTCTTCTTGGTGTAATAGAGCAGGCCGGCCAGCACGATCAGGAAGATGATGACCACGAAACCGGTCTGCTTGCGCTTTTCAAGCGAGGGATCGGCGGCCCAGGCCAGGAAGGCCGCGACATCGTGGGTATACTGATCCACCGTCTGCGGCGTGCCGTCCGTATATTCAACCTGCCCATCGGCCAACGGCTTGGCCATGCCGATCGAAGCACCGAAGATCTTGTTGTAATGCCCGTTCGGCGGAACGGTGACACCCTCGGGTGGCTTCTCATCGTCCTTCAGATAGCCGTCGGTAATCAGGGCATGGATATAGTCCGGCCCCTGCTCCTGGTACTGGGTGAAGATGTCGAAGACGAAGCCGGGGAAGCCGGACTTCACGCCACGCGCCTTGGCGAGCAGCGACATGTCCGGCGGCACCGCGCCATTGTTGGCGACGGCGGCAGCCTGATCGTTCGGATAGACCAGCGGGAAATAATCCGCCGGACGGCCCTTGCGCTCGAGGACCTCGCCCTTGTCGTTGGGCGCGTCCATGACGGTGTATTCGGCAGCAAGCGCCTTCACCTGCCCCTCGGTGAAGCCGGGGCCGCCGGGATCGGACAGGGTGCGGAAGGCAACGCGATGCAGGCTGTGGCAGGCCGAGCAGACTTCGCGATAGACCTTGAAGCCACGCTGCAGCTGACCCTGATCATAGCGACCGAATGGACCCGCGAAGCTCCACTGCTGGCGGGTCGGCTGCTCGCCGCCCTCCGCCCAGGCGGGCTGGGACAGACCGGCAGCGCCGAACAGGGTGGCCAGGGCGACAGCCAGGCCGGCCACACGTGAAGGTTTGAACATCTCAATCATCTCGTTCGCCCCTCAGCCCTTGCTTTGCGATTCGGCGGTGTTTGCGGCCGGCAGGGGGATGCCGCCCGTTTTCGCCAGAATGGCATCGGCGATCGAAGCGGGAACCGGCTTGGTCTGCTCAAACAACCCCAGCAATGGCAGGGCGATGAGGAAGTAGGAGAAGTACAGCGCGGTCAGAATCTGGCCGATCAGTACCTTCGAGCCTTCCGGCGGCTGCGAGCCGATCCATCCGAGGCCGATGCAAATAGCCACGAAGATGAAGAACACCCAGCGAAACACCGGACGATAGACCGCCGAGCGCACCTTCGATGTGTCGAGCCAGGGCAGCAGCGCCAGCATGACGATCGCGGCGAACATCATGATGACGCCCAGCAGCTTGTCCGGGATGGAACGCAGGATCGCGTAGAAGGGCAGGAAGTACCATTCGGGCACGATATGCGCGGGCGTCTTGCCGGGATCGAAGGTGATGTAGTTCTCCGGATCACCCAGATAGTCCGGCATGTAGAACACGAAATACATGAAGAAGACGAGGAAGCAGGCGATGCCGAAGGCATCCTTCAGCGTCGCATACGGCGTGAAGGGTACCGAGTCCTTGTCTGACTTGATGTCGACGCCGGTCGGATTGTTCTGGCCGACCACATGCAGCGCCCAGATATGCAGCACGACGACGCCGGCGATCATGAACGGCAGCAGATAATGCAGCGAGAAGAAGCGATTCAGGGTCGGATTGCCCACCGAATACCCGCCCCACAGCCAGGTCACGATCGACTTGCCGAACACGGGAATGGCGGAGAACAGGTTGGTGATGACGGTAGCACCCCAGCCCGACATCTGGCCCCAGGGCAGCACATAGCCCATGAAGCCGGTCGCCATCATCAAGAGGAAGATGACGACACCGAGCAGCCACAGCACCTCGCGGGGGCCCTTATAGGAGCCATAATACATGCCGCGGGCAATGTGGAGATAGACGGCGATGAAGAACATCGAGGCGCCGTTGGCGTGCAGCTTCTGGATTAGCCAACCCCAGTTCACGTCGCGACGGATCAAGTCCACCGAGGTGAAGGCCAGGCTCGAATCGGAGACGTAGTGCATCGCCAGCACCACGCCCGTGAGGATCTGCGCACCCAGCATGAAGGAGAGGATGGCGCCGAAGGTCCACATATAATTGAGGTTACGCGGCGTGGGATAGGCGATGAACGAGGAGTGGACGAGCCCGCCGATCGGCAGGCGGCTCTCGAACCACCGTCCAAGGCCGGATTTCGGAGTCCAGGTCGAGGTTCCGCTCATGAATTGTGACCTTAAGCTTGTGCGTTCGATTCGGCGCCGATCATAATCTTGGTCGGGCTCTCGAAATTATAGGGCGGAACTTCCAGGTTGAGCGGAGCCGGACCCTGACGGATGCGTCCCGAGGTATCGTAGACCGAACCATGGCAGGGGCAGAACCAGCCATGATAGGCCCCCTCGTTGACCAACGGGATGCAGCCCAGATGCGTGCAGATTCCGACCACGACGAGCCATTGCGCCTGATCTTTCTTGACCCGGTCCGCATCGGCCTGAGGGTCCTTCAGATCCCCCAGCTTGACGTCCTCGGCCGCAGCAATTTCAGCCTTGGTGCGGTGACGAACGAAGATCGGCTTGCCGCGCCAGAAGATCTTCACCGACTGCCCCTCGGGAATCGGGGTCAGGTCAACCTCGACCGGCACGCCCGCCGCGATGGTTGCCTTGTCCGGATTCATCTGGCTGATGAAAGGCCAAGCTGCGCCAGCGACACCCACAGCACCGACCGCGCCGGTGGCAATGTAAATGAAATCGCGACGAGTGGGCTCTGCGGCGTGTTCGTTCGTGACTGACACGGATCGATCCTTCTCATACGTCGCATCCCGGCCACCGCCGGGATGATGGAGGAACCGGACGCATCAGTCCCGCACCATCCAACTCTGCCAAATCTCGGCCACCCCAGCCGCGCAAAACCGGATCGCGGCGAAACTGGGGCAAACCTTATCAAGGGGCTCATGCCACTCTGTTGCGAAGTTGTCTAGATCGTGCAGCCCGCAAATGGCGCTATGTCGCATGACATCAACGCCAATCATGCAGATTCTCCATGCCCGATACCGGGCAGGTGTCCTATGAAGGCACTCTTCGCTTTCCGCCACGAAAACCCGAATGCCCCTCACTCTCGCCCTCTTCCAGCCCGACATCCCCCAGAACGCCGGCACCATGCTGCGCCTATGCGCCTGCCTCGGGGTAAAGGCGGCCATCATCGAGCCGGCGGCCTTTCCCGTCTCGGACCGGGCCTTCCGCCGGGCCGGCATGGACTATCTCGACCGCCTCGCCATAGACCGCCACATTTCCTTTCCGGCCTTCGAGGCATGGCGAGCCGCGAACAAACAAAGGCTGGTGTTGCTGACGACCAGGGGCGCGGTGCCTCATACCAACCATGTCTTTCAACCGGACGACATCCTGATGGTCGGCAGGGAATCGGCCGGCGTGCCCGATATGGTTCATGCTGCAGCCGACGCGCGGGTGATCGTGCCGATGCGTCCGGGGTTGCGTTCGCTGAACGTGGCTGTCGCCGCCGCCATGGTGCTCGGCGAGGCCCTGCGCCAGACCGATGGCTTCCCTTCCCCGGCAGATTCTGCTTGATCGAACACCGGCCTTCCTCCGGCCGTCATTGATCCTGCGCAATTGCCTGCTGGTAGAAACGGACTATAGAGGCAGCATGACAAAGCCCGCTTCCGCCCCACTTTACGCCGAGATCGCCGCCCATCAGGCCGAGGCCCGTGTCTGGTTCGAATCGCTGCGCGATCAGATCTGCACCGCCTTCGAGGCCATCGAGGAAGCGTTGCCGCAGGCCCGAGCGCCGGCCGGCACCACAGCGGGACACTTCAAACGCACGCCCTGGCAACGCACCGACCACACGGGCCGCCCCGGCGGCGGCGGCGTGATGGCGATGATGCATGGCAGGGTGTTCGAGAAGGTGGGCGTGCATTGCTCGACCGTCCATGGCGAATTCTCGCCCGAATTCCGCACCGAGATCCCCGGTGCCGCCGAAGATCCGCGGTTTTGGGCCTCCGGCATCTCCCTGATCGCCCATCCCTGGAACCCCCACGTGCCGACGGTGCACATGAACACCCGCTTCGTGGTGACTACCAAGGCCTGGTTCGGCGGCGGCGCGGACCTGACGCCGATGCTCGACAGGCGCCGCACGCAGGAAGACCCGGACACCCAGGATTTCCACGCCGCCCTGCGCCGGGCTTGCGAGGCCCATCCCGTGGCGGACTATGCCCGATACAAGAAATGGTGCGACGACTATTTCTTCCTCAAGCATCGCAATGAGTCGCGCGGCATCGGCGGCATTTTCTATGATGGGCTGGCCAGCGGCGACTGGCAGGCCGATTTCGCCTTCACCCAGGCGGTGGGCACCGCCTTCGCCGCCATCTATCCGGAGATCGTCACGCGCAATTTCGACAAGCCCTGGACAGAGGCGGAACGCGACGAGCAACTGGTGCGCCGCGGGCGTTACGTCGAATTCAACCTGCTCTATGACCGCGGTACGCTGTTCGGCCTCAAGACCGGCGGCAATGTTTCCTCTATCCTGTCCTCGATGCCACCCACGGTGAAATGGCCTTGACCCGCTAAGCGGAATTTCCCGGAAAGGTCCGCAGCCTGCTTCTAAACCAAAGCGTTTTGCGATTTGACGGAATCGCCTCAAATCGCAAAGTCGCGTCGAAATGGTGAGTTAGAGCAAAGTGGGTTCGGAGAAACCGCACTTTGCTCTCGTGCAGCGCAGCCTGTTGCTGCCATCGACAAGATCGGGCCACAATGTCTCTGACAGATGCGCGTCGATCCCGGAGACCCTGCTGCATGCCCCGCCCGACGACCGCTCTGGAGGCTTTTGCCGCCGCCGTCTTTTTGACGATCTCGACCGGAACGGGCAACGCCCTGGCTCAGCCCTCGGGAGCTGCGGTCGCGAGCGCCTGCACGCTGCTGGCCGATGTGGCAACCGGCAAGCTGCTCACTCAGGAAGGCAGTTGCGACCAGCCGATTACGCCAGCCTCGACCTTCAAGATTGCCATCAGCCTGATGGGCTATGATTCGGGCCTGTTGAAGAACGAGCATGTGCCGGCCCTGCCCTTTCGCGAAGGCTATGCCGATTGGGTGCCGGAATGGCGTACCAGCACCGACCCCACGAGCTGGATGAAGAATTCGGTGGTCTGGTACTCGCAACAGGTCACGCGCAGCCTCGGCAAGCTGCGATTCAAGCGCTACGTCGCCGAATTCGATTATGGCAACCAGGACGTCGCGGGCGATCCGGGCAAGCAGAACGGCCTCACCCATGCCTGGTTGAGCTCGTCCCTGAAGATCACGCCGCTCCAGCAGCTCCGGTTCCTGGAGCGGATGGTGCGCCACCAACTGCCGGTCTCGAACCGAGCCTATGACATGACCACCCGCATCCTGGAACTGGCGCCACTGCCCAATGGCTGGGAAGTTCATGGCAAGACCGGTTCCGGCGCGCCCCGGCGCTCCGACGGCAAGCTCGACCTCGATCATGCCTATGGCTGGTTCGTCGGCTGGGCCAACAGGAACGGACGCAACGTAGCCTTCGTGCGCCAGGTGCAACTGGCCGGCAAAGGCGATATCCGAGCCGGCCTCCAGGCGCGCGATGCCTTCCTGGCGGAACTGCCTGCCCTGCTGGACCGGCTGTAACCGAGCCCACGCCGATCACGCCATGCCTCCATCACAGAAAATCCTCCCCGCCTAGATAATTTTGCAGGAATGAAGGGACGCGAACCCGCCCCTGTGGCGTCTGGTGGTTCTCGATCAAGGGCACCAGGATGCGCGGTGTCGCAATCGCGGTGTTGTTCAGCGTGTGGCAGAAGCGAACCCGTCCCTTCCGGTCGCGCCAGCGGATATTGGCACGCCGCGCCTGCCATTCATGCAGGCTGGAGCAGCTATGGGTTTCCCGGTAGCATGTGAGGCTCGGCACCCAGGTTTCGATGTCGTTCATTCGCACCTTGCCGGGGCCCATGTCTCCAGTGGAGCATTCGACGACCCGATAGGGCAGACCCAGATCCCGCAGGATGTTCTCGGCATTGGCGAGCAGCCGGGCGTGCCAATATGCGGTCTCCTCGGGATCGTCGCGGCAGATCACATATTGCTCCACCTTGTAGAACTGGTGGACCCTGAGCAGGCCGCGCACGTCGCGTCCTCCGCTGCCGGCTTCGCGGCGGAAGCAGGGAGAAAAACCCGCATAGAGCAGGGGTAAATCGCGCTCCTCGATGATCTCGCCGCCATGCAGGCCGGTCAGGGCGATCTCGGCCGTGCCGGCGAGATAGGCTCCGTCGCGCGGGAGTTCGAACGTATCCTCCCTGGCGAAGGGGAAATGGCCGGTATTGACGAAGGCGTCCCCACGAACCAAAGCCGGGACGGAGATGGGTTGGAACCCCTCTTGGGCGAGCCGGCGGGAGGTGTCGAACAGCAGAGCCTGCTCCAGCAGGGCAAGGCGCCCCTTCAGCACATAGCTTCGAGCCCCCGCAACCTTGGCGATCCGAGGCGGATCGATCCAGCCACGCCTGTCGGCAATGGCAACATGATCGAGCGGCGTGAAGGCAAAATCGGGCCGATCGCCAACGACACGCACCACCTGATTGCTCTTTTCATCCGGCCCTATCGGCGCCCCCTGCCACGGCAGGTTGGGAACCGTCAGCAAGAGCTCGCGCAGAGCCTGCTCCATCTCCGTCACACGGCCCTGGAGGGCGGAAAGCTCGCCGGCGATCGCCCGGGAATGTTCGGCACTGGCGGCACGCAAGGGCTCGGCAGCCGTGAGGAACTCGGCCGCGATCCGATTTCGTTCCGCCCGCAGGGTTTCAAGCCGTGTCTTGTCGCGACGCAGCGCAGCGTCGAGGGCCAGAATCTGATCCAGATCCACGGTCATGCCCTTGGCGTGGGCCGCCGCCGCGACGGCGGCGGCGTTGTTACGAATGAAAGCGATATCCAGCAATGTTGCCTCCTGATGCTGGCGGCGCGCAGCGGCAGGCGCAAACGAAAAGGCCCTGCCGGATGGCGGGGCCCTGGTTGAAACGCGATGGCGGAGAGAGTTCAGCGCATGCGACTGCAACCCGGCCCCGGGGGGTCGGACGAGATCAGCAGCGAGTTCGATCGATAGAACCTGAACATGATGTCACTCTGCCAGCGACGTCGACGAAAATCAATTGGCCCCTGCCGCGAAAGCCGCCCTTCTCAATCGGCGGTCGGCAAATGGCGCATGGTGACGAAGATCTGCCCGTCTGGCAGTTCTTCCCAGTATTCGATCTCGGTCATATAGGCTGCCTTGGGGTAGCGAGTAAACAGATCACGCGCCTTGGCGCGTGCTTCCTCGCGCGGCAAAGTAAAACTTTCGCGCCGGAACCCCAGCGACATCTGCGACCGTCGGTCTGCATGGCGCTTGGCCAGCGTCCCTGGCCGGATCTCGTCGCTACGCATTCTCGTATCCTCGGCCCATTCCGTTGAGGCAGGCCCGATCGGAAACCTGCATTTGCAATTTAGGGCCTCACGGCTCAAGAGTCGAATCGCAACGTCGCGTGCGGCAGGCGCTAAATCCTGCCCATCGAGCAGCATCAGCGCTTTGGAATCACCGGCCTTCCCGGGCCCAGAGCAGCGTGACGCCGCCGAGCAGCAAGGCGAGGCCCAGCAGCCCTGCGAAGAGTGGGATGGTGTCGATACCCTGCACCACCGATGCTTCGCTGCGCTTGAGGCCGATCCAGCCACTGCCACCGTAGGCGGAGCCGGCACCGACTGCGCGGACCGCCGGGATCGACAGGCCGGACGCGGTGGCGAGACGTTCCACGCTGCCGCCGGTCTCGCCAACCAGGCCCTTCAGCCTGTCAGGCGTGGAGAGCAGATCCTGGAATTCGCGTGGATTGGCGGGGCCGACATTGGTGATCGCCTGCAAGGCGCCGTCCTGGGCTCGCCACAGCCCCATCACGTCGGTGGAATAGACCGCGCTCCACAGGCCGGGCTTCTCCGCTTTGAGGGCGAGCCGGACCTTTTCGCCGTTCGGGCCAGTCAGTTCGACAGGCGCCGCCGTCTCCGCCATGGTCTGGCGCTCGATGGTGATATCGCGGCCAACAGCCCGTGCACGCAACGCTTCCTCGTCGAGATCCGGCTCCTTCAAGAGCCAGTGCGACAGGCGCCGCAGCAGATCGACATGGGGACCGCCGCCCTCATAGCCGCGCGCCCACAGCCAGGCATGGTCCGACAGCAGCAAGGCCACCCTCCCCTTGCCCTGATGAGCCAGCACGAGTAGCGGATCGCCCTGTGCGCCGGTCATCACAGCGCTGCCCTCGCGCAGCTTGGTCTCCACCGTGGTGAACCATTGGCCCCAGGCCGGCGGATTGGCATTGCCGCCCGGCAGGTCCCGCGTCACCGGATGGCGTTTGCCGAGCGGGCTGATCTCGGGCCGATAAGGCTGATAGAGCACATTGCCTGAAGGCGCGGCCGGCAGGATCTCTGCCAGGCCGGTGCCCCACAGACTGTTCTCTGAGGCGTAATCGGCGCCCGACGCGAGCAGAATGGCGCCGCCATTGCGCACGAATTCCGTCATGTTGTCGAAATAGGCGGCCGGCAGCAGGCCCTCCTGAGCATAACGGTCGAAGATGATCAGGTCGAAGCGGCTGATCTCCTCGTCGAACAGACGATGGGTCGGGAACTGGATCAGGGAGAGCTCGTTGATCGGGGTGCCATCACCCTTTTGCGGTGGCCGGAGAATGGTGAAGTGCACGAGTTCGACATTAGCGTCGGCCTTAAGCAGGTTGCGCCAGGTGCGCTCGCCTGCATTGGGTTCCCCCGACACCAGCAGGACGCGCATCTTCTCGCGGATGCCCTCGATCTGCAGCACGGCCCGGTTGTTCACGGGCGAGAGCTCGCCCGGCACGGTTTCGGCCTCGAGCTCGACCACGTTCACGCCGGCATGCTCGATCGGCACCTGCAGCGAGGACAATTCGCCGACCGGTACGGTGGTGCGCGCGATCTCCTCGCCATCACGGCGCAGGATCACTGCCGCCGTCGACGGCATGTTCGGGCCGCGATCGATGACCCGGAAGCGGATGGTGGTGGCCTGCTTCACCAGGCCGAAACGTGGCGCCTCGACCAGGGTGATCTGGCGGTCGCGTTCATCCTCGCGGCCCGTGATCAAGGCATGGAGCGGCGCCTTGAAGCCGAGGGCTGCCGCCCGTGCCGGCACGTCGTGGACCACGCCGTCCGTCAGCAGGATGGCGCCGCCGACCCGGTCGGGCGGCACGTCGGACAAGGCGGTGGCCAAGGGAGCGAAAAGCTGGGTGCCGTCAGCGCCGGAGTTGACGCCGCCGCCCGCTTCGACCACGCGCAGCTCGGTATTGCCCAACGCCTTGATCTGCCGGCTCAGCGCGTCGCGCGCCTCGTCCGTCTGCCGCGTCCTTTCGTCCAGCGACTGGGACGCGGAGCGGTCGACCACCAGCGCCACCACATTGGGCAGCACGGCGCGCTGCTCGCGCGTCAGAATGGGCCCGGTCAGAGCAAGGACGAACAGGCCCAGCACCAGCGTGCGCAGCCAGGCCCCGCGCAACCGCGCCAGCAGGCACAGCCCCGCGACGGCAGCAGCCAGCACGGCCAGTCCGATGACGACAGGCCAGGGCAGCAGAGGCAGGAATTGGAGGGAGAAATCGCTCATCAGCGTCCGAGCCTCTCCAGCAGATCCTGCACATGCACCTGATCCGCCTTGTAATTGCCGGTCAGCGCATACATCACCATGTTCACGCCGGCGCGATAGGCCAGCTCACGCTGGCGCTCCAGCCCGGTGGAAACAGGAAAGAGCGGGTTCATCTGGGCATCCACGGCCCAGGCCCCAGCCAGATCGTTGGAGGTGATGATCAGGGGCGATACGCCGTCTCCCCCCAGCACCGGCTTGTCGCTGTCCTCCGACGTCGGCGCGGTGGCCTGCACCCAGGTCTCGCCATTGTCATAGCGCCCGACGAATTTATCGAGCAGGTAGAAGGTCTTGGTCAGCACGTGCTTGGCCGGGATGGGCTCGAGTTCGGGAATGTCGAGCCCCGAGAGCAGGCGCTTGAGCGTTTCGCCGGCCGGCGTCGCTGCCCCGCCGGCATCCTGTTGTACCGCGTCGCGCGTATCGAAAATGACGGTGCCGCCCGATTTCATGAACGCGTCGATACGCGCCATCACCGCCGGCGGCGGAGGTTCCTTGCCCGGCACGATCGGCCAGTAGATCAGAGGATAGAAGGCAAGTTCGTCCTTGGCTGGATCGATACCATCGGGCGGCCCCGGCTCCAACGCCGTGCGCTCGGCGATATAGGCGGTCAGGCCCTTGAGGCCGGCGAGGCTGGTTTCATCCGTCTCCTTGTCGCCGGTCACGATATAGGCAAGGCGCGTCTTCAGTGCCGCGTCGAAGGGACGGCTCTGCGCCTGGGCGTCCGGCGGCGCGAGCAAGGTCAGAGCCAACACAACCAAAGCCGCCGAACCAGCGCCGGCGCGGGCAAGGCGCGTCCAGCCGCCCGCCATGAAGAAGACGATCAATGCATCGGCCAGCAGCAGCGCCAAGGCGACCAGCAGCAGGACGGGCCCAAGGGCGACCGGCTTGGCAACCGTATAATCGGCCAGGGAGGCATTCAGCGCCTTGTAGTCCAGGGGTTTCAACACGGCATTGGCTGCCAATGCATTGACGGCCACCAGACCATCGGGCGGCCCATAGAAACCGGGCGGATGATCGGGTCGGCCGATGCCGGGCTGGTCCACCCGCACGGGCTGGGCGGTCGCCGGCGGGACCTGGAAGGCCCCCAGCCCGTCGAGCGTCCGGCTCGGCGCCGCATAGACCGGTGCCGCAGCGCCCGCCGGCGTTGCGGATGCGCCCGCAACCGGCGCAGATTTGGCCAGCCCCACCACCTTGCGCAGCATCTCCACGAAGGTCCCCGACAAGACAAGATTGGACCAGGTAGTGTCCGCCGTCACGTGAAAGAGCACAACGACGCCATTGCCCCGTTTCTCGGCAGTGACCAACGGCGTGCCGTCGGCCAAGGCGGCCCAGGTCCGGCCGGGCAGATCGATATCGGGCTCGGCCAGCAATTGGCGCTTGACGCTGACGTCATCCGGCAAGGCCAGGCCGGCGAAGGGAGAGTTGGCGTCGAAACTGCCGAGCTTTTGCGGCTTCTCCCAGGAGAGCGTCCCGCCCAGCGTGCGCCCGCCCTGGCGCAACTTCACCGGCAGCAGCGTATTTTCGGCGGCGGCAAGACGCGAACCGGCGAAGCGTACCAGAACACCGCCATTCTCGATCCAGGCGGAAAGCTTGGCTTCCGCATCGCCGAGATTGCCGACATCGGCCAGCATCAACACCGGCAGCTTGTCGTCGAGAAAGCGGCCGATCGCCTCGGCCGGAGACGTTCCCTCGGCGGTCCTCACATCGGCATAGGGTTCGAGCGCTCGCGTGAGGTAGTAGTTCGCCGAGAGCAGGGGCTGGCTGACATCCTTGTCCTGCCCCGAGACGATGCCGACCATGCGGCGGCGCCAGGTGCGGTCGAGCAGTTGCGCCGCGCCGGCCGAGGCATCGCCGACGATTTCGAGCCGCGCCACATCGTTGCGGATGTCCACAGGCAAGTCGAGCTGGGCCGTCGTCTCGGCCGCGCCCGCCGGGAAGTTGAAATCGGCCTGGCCGACCGGCAGGTTCTTGAGGTCGAGTGCCCTGACCGTGCCGGACAAGGTGCGGTCGAGCTTGCTCATGCGCAGGACGCGCACCGAGATGCCGCTTGGCGAATTGGACGCGCCGGCGAGCGCCAGGGAGCTGCGGGCATCGTCACGATAGACCGTCACGCGCCCCTGCTTGCCGGCTTCCGACAGAGTGGCGAGAAAGACGTCGTCGCCGTCATCAGCCAGACCATCGGAGAACCAGACGATCTCGGTCTCTGGCGCGGCGCGCAGGAAGGAAGCGATGGCGGGCGCATAGGCACCGCGACTGGCCTGCCAGGGCTGGGGAGCCAGCGCCGCAAGGCGAGGACCGAGGCTCGCGGCGGGGCTGAGCGAGAGATCCGTGAGCGGTTCGGCCAGGGCCGCGATCGCCACCGGGCGGCGATCCTGATCGGCTGCTGCAAGCGTGGCCTGGATCACTTCCTGGCGCTTTGCCCAGGTCGCTGCGGAACCCCAGCCATTGTCGATAAGGAACAAGAGCGGCGCCGCACGCGTCGGCCCGGCCTGATTGAAAGGCCGAAGCGTCGGCACGGCCAGCATGGCAATTACCAAGGCGGCGAGCGCCAGACGCAGAGCCGTCAGCCACCAGGGGGAGCGTGCTGCCACGCGTCCGCGTGGCAACAGGCCGTAGAGCAGGCGCAACGGTGGAAAGTCGATGCGCTGCGGCCGCGGCGGCACCAGGCGCAGCAGAAGCCAGATCGCCGGCAGCAGGGCCAGCGCCGCCAGCATCCAGGGTGATGCGAGAGCCAGCGAACCTAGCATCGATCAAGCCTCTCGATCGCCACCATCACACACCCTCTCCCTGCTGCAGCAGCGGATGCAGGGCGAGCACGGCTTGGGAAGCCGGCTTGTCGGTGCGGTGCAGAGTCATGCTCCAGCCATAGCGGTGCGTGATCGCCCGCAGGGCATCGCGATGGGCCGAAAGCCGATCCTCATAGGCCTGGCGGATATCCTGCGCACGCGGGGCCTGGAACTTGGCTCCGGTTTCGGGATCGATGAGCTCGGTGCGGCCGGCGAAGGGGAAGGTCTCCTCGATGGGGTCGGCGATGACCAGGAGATGGCCGCGCGCACCGCGCGCCGCCAAGGCGGCGATGGTGCCGGCCGTCACCTCCGGCTCGTCGAGAAAATCGCCGATCAGGATGGCTTCGCTGCGGGGGCCGAGCGCGATACGCTCGGGCAGGCCGCTGCGCTCCGCCCTAGCGGGCAGAGCCGCCGTCATCAAGGCGAGGGCAAATTTTTCGATGATCGCCCGCTGCGAGGTCGGCCGGGCCAGGCCGATCAGGCCGACGCGCTCCCCCCCCTGCACCAAGAGGTCGGCAAAAGCCAGACACAGCACCAAGGCCCGTTCGAGCTTGGAGGTCTGCGCCAGGCTGGAAGCGAGATTCATCGAGATCGAACGATCGACCCACAGCCACAGGGTCTGGGCCGCGTCCCATTCATGTTCGCGCACATAGAGTTCGTCGCCGCGCGCCGAACGGCGCCAGTCGACATTGGCGGCGGCCTCTCCCGGAGCAAAGTGGCGGAACTGCCAGAAATTCTCGCCCTGCCCGGCACGGCGGCGGCCATGCAGGCCGTGCAGCGCCGTCGCCGCCACGCGGCGTGCCTCCAAGGCAAGTCTGGGCATGGCTTCGGCCAGATCGAGCGCAGCCTGCTGCAGGCCAGCGGATCTGACCGCCTTGTGCTCGTCGATCAGCCGCGTGGAAACCACCATCCGGCTCAGCCCAATTTGCGCGCGAGGCGCCCGATCACGCCCTCAATGCTTTCACCATCGGCCCGGGCAGCGAAGCTGAGGGCCATGCGGTGCTTGAGCACCGGTTCGGCGAGGGCAACCACATCGTCGATCGAGGGCGAGAACCGGCCCTGCACCAGAGCCCGCGCCCGCACCGCGAGCATCAGGGCCTGGCTGGCGCGCGGCCCCGGTCCCCAGGCGATCTTGCCGGCAAGGTCGGGGGTCTCGCCAGGACGGGCTGAGCGCACCAGCGTGAGGATCGCTTCCACCACCGATTCGCCAACCGGCAGCCGCCGGACCAGGCGTTGCGCGCTCAGAAGATCCTCGAAACTCATGGCAGGCCGCGCGGGGCTCTCCTCGACGCCAGTGGTGAAGAGCAGAATGCGCTTCTCATCCTCGCGATCGGGATAGGGCACGTCGATCTGCATCAGGAAACGGTCGAGCTGGGCTTCCGGCAGGGGATAGGTGCCTTCCTGCTCGAGCGGGTTCTGGGTTGCCAGGACATGGAAGGGCTTGGGCAGGTCATGGCGCTCGCCCGCCACGGTGATGTGATATTCCTGCATGGCCTGCAACAGGGCCGACTGCGTGCGCGGCGAGGCGCGGTTGATTTCGTCCGCCATCAGCAATTGCGCGAAAACCGGCCCGCGCACGAAACGGAAACTGCGCTTGCCGGTCTCGCTGGCATCGAGCACTTCGGTGCCGAGGATGTCGGAAGGCATCAGGTCAGGCGTGAATTGCACGCGCTTGGCATCGAGCCCGAGCACCACACCGAGCGTCTCGACCAGCTTGGTCTTGGCAAGGCCGGGCACGCCGACGAGCAGACCGTGGCCACCGGACAGCAAGGTGATCAGGGCGCCATCGACCACGGCCTCCTGGCCGAAGATCACGCCATGCACCGCTTCGCGGGCCTGCCTGATGAGATCAGCGGTGGTTTCCGCCGAACGGATGATGGCTTCGTCGAGATTGGTGGCAGTATCGGCCGTCATCATGCCTCGCAGGAAGGGCGCCGGGCGGCGGCGCTTAAGAATGGGAAGCTTGCACGATTCCCTTGTATCGCAGGATACTAGAGAGCAACTAAGGCAGGAGCGAGAGTTTCTCTGCCGTTTTCACGTCCGTTTTATCACCGAGTGATTTCGAATATGGCCCAGACCGATCTGGCCGGATTGACCAAAGCCATCAAGGAGGCCGGCAAGCAAGCTGGCGCCCGTCCCGTGCATCTGTGGAATCCTCCCTTCTGCGGGGATATCGACATGCGCATCGCAGCCGATGGCAGCTGGCACTACATGAAGAGCCCGATCGGACGGATCGAGCTCGTCAAGCTGTTTGCCTCGATCCTGCGCCGCGACGAGGATCGCTATGTCCTGGTGACGCCGGTGGAGCGCGTCGGCATCGTGGTTGATGACGTGCCCTTCGTCGCCGTGGAGATGCGCGTGGAAGAGGGTGCAAGCGGGCGAACTCTGGCCTTCCGCACCAATGTCGACGACTGGACCGAAGCCGGCCCGGATCATCCGATGCGGTTCGAGATCGGGGCTTCCGAAGGGCTCAAGCCCTATGTGCATGTGCGTGCCGGCCTTTGGGCCCGGGTCAACCGTGCTTTGTATTACGACCTTGCCGATCTCGGCGAAGTTCGCGAGATAGACGGTGTCGCCATGTTCGGCGTCACCTCAGGCGGCAGCTTCTTTGCCATGGCGCCCGCGGATGAAATCGGCGCCGAGGCATGATGTGTGAAGTCATGATGATGTGCCAAGCCCTGATGTGCCAAGCCCTGATGTGTCAGGTCCCGACATGCTGACCGCCCTTCCCCCGTCGACCCACCATCCCGAGCTCGAAGCCTTTCTCGAACGGGCCCGGCACCGGCTTGCCGCGGAGCCGCCAGTCGGGCTCCATCTCGACAGCGTGCCCGATCATGGCGATCACCGCTTCTCCCCCGGCCTGCTCGCCGAATTGCCCGCGACGCCCTCCAAGCCGGCCGCCGTGCTGATCGCGCTCATCGACCGGCCCGACGGGCCGACGGTGCTGCTCACCCACCGCTCGAGCGCGCTGCGCAACCATTCGGGCCAGATCGCCTTTCCCGGCGGTCGCATCGATCCCGACGACGGCAGCGTGCTCGCGGCCGCCTTGCGCGAGGCCGAGGAGGAGGTCGGCCTGTCTGCCAGCCTGATCAGGCCGATCGGCTATCTCGATCTCTATCTCACCGGCTCTGGCTATCGTATCGCGCCGGTGGTGGCTCTGGCCGATCCGGGCATGGTGCTGCGTCTCAATCCCGCCGAGGTCGACAGCGTGTTCGAATGCCCGCTGGCCTTCCTGATGAATCCGGTCAATCACATTGCCGAAAGCCGCGAATGGCGCGGCGCCATGCGCCAATATTATGCAATTCCCTGGCAGGACCACTATATCTGGGGTGTGACGGCGGGGATCATCCATACCCTCTACGAGCGGCTCTATGGCTGAGACGATGAAAGTCGCACGCTGATGTTCCGGCCTTTCCTGTTCGAGGCAGTACTGTTCATTCTGCCTTTCCTGATTTACGGGATCTGGCTGCTGCTGCGCGGCGAGCGGCCCGACGCCCCCGCACCGACGGGGATCCCGCTGCTGCGGCTGATCGCGCTTGGTGTGATGTGCATGGCGGCCGGCCTCGCTCTCTTTGCCCATTATGGCGGAGCTCCTGCCGGGAGTGCCTACGTCCCTGCGCATATGGAAAATGGCAAGCTGGTCGAGCCTGAGACGCGATAGCGCGCAAAGTGCGATTTCTCCGAATCGAGCCTTGCTCTAACCTATTGTTTTGACGCATTTTCTTAGTCGAAAGGCCTGTCAGCTTTTCCAGAAAATGCTTTTGGATGCATGATCGGATGGATGAGCGTTTTCCCTGGCTCGACCAGCCTCCCTTGTCGATGCTGCTTGCGGCTCTGAACCGCGACGGGGAAGAAGCACGGGTGGTGGGAGGAGCCGTGCGCAATGCCCTGCTGGGCGAGGCCGTCGCCGACTGGGACATCGCCACCACCGCCCTGCCCACCGAGACCCAGGCCCGGGCCAGGGCCCGGGGTTGGAAAGTCATACCAACAGGCATCGAGCACGGCACGGTGACCGTGGTCATCGACGGCCAACCCCTCGAAGTCACGACGCTGCGGGAGGACATCGAGACGGATGGTCGCCGCGCCATCGTGCATTTCGGCCGCGACTTTCGGGCCGACGCCTTCCGGCGCGACTTTACCATCAACGCCCTCTCGCTCTCCCCCGATGGCCGGTTGCATGACTATGCCAGTGGCCTCACCGACATTGCCGACCGGCGCGTGCGCTTTCTCGGCGATGCCGATCAGCGCATCGCCGAGGATTACCTAAGGATCCTGCGCCTGTTTCGCTTCCATGCCCGTTTCGGCACGGGACCGCTCGACGGGGCGAGTTTTGCGGCGGCGATACGCGGGCGCGCGGGCCTGCGCCAGCTCTCGGCCGAACGCATAAGGGCCGAACTCCTCAAATTACTCACAGCCCCCCAGGCGGCGGGGGTCCTCGCCGAGATCGACGATGCCGGCTTTCTCGGCATTCTGCTGGGGGGTGTGGCACGTGTCGAGGCGTTCCGGCGCATCGCAGGGCTGGAGGCCAGGGGCCTGGTGGAACCAGACGCTATCAGGCGGCTGGCCGCCCTCAGCCTGTTCACGCGCCTCGATGCCGAGCGTCTGGCGGCACGGCTGCGCCTTTCCAACGCCGAAGCCAAGCGCCTCGCGGCGATTGCCATGGTGCTGGAGCGCGTCAGGCGCGCTCCGACGCTTCCCATGGCCCGGGAGTGGCTCTATCGCCTGGGTCCCGAGCTTTATCGCGACGCCATGCTGGTCGCGGCCGCGCATCACGCCGACGAGGATTTTACCGAGGTTCTCATTTTGCCGGATCGCTGGGTCGTTCCCGATGCGCCCTTCAGCGGCAGGGATCTGGCGCGCCTCGGCATCGAGCCCGGCCCGCGCATCGGTCGCATTCTTGCCCGCGCAGAAAAAGCTTGGATCGACGGCGGCTTTGCCGAGGATGGCGCGCAGCGCCAAGCTATCCTGGAAGAAGCCGTGCGTAAGACCGCATAACCGGCTGCTCCGTGGGGATCAGGCGGCCGTGATCAGCAGCCGCGGGCAGCGCCCGTGACCCCCTCGAAGGCCCCCTCGACGAGCTCTTTCACCAGGAAACGCATCGGATCGACCGGTCCGGGCAGCAGTACTCTTCCCGGCGCGATGCGCTTGAAGCCGACACGGCTGTAATAGGGCTCGTCGCCCACCAGAATGACCAGCCGATGCCCGATCTTCGCGGCTTCGGTCAGGCTGGCCTGCATCAGCGTGAGACCGATGCCGAGCGAGCGGAACGCAGGCTCCACCGTCAAAGGTCCGAGCAGCAGGGCCGAGGTTTCGCCGACATGGATGGGCGTCAGCCGGATCGAACCCACGATCATCGAACCGATGCGTGCCACGAAGGACAATTTGGGATGGGGCGGCACTCCCTCGCGCAAGCGAAAGGCCGTGCGGGCGAAGCGTCCGGGACCAAAAGCCCGTTCGTGCAACTTGTCGATGACGGCGCCGTCGTCAGGCGTCTCCAGGGTGAGGTCGATGGCGATTTCAGGCATTTGCGATGGTTCCGACAGGCAGAGGCGCCCGCCGGCTCAACGGTTCAGGCGCGCGAAAGGGAGTGGAGCGAAACCACGGTTCGTCGTCGCAGCTGAAGGCTCTTCGTCATCATGGCCGGCGCGTACAACAAAAGCGGTCGCCTTACAACCGGATTTAGCGATCGAACGATATTTTGGCGCGCCGATCGTGCCATTTCGAGAATCGACCTGCTCCAGATGCGGCCGAAGTGGGTCACCGTGTCACCACAGGCCATCCGGCCGGCGCCGTCCCGCCACTTCATCGAGCCGGCGGCGGGTCGCCTTGGTGGTATCTTCCGGCAGGGCATTGAGGGCGAAGAAGCCTGCCTCGGCGATCTCGTGATCCGCCAGGCGGGGTTGCGCCTGGGCGTAGTGCCGGACCACGAAGAAGGCGACATGATCGCGACGGCTGACCTCCCGGTTCCAATAGAGGCCCTGCAGCTCAGGCGGCCCCTTGAGACGGATATGCCCCTCCTCCTCCAACTCCCGGGCCAAGGCTTCCAGCGCAGTTTCTCCGGTCTCGACGCCACCGCCCGGCAGATACCAGCCCGGCACATAGGTATGTCGCACCAGAAAGACCCTGTCCTCTCCGTCGAGCACGGCGGCACGCACCCCCAAAGTCATACCGCGCTGCATTCGAAAAAAGATCATGAAAAGCGGAGTCACCAGACGTCCGATCTTCTGTCGTAATGTAATTGAAGAAGAAATCATCCGTCGATGCTCAGTGATTGAAAGAGAACGGCTAAGGCTTGTTCGAGATAGCAGCGGCAAAAAACTTCCAGCACCCTGCCATCCCGCCCATGCATGGCTGTCCAGCGTGCCAAGCAGCCTTTATCGGATGGTAAAATACCTAATCTTACGTTATAGAAGCCGTGACCCTAATAGAGGAGACCCAGGGGCCTTCGCCCCGGTAGAGATCAATGTTGACCTATTTCCGGCTGCTTGCCAGCGCCGTTCGTATTCATGCCCAGACCCAGGCTACCCGCGACACTGTCGCATTGCTGACCTTCAGCAAAGCTTAACGATCGTCCCGCCGCACAACGGTGGTCGATGATCCCCGGCCGAAACGACGCCTGCCGTTCACGAGAACGCGCAGGCGTTTTGCGTTGACACAGACAGGTCCTATGGCCACGCTAGAGCAAAGCACGTTCACGACTGAACGCACTTTGCTCTAGCCTCTTGTTTCAACGCCTTTTTGCGGTCCTCGGTGGCTCCGTCGAATCGCAAAACGCCATAGCATCATCGGTTGTCGCTTCGTGATACCTGCCTCCCCGATTGTCTCCTGATGTTCAAGCTCGCGCATCTTTCAGACCCCCATATCGGGCCTTTGCCGCGAGCCAGGGCCAAGGAACTGGCGGGAAAGCGGGTTCTGGGCTGGATCAACTGGAATCGAGGGCGGCGCGACGTCCATCGCATGGATGTGCTGCAGCAGCTCCTCGCAGACCTGCATGCACAATCGCCTGACCACATCGCCCTGACTGGCGACGTGGTCAATCTCGCTCTGCCCGGCGAATACCCGGCGGCGCGCGCCTTTCTTGAAACGGTCGGCGCGCCGGACTTCGTCTCGCTGGTGCCCGGTAATCATGACGCCTACACCAAGGGCGGCGCCCTCCACTTGCTCTCGGCCTTCGATCCCTGGATGCGTGGCGACAACACCGGTGCCCATCCGCTCGACGAAGACGAACGCTTTCCCTATGTACGCATCCGCGGAAAGGTGGCTCTCGTCGGCCTGTCCAGCGCCATTCCGACAGCGCCTTTCATGGCGACCGGCAAGCTCGGCCCACGACAGATCGCCAAGCTCGGTCCCATTCTCGAACATCTGGAGCATGAGGGCTATTGCCGGGTGGTCATGCTGCACCACCCTGTGCGCCGCCAAGATGCCGGGCCGACCGCGATGCTGATCGATTGCGACCGGCTGAACGCCGTGCTGCGCCGGACGGGCGCGGAGCTCGTCCTGCACGGGCATATCCATACCGGACTGGTGCATCGTCTCAAGGGCCCGAAGGGAACGATCCCGGTGGTCTGCACGCCCTCGGCCTCGGCTGCGCCGGAGCGTGCCCGCTGGCCGGCCTCCTACAATCTCTTCTCGATCACCGGCAAGCAGAAGAACTGGAAAATCGGACTGACCGTCCGTGGCTTCGTAGCCGCCGGCCACCCGCCTGAAGAGCTGCGCTCGCAAGAGCTGGCCTGAAAAGCAGCGGAGACGCTAGGGGCGGACGAGGCCGCCCCTTTCAGACCTTCAGCCAGGATCAGCCGCTACGTGATTAATTCACCGACAGGCGATCACAGCAAACCGCGCTTGGCGAGATTACGCAGGAGGTGGCTGGCGCCGAAAGTCCAGGGCGGTGCATCCGAGCTGCGCACCATGCGATTGGTAAGCGAGCCGAGTTCCGGGGCCGCGATGGTGACGACGTCGCCGATCTTGTGGGTGAAGCCCTTGCCCTTCTCGTCGCGGTCGTCGATAGGCGCGAACATGGTACCCAGGAAGAGAACTGCACCATCGGGATATTGATGGTTCACGCCGATCATCTGGGAAACGAGGTCGCCGGGATCGCGGCTGATCTTGGAGATCGAACTGACACCCGTTAGCCGGTAGCCCTCGGGCCCGCGCACCTCGAGCGTCACATCGGCACGCCTGACATGATCGAGCGAGAAGGTGGAATCGAACAGGCGCACGAAGGGACCGATCGCCGCCGAGGCATTGTTGTCCTTGGCTTTGGAAAGCAGAAGGGCCGAACGCCCCTCGAAATCGCGCAGATTGACGTCATTGCCCAGCGTTGCTCCGACGATCTTGCCGGCCGAAGACACCACCAAGACCACTTCGGGTTCGGGATTGTTCCAGGTGGAGTTCGGATGAAGGCCGGCATCGGCGCCGGTGCCGACGGCTGCCATGGGCTGGGCCTTGCTGAAGATCTCGGCATCCGGTCCGATACCGACCTCCAGATATTGCGACCAGGCACCTTGGGCGATCAGCACCTCCTTCAACCGCGCCGCCTCGGCCGAGCCGGGACGCAGGCGCGCAAGGTCGTCACCGACCAGCTTGACGATCTCGGCCCTGAGGGATGCCGCCGCAGCCGAGTTCCCTCGCGCCTTTTCCTCGATCACCCGCTCGAGCATCGAAACCACGAAAGTGACACCCGCCGCCTTGATGGCCTGCAGATCGATCGGCGCCAGCAACCAGGGCTTGCGCAGGTCGCGGTTGGCCGGCGGCGTATTGGCGAGGATTTCGGCGAGGGGGCCGATCTCGGTCGAGGGGGCCGCCTTGGCGGCCTGGGCCGGATTTCGGGCCTCGCAGAGATCCCTGACCGTGGGGAAGCTGGAGGTGATGTCATGCAGACCATCCTCCTTGGCAACCACGACGGCCGGCCCTTCGACATCCGGCAGCCAGACACGCCCGATCAATGTCCCGGCGACACCGTCGACCGGGAGGGTATTTTCGGGGGTGAGCGTGAACGACATTGCGGGCCTCGCGAGTGGTGAGAACTCTATCAACCTGCCCTTAGCGTCAACCGTGCGGAGGGGCAAGACTTGCATAAGCGGTATACAAAGATATGCGCCCTATGAATGTGGACTAACTCAACAGCCATAAAGCGGTAGCCAAAATTGACTATCATCGTATTCTCATGATTTTTAGCGATCATCTAATATACAACGAGATGGATACAAAATATTTCAAAAAATGAAACGTTAATATTTTCGTATTAGGCTTTGTTTTAAAAGTTTAACACACAAAACTTAGCGTTTACGTCCCAGTTCGGCCATCTCCCACATGCGACTAGTCGGACGAATTCACCAGGATAGGGCGCATCTTAGGTATTAAAGTACGTGCTATGGAAGTTTCGAGATTGCAAAAAAGCTCCGAAAATCTTCCGGCGTGTCCAAGCTGGAATCATAAACAGGATTGCGTGTAGGAAAAGCCGCGATTTGGTCGGGATAATCGGCAATCAGACTTTCACTCGAAAGATCAATGCCCCCTACGTCGAAATCCGGCGGTACCATCACAGGGTAACCCCGCCTGTCACCACGCACCGGAACCAGCGCCTTGCGCCGGTCGCCGGCGCGGTACTGTTCGATCAACCCGGCAATTTCACGTTCCGTCAGGCGCGGCTGGTCGCCGACACATAACATGATACCGTCGCAGCCCCTTTTGGCCGCCAACAGGCCTGCCCGCTCAAAAGCACGCCGGATCGCCGCCGCCGGACCATCGGCCGAGGGCGAGTCCACGAATTCGACCGGCGTACGAACGAGCACCTCCTCGATGCGTTCCCGCTGGTGACCGGTCACGACAATGACATCGGCGATGACGCCGCGGATGGTCTCGACGACATGGCGGATCATCGGGCGGGCGGAAATGTCGAGCAACAGCTTGTTGCGCCCCATGCGTCGCCCCTCGCCGCCGGCAAGAACGATCGCAATGTAATTCGCCAAAGGCTGATCATCGTCCGAGGGCATGGATGACACTTCGCTCTTTGGGAAAGGCAAAGCCGAATACACGGTTTTACCATGCTTGGCCATCATGGAAGCGTCTCGCGTCGACGAAATCAATCACGGCCGCGCGGTTAACGCTTCTTTTTGAAAATGGCCGTTAAGCTGCGGCCATGTTGCGTCGCGTTGTGTGTTCTCTCGTGCTGGGTACGGTTCTCGGTAGCCTGGCTGGTTGCGGGTCGTTCTTCAATCTCGAAGAGCGTGAGCCCTGGCGTGCCCAGGCGGAGTCGCAGTGCCTGGCCTCGGGCGCGGTCCGGGAAAGCGCCGGCATTCGCATCGCCCAGGCGATCGAGGGGCCTGGGGTATGCGGTGTCGACCATCCCTTCCGTGTCACAGCCCTCAATACCAATGGCGGACAGTCCGCCCCGGTCTACGCGACCCTTCAGCCTCGGGCGCCAGAAACCGTGGCCCCGCAGCCCAATTACGCACCTCAGCCTCAGCAACAATATGCGCCTCCGGCTTCGGGGACACCAGACGGCTTGCTGCCACCCGCAGCCGTCGGCGACCAGACCGGCGCACTCGGCGATAGCGGCGCTTCCGCGCCGATGTCCTACCGGGCAGCCCCGTCGCCTGGTCCCGTCCGTATTGCCGATGGCGGCCCCTTCGCGGTTTCGATGGACCGCAGCCTGGTGCTGTCCTGCTCCATGATCCCGGCCCTGACCCGCTGGCTGGTTCAGGACGTGCAGCCAGCGGCGATGGCGAATTTCGGCTCACCCATCGTGGAGATGACGACGTTCGGCAGCTATTCCTGCCGCCGGCGCAACAACGGCCATTTCGGCCGCATGTCCGAACATGCTTTTGCCAATGCTGTCGACGTCAAGGGCTTCAAACTGGCCGACGGACGCGAGACGCGCATCCTGACCGGCTGGCGCGGCTCGGCCCAGGAGCGCAGCTTCTGGCGTGACATCGCCTTTGGCGCCTGCCCTAAATTCACCACCGTGCTCGGGCCCGGCGCCCCCTTGCACGACAATCATCTGCATCTCGATCTTGCACGTCATGGCGCGCGCAGCAAGAGCATCTGCCGTCCGCGCGCTCCCGCCGGCTGGGTGGCCGCCGCGCAACGTGGTGCCGGCGGTGCGCCGCCGCCTTCCGATGACTATACCGGCTCGATCCAGGAGGTTCCGGCCGGCGGCTACGACGAATAACGGCGCTCTAAGCCAGAAGCGCTGCCTCTTCCACCCCAATCACACCCAACCGCGTCGCCGCCAGCAGAAGATGGCGGCGCATGGCGTTGCGCGCATTGGCAGCCGAACACGCCTCGACCGCGCGGTAGATGTCGCCATGTTCCTCGATGACGCTGTCGACGTGGGCCGGGCCTTTCTGCAGGGTATTGTTGCGGGCGACGGTCACGCTCTGGTGCAGCAGCAAGGATAGATAGCGCTGGAAATCGGCAACCTTGCCATTGCCGCTCGCCGCCGCCACGGCCCGGTGAAACTCGATATCGGCGCCAACACCGAGATCCTGGCCGAGCTTGGTGCGGTCCATCTCCTCCAGCCAATGCCGGAGTGCGGCCAGGTCGTCCTGCGAACGACGGATCGCCGCAAGCCCGGCCCCCTCCACTTCGAGACACAGGCGCAGTTCGAAGATCTCGCGCAGGGCCACGCCGCTGCCGACTTCTGCGTCTCGGATCCGGAAGGAACGCTGCAGCGGGGCGGCGCTGACGAAGACCCCAGCTCCCTGCCGGCTGACCACGATGCCGTCGGCCTTAAGGCGGGACACCGCCTCGCGGATGACCGTGCGGCTGACGCCGAAGCTGGCGGCAAGTTCGGGTTCGGTGGGCAGGCGGGCCCCAGCTTCGAAGCGCCCCTTCTCGATGTCCTCCTGCAGTGCGGCGACCACCCGATCGGCCAGAGGAAGCGGGCGCCCCAGACGCCTGTCCGCCTCACCATCTTGCCCGGCAGGTTCCGGGGCCGGGCGCACTCGCTCTTTGAGGGCCAAACACCCCTCCTCTTCGGCTTTCGGACAGAGCCCTGCCCGGTTTCAGGATGTTATGCGGATCGATTGCTCGTTTCAAAACACACAGAAACAGAATTCATCATATGACCATGTCACCATGTGATATTGACATGTTCTTACCATTGTGGAAGCCTTCCGCCAACTTCGCAAGTCAGGACACACGACCCGATCGCGAGCATGGTTGCGCAGCCTGGCTGCCTCGCCTGGTCGAATGATCGTCGGCGCAGGAGGACATGACGATGGCACCCACCGATCGGGGCGCGAACGAGACCATCTTCACCCTGGAGGCAACGCAGCTCAAATTCGGCAACGGGGCGGTCGAGGAACTCGACTGGGAGCTCAAGCGCCTTGGGCTTCGCAAGATATTGCTGGTCGCCGACCCAAGGTTGCGCCGGCTAGGAATTACCGAACGTGTCACCGAAATCATCGCGCGCGCCGGCGTCGAGATCAGCGTCTTCGAAAGCATTCTCGTCGAACCAACCATAGAGTCGCTGGGGGAGGCTGCCGCCTTCGCTTCATCCCAGGACGTCGATGGCTTCGTCGCCCTGGGCGGCGGCTCCACCATCGACACCGCCAAGGTCGCCAACCTCATCCGCAGCCATGGCGGCGCCATTATCGACTATGTCAATGCGCCCGTCGGAGGGGGCCGCAAGCCACCTTCACCCCTGCGTCCCCTGATCGCCATCCCGACCACCTCCGGCTCGGGCTCGGAGGCGACCACGGTCGCCGTCCTCGATATTCCCGAATTCAAGATGAAGACCGGTATCTCGCACCGCTATATGCGGCCGACGCTGGCCATCGTCGATCCCGAACTGGCGCGCACCACGCCGGGAGCCGTCACGGCCTCATGCGGCCTCGACGTGGTCTGCCACGCGGTGGAATCCTTCATTTCCCGCCCCTTCGACGCCCGACCGCGCCCTGCCACGCCGGATGACCGTCCGCCCTATCAGGGCAGCAACCCGGTGGCCGACATCTGGTCCCTCAAGGCGATCGAATTCGGCGGGCATTTTCTCGAGCGCGCCGTACGCGACGGCAACGACCTGGAAGCGCGCGGCACCATGATGCTCGGCGCCACCATGGCAGGCATCGGCTTCGGCACGGCGGGCGTGCACATCCCCCATGCCTGTGCCTATCCCCTCGCCGGCCTCAAGCACAGCTACAGCGCCCCCGGCTACGAGACGAGCCACAATTTCGTGCCACATGGCTTCTCGGTGATCGTCACCTCCCCGGCGGTATTCCGCTTCACCTATGATGCTGCACCGGACAAGCACATCCAGGCTGCCGAGTTGCTCAATGCCGGACCGATCGCCAATCCAGGCCCGGACTCGCTGCCGGACACCCTGATCAGGCTGATGAAGGCGGTCGGCGCGCCATCGGGCATCGCCGAACTCGGCTATGGCGAGGAAGACATTCCAGCCTTGGTGCAGGGCGCGCTCAAGCAGCAGCGCCTCCTGGTCGGTGCCCCCAAACCCATCGACGCCGCCGGGATCGAGGCCGTCATGCGCCAATCCCTGCGCAACTGGTAGGCGTGCTGACGGAAGAAAGACCAGGAGGAAACCATGGGTGAGATCGAACTGCACATGTTCCAGTGCGGCACGCTGAAGTGCAAGCTGCACAACATCAAGATGAACCAGGGCGCCAACACCGACTACGAAATTCCGGTCCCCTGGTATCTGCTCAAGCATCCCAAGGGGCTGGTGGTGATCGATGGCGGCAATGCCGTCGAGTGTGCCAGCGATCCGCGCGGCTATTGGGGCGGCATTTCCAGGACCTATTGGCCGGTGATGCAGGAAAGCGATGGCTGCGTGCAGAAGCTGCAAGCCATGGGCATCCGGCCCGATGACGTCACCCATGTCGTGCAGTCGCATCTGCATCTCGACCATACCGGCGCGATCGGCCGCTTCCCCAATGCCGTGCATGTCGTCCAGCGCCGCGAATACGAATATGCCTACGCACCCGACTGGTTCGCGGCCGGCGGCTATATCCGCAAGGATTTCGACCGGCCTGGCCTGAAATGGCAGTTCCTGGAGGCCGAGGCCACCGATGGCTATGATTTGTTCGGCGACGGTACGCTCAAGATGATCTTCACACCCGGCCATGCCCCGGGCCATCAATCCTTCCTGGTCACCCTGCCCAACAGCGGCGCCATCCTGCTGGCGGTCGATGCCGCCTACACGCTCGACCATTGGAATGAGAAGGCCCTGCCCGGCTTCCTTGCCTCGACCGTGGACACGGTGCGCTCGGTGCAGAAGCTGCGGTCCCTCGCTGCCAAGACCGAGGCCAAGGTGGTCACCGGCCACGACCCGGACGCCTGGCCGGCCTTCAAGCAATCACCGGGCTTCTACGACTAAAGCCCCGACGGGCGCCTGGACTATCCAGGCGCCAACGGCAGACCTCGTCGAAAAGCATGACAGTTGATAGACCTGGAGATCTGGCGGCGTCGACAATCCGCCGAACTCCGAAAGCTGCTGCATGAAAACGCCCATTACAGCCCGCCAGCGTCTCGTCGATCATCTCGGGGGCATCGCCGGCTATAATGACAAGGGCTATCTGTGGAGCGGGCATACACCTGCCGAGGTACAGGCCAATCAGGACGAGGCGCAGGCCGTCATTCTCAGACTGATCGGTGAGGTCGGAGAGGCGGCCTTCAGCCGGAGCCTGCTCGCCAAACTTCAATCCGGTGCTGGAGCCCGCGATGATTCCGGCGATCTGGCCGAATGGGCACGCCGGGAGTTGCTGCCATGAGCGTTGGCGATCACCTTTCCAGGCCGCCGGCCATTTCCGAGCCGGCTTTCGCCGAATTGCTTACGGCCTATCGGGATCCGCGCCGACATTATCACGATATCGGCCATATCGAGGCCATGCTGGCGGGCTTTCAGGACTGTCGCCCCCTCCTCCATGATGCCGGAGCCATCGAACTCGCAATCTGGTTCCACGATGCCGTGTACGATGCAGCGGCCCCGGACAATGAGGAGCGCAGCGCCGATCTCGCCCGACAGGTTCTCGATAGGCGGCTCGAACCGGAAAGACTGGAACGGGTGGCAGCGCTGATCCTGGCCACCAAAAAGCATGAATTCACTGACGGCACAGGAGCTGAGGAGCGATCCGACCTGGCCTATTTCCTCGATCTCGACCTGCAGATCCTCGGCGCAGAAGCGGAACGCTTCGATGCCTATGAGGCCGCGGTGCGCCGAGAATATGCGCATGTGCCTGAAACGGCCTGGCGCATCGGGCGGACTGCCGTGCTGCAGCGCTTCATGGTCCGGCCAAGGCTCTATTTCAGCAATCTCTTCGCCGAAAAGCTGGAGGAAAGAGCGCGCGCCAATCTCGCGCGCTCCCTCGCAAACCTGTCAGGCGACCAGCCTCCTCAGGCCAGCGTGTAGCTGGTCTTCACCGTGGTGTAGAACTCCGCGGCGTAGCGGCCCTGCTCGCGCGAGCCGTAGCTCGAGCCCTTCCGACCGCCGAACGGTACGTGATAGTCGACGCCCGCCGTCGGCAGGTTGACCATCACCATGCCGGCCTGGACATTGCGCTTGAAATGCGTGGCGTATTTCAGGCTGGTGGTGGCAATGCCGGCGGAGAGGCCGAATTCGGTGTCGTTGGCGGCGGAGAGTGCCTCGTCGTAATCCTTGACGCGCACCACGGCGGCAACCGGCCCGAAAATCTCCTCGCGGGCGATACGCATGTCGTTGCTGGCGCCGGTGAACAGGGCCGGCGTCAGATAGAAGCCGGGCGCCTCGCGCTTTACCAGATCGCCGCCGAAGGCCAGGTTGGCGCCCTCTTCCTTGCCGATCTTGATGTAGTTCAGGTCCTGGTCGAGCTGGCTCTGGTCGACCACCGGGCCGATATGGGTGCCGCTCTTCATGGCGTCGTCGACGCTGAGGCCCTTGAGGCGCTCGACCAACGCCGCCACGAAGGCATCGTGGATACCGTCGGTGACGATCAGGCGCGAAGAGGCGGTGCAGCGCTGGCCGGTGGAGAAGAAGGCACCGTTGACGGCGGCCTCCACGGCCACCTTGACGTCGGCATCGTCGAGCACGACGAAGGGGTTCTTGCCGCCCATTTCGAGCTGCACCTTCTTCATCGGCGAAGAAGCGACGCAGGTCGCGGCAATCTTGCGACCGGTACCGACCGAGCCGGTGAAGGAGATGGCATCGACGTCAGGCGAGGACAAGAGCGCCTCGCCGACCACCGAGCCGCGGCCCATCACCAGATTGAACACGCCGGCGGGCAGGCCGGAACGCGCGATGATCTCGCCCAATGCATGGGCGGTGGCTGGCACGAGATCGGCCGGCTTCAACACCACGGTGTTGCCGTAGCACAGCGCCGGCGCGATCTTCCAGGCCGGAATGGCGGCAGGGAAGTTCCAGGGCGTGATCAGGCCGACCACGCCGATGCCTTCGCGTGTGACCTCGACGCCGACGCCGGGGCGCACCGAACCGATGATCTCGCCGGCCAAACGCAGGGCTTCACCGGCGAAGAATCCGAAGATCTGGCCGGCCCGCGCCACCTCGCCGATGCCTTCGGGCAGGGTCTTGCCTTCCTCGCGCGAAAGGATGGCGCCGAGTTCTTCCTTGCGCGCCAGGATCTCGTCGCTGATGCGCTTGAGCACATCATGGCGCTCCTGCAGGGTCGAGCGGCTCCAGCCCGGGAACGCAGCCTTGGCGGCAGCGATGGCTTTTTCGGCCTCGGCCTTGGTCGCCCGCGGGAAATGCCCGACGATCTCGGCGGTGTTGGAGGGATTCACGTCCGGCGCGAGATCGGACGAGGCGACCCATTCGCCGGCGATGAAGTTACGGGCGTGCAGTGTCATCGATGCAATCCTGAAGATAGAGAAACTGGCCGGACATTAGTCTAACCAATGCCCGGCGCAAACCGGCAGCTTGACGCGGCCAGCCATTTTCCAGCGCCACCTGTTCAGGCAGCCGCAACGGCCGTCACGCGCCGGCGCACGATCAGGAGGGCGATCAGCGCGGCGACGATGCCGGTGAGGCCGGAGAAGAGGAAGGCCTCGACATAGCTTCCCTGCAGCACCCGCATATAGCCGGCCAGGGCCGCGGCGCTGGCCGCGCCGATCTGGTGCCCTGCCGCGATCCATCCGAATACGACGGGGGCATCGCGATCGCCGAAGGCCTCGTTGGTCAGGCGCACGGTCGGCGGCACTGTGGCGATCCAGTCGAGGCCGTAGAACACGCCGAAGACGGTGAGCGTATAGATGTTGAAGCCGCTGAAGGGCAGATAGATCAGGGCAATGCCACGCAGGCCGTAATAGACGAAGAGCAGCTTGCGCGGATCGTAGCGATCGGTCAGCCAGCCCGAGAAAGTGGTACCGAAGAGGTCGAAGATCCCCATCATCGCCATCAGGCTGGCAGCCTGCACCTCGGGGATGCCCATGTCGCCGCAAAAGGAGATCAGATGCATGCCCACCAGGCCGTTGGTGGTGAAACCGCAAATGAAGAAGGTGGCGAAGAGATACCAGAAGGTGCGCGTGCGGGCCGCCCGCACCAGCGCGCCGAACGAAGCATCGATGAGACCGGTCTGGGCCTGCGGCGGCTCAACCGGGGCCGAGGGATCGGCGCCATAGGGGCGCTGACCGATGTCGCTGGGGTGGTTGGGCACCAGGAAGAAGGCAAGCGGAATCAAGACGGCGCAAGCGATCGCCACCGCCGCCACCACCAATTGCCAGCCACCGATCTCGGAGAGCTTGGCGAGCCCGGGCTGGAAGATCAGCGTGCCCGTTGCCGCGCTGGCCGCCATCAGCCCCATGATCAGGCCGCGATTGGTCTTGAACCAGCGATTGGCGATCGTGGCGCCGAGCACCATGGCGACGCATCCGGACCCGAGACCTGAGAGCACGCCCCAGGTCGCGATCAACTGCCAGGATTCCGTCATCAGCAGGCTGAGGCCGATGGAGCCCGCCATCAGCGTCAGGGCGATGACCAGCACCTGACGTATGCCGAAGCGGTTCATCAGGGCCGCGGCAAACGGGCCGACCAGGCCGTAGAGGAGGATGCCGATCGAACCGGAGAGCGAAATCGTGTCGATACCCCAGCCGAACGCCTTGTGCAGAGGCTGAAGCAGCAGCCCGGGAGAGGCTCGCACGCCGGCCGCCACCAGCAGGCAAAGAAAGATGACGGCGACCACGACGAAGGCATATTTCTGGCCGAAAGGCCGACGGCTCACGGGCTGCATCGGAAGACCTGCACTGTCGAGATTGACTTGATACGTACCGGTCTGTAACATCGTTGTTGGAAATTGGAAAGAGGCAAATGACCGGATCTGCAAACGTCGCTTCGCCGCCGCAGCCACGCGCGGCAGATCGCATCCTCAAGACCGCCCGCGAGCTCTTCTACAAGGAGGGAATCCGGGCTGTCGGCGTCGACACCATCGCCTCGGAAGCTGGCGTGACCAAACCCACGCTCTATCGCTGTTTCAACTCGAAGGACGAATTGGCCGCCGCCTATGTCCGGGTCTACGATGCCGAGTTCTGGGCCCGCTTCGAGGGTGCAGGCGTCGGCTTCGAGAACGACCCGCGCACCCATCTGCGCAACTACCTGACAGGCCTTGGCGAAAGGGCGACCCTGGCGGGCTATCGCGGCTGCGGGCTGAGCAATGCCGCGGTGGAATATCCGGAAGAGGACAATCCCGCCCGCATGGTCGCCGAGGGCGGCAAGGTATTGCTGCGCGAGCGCCTGGAAGGCATGGCCGAGCGCATGGGCGCCAGGAAGCCGGGCTTGCTTGCAGACGGGCTGCTGCTGCTGATCGAAGGCGCTTTCATCAGCGGCCAGATCTTTCACGAAGGCGGACCGGCCAGCTCCGTCGCCGTGATCGCCGACATGCTGATCGATGCAAGCCTGAAGGAATAGCGTCAAAAACGCTCACGCCGCCCCGAAGCGGCGGCGATAATCGCCCGGGGTGAGCCCCATCGTCCGCACGAAGATCTTGCGGAAGGAGACCGGGTCGCCATAGCCGACATTCCAGGCGATGCGATCGAAGGAAAGCCGCGTCGTCTCCAGCATGTCGCGGGCCTTGGCAACGCGAAGCTGCTGGCAGTATTCGACAGGCCTCAGACCCGTGGCCTTGCCGAAGCGGCGCAGGAACGTCCGTCTCTCCAGCCCTGCCTTGGTTGCCATAGCCGATACGTCGATCTCACCGGCATAGGCCTGCTGGAGCCAGTGCTGAACCACGAGAATGGGTTCGTCGCCATGATTGAGCCGGGGCGAGAACACACTGTAATGGCGCTGTTCGCGCCCCAGGGGATCCACCAGCATGGCACGCCCGGTCTCCACCATGACGCTGGTGCCGAGCAGCCTTTCCACCAGCTTCAGGCCGAGATCGGTCCAGGACATCAGCCCCGCTGCGGTAACGATATCGCCATCATCGATCACGATCTTGGCCGAATCCACCCGGACCTTGCCGAAACGCTCGGCGAGAAGCTCGGCATAGCTCCAATGGGTGGTCGCCTGACGCCCGTCCAGCAAGCCGGTTTCAGCGAGCAGGAAAGCACCGACGCAGACCGAGGCCAGCACGCTGCCGCGGCCATGGCAGCGACGAAGGAAGTCGGCCAGATCAGCGGTCCAGGCCTCGCTCGGCGGCTTTGCCAAGCTCGGCGGCAGAATGATCATGCTCGGGATTGCGCTGTCGTCGCCGTCACGATTGCGGACCTGGCCGCTGTCGTCACACTCCCAGCGGCTCACCCGCAGCAGCGGACCACTGCCTTCCCTGCGCTCCCTGGCGATCCTGTCGGCGATGGCGAAGAGATCGGCCAGACCATAGAGCGCTGCCAGCTGTACGTCGGGATAGGCCAACAGGCCGATCTCGGAGGGAGGCATGGTCATTTGTCACTTTCGCCCTGATTTTTGTCACATGTGCCAATCGGCATTCTGCCCGGGGCGTCCTATTTCAGCAATCACAACGTCTGTTGAAACTGGAGAAATACCCCATGTCCAAGCGTGCCTTGATCCTCGTTGATATTCAGAACGACTATTTCCCGGGCGGCAAATGGACCCTGTCCGGCATCGAGGCAGCCACCGCCAACGCCGCGCGCCTGCTGGAGGCGGCCCGGGCGAAGGATGAAGTCGTGGTGCATGTACGCCATGAAGCAGCCAAGCCGGATGCTCCCTTCTTCGTGGCCGGTACGCCGGGCGCCGAGATCAACCCGGGCGTAGCCAACCGCGCTGGCGAGCAGGTCGTCGTCAAGAACTTCCCCAATTCCTTCAGGGATACCGGCCTCAAGAAACTGCTCGACGATGCCGGCGTCACCGACGTCCTGATCGCCGGCGCAATGAGCCATATGTGCATCGAGGCGACGACCCGGGCAGCGGCCGATTTCGGCTATGCGGTCACCGTCGCCCATGACGCCGCGGCCACGCGGGACCTGGAATTCGGCGGCGTCACCGTGCCGGCTGCGCAGGTCCATGCCGCCGCCATGGCATCGCTCGCCTTCGGCTATGCCAAGCTCGTCTCGACCGACGAACTGCTGGCGGGGTAAGGGGGAGTAGAAAGAGGCGCGGCTTACCTTCTCCCCTTGCGGGACCTGGCACTTCCTTTGGAAGTGCCTTGGGTGGCATTGCGGTGCAATGACGGATGAGGGGTGTCGGCGAACGTTTGGATGGGGCATGTTTCACCCCTCATCCGCCCCTTCGGGGCACCTTCTCCCCCTGCGGGAGAAGGGCCTCGCGCTTCATTCGTCTCGGTCAGAACCGACGAATGTCGTAGTTTCGTGCCTCACACCCCCCAGCGCAGGGCCGGCGTATGCACCGGCGCATCCCACAGCGCCTTGGCCTGCTCGTCCAGCACCGACACCGTCAGCGAGCAGCCGGCCATGTCGAGCGAAGTGACATAGGAGCCCGTCAGAGAGCGGGCTACCTTGATGCCCTTGGCGTCGAGCCATTTACGCGCCCGATCCTGCATCAGATAGAGCTCCATCAAGGGCGTACCGCCGAAGCCGTTGACGAAGAGCAGGATTTCGGTGGCAGAGGTCAGCGACAGGTCGCCCACGATGGCGCCCAGCATCTCGTCGACGATGGCATCGGCACAAGCCAGCTTGACGCGGCGCCGGCCGGGCTCGCCATGGATGCCGACGCCCATCTCCATCTCGTCCTCGCCGAGGTTGAAGGTCGGCTTGCCGGCCGCCGGCACCGTGCAGGAGGTGAGCGCCACACCCATCGAGCGCGTATGGCTGTTGACGCGCGCGCCCAGCGCCTTGAGGCTGGCGAGGTCGTCGCCGCGCTCGGCCGCGGCGCCAAGCATCTTCTCGACGATCAGCGTGCCGGCGACACCGCGCCGGCCGGTGGTCCAGGTCGAGTTCTCCACGGCGACGTCGTCGTCGAGGATCAGGCTTTCGACAGGGCCCGACGCCATCTCCGCCGCCATGGCGAAGTTCATCACGTCGCCCTCGTAGTTCTTGACGATATAGAGCGTGCCGGCGCCGCCATCGACGGCCTCGGCAGCGGCCATCATCTGGTCGGGCGTGGGCGAGGTGAAGACTTGGCCGGGGCAGGCTGCGTCGAGCATGCCGAAGCCGACGAAGCCGGCATGCAGCGGCTCATGACCGGAACCACCGCCCGAAATCAGGGCCACCTTGCCCGGCTTGACCTGGCGGCGGCGCACGAATTTACGCTCTTCGCCCAGGGTGACGAGATCGGCGTGAGCCGCCGCGAATCCGTCCAGGCTCTGCGCCAGCACGTCGTCGACTGCGTTGATGAGCTTTTTCATTCCATGGGCCTCCCTTTGTTCTTGGTTAGGACGTGTCGGAGCAGGAACCGATCTCCGGCTGTCAATTCTGAACCTGGCTGTCTCCGGATTCATCGGATGCCGGTTCCTCCTCCCCCTTGCTCTTGCGATCGAGTGCACGCGTGTAGTGGACCAGGCTTGTGACGAAATCGAGAATGGCCTTATCCATCGCCTGATTGCGCCTGACATCGCCGAGATCCGGCAGGGTCAGCGTCAGGCTACGCCCTTGTGCCGGCCTGCCCTGAGCCTGCGTCCGCCCTGGATGGGCGGCCTGATAGGCCTTGAGGAATTCCGCCTTCTCGGCCGGCGCGAGGTGGCAGACTTCGAAAATGACGTCGAGGTGCTGGGCCGGGATCGGAATGGGGTAGCCGGGATTGGTGATCTGCGAAATGAAGGATCTGTTGGTGCCGAGCGCCGCAGCCAGTTTCAGCCTCGTGCCCGAGGGGCGATTGTCCAGCGCGCGCCGCAGCAGCGCCTTGTAGGCGGCTATCGAGCGCGTGCTGGCATCGCGGGCGTCAGACATGTTTGAGATCCGCAATCGCCGCCTTGACGGCTCCCACCAGAGCAGGCGGCACGGACAGGCAGGTCAGGCCGACGCCGAGCAGTTTCGGCACCAGGCGCACCTCGCCGGCGGCATCGCCACAGATCGAGACCGGAACCTTGCGGGCCTTGCCGGCCCCAACCGCGCGGGCCATCAATTCGAGCACGGCCGGATCGCCGGCATCGTTGAGGCCGGCGACATCGGCAATGTCGCGGGCTGCGGCCATGGTGTATTGCGTGAGATCGTTGGAGCCGATCGAATAGAAATCCGCCGGGAAACGCAGCGCCCCGAGGGCGGCAGCGGGAACCTCGACCATGATGCCGAGCGGCGGCCGGCGGCAGGGCGTGCCTTCGGCGATGAGGGAAGCCACCACCTCGTCGAGCAGGGCGGAGGCCTCGGCCAATTCTCCCGGCACCGTCACCATCGGCAGCATGATGCGGATCTCGTGATGCAGGCTGGCCCGCGCCAAGGCCCTGAGCTGGACGCGGAAGGTTTCCGGACGAGCCAGCGACAGCCGCAATCCACGCAGACCCAGGAAAGGATTGGACTCGCCATCGCTGGTGACCCCGGCGATCGGCTTGTCGCCACCGGCGTCGAGGGTGCGTATCGTCACCGGCCGCCCGGCCGCCCAGGCGGCGATGGCGACATAGGCGGCATATTGGGCTTCCTCGTCCGGCAGGGGGCGGCCAGGCTCGAACAGGAACTCGGTGCGCACCAGGCCGATGCCATCGCAAATCTGAGGCGAAATGCCCTTGAGATCATCCGGCGAGGCGACGTTGATCATGATGTCGACGCGAGTGCCATTGGGAAGAAACACCGGCTCGCTTTTCATTGTCTCCGCCCGGGCATCGGCTTCGTGCCGGCGTGCGAGGGCCGGGCCGAAATCGGCGAGCGAGGCACTGTCGGGATCGAAGGTCACCGTTCCCGCCGCCCCGTCGACGATGGCCTGGCTTGCCTCCCCGAGCACGCCTAGCCCGGTCACCATCGGCACGCGGCGGCTGCGCGCGAGCATGGCGACATGGGAGGATGGCGAACCGGCACCCAGGGCGATCGCGCCGCCCTTGCTCCAGTCGACCGACAGGAACAGGGATGGCGGCAGGTCCTCGCCCACCAGGACCGAACCGGGCGGCACCTTCTCGCTTTCGGCTGCTCCGGTGAGATGGGCGAGCACGCGGTCGCGGATATCGGCGAGGTCGGTGCCACGCGCGCGAAAATAGGCATCCTCGCTGCGTTCGTAATCGGCAATTTCCGCGTCGAGGGCCGAACGCCAGGCGTGAACGGGCCCCACCCCGGCTGCGATCGCATCGAAGGCGCCCTCCGACAGGGCCTCGTCCTCGAGCATGGCGATCTGGAAGCCGATGATGTCGGCTCCTTCTTCATCGACGGCCTCGACCAGGGACACCAGATCGACCAGCGCCGCATCGATGGCGGTCCGCAAGGCGGCGTCGCCATCTTCCTGCACTGGTGCTTTCGCGGTCCGCGGCCTCGGCTTGCCGATCATGAAGACGGGTCCGGAGGCAAGCCCAGGCGATGCAGGACGTCCCGCCATCCGCCGTTCAGTCATGACACCCTCCTTGGCAGCCCCCCGGATGCAGCATCGTCACTCTTCTCCGAACTTGTCCTCGATCAGTCCCAGAATAGCCGATAGCGCTGTCTCGGCATCCGGTCCGTTCGCTGCAAAATGCAGCACCGTGCCCTTGGGCGCCTTCACCCGCATCACCTTGACCGGGCTCTTGGCATCGACCCAGGGTCCCGCTGCATCGGTGGCCAGCTCGATGCTCGACTGGAAGCTCTTGGCGAGCTGGGTCAGCTTCACGCTCGGCCTGGCATGCAGCCCGATCGCGTTGGTCAGCTCGGCCTTGCCCTTCAATGCTCCGTTGATATCCGGCATATCGATCCTATCCATAGAGATCTTCGGCGGCGGAGCGAACCGCCGCCAGGGAGGAATTTCCGGAGGCCTCCGTTGCGGCGATGACCGCCCCTTCCACCACCGGCGCATTGCAGATGACCACGAGGTCGCGCTTGTGCTCGTCGAGCATCTCGACGGCCATCTCGGCGTTGGTCTCGGCACCGCCGAGGTCGACGACGACGGCGACGCCTTCCTGCGACCAGACGCTGTCGATGGCGGCGATGATCTTGGCGACATCGGTACCGAGTCCGCCGCCGGGGTCGCCGCCCGTCCAGGCGACGCGCACGCTATCGCCTACCATCTGCCTCACCATGTCGGCCGCGCCTTCGGCGACCTTGGGCGAGTGCGATACGATCACCAGGCTCACGGTCATGGCATCAGCCCTTGCTTGTTGAGTTCGTCCGCCACGGTGGCGATGAGCAACGAGGAAGATCGGGCGCCCGGATCCATATGGCCGACCGAGCGCTCGCCGAGGAAGGAAGCGCGCCCACGGATCGCCTGCATCGGCACCGTCTTGTCGGCGGCGGCGATGGCTTCCGCCTTGAGCGCGGCTGCGTCGGCACCGGCAGCCAAGGCCGCTTGCACCGGGACGAGGACATCGAGCAGCGTCTTCTGCCCGGCTTCGGAGCGGCCACGCGCCTTCACGCCCTCGACCGCCTTGGCGAAGGCGGCGACCAGCGCAGCTCGATCGGGCTCGGTGCCGACAGCCTTGCCAAATTCCATGAAGAAGGTACCGAAAAGCGGGCCGGAAGCACCGCCAACCTTCATCACCATGGCCATGCCCGCCGCCTTGAGCAGGTCCGGCCAGGATTTTTCGGCAAGGCCCGGCAATTCGGCGGTAACGGCCTCGAAGCCCCGCTTGAGATTCAGGCCGTGATCACCATCGCCGATCGCCTGATCGAGCGCCGTGAGTTCTTCGGAATGTTGGAATATGGTTGCTGCAACCGCACGAATGAGCTGCTCTCTTGCTTGGCTGTCCATCGTCCGGCCTCCGCCCCGCAGTCTTATGATGGCCGGTCATTGCCGGCTCGTGGTTTGCTTATTTGTTTAGTTGATCATCGAACCCTAAACATTGCAAGCGAAACTATCGCCTTGCGGCACCGGACTGAGGAACTCCTGCGGGCCACCCTGTACTGAACATTCCCGCGACGGCTGCGCGGTGCGTCCTCGACCACTCCCGCGCGAGCGTATCCCCTTCTGCCGTCACATTCCTGTATCCCCAGCCACCTAAGCAGGTGCCTATCTTAACGTCAGTATTGGTGCCATATCGCCATTGACGAAGCTTGCCCGGATGGCCAAGACTAGCGCCAAGCAAGATTTAGAAGCGCTAAGCAGATTCCCCCTGCTCGAGCAGGAGGAATCTGCAGAATATCAAACGCTTGCAAAGTTTCCCGATATTACCCATTCGTGGGCAATATCGGGAAACTTTGCTTAGGGGAAACGCTCCGCTTGATGGCAAAAGATACAGTCCTGAAAGCCGAAGGCCTGACCAAGGACTTCAGGGGATTCCGGGCAGTCGACGGTGTCGATCTCTCGGTCATGCGCGGAACGGTCCATGCTCTCATCGGTCCGAACGGCGCCGGCAAGACGACCTGTTTCAATCTCTTGACCAAGTTCCTGTCCCCGTCGGCCGGACGCATTACCTATAAGGGCCAGGACATTACCGGCATGAAGCCGGCCGCCGTAGCCCGGCTCGGCCTGGTCCGCTCCTTCCAGATCTCGGCTGTGTTCGGCGAGATGAGCGTGAGCGACAATATCCGCATCGCCCTGCAGCGCCGGCGCGGGCATTCCTATGATTTCTGGCGCTCGCAGCGTGTCCTCGCCGATATGAACCAGGAGGCGGCCGAACTCGCCGAGAGCGTCGGCCTGTCGTCCTTCCTGGCTACGCCGGCCAAGGAACTCTCCTACGGCCGCAAGCGCGCCCTGGAACTCGCAACGACCCTGGCGCTCGATCCGGAAATGCTGTTGCTCGACGAACCGATGGCCGGCATGGGCCATGAGGATGTCGAGCGCACCACCGAGCTCATCCGCAAGATCGCGGCAAGCCGCACCATCCTGATGGTCGAGCACAATCTCTCGGTGGTCGCCACCCTGTCCAATACCATCACGGTGCTGGCGCGCGGCAAGGTGCTGGCGCAGGGCGACTACAAATCCGTCTCCGGCGATCCGCGGGTGGTCGAGGCCTATATCGGGAGTGGCCATGCCTGATTCGGCGAACATCCCTGCCCCCCTGCTCCGGGTACGCGGCCTCGAGGCCTGGTATGGCGAGTCCCATGTGCTGCACGGCATCGATTTCGACGTTAACCCCGGCGAGGTGGTGACGCTGCTCGGTCGCAACGGCGCCGGCAAGACCACCACGATGAAATCGATCATCGGCGTTATGGCCAAGCGAAAGGGCTCGATCCATTTCGGCGGGCAGGAAACCATTGGCCTCGGCTCTCGCCATATCGCCCGTATGGGCATCGGCTATTGCCCGGAAGAGCGCGGCATCTTCGCCAGCCTCTCGGTGAAGGAAAATCTCGAACTGCCGCCGGTGGTGAAGCCCGGCGGCCTGACGGTGGACGAGATCTTCACCCTGTTCCCCAACCTCAAGCAGCGCCTCGCCAGCCAGGGCACCAAGCTCTCGGGCGGCGAGCAGCAGATGCTGGCCATCGGCCGCATCCTGCGCACCGGCGCCAATCTCCTGCTGCTCGACGAGCCGACCGAGGGCCTCGCACCGGTGATCGTCGAGCAGATCGGGCACACCATCGCCAGCCTCAAGCAGCGCGGCTTCACCATCATCCTGGTCGAACAGAATTTCCGCTTCGCCTCGACCGTGGCGGATCGCCACTATGTCGTCGAGCAGGGCAAGGTGATCGACATGATCCCCAATGCCGAGCTGGAAGCCAGCAGCGACAAATTGCACGCCTATCTGGGCGTGTGACGCCAATCAAAAAGCTGAACGGGAGACGCTCATGATTTCAAAACGGACCCTGCTCGCAGCAGCAGCCCTCGCCACCATGTTCATGGGTTCGGCGCTCGGGCCGGCAAGCGCGGAGGACATCGCGGTCAAGCTCGGCATCCTCAACGATCGGTCCGGCGTCTATGCCGACCTCTCCGGCGAGGGCTCGGTGATCGCCGCCAAGATGGCGGTGGAGGACTTCAAGGCCGCCGAGAAGGGCCTTAAGGTCGAGATCGTCTCGGCCGATCACCAGAACAAGCCCGATATCGGCGCCGGCATTGCCCGCCAATGGTACGACCAGGATGGCGTCGACGCCATCTTCGACGTGCCGACCTCCTCGGTGGCACTCGCCGTCAGCCAGGTGACCAAGGAAAAGAACAAGATCTTCATCGACTCCGGCGCCGGCTCCACCGAGATCACTGGAAAGCAGTGCACGCCCAATACGCTTTTGTGGACCTACGACACCTATGCTCTGGCCAAGGGTACGGGCGGGGCCATGGTCAAGCAGGGCGGCGACAGCTGGTTCTTCATCACGGCCGACTATGCCTTCGGCAAGTCACTGGAGGAAAATGCCTCTGCCATCGTGAAGGCTGCGGGCGGCAAGGTGGTCGGCTCGATCAAGGCGCCCTTCCCGACCTCCGATTTCTCCTCCTTCCTGCTGCAGGCCCAGTCCTCCGGCGCCAAGGTGATCGGGCTCGCCAATGCCGGCGGTGACACCGTCAACGCCATCAAGCAGGCCGCCGAATTCGGCATCACCCAGGGCGGCCAGAGCCTGGCGGGCCTGTTGATCTTTATCTCCGACGTGCATGCGCTCGGCCTGCAGGCGGCCCAGGGCCTGGTGCTGACGGAAGCCTTCTACTGGGATCTCAACGACGGCACCCGCGCCTGGTCGAAGCGCTTTGCCGAACAGAGCGGCGGCAAGATGCCGACCATGGTGCATGCCGGCGTCTATGCCGGTGTCCTGCACTATCTCAAGGGCATCGAGGCCGCCAAGTCCAAGGACGCCGCGGCAGTGATGGCCAAGATGAAGGCAACGCCGACCGACGATCCCCTGTTCGGCAAGGGCGAAGTGCGCAAGGATGGCCGCGTGACCCACGACATGTATCTGTTCCAGGTCAAGAAGCCCGACGAATCCAAGGGGCCGTGGGACTACTACAAGCTGCTCGCCACCATTCCGGCGGCCGAGGCCTTCCAACCCATGGCCGAGGCCGGCTGTCCGCTGGTGAAGTAGTAATAGGGCCGTTCGGCGCATTGCGGATCATGCTATGCGCCTTTCGTTCCCTCTCGCCGATGACGAAGCAGACGACGGTGAAGGACCCATAAGGTGACGACGATATTCGGCATTCCCCTGCAGGGCATCATGGCCCAGCTCGCGCTGGGCCTGATCAATGGCTCCTTCTACGCATTGCTCAGCCTGGGCCTCGCCATCATCTTCGGCCTGCTCAACGTCATCAACTTCGCCCATGGCGCCCTTTACATGATGGGGGCCTTCGCGGCTTGGATGCTGTTCAACTATGCCGGCATCGGTTTCTGGCCGGCGCTCATCCTGGCGCCGCTCGGCGTCGGCCTGGTCGGCATCGCGATCGAACGGGTCTTCATCTCCAGGCTCTACCAGCTCGATCATCTCTACGGCCTGCTGCTCACCTTCGGCCTGGCGCTGATCATCCAGGGCCTGTTCCGCAACTACTACGGCGTTTCCGGCGTGCCCTACACCCTGCCGGCGGCCCTGACGGGGCCCGTCAATCTCGGCTTTATGGTGCTGCCGAAAAGCCGCGTCTTCGTGATCGCCTTCTCGCTGGCCATCTGCCTCGCGACCTGGCTGGTGATCGAGAAGACGCGCCTGGGCGCCTATCTGCGCGCCGCGACCGAGAATCCCAAGCTGGTCGAGGCCTTCGGCATCAACGTGCCCTTGCTGAGGATGCTGACCTACGGCTTCGGGGTCGGCCTCGCCGGGCTTGCCGGTGTGCTGGCGGCGACCACCAGCAACGTCAATCCCAATATGGGCTCCGATCTCATCATCGTGGTCTTCGCGGTGGTGGTGATCGGCGGCATGGGCTCGATCCTCGGCTCGGTGGTGACAGGCTTCGGCCTTGGGCTGATCGAGGGCATCGTCAAGAATTTCTACCAGCAGGGATCGGCCACCGTAGTCTTCGTGGTGATGGTCATCGTGCTGCTCGTGCGGCCCGCCGGCCTGTTCGGGAGGGCCTCATGATGGCCTCCTCCAGCCAGCCGGCTGCCGCGACCCGCACAATGCCCCTGATCGGGGATCGCGGCGTCATGCTGCTCATCGTCGCACTGATCGCCGTCGCGCCCTTCGTCGCCTATCCGGTCTTCGTGATGAAGGTGCTGTGCTTCGGCCTGTTCGCCTGCGCCTTCAACCTTCTGCTCGGCTATGGCGGCCTGCTCTCCTTCGGCCACGCCGCCTTTTTCGGCATGGCGAGCTATGCCAGCGCCCATGCCGCCAAGGTCTGGGGCCTGACGCCGGAACTGGCGATCCTCAGCGGAGGTGCCGTGGCCGCCATCCTCGGCCTCGCGGTCGGCTCGCTCGCCATCCGGCGCCAGGGCATCTATTTCGCCATGATCACCCTGGCCCTGGCCCAGATGGTGTATTTCTTCGCCCTGCAGGCGCCCTTCACCGGCGGCGAGGACGGCATCCAGGCGGTACCACGCGGCAAGCTGTTCGGTCTCATCGACCTTTCCGACGACAAGGCCCTCTATGTCCTGGTTGCCGTGATCGTGCTCCTGGGCCTGTTCGCCATCCACCGCATCGTGCATTCGCCCTTCGGGCAGGTGATGAAGGCGATCCGCGACAACGAGCCCCGTGCCCTCTCGCTGGGCTATGACGCCGAGCGCTTCAAGCTGATGATGTTCACCCTGTCGGCTACCCTGGCCGGCATTGCCGGCGCCACCAAGGCGCTGGTGTTCCAACTCGCCTCGCTGACGGACGTGCACTGGACGATGTCGGGCGAAGTCGTGCTGATGGCGCTGGTCGGCGGCACCGGCACGTTGTTCGGCCCGATGCTCGGCGCGCTGATCGTGGTGGCGATGGAAACCTATCTCGCCCCGCTCGGCTCCTGGGTGACGGTGGCCCAGGGCGCGGTCTTCGTCATCTGCGTGCTCGCCTTCCGCGACGGGCTCGCCGGCACTTTGGCCAAGCTGCTGCGCAAGGCCGGCTAGGCAGTATTGCCACCCTCCTCAATCGGGGCCGCGGTGCTCCAGCCGTTCCGTTGCGAAGGCGGCCAGTCCGGCGATGCCGAGAGCGGCACCGGTCGCGGCCGTAAACATCCAGCCGCCGGAGTGATAGGTCAGCGTACCCAGCACCGATCCCAGCGCCCCGCCGACGAACACCGTGGTCATATAGAGGGCATTGATGCGCCCCCGAACCGCTGGGGCGGTCGAGAAGATGGTGCGCTGGCTCACGATCTGGTTGGTCTGCACCGCTGCGTCGATCACCAGCGTCGCAACGATCAGCACCAGAAGAGACAGGATGTGCTCCCCCAAAGCCGTGGCGAGAAAGGCCAGCGCCAGAGAAGCCATCGCGCCGTAGGTCGCCATGCGCCCATGCCCATGATCGGCAAGGCGCCCCGCCAGCGGCGCTGCCAGCGCTCCACCCGCCCCGGCGAGAGCGAAGAGACCGATCGCATAGTCGGACATGCCGAAACGTTCCGTCAGCATCAGGGGCGCGGCGGTCCAGAACAGGTTGAAGGCTGAGAACAACAGCATCTGGTAGAGGGCGCGGCGGCGGAGGATCGGCGTGTTCCGCACGAGGCCCGGCAGCGAGGCCAGCACGGCCCCGTAATGGCTCGTGCCGGACGGCTGATAGCGTGGCATCATGCGCCAGAGAACAGCGCCGATGCCGATCATCAGCCCAGCGGAGACGAGGAAGACCGCCCGCCAATTCAGATAGGCCGCCACGAAAAGCGCGGCGGGCCTTGCCAGCATGATGCCGGTGATCAGACCGGCCATCACCAGGCCGACCGCGCGGCCACGCCGCTCGGGCGGAACGAAATGAGTGATGAAGGGCACCAGGATCTGGGCACCAGCCGAGAATATGCCGATGGCGAGCGATGCGAACAGGAAAGCCACGACACCTTGTGCGACAGCCGCGAGGAGCAGGCTGGCGGCCGCGCAAACGAGCGTCGCCAATGCCAGAACCTTGTTCTCGATGAGATCGGCCAGGGGGACCAGCAGGATGAGCCCCAGCCCATAACCGATCTGGGTGAGGCTGACGATGGCGCCAGCCAGATCAGGGCCGATACCGATCTCGGGTGCGATCTTGGCGACCAGCGGCTGGGCATAATAGAGATTGCCGACGATGGCCCCGGTTGCGACCGCCAGGGTCAGGACCAAGGCGGGAGCAGCCTGCCGAACGGCGGTGGGGGCAGTATTTTCCATCTGATGCATCGGGTTCACGGCAAGCGGTTTCACGGCGAGTACTCGCCGATTAATGAAACGATACGTATCGTTATGATTGAATAAAACGATACGTTTCGTTATGTCAAGATGGGGAGGCACCGCATGGAGACGACAACCACGCAGCCAAGGCGCCGCTCGATCGGCGCCCGTCGCAATCCGCACACCGAGACCGCCATCATCGAGGCCGCACGAGAGCTTCTCGCGGATCGAGGCTATGCGGGGTTTTCCATCGAGGAGGCCGCCCGGCGAGCCGGTGCCGGCAAGGCCACCGTCTATCGCTGGTGGCCGACCAAGGCCGACCTGTTCATGGCAGCCTATGGAGCCGAAAAGGCGCGGGCGATAAGCCTGCCGGACACGGGCAGCCTGGTCGAGGATCTCGTACAGCATACCGCCGATCTATGGCGCTTCTGGCGAACTCCCCCCGGCGGCGCCTTCAGGGCCCTGCTCGCCGAAGCGCAAGCGAGCGAAGCGGCGGGCTCGCGCCTGCGCAACGAGTTTCTGCCCGTGCTGTTCCGGCCAGCGCGCCGTCTCTTCGAGCGGGCAGCGGCGCGCGGCGAATTTCCTGCCCGATTGATCGATGAACGCATCGCATTGTGGGCAGGATTCAACTGGTACCATCTGCTGACCTGGCAGATCGACGCCGACGAGGCACTCCTGCGTCGGATCGAAACACTGGTCGCCTCCGGCGGAAATGGCGCCGGATAGGGTTCCGGCCGGTTACGCTTTCACCCAGACGCCACCCTTCTTGGAGGATTTCACAGCCGCCTCGATGAAGGCCATGCCGGCGATGCCGTCGTCGATGCCCGGGAAGAGCACGGCCGGATCGAGGGCTTCACCGCCGCGGGCGGCCCGGATGGCACGGGCGATCTCGGTATAGATGTTGGCAAAGCCTTCGAGATAGCCTTCGGGATGGCCCGGAGGCACGCGTGTCATCCGCGCCGCATCCTCGCCGGCTGCGGCCGAGCCCCGGGTGATGATACGGGTCGGCTCGCCGTGCGGGGTGAAATAGAGATAGTTCGGATTGTCCTGGCGCCAATGGAACCCCGCCTTCTCGCCATAGACGCGCAGCATCAGGCCATTCTCGTTACCCGGCGCCACCTGGCTTGCCCACAGCGCCCCGCGCGCGCCATTGGCATAGCGCAGCAGGATCTGCACATTGTCGTCGAGAGCGCGGCCAGGCACGAAGGAAGTCAGTTCGGCCAGCAATTCCGAAACCTCCAGGCCGCCGACAAACTGGGCCAGGTTGAAGGCATGGGTGCCGATATCGCCGATGGCGCCGCCGGCGCCGGAGCGCTTGGGATCAGTGCGCCAATCGGCCTGCTTCTGGCCGCTCTGCTCGATCGGCGTGGTCAACCAGTCCTGCGGGTATTCGACCTGGATCAGGCGGATAGGCCCCAATTGCCCCGACTTCACCATCTCACGCGCCGCGCGGATAAGAGGATAGCCGGTGTAATTATGCGTCACCGCGAAGATCACGCCCTTGTCGGCGGCGAGCTTCTTCAGGCGCAGGGCGTCCTTCAACGTGGTGGTCACCGGCTTGTCGCAGATGACATGGATGCCCGCCTTGATGAAGGCTTCCGCCGCCGGGGCGTGCATATGGTTGGGCGTGACGATGGAGACAGCCTCGATGCCGTCCTTGCGGCGCTTTTCCTTGCGCGCCATTGTCTCGAAATCGGGGTAGATCCGGTCTGCAGCGAGCCCGAGCGCCTCGCCGGAACGCTGGGCCTTCTCCGGCGTGGACGACAGGGCGCCCGCCACCAGCACGTAATCATCGTCCATGCGGGCGGCGAGGCGATGCACGGCGCCGATGAAGGCACCCTCCCCGCCACCGACCATGCCATAGCGCACGCGCCCGCCTGCCTTGCTGTCCGAACGGCCCTCGATCGCCATCGTATTTCCCTCTGCTTATCGGTTGAGGCCGAGCATGCGCCGGACCGCCTTGCGATCGGTGCCACCGCCGGCGAAATCGTCGAAGGCCTTCTCAGTCACGCGGATGATATGGGCGGCGATGAAGGGCGCCCCTTCCGCCGCACCGTCTTCGGGATGCTTGAGACAGCATTCCCATTCGAGCACGGCCCAGGAGGCATAATCATATTGCGCGAGTTTGGAGAAGACACCGGTGAAGTCGACCTGCCCGTCGCCCAGCGAGCGGAAGCGTCCTGCCCTCTCCGTCCAGGAGGCATAACCCGAATAGACGCCCTGGCGACCCGTCGGGTTGAACTCGGCATCCTTGGCGTGAAAGGCCTTGATGCGCTCGTGATAGATATCGATGAAGGCGAGATAGTCGAGCTGCTGCAGCACGAAATGCGACGGGTCATAGTTGATGTTGGCGCGCTTGTGCCCTTTCAGGCGGTCGACGAAACGCTCGAAGGTCGCGCCGTCGAACAGGTCCTCGCCGGGATGCAGTTCATAGCAGACGTCGACCCCTACGGCGTCATAGGCATCGAGGATGGGTTTCCAGCGCTTGGCCAGTTCGCCGAACGCCTCGTCGATGAGGCCGGCCGGCCGTTGCGGCCAGGGATAGGCGAAAGGCCAGGCCAAGGCACCGGAGAAGGTGACGCTGGCATCGAGGCCGAGATGGCGGGAGGCGGTTGCGGCAGCCTTCAATTGCTCCACGGCCCAGGCCTGCCGCTCTTTCGGTTTGCCGCGCACCTCCGGCGGCGCAAAGCCGTCGAAGGCCTCGTTATAGGCCGGATGTACGGCAACCAGCTGGCCCTGCAGATGGGTCGACAATTCGGTGATGGCAAGGCCATGCTTGGCAACCACGCCGGCGACCTCATCGCAATAGGCCTTCGATTCCGCCGCCTTCTTCAGATCGAACAGACGGCTGTCCCAACTCGGGATCTGTACGCCCTTATAACCCAGCGAGGCAGCCCATTTGCAGATGGAATCGAGGGAGTTGAAGGGCGCGGCGTCGCCCGCGAACTGGGCGAGAAAGATCGCCGGTCCCTTGATCGTGGCCGCCATGACTGCGTCTCCTGCGGTGATGCCTTTGGGCCGGAGAGTCCGGAGCGACTACGGATGCCGCCTCACTCTTTCGGCTTGGGACCATTTGTCTGACCCGTCCCTCGGCTTGCCTCACCATGGCAAATCCTTTTGGACTGCGCAACGGCGATTTGATGTACGTACCCCAGGAAGCAGTGATGGCTTGCCTTGCCCTTCGGGGCAGCGCAGGTTGTAGCCCACCGAGCCCCTTGGTTCGCATCACCGGGAGGACGGGAGCGGCGGCACTCGACAGGAGGCGCGAAGGTGGAAGGCGCATTCGATCTGGCCATCATCGGCGGCGGCATCAATGGCTGCGGCATTGCCCGTGATGCGGCGGGACGCGGGCTCAAGGTTTTTCTGTGCGAGCAGGACGATTTTGCCTCAGGCACCTCCTCCAAGGCCACCAAACTGATCCATGGCGGCTTGCGCTATCTGGAATATTACGAGTTCCGGCTGGTGCGCGAAGCACTGATGGAGCGTGAGGTGCTCTGGCGGATTGCCCCGCACATCATCTGGCCGCTGCGTTTCGTGCTGCCCTATCACCAGGGCTTACGCCCAGCCTGGATGCTCAGAGTGGGCCTGTTCCTCTATGACCATCTGGGCGGCCGCAAATTGCTGCCGCCCACGCGCACGCTCGATCTCACCCGCGACGTGACGGGCGGACCGCTCAAGCCGGGCGCGCAGGAAAAGGGTTTCGAATATTCGGACTGCTGGGTCGAGGATGCCCGCATGGTCGTCCTGAACGCGCGGGACGCCGCCGATCGCGGCGCCGTCATCTTGCCGCGCACCCGCGCCATCTCGGCCCTGCGTGGCCCCGACGGCTGGACTCTCACCGTAGAGGATACGCTCACCGGTTCGCGCCAGACGGTGATCACCAGAGCGCTCGTCAACGCCGCCGGTCCATGGGTCGCCGATGTACTGGAAAACAAGCTCGGCCTTGCCAGCAAGGCCCATGTGCGCATGGTCCAGGGATCGCACATCGTCGTTCCCCGCCTTTACGACCATGACCGCTGCTACATCTTCCAGAATGCCGACAACCGCATCATCTTCGCCATCCCCTATGAGCACGACTTCACACTGATCGGCACGACGGACCGCGATTATCACGCCGATCCCGCCACCGTGAAAGCGAGCGAGGAAGAAATCGACTATCTCTGCCGAGCCGCCAGCGAATATTTCACGCAAGCCGTAACGCCGCAGGACGTGGTGTGGACCTATTCAGGCGTGCGACCGCTCTATGACGACGGCGCCAGCGCGGCCCAGGCCGCCACGCGCGATTACGTGCTGGTGCTCGACGATGAGGCCGGCGCGCCGCTGCTGTCGATCTTCGGCGGCAAGATCACCACCTATCGTCGCCTCGCCGAGCATGCGCTGGAGAAACTGGAGAGATACACGGCCCCCGCCGCCAATGCCAAACGCGGCTGGTCGGCCACCGCGGCACTGCCGGGCGGCGACATTCCCGTGCTCGGTTTCGATGCCTATGTCGCGGACCTGAAGTCGCGCTTCACCTGGCTCGATGCGGACCATGCCCGGCGTCTCGCCCGTGCCTATGGCACCAAGGCGGAACTGCTGCTCGGCCAGGCCCGCTCCTACGCAGATCTCGGCCGCGACTTCGGCGGCACGTTGATGGAGGCCGAGGTCGACTATCTCATGCAGCACGAATGGGCCCAGCGCGCGGAAGACGTGCTCTGGCGCCGCTCTAAACTCGGCCTGCGCATGACGGCCGAGCAGGCTGAAGCACTCGATTTTTATATGCGGGAGCAGGAGCGAGGGCGTGCGCAAACGACATCCTGAGGATGCGGCCACATCATCCATCTCGCCAAAAGCAAAGGCCGGGCATCGACCCGGCCTCGCGTGAACGCCGCAAATCGGCGGATTTTATCTGCCTCAGGCTTCCGACATGCCCGGACCGAGGACGACCACGCGGCCACCGAGGGGCGCGCGCTTGTAAAGGTCGATCGCGTCCTGGACGATCATGCGGATGCAGCCCGAAGAGGCATTGTGGCCAATGCTGTAAGGCTCGTTGGTGCCGTGGATACGATAGAGCGTATCCTTGTTATCCTGCCACAGATACAGCGCGCGGCCGGTGATCGGATTACGCGGCCCGCCGCGCACGCCCACACCACTCTGCAATTGCGCCAGGCTGCCCCTCAGGTCGGGCCGACGGGCGATCATTTCCTTGGGCGGATACCAATCGGGCCATTCGCGCTTGTAGCGGATTTCTGCCGAGCCCGACCAGCCAAAGCCCTGCTTGCCGACGCCGACGCCGTAGCGCATGGCCCGTCCGCCACCCATGACGTAGTAGAGATAATGCGCCCTGGGATCGACAACGATGGTGCCGGCTGGCTCGCTGGTCGGATAATCGACCTCGGCTCGCAGGAATTGGGGACCGATACGCTTCGTATCCACGGCCGACACGACGAATTTACCGTCAGTCGTCTGACCGTAGATCGCCTTGTAGTCATAGGTCCCCTCGGGGGTGAGGGGCTGTTCGGGCTGCGTGATCTCATCGATCGGCCGGCCATCAACCGGCACCGCCGGCAGCGTTGCCGGATCAGCCGAAGCTACGACCACCGGCTTGATTGCGGCTGAATCGGTCACGCAACTGGCCAGGCTTAGGCCCAGTCCAGTCAGCGAAGCGCCCATGAGAAAGGCGCGGCGGGAGAGAGACGACATTACACATCCTACTGGGATCGGGAGAACCGGCACATACAATAAGCAAGACTTCAGTGTTCGGCTGTGCCTTTGCTGCAACGTTCCGAATTTCTTTATCTCGCGTTCTCGTGAACGTACCGCCGTTCACATTGGCTTCATCTACGCCCCGCAGACTGGCTGGGACGTGCTTTAGGACACAGTGCGCACCGAATGAAGGCTTGACCCGTCTCGTGCCCGCCTGCACAAGGCGCGCATGGCTCCTCCCCTGCTCTTCCTGCGCGACGTCCATCTCACCTTTGGCGGCACCCCGACCCTGGAGGGAGCCGACATATCGATCGCCCCCGGCGAGAGGCTCTGCCTCGTCGGCCGCAACGGCTCGGGCAAGTCGACGTTGCTCAAGATCGCCGCCGGCCTGATCGAGGCCGATCGCGGCGAACGTTTCGTGCATCCCGGCGCCACGGTGCGCTATCTGCCGCAGGAGCCGGATTTCAGAGGTTTTACCACCACACTCGCCTATGTCGAGGCAGGCCTCGGGCCGGGTGACGACAATTACCGCGCCCTCTATCTGCTCAACGAACTCGGCCTGACCGGCGAGGAGAGCCCCGAAAACCTTTCCGGCGGCGAGGCCCGGCGTGCGGCGCTTGCCCGGGTGCTCGCCCCCGAGCCGGACATCCTGCTGCTCGACGAGCCGACCAACCATCTCGACCTGCCCGCCATCGAATGGCTGGAAAAGGAAATCGGCTCGCTGCGCTCGGCCCTGGTGCTGATCAGCCATGACCGCCGCTTCCTCGAAAACCTGTCGCGCGCCACCGTCTGGCTCGACCGTGGCCTGACCCGCCGCATTGATCGTGGTTTCGCCTTCTTCGAGGAGTGGCGCGACCAGGTGCTGGAGGAAGAAGAGCGCGACCGCCAGAAACTCGACCGCAAGATCGTGGCGGAAGAGCATTGGGTGCGCTACGGCGTGACCGCCCGGCGCAAGCGCAATGTCCGGCGTATGGCCAACCTCAGCGCCCTCCGCCAGGAGCGACGTGATGCCCGCCGTGTCACCGGCACGGTGAAGCTGACCACGACGGAGGGCGAGGAAAGCGGCAAGCTCATCGCCGAGGCTGTCGGCGTGAACAAGAGTTGGGGCGGCCCGCCGATCGTCAAGGATTTCTCCATCCGCATCGCCCGCGGTGACAGGATTGGCATCGTCGGCCCCAATGGCGCCGGCAAGACCACCCTGCTCAACCTCTTGACCGGCGCCATCCCGCCCGACAGCGGCGTGGTGAAGCTCGGAGCCAGCCTGCAGATGGTGACGCTGGACCAGCGCCGCGAGAGCCTGGATCCGCAGACGACCCTCAGCGATACACTTACGGGCGGCGGCTCGGACTATGTCGAGGTCGGGGGCGAGCGCAAACATGTGATCGGCTATATGCGCGACTTCCTGTTTCCACCGGAGCAGGCGCGCACCCCGGTTTCGGTGCTTTCGGGCGGCGAGCGCGGCCGGCTGATGCTGGCACGCGCCCTTGCCAAGCCCTCCAACTTCCTGGTGCTGGACGAGCCGACCAACGATCTCGACCTGGAGACGCTCGATCTCCTGCAGGAGATGATCGGAGACTATCAGGGCACGGCCATCGTCATCAGCCATGACCGCGACTTTCTCGATCGGGTCTCGACCTCGATCCTGATGAGCGAGGGCGATGGGCGCTGGACGGAATATGCCGGCGGCTATAGCGACATGGTCGCCCAGCGCGGCGCCGGCGTGGCTCGTAAACCGGTGGAGAAGACCGAGGCGCCCAGACAGGCGCCGACGGACCAAGCGGCGGCCCGCTCAGCGCCGGAACGCACCGGCAAGCGCAAGCTTTCGTTCAAAGAAAAGCACGCCCTCGAAACCCTGCCCCGCAAGATCGAGCAGCTTGCCACCAAGGCTGCGAACCTGCAGGAGCGGCTGGCTGACCCTGACCTGTTTGCCAAGGATTCGAAGAAATTCGCCGAGATCGGCCAGCAACTCGCTAAGGTGGAAGCCGAGAAGACGCAGGCCGAGGAAGAATGGCTGACCCTGGAGATGCTGCGTGAGGAAATCGAGGGCTGACAGGCAATCTGCACGGCCCGCCTGCGCCGATAAGAATTATTCCATAATGAATTCAAAAGCTTGCAATCTTTCGGGAAAAGCAACAAGGGTGTTCGCCTGAGCTTTCTGGAAAAATCCATGTCTGCCTTCCAACGTCTTGCGCTGATCCTGGCTTTGCTTGGAGCGCCTCTGGCCACCTCGCCCGTTTGGGCCCAGTCCAAGCCGGCACCCACTCCTCCACCGATCACCGATGCCAAGAGCTGGCATACCGCTCTGCTCAGGCAGGTGTGGGCCAATACCCAGTTTCCTACCCTGCCTCAGCCGCCCTTGAAGGAAGGCGAAGTGCCGCCTCCTTTGCCATCCGCGCAGGTCACGGTCGGCTTTGTCCTCGATCGTGACGGACGCGTGTTGTCGGCCAGGGTGGTCCAGGGTTCAGGCAAGAGCGAGTTCGACCAGGCTGCGCTGGAAGCGCTCAAACGAGCTACGCCCTTTCCCAAACCGCCGGCCAATGTGACGGGAGAGAACTTCTCGCTTCAGCTCCCGATTCATTTCATGGGCGGGCCACAGCCACAGAATAAACCCAAGGCCAAGCCGCCCCGCGCAAATTGAGCGCGACAGCCCCGGCATCGTGCTTCATCCTGTCGGCCGCGCCGAGGACGATGCGACGGGATCGAGCATGATGGGAGCAGCGGAACCGTCCGGACCTGGGAATATCGGCCGTCGGCCGACGCAGGCCGAGCTGGACCAGGCCTTGGCGGATGTTGCGATTACACCCATCCCGCACGCGGCTCCGGCGATCGACGAGGTGCTTGCCCGGTTTCGCCAGACCTATTGCAATGGCAACGCCTTGTTCGCGGCTTTCGAAATCGGTGCCGAACCGGCTTTGGATTGGCATATCGGACGCAACCAGCTGCATCTTGATACCATCCTGGCGTGTCTCCTGGTCCACCCAGCCATCCGAGCCGGCCTCCCGGATCTGATAATTGATCCCTCGCCGCTTCCCGATATCGAATTCGAGCTCCATGACAGCCTCGAGGCGGATACGCTGCTCGCCCGGGCGCTCTATCATGGCGGCGCGTACTGGCACGCCACCGGTTCGGGCATGCCGGAAAAGGCATTGGCCTTGCGTTTTTGTGATGCCCTGTTCGAGCTGCGCTTCGACGAGATCGCATTCTATACCAGCAGCACGGCCTGGACCGACTGGTTCTACGACATTGCTTGGGACAAGACTTTCGTCGTTCTTGACAAGCGCCATCGGCGGCTCTTCCTGCTGGCTGTGACCGATACCGATTGAAATCACGCTGCCGTCATCTTTCCCATCTAGAGCAAAATGCGTTCGGGTTGACACGTTCCGTTGGCTGAACTTACTGAAAACAGAGCATTTTGCGGTTCTTGGCGATTCCGTCTAATCGCAAAAACGCTCTAGCGGGATGGGCAATCCTCCACTCCCTTATCGCAGGGCCTGTCATGATCACCACGCATCGCTTGTGCCCGACGACCAAGGACAGGCTGCTGCCCCATACACTGCAACCCGGCGAGCCCCTCCCGGGGGATGTCTTGTGGATCGACCTGCTCAACCCGACACGTGAGGAGGACCAGCAGGTCGAGACGCTGCTCGGCATCTCCATTCCCACCCATGAGGACATGGACGATATCGAGCCCTCCGAACTCATCTGGTCGGAGAACGGCACGCGCTACATGACCACGCGCCTCCTGGTGAACGTCAACACCAGCGAGCCGGCCATTTCAGCGGCAACCTTCATTCTCACTGCCAGCGTGCTGGTGACGGTACGCTACAGCGAGCCGAAGTCCTTCACCACCTATACCGGCCATGCGGTCAAGCCCGGCGGCTGCGGGGGCGGTCCCGAAGCGATCATGGCGGGGCTGATCGACGCCATCATCGACCGTGCAGCCGAAGTGCTGCAGGATACCGGCGAGCGGCTCGACGCGCTCTCCCGCAGCGTGTTCAAGGACGCCGTCAAGCAAGGCAATCGCAACGCCACCCTGCAACGTACCTTGCAGGCCCTTGGACGGCATGGCGATCTCGTCTCGAAATGCCGTGAAAGCCTGGTCTCGATCGAGCGGGTACTATTGTGGTTCTCGGCTGGCCTCAAAGCCGCCAAGGTCCCCTCGGAACTGCGCGAGGAAGTCAAGATGACACTGCGCGACCTGCAATCGCTCGAGGAACACGCGACCTTTCAGTCGGGGAAGATCCAGTTCCTGCTCGACGCCACCCTCGGCCTGGTCAATCTCGAGCAGAACAACATCATCAAGCTTTTTTCGGTGATGGCTGTGATCTTCATGCCGCCGACGCTGGTAGCCTCGGTCTACGGCATGAATTTCGAGAGAATGCCGGAACTCAAATGGGCGCATGGCTACCCCATGGCCCTGATCCTAATGGTGGTGGTCGCTATCGCCCCCTATGTGCTGTTCCGCTGGAAGAACTGGCTGTAGCGCCAGGCCATTCCACAGCGGCGATTTGCTACTTCTTTGCCACGGACCTCGCCAACGCGGCCCGGCCGCGCGAAGTGAGGCAATAGCCGATGGCGCGATAGCCTGCCTTGATCACCGCAATCGAATCCATCTGGCTGGGCAATTCCGATCGTGTCTTCTGCGAACCGTCCGGTAGATGGAACACGGCCTCGCACCAGCCGAACTTCCGGCACATATGTCCGGCCTGCCCGCTGATCGAAGGCCTCAACTCCCCCGCTTCCAGGGCCGTCAGATAGGACCGTTCACGAGGCGTCGGATCGCGGTCCGGCAAAGGCATGAAATTCATGAGATTCCCGATCGTCGCTTTCGATGATGCCGGGGCATCCCGAATCTTGGAAAACCTGGGCCTGATGACGCCGGGGCAAGCGGCCAGCGCCTCATCCAGGGCGGTGTCGAACGCATGCCATGTCCCCTATTCCGCCGCCGCGGCCGTGCCCCTACCGCCGTGACCGCTATCCAGAGCCACAGGCGCGCCGGCTTCCCCTGCCTCATCCTTCGGCCCCACCAGGGGCCCGAACAGGAAGGAAATGCCGCGCGTGAGATCGTCCATGACCGCATAGAAGGACGGCACGAAGATCAACGACAGCAAGGTGGAGACGATCAGGCCGCCGATCACGGCGATCGCCATCGGCGAACGGAACTCGCCGCCATCCCCGTGCCCCAGCGCTGTCGGAATCATGCCGGCCACCATGGCGATGGTGGTCATCACGATCGGTCGCGCGCGTTTGCGCCCGGCATCGATGATGGCGTCATGGCGATGCATGCCATGCTTGACCCGTTCGACCGCGAAGTCGACCAGCATGATGGCGTTCTTGGTGACGATGCCCATCAGCATCAGGATGCCGATCACCACCGGCATCGAGATCGAGTTGTGGGTAGCGAGCAGCGCCAGGACCACACCGAGCATCGACAACGGCAAGGAGAGCAGGATGGTGATGGCGTGGAAGGGGCTGCCGAGCAGCAGCACCAGCACACCCGCTACCATCAGCAGGCCCGTCCCCATCGCCATCGCAAAGCCCGAAAACACCTCTGCCATCACTTCGGCGTCACCAGTGGGTGCAAAGACCACGCCCTTGGGCAGGTTCTTGGCCTCCGGCAGTTCCATGGCCAGATCCAGCGCCTCGCCGATCTCCAGCCCCTTGCGCAAGTCGGCGCCGATCTTGATCTGCCGCTGACGGTCGTTGCGCTCGATCGAGGTCGGCCCCTGGCCGAACTCGACGTCGGCCACCGCGGAGAGCGGCACGCTGCCGCCCGAGGCGGTCGTCAGGCTGAGCGCCTCGATCAGGCCGAGATTGCCACGGGACTCTTCGGTCAACTGCACGCGGATCGGCACCAGCCGGTCCCCCGCATTGAACTTGGCCAGATTGGCGTCAATGTCGCCGATGGTCGCCACACGCACCGCCTCCGAGATCTGTTCGGTGGTGATACCATAACGCGCGGCATCGTCGGTTCGCGGCAGGATACGCACCTCCGGCCGCTCGAGGCCGGTATTGGCGGCGACATTGTTGAAGCCGGGCACATGGCGCATCGCGCCTTCGAGGCGCGATGCCGCCAGGGCAAGCGCCTTCGGATCATCGCTCTTCAGCGCCAGGTTGACGTCACGCTCACCATTGTCCTTGACGCGCCAGGCACGCAAATCGGGAATGGCGGTAAGGATATGGGCGATGTCATCCTGGATGGCGAGTTGGTGGCGCGCCCGATCCTCGCGCTTGGAAAGCTTGACATAAATGGCGGCCCGGCGCGGATCGAGTCCGCCGGTCGGCGAGGTGCCGCCGATGACGAAGACCTGAACGACTTCCGGAACCTTACGGATCTCGGCAACGATCTGGTCGGTCTTGGCCTGGGTGCTCTCGAGCTTGCCGCCTGGCGGAATCTCGGCGGAGATGACCACGCGTGCATTGTCCTCCGGCGGGATGAAGCCCTCGGGCAAAAAGCCCATCAGCCTGAAGGTCAGGATCAGCAGCCCAAAGCCGGCCAGGATGGTGAGATAGGGAGAGAACCAACGCGCCAGCGTCATCTCCAGGAAGCGGGTATAGGCCCGCATGATCCAGCCATCCCGCGGCTCGACATGAGCGTGCGGCCTGAGGAAATAGGCGGTCATCATCGGTGTTATCAGGCGCGCGACAAGGAGCGAGAAGAACACCGCTACCGCTACCGTCAGGCCGAACTGCTTGAAATACTGGCCGACGATACCGCCCATGAAGCTCACGGGCGCGAAGATGGCGATGATGGTCATGGTGATCGCCATCACGGCAAGACCGATCTCGTCCGCCGCCTCGATGGAGGCGCGGTAGGGCGACTTGCCCATCTTCATGTGCCGGACGATGTTCTCGATCTCTACGATGGCGTCATCGACCAGGATACCCGTGACCAGCGTGATGGCGAGCAGGCTGACGAGGTTGAGCGAGAAACCCATCACGCTCATCGCCCAGAAGGTCGGGATGGCCGAGAGCGGCAAGGCAATGGCGGCGATCAGCGTAGCCCGCCAGTCGCGCAGGAAAATCAGCACGACGATGACGGCGAGGATGGCGCCTTCCACCAGCGTCTGCATCGCCGCTTCAAAATTGCCATAGGTCGAGGCGACACCATCGTCCACCACCGCATAGCTGACCTCGGGGTGGGCCGTGTGCAGCGCCTGGATCCTGGCGGCGACCGCTGCGGCCACCACCGTGTCGCTGGCACCCTTGGACCGGAAGATCGAGAAGGCGACGATTGGCGTCGACCCATTCAGCCGGGCGAATGACGTCTGATCCGCATAGGCATCGGTGATGTTGGCGATCTCGTTGAGCCGTACCTGCCGCCCACCGGGCAGCGTGATCTTGGTATCCTTGAGTTCATCGATCGTATGGGCGCCGGCCAGGGTACGAATGGCCTGCTCACGATTGCCGACCTCACCCTTGCCGCCCGACAGATCGACCGTCGTCGCCCTCAGCACGCGATTGACGTCGGCAGCGGTGATGCCGAGCGATAGCAGCCGATCGGGATCGACGGCCACCCGGATCTCGCGTGTCACGCCGCCTATGCGGTCGATGCGGCCGACGCCGCGCAGGCTCTGCAGGTCTCGCTTCACCACATTGTCGACATGCCAGGACAATTGTTCCAGCGTCATGCCGGGTGCCGTGGCCGAATAGGTCATGATCGACTGCGACTCGATTTCGAGGCGCGAGATCACCGGCTCCTCGATATCGCGCGGCAGTTCGGTGCGGATCTTGGTCACCGCATCCTTGACGTCGTTGAGCACGCGGTCCGTGTTGGTGCCCAGCCAGAACTCGATGGCAACCGTCGAGGTTGAGTCCGTAATGGTCGACTGCACATGCTTGACGCCGGCGACGCCGGTGACGGCGTCCTCGATCTTACGCGTCACCTGCGTCTCCAGCTCGGAAGGTGCGGCACCGACCTGGGTTACCGTCACAGTGATGACGGGGATATCGATATTGGGGAATTTGGTGATCGGCAGGTTCTGGAACGAGACCCAACCGAGCGCCATCAGCACCACGAACAGGACGATCGAAGGCACCGGATTGCGGATGGACCAGGCCGAGACGTTGAACGACATCGGTGCCTCACTTGGACTCGGTCGCGGGCTGGGCTGCATCAGCCCCGTTGACGGCGCTGACCCTGTCACCGTCGCGCACGAAGGTGCCGGCAGTGGCGATCACCGTATCGCCCGCCTTGACGCCTTCGACCACCTCGGCCTGCTTTTCGGTACGCAGGCCGAGCTTGACGGGCGTGGTCGCCACGACACCGTCACGCACGACCTGCACCGTCGCGCCATCCTCGGTATAGAGCACGGCCGATTGCGGCACGAGCACGCCGGTATGACTGGCAACCGCTACGCTGGCGCGGCTAAAGGCGCCGATCGTCAGGCCCGGCGCCTGGTCGATGGCGATACGCACGCGGCCCAGGCGTGTGACGGAATTGACCTCAGGCGAAACCAGGCGCACGCGAGCCGCGAAAGGCTCCTTGCGGCCCGCCGTCGCCACCTCGGCCGTCATGCCCGGCCGGATGCGCGCCAGCGTCGCCTCCGATACGTCCGCCGCGAGTTCGATGTCACCGTCGCGAATGATGCGGAACAGGGGATCACCGGACGCCGACGCGATCGCACCGATACGAGCGACCCGGCGGCTGATCACGCCTGCCGCCGGTGCGCGCACCTTGGTGTGCTCCAGACGCACCATCAATTCGGAACGCTGCGCATCGGCGAGCTTCTTGTCGGCCCTGGCGACGGTCAGGGCATGTTCGGCCGCTCCCGCACGCGCGTCCGCCATCTTGGCGGCGGCCTCGCGCTGGTCGAGCTGTTCGGCTGTCGTATTGCCGGTCCGGACCAGCGCCTTGGAGCGCGCAAAGGCACTGGCGGTCTGTTCCCGATTGGCATTGGCTTCGGCTATGGCGCTCTCGGCCTGCGCGATCGCGGCCTCCGCCCTGGCGGTCTGAGCCTCATTCTGGGCGAGCGAGGTATCGATGGTGGTGGTCGAGAGCTCAGCCAGCATTTGGCCTTCGCTGACGCGATCGCCTTCCTCCACCATGATCTTGTCGACGGCATAGCCTTCGATCTGGGGCGACACCAGAATCTCCTCGCGCGCCGCCAGATTGCCGGTCACCACCGCCTGCTCGGTGATGGCTCCGGTCACGGCCGGCGTCACGGTGACGGCTGGCGGCTTGGCGTCCACCACAGGCGGTGGCGGCGGGTTGAGGCGGGCCATCAGGGGCTCGCGATAGGCATAGAGAGCCGCAGCCACGGCGATGACGACAAGCACCAGGATGGTAAGTTTCGTATACCAGGGAGTTCGCTGATAATCGGTCGGTGCATGCTGGGCATGCCCCGACAGACGCACCGCCGTGAGGCTCGCCTCATCGACAAAGCCCCCCTCCCGCCGCTGCCGCTCGCCATCGCGTTCGGGCCGGTTCTGCTTTTCAACCGCGGACATGGAGCTGTTCCTCTGAAACGGGCTGCTCGCCCGGAGAATCTGAAATCGCAGGCAAAGGACGATCGAGCGGGATCTTTCCCGACATCAAGGCGTCCATAACGTTCACCAACAGCCGAAAACCGTCCTCGACATCGAAATCCGGCTCCAGGGCGCGACGGGTGAACATGCCGTCTCCCATGGCCGAAAGCACGGTGATCACAGCCGCGCTGTCCACCGATGTGGGGATCTGGCCTGAGGTCTTGGCCGCCTCCAGGATCGCGACCATGAAGTCGTTCACTTCCTTGTCGACGGCCGCGCACATCTCCGCCACCTGTGGGTTGCGGCTGGCCTCCGCCCAGATTTCCATGAACTGGACGCAGCGCTCGCGCGGCGTTTCGAGGAAATGCTTGCGCCCCAGCGCGACGAAGGACCCCATGACATCGCTGGAACGCGCCACATTCATGAAATCGGCACTGAAACGTTCGCGATCGCGCTCAATCAGGCCCGACACCAAGGCCTCCTTGGAGGGAAAGTAGCGGTAGAGATTGCCGGCGCTCATGCCGGCTTCCCTGGCAACGTCCTGCATGGTGGTGCGATGGAATCCTGTGCGCTGGATGCACACCTCGAAGGCATCGAGAATGTGAGTTCGACGCGCGTCGATTCCCTTTGCCACCGCGGGTGGCGGCACCACCACCCCTGCTTCGATCGCCACTATCACAACCCCGAACGAGAATGAACGTTCATTCTCAGTATCAGAGATTGTACAAGAAACCAAGTCACACCCGTATGGACGGGCGGGATGATGCTTCCCATCCGGCGGCGGAATTAAGGCGAAAGACGTACGCCTGCGCGGAAACGGCGGCCAAATCCACGCGAATCAGCGCAAAAAGCCCCTCCGCGGTGCGAAAAGGGCTTGGCATTGCGGTTAACAATCGGTTGTGACGCTGGCACTCCGCATGGCCGGACCGAGAGGCCGACCGGAGCGCCAACAGGAATGTAACTCCCGCGGTCAGGCTTCGAAGTCGAGCACCAGCAGGCCATCGACACCGCCTTGCGTCGCGGCGACGAGCGCCTGGGCCACCTTGGCGTGATGCGGATGGGGCAGATAGGCGTCGCGGGCCGCTGCGTCGACGAAGTCCACGGTGAAGGCATGGCCATAGCCGCGCGCCAGGCCTTCGGGGCTGTTGTCGGCGCCGACTTCTATCTGCAGGATTCCCGGAATCTCGGTTTTCATGCCGCGAATGGCCGACAGCAGTGCCACGACCTCAGCTTGCGGCAGATCCGTCCGCAAACGGGCAAGAACGATATGGCGGATCATGGTGTTCTCCTGCTCAAGATCCGAAATTGACGGCGGGGAGCGGTTGCCTGCCCGCGATGAGATCGGCGCCCTTCTCTCCGATCATGATGGTGGGCGCGTTGGTGTTGGAAGAGTTGACGATCGGCATGACCGAGGCGTCGCAGACACGCAAGCCCTCGAGCCCCCTTACCTTGAGCTCGGGCGTCACCACGGCCATGTCGTCGACACCCATCTTGCAGGTGCCGGCGGGGTGGTGGTCGGTCTTGCTGGTCCGGCAGGCATAGTCACTCAATTCCGCCTCGCTGACCTTGTCCGGCCCCGGCATGCGTTCGGCCAGAATGAAAGGGGCGAGTGCCTTCTGGCGCAGGATCTCGCGCGCCATGCGCAGCCCTTCCAGAGACATTGCCTTGTCGTAGGGATCCGACCAATAATTGGGATCGATGAGGGGATGGTCGGCGGGATCGGCGGATCTGAGCCGCACGGTGCCGCGCGAACGCGGCTGCAGGAAGGCAGAGTTCAAGGTGACGCCGGCATTGCGCAGCCGGGCGACACCGGCCTCGATGCCTGAGCCCGAGCCGAGATGGAACTGGATGTCGGGCGAGCGGGCAGCCTTGTCGGCATAGGCAAAGCCACCGGTCTCGAACAGGGTCGAAGCCACCGGCCCTTTCTTGAACAGGAGATATTGCAGCCCGGCCCAGGCGGTGCGGTGGGGCTTGGCGACGTTGTCATAGGTGTGGTCGCCGGTGCATTCGGCGATGACATAGAGATCGAGATGGTCCTGCAAATTCTCGCCGACGCCGGGCAGATCGTGCACCACATCGATGCCAACCTCTTTGAGGTGGGCCGCCGGCCCGATGCCGGACAGCATGAGCAGGCGCGGCGAACCGATGGCGCCGGAGGCGACGATGACCTCGCGCTCGCAGCGTATCTCGCTCCTACCGTCCTTCCCGGCGATCTCGACACCGACCGCCCGCCCCTTCTCGACGAGGATACGCGTCACCATGCCATCGGTGCGGACGGTGAGGTTCGGCCGCTTGCCTTCGATCGGCTTCAGATAGGCGGCCGCGGCGGAAGAGCGCCGGGCATTGCGCACCGTGACCTGGTAATGGCCGACACCCTCCTGGCTGGCGCCGTTGAAATCGGCATTGTAAGGCAAGCCATATTCCTGGCCGGCACGGATGAAGGCCTCGTTGATCGGCAAGGGATTGATGGGAATGGAGACGCCGAGCGGTCCGCCGGCGGCATGGTAGCTGTCGATGAATCGCTGATTGTCCTCGGCCCGTTTGAAATAGGGCAGCACCTCGGCATAGCTCCAGCCTTGGCAGCGATGCACATAGGCCCAGATGTCATAATCGCGCGGATTGCCGCGGGTATAGATCTGCGCATTGATCGAGGAGCCGCCCCCCAGCACCTTGGCCTGGGTGTACCAGAGCACCCGTCCGTCCAGATGCTTCTGGGGCACCGTGGACCAGCCCCAACTCGCGATGCCCTTGGTCATCTTGGCAAAGCCCGCCGGCATGTGGAAGAAGGGATGGCTGTCGCGCCCGCCCGCTTCGATCAGCAGAACCTTGACTGCCGTATCCTCGCTCAGCCGCGCCGCCAGGGCGCAGCCAGCCGGCCCCGCCCCTACGATGATGTAATCGGTCATAGGACACTCCCGGGTGCGCGGACGTCCCGTCCGCTCTTCGTCTCCGCAAGTGCGCCGTTTCGACGAGCGGGCAAGGTGCCCGCGCACCCGGACGTCATCACAGCCTCGAGATCGAGAGTGCGCCGTCGCAGGCGATGGCACTGCCAGTGGCGAAACCGAAGGAACTGCCGGCAAGCGCCAGCGCCATCTGGGCGACGTCGGCCCCTTCCCCCCAGCGCCGGGCCGGCACCAGCCCCCCGTCGATGATGGCCTGGTATTTGTCGGCGACCGCAGCCGTCATCTCGGTGCGGATCACGCCCGGACGGATCTCGAACACGGGGATGCTGTCCGGTGCCAACCGGACGGCAAGGTTCTTCACCCACATGGAAAGCGCGGCCTTGGAGACGCAATAATCAGCCCGCTCGGGCGAAGCCATTTCGGCGCTGACCGAGGTGATGAACAGGATGGAGCGGTTGCGTACGGGCTTTTGCGGCGGGGGCAGCTTCAGCATGGTGCGGGCCACCACCTGGCTGAGAAACATTGCCCCGCGCATGTTGACGTTCATCACCCGGTCGAAATTGCCGGGTTCGAGATCGAGGAGGTCGCCGCGTACCGGCGAGCCGATGCCGGCATTGGAGACGAAGCAGTCGAGCCGGCCATAGCTCGACAGCACCTCGTCGACCAGCCCCTGATGGCTGGTGAGATCCGCGACGTCGTTCTGGAAGAACAGCGCCGCACCGCCCGCCTGGCCGATCGCCAGTTCGGCATCGCCGATATCGTCATTGTCGACGATGTCGGTGAAGGCGATGTCATAGCCGCCTTCGGCAAAGGCCACCGCGATGGCAAGGCCGATGCCGCGCCGGGCACCGGTGACAAGGACGACGGGACGGCTCATCGGTTCAGCTCCGTTTCACGAATATGCTTGTTCACAAATATGCTTGCTCACGAATGTGCTTGGCGGTCCGCAGGGACAAAGCCGCCACCGTCAGGGATGGATTGACGGCAGCCGAAGTTACCAGGGTCGAGGCGTCGGCGACGAACAAATTGGGATGGTCGAAGGCACGGCCGAAGGGATCGAGCGGCGCCTCTGCTGGATCGGCACCGATGCGGATGGTACCGCATTGATGCGACGGCGTCTTGCGGTCGAACAGATGGGTGAGCACGATCGGAAAACCCGCCTGCTTCAGGGCCCGGCGCATCGCCACCTTCAGCCCCTCATGCGCGGTCATGTTGGAACGCCGCCATTCCAGCACGATTTTCTCACCGTCCAGCCGGACGCGGCTGGAGGGATCCGGCAAGTCCTCGCTCATGATCAGGAAATCGATGGTCTTGCGCGCCACGGCATTCAGCACGAATTCGGGCACCTTGCGCAGGTCCGATTTCAGGATGGTGCCGGAGACACGCCCGAGCAATTGCACATTGCCGAGCGGTGGGCCGCCTTTGCCGTCACCGAGATAGAAATCATTGAGCGCGAAGGTCTTCTGGTAGATCGAATCGTTGTTGAAGCGCGGATCGATCCCGATCATCGCCGACAGATTGTGGTTCATGAAATGCCGGCCGACCATGCCTGAGCTGTTGGCGAGCCCCTCAGGCGAGGAGGCCAGCAGGATCGCCGCCGAGCGCACAGCCCCGGCCGCCAGCACGACGAGGCGCGGCGTGACGCGCTTGAGCTCGCCGCCTTCCAGATATTCCACCGCCTCGATGCGCCGGCCATCGGCGGCCGGGATCAGCCGACGAACCTCGCAATGGTTCTGCAGCCGCACATTGGCATGTTCGAGCGCCGGCAGCAGCGCGCAGGTCTCCGCATCCATCTTGCCGGTGCGGGCGTCCGGAAAGGCATCCCATGGCGTGCGGCCATGCGAGAGCCATTTGTCGATATCGACACCGAGCGGCAGGGAGAAGGGCTTCAACCCAACGCGGGAGAGGCGTTCGCGCACCTCGGCGATCGCCCGTTCGTCCGGCACGGGCGGAAAGGCAAAGTCGCCGGTGCGCGGCGGTTCCGTCGGGTCCTCGCCAGCCCTGCCCCGCACCTGGTAGAGCCGCTCGGCCTCGTCGTAATAGGGTGCGAGTTCGTTGTAGCGGAACGGCCAGGCCGGAGCATCGCCATCGGCATGGGCGATGCCGTCGAAATCTTCGGCACGATAACGCAGCAGCACCGCGCCGTAGAATTTCGTATTGCCGCCGTTGCAGTAATAATTGCCCGGATTGAACGGATTGCCGTCGCTGTCGTACCAGCTCTCCTGCGGGCGAAAAAAACCCCGCTGGAAGATCGCGCGCGCATCGCGGTTCTCCGGCCGGTCCGGCAATTGGCCGCCCTTGTCCAGGATGAGGATCTCGGCCCCGCTCGGCGCCAGGGCATGAGCCATCGTCGCTCCGCCCATGCCGGCGCCGATGATGACGATGTCAGGCGAAGGCATGAAGGCTCCTGGATCAAAACAAGGGTTGGGCGAGATGGCGAAGGCGACGAGAAAACTCTGCGCTTGTGCCCCCTCTCCCCGTAAGAACGGGGCGAAGGGGCGGCTGGCGTCGCGTTTTTGTGTCAGGGCGCCGCCCTCCTCAACAAATGAGGGAGGGGTGTAACGAGCTCTACAACCTCTTCCCGCTCGCCGGATCGAACACCACCGCCTTGTCGAGGTTGAAGGCGAAAGGCAGTTCCTGGCCCGGCGCCACCATGGCGTCGGAACGCATGCGCGCCGTGACCTCCTTGCCGCCGAGATGGGTGACGACGAAAGTGTCGGCGCCGGCCGGCTCAACCACGTCGACCACCGCATTGACCATCTCTATCGCCTTGGAGTTGCGGTCAGCGCCGTCATGGTCGGTGATCGCCTCGGGCCGGATGCCGAAGATCAGCTCGCGGCCATCCTCCAGCGACACCTCGGCGATATCCTCGGGTACCGGCAGGCTGACGCCGCCTCCGCTCTTGTTGAGGATCTTCAGCACCGTCCTGCCATTCTCCCGCGCCGCCTTGGCCTGGATCAGGTTCATGGCCGGCGAGCCCATGAAATCGGCGACGAAGAGATTGTTGGGCTTGTTGTAGATCTCGGCGGGCGTGCCGACCTGCTGCAACTCGCCATCCTTGAGCACGGCTATCTTGGTGGCGAGCGTCATCGCCTCGATCTGGTCATGGGTGACATAGACGATGGTCTTGCCCGTGGTGGCGTGCAGGCGCTTGATCTCGACGCGCATGTCGACACGCAACTTGGCGTCGAGGTTGGAGAGGGGCTCGTCGAACAGGAAGAGCTTGGGGTCGCGTACCAGGGCACGGCCCATGGCGACGCGCTGACGCTGGCCGCCCGAGAGCTGCGAGGGCCTGCGGTCGAGGAGATGGCCGATCTGCAAGGTCTTGGCGACCTGCGCCACCGCCGTGTCGCGTTCGGGCTTGGCGACGCCGCGCATCTCCATGCCGAAGGCGATGTTCTGGCCCACGGTCATGTTGGGATAGAGCGCGTAGCTCTGGAACACCATGGCGATGTCGCGCTTGGATGGATGCAGGCCGTTGATCTTGTTGTTGTCGACCCGGATCTCGCCTTCGGTGATGTTCTCCAGCCCCGCTATGGTATTGAGCAGGGTCGACTTGCCGCAGCCGGACGGCCCGACCAGCACGAGGAAACCACCCTTGTCGAGGTCAAGATTGATCCCCTTGAGGATTTCGACGGCGCCGTAGCGCTTCTTGAGATTGTTGATTTCCAGGAACGCCATTGGGTCAGCCTTTCACAGCGCCCGCCATCAGGCCACGCACGAAATAGCGGCCGGCGACGATATAGACGAAGAGGGTGGGAAGCGCCGCGATCATCGCAGCCGCCATATTGACGTTGTATTCGACCGCGCCGGTGGTGGTGTTGACCACGTTGTTGAGCGCCGCCGTCATCGGCATCACGTCGCCGGTGCCGGCGAAGGCGGAGGCGAACAGGAAGTCGTTCCAGATGTTGGTGAACTGGTAGATCACCGTGACCACGAAGATCGGGATCGAATTGGGCAGCAGGATGCGCCGGAAGATCTGGAAAAAGCTGGCTCCATCGACCATCGCCGCCCGCACGAGTTCGTTGGGGAACGCCTCGTAGTAATTGCGGAAGAACAAGGTGGTGAAACCGAGGCCATAGACCACATGCACGAAGACGAGGTTGAAGGTCGAGGAACCGAAGCCGAGCGAGGTACCGATCGTCGACTGCAGGAAGGTGCCGACGCCGCCGAACTGACCCAGTACCGTCGCCATCGGCAGCAGCACCGACTGGAACGGGATGAAGCAGGCGAACAGCATCATGGCGAAGACGATCTTATGGCCGGGGAAGCGCCATTTCGTCAGCACATAGCCGTTGAGCGCACCAAGGATGGTGGAGATCGCCACTGCCGGCACCACCATCTTGATCGAATTCCAGAAATAGCCCTTGATCCCCGCACAGGTGAGGCCGACGCAGGTCTCGTTCCAGGCCTTCAGCCAGGGCTGCACCGTCGGCGCGCCTGGTAGAGCGAGCATGTTGCCGCCCTGGATCTCGTCCATGGTCTTGAACGAGGTGGTCAGCATCACGAACAGGGGCACGAGATAGACGAAGGCGAAAATCAGCAACAGGCCGTAGATCACGACGCGGCTGACCCAATTGGAGCCGACCGGCCCCGAAACGTCCCGGGTGGCGGCGCTCATCACTTCTTCTCCCGCAATTCGGAATAGAGATAGGGCACGATGATGGCGCTTATCGTCATCAGCATGATCACGGCACTGGCCGAGCCGATCGCCATCTGATTGCGCTTGAAGGTGTACTCATACATGAAGTTGGACGGCAGCCAGGCCGAGCCGCCTGGCCCGCCGGAGGTCAGGGCGACCACGAGGTCGTAGGACTTGATCGCCATGTGGGCCAGCACGATGAAGGCGGACAGGAAGACCGGGCGCAGGATCGGGATGACGATGCGCCAATAGACCTGGAAGGTGGAGGCGCCGTCGATCTGGGCCGCCTTGAGGATCTCGCCGTCGACGCCGCGCAGCCCTGCCAGGAACATCGCCATCACGAAGCCCGAGGCTTGCCAGACGCCGGCGATCACCACCGTGTAGATCACCCGGTCCTTGTTCTTGATCCAGTCGAAATGGAAGCTGGTCCAGCCCAGATTGTGCAGCGTTGCCTCCAGGCCGAGACCGGGGTCGAGGAACCATTTCCAGGCCACGCCGGTGACGATGAAGGAAAGCGCCATCGGGTAGAGATAGATCGGCCGCAGGATGCCCTCGCCCCGGATGCGCTGGTCGAGAAGGATGGCGATGAACAGGCCCAGCACCATGCAGATGCCGATATAGAGCACGCCGAAAACAGCCATGTTGGTGATCGAATAGTACCAGCTCGACGGCGGGTCGCTTTCGAAAGTCCAGCCCCACAGGCGCTGATAGGCGAGGCCTCCCGTCAGCTCATAGCTCGGAAAGGTCTTGGAATTGGTGAAGGACAGATAGACCGTCCACAGGATGAACCCATAAACGAACACCAGGATCGCGGCGAAGCTCGGCGCCAGCACGATCTTGGGCAAGGCATCCTGAAGTTTCTCGCGCAAACCCGGGCGAGGCGGCGCGCTTGTCGTAGCCAATGTCATGAAGGTTCCCCGCTTTTTTGTTCTTGTGCCCCGAGAGCCGAGAGTGTTCTGCGATTAGACGGACTCACCAAGAATCGCAAAGACGCGCCAAAACAAGAAGTTAGAGCAAACAAGCGTTCAGTCATGAACGCTCTTTGCTCGAGTCGACCGGGCGCAATAGGGGCGCCCGGTCGGTTCGCTTCCCATGGAAACGCTTGCTTCAGCGCTTACTTGGCTTCGTCGATGGCCTTGACGAGCTGGGTGACAGCCTCGTCCGAGGTCTTGATCTGGCCGTTGAAGAACTTGTCCACCACGTCCTTGTAAGCGGTGGCGACGGCCGGCGTCGCGCCATAGCCTTGGGCGAGCGAGCCGAACAGCGTACCGCCGTCATTGGCCTTCTTCAGATCGGCGATACCCTTCTTGCCGCAGGCGTCGAAGTCGGTGTCCGGCACGTCGGTGCGGGCGGGAACCGAACCCTTGACCACGTTGAAGGACGACTGGAACGACTTGGACAGCGTTGCCTTGGCGAGCGCGAGCTGGGCTTCCTTGCGATCAGCAGGAACCGCGAACATGCCGAACATGTCGGAGTTGTAGACGACGCTGCCGTCGGTGCCCGGGAAGCGCATGCAGATATAGTCGGTGCCCGGGGTCTTGCTGGCGGCCTTGAACTCGCCCTTGGCCCAGTCACCCATCACCTGTACCAAGGCATCGCCCTTAATCACCATGGCGGTGGTCAGGTTCCAGTCGCGGCCCGAGAAGTTGGGGTCGACATAGGTCTTGAGCTTGGCCAGGTTGTCGAAGGCCTTCTTCATGGTGTCCGATTTCAGCGAGGCTTCGTCGAGGTCGTTCATCGCCTTCTTGTAGAACTCGGGGCCGCCCGTGGAGAGCACGACCGAGTCGAACATGGTGGCTTCCTGCCAATCCTGGCCGCCGAGTGCGAGCGGCGTGACGCCTGCAGCCTTGGCCTTGTCGAGCAGGGCGATGAAGTCGTCAAAGGTCTTCGGTTCGGTGCCACCGATCTTGTCCATCACGGCCTTGTTGATCCACAGCCAGTTGACCGAGTGGACGTTGACCGGGACGGCGACCCACTTGCCGTCATAGACGGCGAATTTCTGCAACGGTGCCGGCACTGCCTTGTCCCAGCCTTCCGACTTGGCGAGCTCGGTCAGGTCGCCCATCTTGCCGGCGGCGGCATAGTCGAGCACGGTATAGCCCAGCATCTGGGACGCCGTCGGATTGTTGCCGGCTGCGACCATGGCCTTCAGCGCGGTCATGGCGGCATCGCCACCGCCGCCTGCGACCGGGACGTCCTTCCAGGCATAGCCCTCCTTGGCCAGATCCTGCTTGAGGACGTTGAGCGCGGCTGCCTCGCCGCCCGACGTCCACCAGTGCAGCATCTGCACTTCCTTGGTCTGTGCCTGCGCCGCGCTGACGAGACCAAGGCTGGCGAAGCCGAGGCCGGCGGCGGCGAGCGCTACGCCTGCGATCAGTTTGGTACGAACGGTCATCTAATCCTCCCATGACCTTATGATGCCGGATACGTTCCGGCGACGTCTCATTCCAAGCCTCGAAGACGCAGATGCATCCTCGGCTTGAACACCTGCCGATTTTCTCTTCTCCAAATCAGGGATTTGAAGAAAATCGGCAGAAGGCACCAAGAGGCATTTTCAATACCTCTTGGTCTCGATCGCCTACCGCGGCAGCCACCAGGCCGTGCGCGGTCCGCAATGAAGATGCATCGTCTTTTCCTCGGTGTAATCAGCCACGGCATTGCGGCCGAGTTCCCGTCCGATCCCCGATTGCCGGAAACCGCCGAAGGGCAGCTCGGCAGCCCCGTCCATGAAGGTGTTGGTCCAAACCGTCCCGGCCTTGAGGCGCCTGGAGATGCCGACGGCCGTGTCGAAATCCCGGCTCCATACGCTGGCCGACAAACCGTAATCGACACCATTGGCGATGGAAACGGCCTCGTCGGCACTGGTGAAACGCATCACGGTCGCCACCGGCCCGAACACCTCGTCGCGGGCAATCGCCATCGAGGCGCGCGCGCCGGCAACCACCGTCGTTGCCATGAACTGGCCGGCGTCGCTTTCCAGGCGGTCTCCTCCCAGGGCTATTTCGGCTCCCTCCGCCCTGGCGGCGGCGACATGGCCCTCGACCTGGGCCAGATGCTGCGGCGAAATCAGCGCCCCGACGAGGGTTGCCGGATCCAGGGGATCGCCGACCACGACCTGGCGAGAGCGCTTGACGAATTCGGCCTCGAACTCGGCAGCGATGTCCTGATGTACGAGCAGGCGACTGCCGGCATTGCAGCATTCGCCTGCGTTGAAATAGGAGCCGAACACCGCGGCATCGAGCGCCGCGTCGAGATCGGCATCGGGGAAGATCAATTGCGGATTCTTGCCGCCGAGTTCCATGGACAGCTTCTTCAGCGTACCCGAGGCCGCCGCCATCGCCGCCTTGCCGACCCGGGTCGAACCGGTGAAGGAGACCATATCGACACGGCCATCCGTGGTCATCGGCCCGCCGATCTCGGGACCGTAGCCGGAGAGGATGTTGACCACCCCCTCGGGCAGGCCGGCCTCGGCCAGCAAATGGCCGAGCAGCAGGGTCGAGCCCGAAGTCATCTCGCTCGGCTTGACCACCGCGGTGCAACCGGCGGCCAGGGCGAAGGGCAGCTTCTGGCTGACGATCAGGAAGGGGAAGTTCCAGGGCGTGATGATGGACACCACCCCGACCGGCTCGCGCATCACCAGGCCGAGCTTGTTGGCGCCGATGGTGTTGTAGCTCTCGCCATGCAAATCGCGGGCAAGGCCCGCCGCATAGCGCCAGATGTCGACGGCTCCGGCCATCTCGCCGCGGGCCTGGCTGATCGGTTTGCCGGCTTCGAGGCTGTCGAGCGTGGCGAAGATCTCGAGCTTTTCCTCGATCAGGTCGGCGACCTTGTGGAGGAAGCGCGAGCGCTCCGCTCCGGTCAACGAGGGCCATGGCCCGTTATCGAAGGCTTGGCGCGCCGCGTCGAGGGCGCGATCGAGATCGGCAGCCCCCGCTTGCGGATAAAGGCCCACCCGCTCGCCATGGCCGGGGCTGAGTCGTTCGATGGTCCGCCCCTCGGCGGCGGGCCCGAAGGTTCCGGCAATGAAAAGCTGGTGCTCACGGGGGATGCCGGCGAGCGCGGCGGCGAAACGGGCCTTGTCGAGGCGGATGGCAATCGTCACGGTCATCTTCCCTTGAAATCGGGCGTTCGCTTCTCGACGAAGCTGGCGACGCCCTCCTTGAGATCGTCGGTGTAGGAGACCAACGATCCGGCGAGGATCTCGATGGCGGCGGCGGCATCCTCGCCTTCCGCCGCATTGATCATCTGCTTGGCGACGGCATTGGCGATCGGTGCGCGCACCGCAATCTTCCGAGCAAGTTCGCGCGCCTGTTCGAGCCCCTGCCCCTTGGGTGCGATCTCGTCGATCAGTCCGAGTTGCAACGCCCGCTCGGCCGTGACGATCTCGCCGGTCAGGGCAAGGCGGCGCACCGCGGCAGCGCCAAAGCGGGTGACGAGGCGCTGCGTGCCCGACCAGCCTGGCACCATGCCGATGCCGGTCTCGGGCAGGCCGAACTTGGCCTGTTCCTCGGCGATGCGGATATCGGCAGTCGCCGCCAATTCGAGGCCCCCGCCTAGCGCATGCCCGTTGATGGCCGCGATTAGCGGCGCGCGCAGCCGCGTCAGGCGGTCGAAGACGCGATGGCCGTCGCGCACCCATTGCTGGCCCATGTCGAGGGGCGAAAGCTTGCCCCAGGCGGCAATGTCGCCGCCCGCGCAAAAACCCTTGCCCTCACCGGTGAGGATGGCGGCACGGATGGAACCATGCCGGTCGATCCGTTCGGCCGCGATGGCAAGCCCGGATATCATCGTCTCGTCGAGTGCGTTGAGTTTTTCGGGCCGGGCCAGCGTGATGACGGCGACGCCGTCTTCGATATCGAGACGGACGGGATCAGACATCGGCCTGCCCTCCTCCGATATCCAGCCCGATCGGCTCCGGCCGGAACAAGGCCGCATCCATCACCTTGAGGTCGTCGGAGACCAGCAGCGCGAACTCGGCCTGGGCCAGGACATCGCGCTCGAGGTCAACGCCGGGTGCGATCTCCGTGACCACGATGCCCTTCTGCGTCAGCTTGAGCACGCAGCGCTCAGTGACATAGGTGATGTCCTGCCCCTGGGCGACAGCGCGGCGACCGGAGAAGGAGACATGTTCGACCGTCTCGACCAGTTTCCTGACCTTGCCTTCCTTGGCGATGACCAGCGCGCCGTTCTCGACGGCCAGGCCGGCGGCGGCCGTGAAGAAGCCGGAGAAGATGATGCGCCGGGCCCGAGCGGTGATGTCGACGAAGCCTCCGGCCCCCGCCGTCACATGCGGACGCACGCCGAGCTTGGAGACGTTGACGCTGCCCTCGCGGTCGATCTGCAGGAAGGAGAGCAGCGAGGCATCGAACCCCGCGCCCTGAAAATAGGTGAACTGATAGGGCGAAGGCATGATCGCCTCGGCGTTGGAGGCACAGCCGAACTGGAAGTCGGTGAGCGGTACGCCGCCGACGGCCCCCTGTTCGATCACCCAGGTCACCTCGCCATGACGGCCTTCCTCGATCAGGATGCGCGGCACGTTGGCCGAAATGCCGAAGCCGATATTGACGGCATCGCCGTAGCGCAATTCCTGCGCCACCCGACGGGCAATCACTTTGGAGACGCCGAATTCGGGGATCTCGAAGCTCGACAGCGGCCGGAAGATCTCGCCCGAGATCGCCGGCTCGTAGGGTGTCTGCGTCGTCTGCATCTGGTCCGGCGCGACCACGATGGCATCCACGAGCACGCCGGGCACCAGCACGTTCTGCGGCTTGAGCGTGCCGCTCTCGGCGAGGCGTTTCACCTGGGCGATGACGATGCCGCCATTGTTGCGTACGGCCAGCGCCTGGTCGAGCGGACCGAGATAGCCGCCCTCATGTTCGTAGGAGAGATTGCCGCGCTCATCGGCCGTGGTGGCTCGAATGATGGCGACCTCGGGAATGATGGTCTTGAAATACAGCCAGTTCTCGCCGTCGAATTCGACCTGGCGCACGATCGGCGCTTCCATGGCCCGCTTGTTCATGGCGCAGCCCTCGCGAGCGGGATCGACGAAAGTGTCCATGCCGATCTTGGTCAGCACGCCGGGGCGCTTGGCCGCCGCCTCGCGATGCATGTCGAACAGGATGCCGGAGGGGATGTTGTAGGCGGGGATCTCATTGCCGGTGATCATCTTCCAGATCGCCGGCGGCTCTGCCGAAGAGGGGCCGGAAGGATAGGAGCCACCCAGGATACAGGAGAGCAGACCGGGCTTGGCGATATGATCGACGCCCTTGATGCCCCACATGTCGCCTGCCGCGATGGGGTGCAGCGTGGTGAGGTTGCGCGGATGGCCGGAGGCTTCGAAGCGGCGGCCGATGGCAGCCAGCATTGCGTCCGGACAGCCGAGGCCGGACGAGGAGGAGACGGTCACCACGGCGCCGTCGGGGATGAGCGCGGCAGCCTGGTCGGCGGAGAGGACTTTCGGGAAGGCCATCGGATCAGAGCCCCGGCTCGACAGCGACTTCGCGGCCTGTTTTGGCGGATTTCAGCACGGCCAGGGCCAGCGCCATCGAGCGGATACCGTCCTCGCCTGTGGCCGATGGCGTGCCCTTCCCGCGCACGGCGTTCTGGAAATTGGCGACGCTGCGGACATAGAGGTTTTCCGGCTCGAACGGCAGCTTGTGCTCGCCGGATGCATTGCGCAGCACCACTTCGCCGACGGGCTTTTGCGTCATGCAATTGGTACCGATCAGAGAGCCTTCGCTGCCGTGCACTTCGAAGCCCGTATTGGCATAGGCCGTGGTGAAGGCGTCGTGGAACTGCGCCAGCAATCCGCTCTCGAAGCGCACCACGCCCATGACGCCGTCCTCGATGCCGGCACCACCCATGCCACCCTGCTGGGTGAAGGCCGTTGCCGCTACCGGCTCTTCGCCGAGCACGAAACGCAGCGTGTCGGCATCGTGCACGGTGATGTCCATCACCACGCCAGAGCCGGCCTTGGCATCCTTGATGCGCCAGCCCTGCAGATGGGGCGGCAGATAGACAGCGTGGAAGACCCGGGCAAACAACGGCTTGCCGATCCGGCCCGTAGCAACGGCATCGCGCATGACGCGGAACGCCGCTGCATTGCGCAGATGGTGATTGGTGGCCATGACGACGCCGGCTTCCTTGCAGGCGGCGACCATCCGATGCGCATCGGAAAGCTTGAGGGCAAGCGGCTTTTCGCACAGCACATGGATGCCGGCCTTAGCGGCTGCCAAGGTCTGCGCCTTGTGCTTCTCGTTGGTGGTGGCGATGTAGACGGCGTCGATATCCTTGGCGAGCAGCGTCGCCAGGCTCCGGGTCGAATGGGGAATGCCGTTTGCCTTGGCATAGGCCCTGCCGCGCTCGGCATCGGAAGACATCACGCTGACGACTTCGCCGCCGGTTTCGCGGATCGCTCCGATCATCCATTCCTTGGCGATCGTCGTGGCGCCGACGATCCCCCAGCGCAAGCCCCTTTTTGAAGCTGCCACGTTCTTACCCGACGTTGGCTGGGCCATTATGCCGTCTCCTTCAAGATAGTATGTCCATGAGCGCCGCAGGATTCACGCACCACCAGACGGGTCGTGCCGATGAAGGACATCGCCTCCGGATCGGCCCCATCGATCAGGCCGAGCAGGCTGCGGGCCGCGCGGGTACCCATGACCCTGGTATCGGCGTTGACGGTGGTGAGGGGGGGCGCATTGTGCTTGGCCTCGACGATATCGTCGAAGCCGATCACCGCGAAATCGGTGCCGACGCGGATGCCGCGCAAGCCCAAGGCGCGGGTCGCCCCCATCGCCACGATGTCGTTGTAGCAGAAGGCGGCCGTCGCCTTGTGGGCACTCGCCAGGGCAGCGGCGATCGCCTCGGCGCCCCCGGCGCGCGTCGGCATCGCTTCGAAGATCAGTTCGCCGCGCAGCGGCAGACCAGCGGCGATCAGGGCGTCCTGATAGCCGGAAATGCGCTCTTTCTGCGTGGTCATGGTGCCGAAGCCGCCGAGAAAGGCGATGGAGCGGTGGCCGAGATTGATGAGGTGACTTACGGCCTCGCGCGAGCCGGTGCGGTTGTCGGGACCGATATAGGGCAAGGTGCTGCCCTCGACCCGCCGCATGGTCAGCACCATCGGCAGGGAGCGCGGCAGGGTCTCGGCCAGCGACCAGACATCGGTACCGCGAGCCGGGCTCATGATGATGCCGGCGACCCCGTGCTCTCGCAGGGATTGCAGCACACGGGTCTGCCGCTCGACGTCTTCGTTGGTGTTGGCCAGGATGGGCACGAAGCCCATATTGTGCAGCCCATCCTCGATGCCGACCGCAAGCTCGGTGAAGAAGGGATTCATCAGATCGGAGATCACCATGCCCACGAAACTCGAACGGGCGGTGCGCAGACTCGCAGCCGAGCGGTTGTAGACATAGCCGAGCTGGTCGATGGCCCGCATGACGCGGTCGCGTGTGGCCGACTTGACGAGGGGAGAGTCCTTGAGCACCAGCGACACGGTCGACTTCGACACGCCGACCGCCCTGGCGATATCGACGATCGTCGTGGCCCGGCTTACGCCGCGCTTGCCTCCGCCCATCCTCACGCTCCCTCGGCTGGCCTCTTGAAGCGGGCCAGTGATCTATATTTTTGGAACGTTCCTACATCCATGTCAATACCGCTTTCGCTTGGTCAAGAACCCATTGAAATGAAAGGATAAATATCCTCATCAATGAAATATTCTTGACTTTGGAACGTTCTAATTGACATGCTTATTCCCAAGGCCGCGACGCCATGGCCACTTTTTGCCAGTATCTTGGGACGATGTGTCGGATCCTGCTTTGCAGCAGATTCCCCGCCAGGACCCAGCCATCGGGCGAAAAGTGCCCCAAGCGAATTCCTTCCGGTCGAGTCCCTGCTCGACCAGAAGGAATTCGCGGGATTTCAAAGGCTTGCAGAATTTCCCGAGAGTGCCCACGAAGGAGCACTATCGGGAAATTCTGCTGGGCGTCGAAGAAGCCGGACGAGAGAGGAACGAGGAGAGGCCGATGAGCGCGCTGATATTGCCCACTGTCGATGGCGGCCTGGAGGCCTATCATTATGGCCCCTCCTCCCCCTACCCCCTCGTCCATACCGGCAATTTCCCACGCACCCTTTATGCAGCCGCCCATGTCGTCGCCGATCCGCGGCGGCTGGACGACCCCTGGCGCAGCCCCGCCATCGATTGGGAAGCGACGTTGCGGTTTCGCCGCCATCTATGGGGGCTCGGCTTCAAGATCGCGGAGGCGATGGACACGTCGCAGCGCGGTCTGGGCCTGGACTGGGCCGCCGCCGCCGAACTGATCGAGCGCTCGCTGGCCGAAGCTCGCAGCATGCCCGGTGCGGACCTGGCCTGCGGGGCCGGCACCGACCAGCTCACCCCTGAAACCGCCACCACGCTCGACGACGTCATCCGTGCCTATGAGGAACAGATCGCCCATGTCGAGAAGCATGGCGGACGCATCATCCTGATGGCGAGCCGGGCCCTGTGCCGCCTTGCCAAGGGACCCGACGACTACCTCACCGTCTATGGACGGCTGATCGAGCAGACACGCGACAAGGTGATCCTGCACTGGCTCGGCGAAGCGTTCGACCCGGCACTCGCAGGCTATTGGGGCTCGCAGGCCTTCGAGCCCGCCATGCAGACGGTGCTGGAACTGATCCGCAGCCACGCCGGCAAGATCGACGGCATCAAGATTTCCCTTCTCGACGCCAGCAAGGAAATCACCATGCGCCGGCTGCTGCCGGAGGGCGTGGCGATGTATACCGGCGACGATTTCAACTATGCCGAACTGATGCAGGGCGACCTGCAGGGCTTCTCGCATGGATTGCTGGGCATCTTCGATCCGATCGCGCCGGCCGCCGCCGCTGCGATGGACCGCCTCGCGGCGGGCAACGCCGAGGGCTATCGCATCATTCTCGATCCCACCGTGACGCTGGCGCGCCGCCTGTTCGAGGCGCCGACCCAGTTCTACAAGAGCGGGGTGGTGTTCCTGTCCTGGCTCAACGGCTTCCAGTCGCATTTCCGCATGGTGGGCGGCGCCGAGTCGGCCCGCGGCATCGCGCATTACGCCGATATCTTCCGCCTGGCCGACAAGGCCCAGCTCCTCATCGATCCCGAGAAAGCGGCCCATCGCATGAAGCTGCTCTGTGCCCTGAACGGTATTGGATAACTCTCCAAGCACCTGCGACGGACCATGACGGCGCTGCGCCCCGTGCTATGCAAAGGGCGATCGATCGGAGTTGTCATCACCATGGTCATGGACATCGGGGCGCGGGCGCGGAACCTTTTGCTGTCGCCGTCAGCCGAATGGCGAAATATCGCTGCCGAGGCGACCAGCGTCGAGCGTATCTATCGGAACTATGTGCTCTATCTCGCCGCCATCGGCCCGATTGCCGGCTTCATCGGCACTTCGCTGATCGGCGTCGGCGGTCTGCGCATCGGCTTGGCCTCGGGCCTCTGCCTGGCCGTCCTGCGCTACCTCGTTTCCCTCGCCATGCTCCATGCCATGGCTATCGTCATCAACCGCCTGGCTCCCCATTTCGGCGGCAGACCCGACTTCCTCGGCGCCTTCAAACTTGCCGCCTACAGCATGACCGCAGCGTGGCTCGCCAACGTCTTCACCGTCATTCCGGCGTTGGGACTGTTTGCTATCGTCGGCCTCTACAGCGTCTATCTCCTCTTCACCGGCATTCCAGTGCTGACGCGAGCGCCGGTCTTGAAGGTACCGATCTATACGATTGCAGTGGTGTTGATCGGCATTCTTCTCAATTTCCTGATGGGTTCTGTGCTGGCGTGGCTGTTCGTGCCCCCGTTTTTCCCGGGATAGGGATTGGGCTCGACACAAGCCGAGGAGAGGGATAGAAGGAACTTAATTTAGAACCATTCTAATCTGAGTTCGCCATGAAACGCTTTGCCGACCTGAACGAGGCCGAGATCCTCGCGCTCGCCATCTCCAACGAGGAGGAGGATGCGCGCATCTATCTGCAGTTCGCCAATCGCCTGCGCACCGATTTTCCGGGCTCCGCCAAGATCTTCGAGGCAATGGCACAAGAAGAGCACGGCCATCGCCACCGCTTGCTGGAGACCTATACAGCCAAGTTCGGTGATACCCTGCCCTATATCACCCGCCAGGATGTCAGCGGCTTCCTCAAGCGCAACCCGATCTGGCTGCTCGACAATCTGCGCATCGACGCGGTGCGCGAACAGGCCGAGGCCATGGAGCTGGAAGCCGCCCAATTCTATGCCAAGGCGGCGGAACGGGCCCATGACGTCGAAATCCGCACCCTGCTGGCCGATCTCGCAGAAGAAGAAAAGCGCCACGAAAGCCTGGCCGAGACGCTGGAGTCCAAGCTGCCGGCCGATCAGAAACGCAGCGAGGAAGAAACCTCCCGGCGCCTTTTCGTGCTGCAGATCGTGCAGCCTGCCCTGGCCGGGCTGATCGACGGTTCGATCTCCACTCTCGCCCCGATCTTCGCCGCCGCCTTCGCCACCCTGAACTCCTGGGACGCCTTCCTGGTCGGCATGGCCGCCTCGATCGGCGCCGGCATCAGCATGGGCTTGACCGAGGCCCTGTCGGACGACGGCGAGATCACCGGGCGCGGCCATCCCTGGGTGCGCGGCGCCGCGTGCGGCGTGATGACCACCGTGGGCGGCCTCGGCCACACCCTGCCCTACCTCATCCCCGACTTCTGGGTGGCGACCGGCGTCGCCGGCTGCGTGGTCGTGCTGGAGCTCATCGCCATCGCCTGGATCCGCACCCGCTTCATGGCCACGCCCTTTACCTCGGCGATCGTGCAGGTGGTCCTCGGTGGCATCCTGGTTTTGCTCACTGGCATCCTGATCGGCAGCCAGTGAGGACAGGGCGAAGGCAACGATCGTTGTAGCCGCTCTGTCTTCAACCCTGCTTCCACAGCCAGCGCAGATAGATGAATAGGCCGATGCCGCTGATAAACGGCCCGATCACCGGGATGAGGGCGGGGACAATCAGGATCGCGGCAATCACCAGCAGGCGCTGCGGCGTGAAGCGCGGCCTCTTGCCGGCTGGCGGCTCGCGGCGTGTCTCCCGCCGGTCCGCCGTCTGGCCCACCGAAGACGCCGCCGTCTCGGCGGAAGGCCGCCGCAGGGCACTTTGCACGGCAGGCCGGGCTTCCGCCTGACGCCGGGCCTGTTCGGCCTTCCTGGCCTCTTCGCGCGCGAGAGCCGCCAGTACGGGATCGAGAGCCGGCGCTGGCCTTTCCGCCGGCAACCAATGATGGCCAGCCGGCGCGCGCCCGGCCGCGGCGGCGGCGCGGAAAGCCACTGCACCGCCCGGCTGCTTCGGTCTTGCAGCCGGGACGGCATACGCCGCGGCGATGCGGCGCGCGCGCTCCAGCAGGGCGGCACCCTGCTGCGGATCCACCATGGCCGCGAACTGGCCGAAGCCGAGCAGGGAGCGCACAACATCCTTGCCGGGACCGAAATGGCGGCCAGCCGGACCGTGTTTTTCCACCTGCTGCAGCACGGCGCGATAGCGGCGCAGCAAGGGACGGGGAACGGCGACCCGTTCGTTGACGGTCAGTCCCGTGACCTCCTGATGCCCCGAGCGGCGCATGATGCGGGTCTTGTCGGGATGGACGGTGAAGCCCTCGGCGGTGACAATGCTCTGCACCGCCTTCAGCAAGGTGCCAATCTTGCGCACCGCCTCGCCCGAGCCCGAAAAAGTAAGGTCGTCGGCATAGCGGCTATAGGTAAAGCCGAGTTCGTTGGCGAGGCCGTCCAGCCGGCGATCGAGATAGCGGCAGATGACATTGGTGATCGCGGGGCTGGTCGGCGCGCCCTGGGGCAAGAGGCGCCTGCCGTCGCCGACGAAATGGCGCTCGCCGTCGAGATGGACCTCGTCGACCATCGCCTCGGTGCAGAGCAGCGCGAGCAGGATCGCTGCTTTTTCCGCATACCCTAGGGACCGGAACATGCCCTTCACCCGTGCATAGGTGAGGGTCGGGAAGAAATCCTTGAGGTCGAGATTGACAACCACGTCCTTGCCGACATGGTTGCGGGCATTGGTGAGGATCGAACGCTCGGGCACGAAACCATGCGCCGCCTCGTGCAGGCCGACGCGAGCGAGGATGTTGTCGAGCACCCAATATTGCGCCCGCTTCAGCCTTGGCATCGGCGCCGAGATCAGGCGCTCTCCACCAGTCTTTTTGGGAATACGGAAACGCTGATAATGGCTGACGGAAGAGACTTTGCGACTGAAGGTGAGAAAGCGCAGCTCTGAAAGGGGAATACCGATGCCGTCCGCCAGGGCCTTGGCATCTGCGATATCGGGTAGTCCCGGCAGGAGCGGCCGCCTGATCGGATCGGCGCTGAGACCGGCGGAGACGCCCTCCCCCAGATAAAGCACTTCGCGCTGGCGCCGCAGATGCCAAGCCTCGGCCCGGTCCTGCCGGGCCTGGGCATGGCGGCGCCTGGTCTCGGCCCGCCGTGCCAGGGCCTCGGCCTTGCGGCGCTTGTGCATCTCCTTGATCGCCCGCTCCGGATCGCTCCACAGGGCGTTCTGGCGCTGAAGCTCACCGAGTTCGCGCAGGGCCTCGCCGCGCTCGCGTATCGCCGCGGCCGCCGGGCTCGGCGCGGCCGTGCCATCCGGCCAGAAGCCGAGCCGGATCATCTCTTCGAGAATGACCTCGTCCTTGGACGATACGCGGATGCGGTCATAGAGTTCCTGCCGGGTCAGGCTTCCCGGTGCGACGGTCTGGTTCACGTCGCCTCCCGCCATTGGGGACGAAGGAACGCGTCGGCGCGGGGAACCGGAAGGGGCGCAGGCCGGGCTGCCTTCGTCTCATCCAAGGACTGGATCAATCCACTCGAAGCGGGGACGCCTACCGGTGCGCTATTGGGTTCAAGGAACCCAATCTGCAATAGCGCACCGGTAGGCGTCCCCCGCCCAGTGAAGATTGGGCCAGTGATGCGTGAACGGTCATGTTGCAAGGACGGCGATACGCCGCCCGGGTTGCAAGGTCCTGACCGGCCCGCGCCCTTCCGATAGGTGAGGTAAGCGCATCCGCTCACCGATTTCAAGCCATGTCGCCGTTCCCGGCGGAACAGCGGCGAGAAAGCTCCAACGTGACGGCGCGCCGTCCCTGGCGACGGCTCGGTAAACAAGGGAAGCCTCATGCCGCGCCCCCCTTGTCCTGGGCCACGCCCTCGACCTCGGCATGGAAGATGCGCCTGAGCGCCAGCATGTGCTCGCAAGGCCCGCGCATCATCTTGTTGTGGCCGTAGAAATGACAGCTGCAGCGTGCCTCGACCAGGCGATCGTCAGCGTCGATCGTGAGCGCGACACTCTCCTTGCGGGCGTTGTCGAGCACGGTGCCGGTGACGACGCGGCGGCCCTGATTGCGGTCGACGCCGGCGATGGTGACGAGATTGGCCTCGACCAGGCGATCGGCGTTGGCCTCCTGCTCGCTGGCGAAACGCAGTTCCGACAGCGCCAGGGGCTCGCGCGTGAGTTCGCGCCGGCGATAGACCCCCTTGTCGAGGTCGAACATCACCCGCCCCGCCTGGGTATAGGCGGCCAGAGCGGCCTGGACGATACCCTCCTCCAGCCCGAGGTCACGGGCGAGGTCCCGCGCCGGCGCGGCATGCCGGTCTCCGAGTGCGGCGAATACGCGCCGGGCCGTATCGGCATCCACCTTGTGGCGGGGGGCCAGCAGATCGAACTGACCGGCCGAGGACCAGTCATTGGCCGTCCAGCCGGAGAGGCCGAGGGTGAAGCGGATCCCGCCGAAATCGACCACGAAGAAAGAGGGAAGCCCCGTGCCGGTGAGGTGCACGCGCACGCTGCGGGCAAGCGGCAGCACCCGTTCCAGGATGGCGAGGCGGCGCCGGCCCCAGAGCCGGATCTCGCCTCCTTCCCGACCCCGATAGATCGAGCGCCGGAAGGTGAGGCGCTCGCCCCAGGGCTCGACCAGGACCTCTACCGGCGCATCGGGCTTGAGCAGGAAGCGCAACGAGCGTGGGCCGACGCGCTCCTTCCGGCGCGCGAGGCTGGTGAGGATATTGGCAAGATCCATCGGATTGAGGTCGAAGACATGCGCCGGCAGGGTCATGGCGCTCGATACCTGCAGGAAGCCCCGGACCCAGCTATCGGGGAGGTCGATCTTCTCCTCGCGGAAGCCGTTGTCGTCGGCGGTCTGCACTTCGAAGCCGGACGGATCGATGCTCAGCGTGGTGTCGCGATAGGTCCTGATCTTCTGGAATTCGTCATAGAGCGCATGGCTGTAGTCGATATTGGTGGTGCCATAGGCCATCTCGCCGAGTTGCTCGAACACGTCGTGATCGCAGGACAGGCGCCCATAGCTGGACTCATCCAGGCTGAAGCATTCGAAGAAGATCTCGTCCGGATGCACGGTGATGACCGGATCCAGCACGATCCAGGCATCGCGATTTTGCTTGTAGAGATAGTTGAAATAGGCCTGCCGCGCCGTGAAGAATGGCTTCATCAAGCGCTGGCTCTCGTCATCGAGCGTGCGAATGCGCTTTTGCAGCGTTTCGATGCGCGGCTTCAATTCCTCGCGGCGGGTGGCCGCCTCGGCCAGCAAGGCCGCCTCGTTCTGCTTCAACCATTCGAAATAGGCCGTGCGATCGCGCGGCTTGAACCTGAGATCCGACACCACGACATGGTGCAGCGCGGAGATCGCCTCGCGAAAGGCGAGGTGGCGCGCGACCTTCCCGGTGAAGAAGGTCGGCTGGCGCAGCGTATCGGGCGCGAAGCCGAAAGTGGACGCCCCCGCATCTGTACTGGCGCGGCTTTCGCCGAGAAAACGGTAGACGAAATTCATGCCGCGCTCTCCTGCGAGGCTGAAGGAACCGCCAGACGGGCCGGTGTAAAACGAATCGGGGCTTGGGCGATCGGCAAGGCGATATCCGGCCACCGGCGGGCAATCTCGGTGAGGATGGCGAGCGCCGGCGCCCGGTCCTTGGCAACAGCGCTGAGGGTCAAATCATGTAAGAGGCGCCAGATCGCCTGCGCCCTTTCATGGCTTTCGAGCGCCTCCCGCCGGAGCGCTGCGAACACGCGGTCCTTGGCGATCCGGCCACGATTGATCTGCATCAGAATGATGCGAGCCTGCGTCAGGAAGGTCGCGAACAAGGTGGGATTCGCAAGGCTCTGTCCGGTGATCAGTTCGGTGACGAAGAGATGGAAGCTGCCCGAGGGGTGTTCGAGCACGCGCGCGAGCACCATGCCGGCATCGCCCGTATCGAGGCTCCGGCGCAGCAATTGGCGTGCACTCTCCTGCACGGCCGGCGAGGTGGAATCGGCCATCACCGCCAATGCGGCAGCCGGCAAGGCGCCATCGGGCCAGGCCAGCAGCCGCCGTGTAGCGGGCTCGCGTATGTCATCCCACTCGCTTTCGACCAGCAGCACCGCATCCTCGGGTGCTGCCAGGAAGCGGGCCTGGTCGGTCTCGAAGGCATTGAGGGCGAAGGCGCGCACCGCCGCGAAGGGATGATTGCCGAGCCGGGCAAGCTGCTTGACGGAAAAGCGCGAAGCATCGCTCTGCGTGATCGCCCGGGTGCCGAGCAGCCGCGCACCCTTGGCCCGTGCCTGCAACAGGCGCCAGAGCGTCGATGTATCGATGCCGGTGAGAAAATCGGGCAGGCTTGCGGCGAACAGCTCGACCATATCGGCCGCATGCCCGTCGGAAGGTTCGGCCCGGAACAGGCCATCGATCAGCCTGTCCCTGAGAGCCTCCGCAAAGCCGCGATTGTGCACAGCAAGCCGGGCCACCAGTGGGCGGGCCGCCGCGCGCAGATCCGCGTGGGCCCCGGTGGCGGCCGCGAGGATGGTCTGGCTTTGCGCTTCGAGTTCAGCGTCTTCGAGCCGGGCGAGCAGGCGCATGGAGGCGGACCGCACCGGCAGCGATTCGGCTGCGAGGACGGCATCCCAGAAGGGGCGCGGCAGCTCGCCAGGGCGAATCGGCGTAACGGCGAGCAGTTCGATCGCAGCCCCCTGCACCACGCTGGCCTTGTGGCCCGTCAATGCCTCGATTGCGGCCGGGGGCAGCGGGCAGTCATGGGCGGGCCATAGAGCAGGCAGCAAAGACAGGGCAAAGCGCAGGCCGACGATCTGGCACTCGTCCGGTTCGACCGGCAAGGTTCCGAGCCAGGCTGCGAAATCCTCGGTCAGGCGGACCCGCTGCTGCCGGCTCGGCGGGCGCTGTTCCAGCCAATCGCGGCTCGCCTGCTGCATGCGCGCCTGCGTGGTGAGCAGGGCCGCCAATGCCAAAGCCGGTTCGGACCAGGGCCATTCGGGACGCGCGGCGATCGCCCGTATCGCCAGCATATGGGCCTCGGCGAGGTCGGCCTGCATCAGGGCCGCGATCAAGGCGGCATCGGCCTTGTCATCGTCGACGAGGCGGCGCGCCAATGATACCGCCAGGCCCAGCACCTCGATATAGGGAGAGGTCAGCAGGTCAGGGATCGCGGCGGCATCCATCGCCGCCGGCCGCGCCGGCCCTTCCTGCAGGGCCTGGACGGCAAAGAGTGCCGCGGCCTGGTAGCGTGCCCCTGCCGCCACCCGCAGCAGGCGCTGCGGCTGGGTGTCCCACAAGGCCGGAAACGCCTCCCCGCGCCCATCCGCACCCGCTTCGTCGGCAACCGAGAAGCTCAGCCTGTTGGGACGGAAGCGCACGCCGGGTTGATTGCGGTGAAGCAGTTGGCCAAGACTCCAGATCCGCCGCAGGGCCGGATGATAGAGCGTGCGCCGCTGATACCGCCCGTCGACCTGCACGAAATGCTGCTGCTCGTAGGCCTTCTCGCCATCGGCATCGCTGAAAGCCAGCAGCAGCTCGCACGCCATCGCGGTGAAAGCGTCCTGGCCGAGTTCACCGCGCTTGCGCAGGCTGCGCCAGGCCCGGCGCTTGAAATAAAGCAGCGTCTGTTCCGACAGCGCGACGCGCGGCGTGGCGCTGGCCTGCTCCTCACTGAGCTTCAGGGGCTTGCGCTCGCCCGGGAGCCAGACCTGGCCGCGATAGGCATAACGATACATCGGCGAGGCCAGCTCGAACTGGCGGGCCGTCGCCGCAAAAAGCGGACCATCATCGGTGAGGTCGGCATATTTGAACAGGCGCCGCAGCACCTGCACGAAGGGAGGCCGGGCGGAGATGGCGGCGAGCCCCGCCAGCAGGGCCTTCCGGGCGGCGGCATCGACGAGCGCGCGATGGGCAAGGGCAATCAGGAACTGGTTGGCGAAGCCCGGCTGCATCGCTGCCACCGCAAGCAGCGTATCGACCAGGGCATGGCCATCGGCGGCGGCGATGGCGGCCTCGATGGCCGCAGCCTGCGCCGCATTGCCGGCCCTGGGCAGCGCAAGGCGCGGCGGCTGCCGGGCCGGACCGAGGAGATCGCTGGCGAGAGCGTAGGCGGCATAGTCGCGCGTTATCGCGCTGATATTGGTCTCGGCGATCCCGGCCAAAAGCCCGGCCGCATCCGGGCCGCCGCAGCGCGCCAGGGCATGCACCAGGCTGTAGCTCGCCTCGTTTGGGCCAAGCTTTTCGGTCATGGCCGCGAGCTGCGGCCAGGCGGCCCTCAGACGGATAACGCCGATGCGCCAGAACAGGCGATCGCGCTCCTTGGCGGGCCAGGGCGAACGCAGGCAGGACGCGAGCTGGTTCAGCAACTCGCCATCGCGGCCGCCCACCGGCGCCTCACCAGGCGCTTGGGAGGTCGCCACAGGCTTGGCTTCCTCGCCCATGCGGCGATAGCCGTCATTCACCTTCGAAATGACGACGCTGTCATAAAGCTTTTCTGCCGATGACAACGCGACCGGGGAAAGTGTCTTCGTACCATCTCGCAGCGTCGCCCCACGCCTGCCATATCGAAAATTGACCAGATAACGTTCTTCGACTTGCTGACGCTCGAGATCGACGAGATCCACCTCGTAGATCTTGTCGGATGTCCCCTCTTTCATCCATAGGCGGACAGAACGGACGAGTTTCATTACCACCCCATGGATGCATTCTTCGATGAAGGTGTGGCAAGTTCCGCCTCCGGCGTCAATCGGCTGCGCGCATCAGGCGATCCCGAGGAAACACTGCCGGAAAGTGCGCGCGGCACCTTCAGCGCGGCATCATGGCCGTTGCGGTCAGCCCGCCGGCACGGGATAAGAAAGCTTACCATCCCGTGATCGGACGAATGCAATGCCTGATATCGACGTCTTCCGCCGCGAACTCGCGGCCGCCTTCCGCCTTGCCGCGAAGTTCGACTTCAACGAAGGCATCTGCAATCATTTCTCGGTGCAGGTCCCGGGTGCCGACGAGCGCTACCTCTTCAATCCCTACGGTGTCCACTGGTCGGAAATGCGTCCGGCCGATCTTCTGCTCGTTGATGGACAGGGGCAGATCCTGGAGGGCGAAGGCGAGCTGGAGGCGACCGCGCGCAACATCCACATTGCCGGGCACCGCGCCAATCCACGTCATCTTTGCCTGCTGCACACCCATATGCCCTGGGCCACCAGCCTGACCATGATCGAGGGGGGGCGGCTCGAAATGGCGCATCAGACGGCGGCCCGCTTCTACGGCCGAACTGCCTATAACGATGAATTCGGCGGCTTCGCCTCGGGCAAGAAGGAAGGCGAGCGCATCGCCAGTTCCGCCAAGTCGGACCAGAAGGCCGATATCGTCTTCCTGGCCCATCATGGCGTCATCGTCGGCGGCCCCTCCGTCGCCACCGCCTTCGACGATCTCTATTACCTCGACCGCGCCTGCCGCCAGCAGGTGCTGGCGATGTCGACCGGCCGGCCGCTCAAGCTCATTCCACAGCAGGTCATCGAGAGCACGGCGCGCGAATGGACTGATGTCCTCGACCACCAGGCCAAGCTGCATTTCGAGGCGCTGATGCGGATCAACGGCCTGTGACGGCGCTACGCTGGGTGCGTATCCGCCAGAACGGCCGGGCAGAATTGTGGAAGCTCGACAAGCCGCTTACCGAGGGCGGCGTTGCCACTTTCTATCGTGGCCGGCTCTTCGAACAGAAGGGTGGTGAGCGGGTGAAGCTGGACGAGGAGGTCAAGTTTACCGAGGCCGAACCGGCCTTGGCCTGGTTTGAACGCCAGCAAGCCTCCTAGAATCACTTCTGCGCTGCGTGAGCTATGCGCTGAGCGCGGATGGCCCTACGGATGCCTCTGTATAACCAAGAGGTACGCTATCCCCTTCCTTTCGCAAGTGCAGCATAAGCGCCCCTGCATTTCCTGGGGAACCGGCTCAAGCAAGGACAAAGAAAAAGCCGCCGGGAATCATCCCGGCGGCTTTGCATTCCGTAACGGATGCTAAGCTCGATTAGCGAGCAGCGCCGCGAGCGATTTCCTCGATACGGCCGCGGAAGATGCCGAGATCAGCAAGCTCACGGTCATCGAGAGCCGAGAGAGCCTGAAGGGTACGGCGATAATTGCGATAGGCCGTGAAACGAGAAGCGATCGAAGAGACGAAACCGAAGAGAACCATGACACTTACTTTCCGAAGAGATTGATTTGTTGCAGTGCATATACTCCTCTTTTGCACCGCACGGTAAAAAATCGCACAGACCGGCGCGTATGCCCGGTATGCGGCGCTTGCATGGATTTTGTGCATAGCGCTTAGCAATAGGGCAACATTCCGCCTCAATCGAATGCCGGCGCCCAAACGGGGACGGATTCCGCCTCCGAATTGCCGCAGGGGTAACCAAGCTGGTAGGATCGCCACCAAAATAAAGCCGGCAACACAAGCCAGCCACAATTGCGCCTTTCCATCGACGAAGCCCAGTAAGGCTGGGGTCGCCGTCAATCAGGGAGCTTGCCCGTGGCCAAGGAGACATCCGACATCCTCGCCATCGACATTGGAGGCACCGGCCTCAAGGCGGCGATCATCAATCCGGGCGGCCAGATGCAAGGAGAACGGGTGCGCGTTGCCACGCCCCATCCCTGCCCGCCCGATCTATTGGTCGAGACCCTGGCGGAGCTGGTCGCGTCCCTTCCCGCCTATAGCCGGATCTCGGTGGGCTTTCCTGGCGTGATCAGGCATGGCCGCGTCCTCACCGCCCCCCACCTTGCTCCCGATGGCTGGGACGGTTTCCCGCTCGGGCAGAAACTTTCGGCACGGCTCGGCGACAAGCCGATACGGCTGATCAACGATGCGGAAGTCCAGGGCCTCGGCCTGATCAGAGGCAAGGGCATCGAGCTTACCTTAACCCTGGGCACCGGAGCGGGGACGGCGGTGTTCCGTGACGGCGAGCTGATGCCGCATATGGAGCTGGCCCACCACCCGATTACCCGCTCCAAGACCTATGACGACTATATCGGCGAGGCAGCACGGGAGAAGATCGGCAACAAGCGCTGGAACAAGCGGTTGAAGCATGTCATCGACGTGCTTTTCGTGCTGTTCCACTATGACCACCTCTATCTCGGCGGCGGCAACACCAAGCATGTGAAACTCGCGCTACCGGCCAACGTCACGCTCGGCTCCAACGATGCCGGCCTCGACGGAGGTGCGGCGCTCTGGCGCCTGAAGAATTTCCACGAATCCGAAGAAGCGCCGGTGCCCCGCAAGGCTAAACCTTCCAGCAAGACCAAGCCTCCCGGCAAATCTCGACCACCCCGCAAGGCCGAATCGATCGGCAAAAAGGGCAAGGCATGAGCGAAACCAATCCGCCCCCCGGTGCCCCGGGCGTCGAGCCACGCTGGACCTCGGCCGCCAAGAGCGGCATCGGCACTGCCGGTTCCGCGTCGAGCCGTGTCTGGTTCGCCCTCAGCCACGGCATCCTCAATGAGATCTACTATCCGCGCATCGACCTCGCCTGCATCAGGGATTGCGGCCTCCTGGTCACGGCGGCAGACTATTTTTCCGAGGAAAAGCGCGACGCCGACGGCGACATCCGCATGGAGAGCGACGGCATCCCGATCTTCGAACTCGTCAACACGGCGCAGGACGGGCGTTATCGCATCAGCAAGACTGTGCTGGCCGACCCCTTCCGCGACAGCCTGTTGCAGGACATTCGATTCGAGGCTCTAAAGGGCGAGACCGAGGATTACGGCCTGCACGTGCTGCTGTCGCCGCACCTCGTCAACCAGGGCAGCCACAACACCGCCTGGGTCGACGACTACAAGGGGCACGGCCTGCTGATGGCCAGCGGCAGCTACGGTTATTCGCTCGCCCTCGCCGCCTCGGTTCCCTGGCAGGCCCGCTCGGCCGGCTATGTCGGTTTTTCCGACGGCTGGCAGACCCTCAAACGAGGCGAAGGCGTCAACCCCACCTGGCTCCGCGCCGAGGATGGCAATGTCGCGCTGAGCGGCACGCTCGACCTTCGCGGCAGCCAGGGCCGTGTGCTGCTCAGCCTCGGCCTGGGCCTCAGGCCGGAGGAAGCGGCTCTCAACGCCATCGCCAGCCTGCAGCAAGGGTTCGAGCCCGCGCGCCGGCGCGTGCGCACCATCTGGCAGGGCTGGCAGGCGGGCCTCGAGGATCTCGACCATATCAGCCCCGCTCGAGGCACCAGCTACCGCACCAGCACCGCCGTGCTTGCCGCCCATCGCACCGGTGCCTTCACGGGCGGCGCCATCGCCAGCCTGTCGACGCCCTGGGGCTACAACAAGGGTGACAACGATCTCGGCGGCTACCACCTGATCTGGCCGCGCGACCTCGTCGAGACGGCCGGAGGGTTCCTGGCGGCCGGCAGCCCGGCCGATGCGCGCGGCATCCTCGACTATCTCGCCGCCATCCAGGAGGGCGACGGCCATTGGGCCCAGAACAACTGGACCGACGGCCATCCCTATTGGGACGGCATCCAGATGGACGAGACCGCCTTCCCCATCCTGCTCTACGACATGCTCGTGCGGGCCGGCAGTCTCGATGCCACCGATGCCAGGCGCTTCGTACCGATGGTGGAGCGCGCCGCGAGCTTCGTGCTGCGTAACGGGCCGGTCACCGACGAGGATCGCTGGGAAGAGGACGCCGGCTATTCACCCTTCACGCTTGCCGTCGAAATCGCCGCTTTGCTCGCCGCTGCCGACGCCATGGACGCGGCGGATCGCCCGGATGCCGCCGCGTTGCTGCGCGAGACGGCCGACGCATGGCATGCCGAAATCGACGACTGGACCTTTGCCATCGATACCGACCTTGCCAGGGCGCTCGGCATTCCCGGCTATTATGTCCGCATCGGCCCCGGCGACACCGAGGACGGGCCGGGCCTCGGCGGCAATGTCGCCATCAAGAACCGTTCCGCCCAGGAGGCCGTGCTCAGCGCCAAGATGCTTCTCAGTCCCGACGCCCTCGCCTTGGTGCGGTTCGGCCTGCGTGCCGCCGACGACCCGCGCATGGTGGCGACCGTGAAGGCGATCGACCATCTCCTGAAAAAGGATCTGCCCAGTGGCCCCTGCTGGTATCGCTACAACAATGACGGCTATGGCGAGCATGAGGACGGATCTGCCTTCGACGGCACCGGCGTCGGCCGGCTCTGGCCGCTCCTGACCGGTGAACGCGCCCATTACGAACTCGCTGCCGGCAGGCCTGAAGAGGCCCGGCGCCTGCTGGCAGCGCTCGAAGCCTCGGCGGGGCCTGGCGGCCAATTGCCCGAACAGATCTGGGACGGCGCCGACCGGCCGGAGCACGAACTCTTCCTCGGCAAGCCGACCGGCAGCGCCATGCCGCTGGTCTGGGCCCATGGCGAGCATATCAAGCTGCTGCGCTCGCTGCGGGATGGGGCCGTGTTCGACACCCCACCCCAGACGGTCGAGCGTTATCTGAAGCGCAAGATTACGAGCAACCGCCGCTTCTGGCGGCTCAACCACCAGCGCCGAGCCATTGCCCCCGGCCAGGTCCTGCGCATCGAACTCGCCGACCTTTCGGCAATTCGCTGGAGCTTCGACGGCTGGGCCAGCCATGACGAAGGCCGAACCCATGATGCGGGCCTGTCCCTCCATGTGCTCGACCTGCCGACCTCGGCCCTGCCTGATGGCGCCGAGATCCGCTTCCGCCTCGCGCCGATCGGCGGCCCCTGGCTGGAGGAGGACTATCGGGTGACGGTGGGGTAGAAAAAGCGCAACTTCCTCGAATGTATTTGCCCTTTACCACGAAGGCCGCGCCGCCCCTCGCTCTTACAAATGAGGCGAGCAACTGCCTTCACGAACCCACCCCCGTCAGGGCCGAGGCCAACATCCAGACAGCGACCAGCGCCAGCATGAAGGCGTAGGCAAAGCCCTGGATGCGCAAGGCCCGGGGCGAGGAGAAGCGCCGGGCCAGCCACATCGCGCCGAGTGCCCAGACGAAATGCGAGACCAGACTGAGGATGGTGAGGGCGACGGCGATGATCAGGGCATTGGCGACCAGCTCTTTATCGGGCAATTGGAACTGGGCGTAGATGATGAGCAGGAGCGTCAACCCCTTCACGTTCAGGCCCTGTACCAGCATGCCACCCCCAAACCCCATCGGCGATGCGTCGGTGGCCGTCGACGCGCTGAGTGCCGAACCCCGTGCCATCTCGAAGGCGATATAGAGAACGACCAGTGCCCCGACGACCTGCACCATGGTGAGCAGACCGGGATAGTTGACCAGGAAGCCGGTGACACCCAGGCCAACCAGGAAAGCGGGCAGGAACACCATCAGGTCCATGCCGAGGATCATCGGCACCGATCGCATCAGGCCGTGGCGGCCTCCCGCCGCCGCGCAGAGGAAATTCGTCGGCCCGGGGCTGAACATCAGCGGAAAGACCAGCAGGAACAGCTTGACGAAAGCTTCGACACTCACCGAATGGCTCCGCCGTCATCATGTCGAGAGTTCATCACCACCCCTTTTTCCGTTTTACAGCCGCCCGCGCCCATACGACAATCAACCCCGTTCAGGCCTGCGGACACCCGGTTCGAACGGATCATACAAACATGTCGGGATTTCCCGAAGTCATCATCATCGGTGGGGGCATAGGCGGACTGGCCGTCGCCAACGCCTTGACGCAGGCGGGAATGAGCTGGGAGATTCACGAGCGGTCGCCACACATCGGAATGGGCGGCACCGGCCTGACATTGTGGCCCAACGCGCTCAGGGCGCTCGGTCGGCTCGGCCTCGACCGCGGCGTCCAGACCTTGGCCGACCCGCTGGAGTTGGGCGAGATCTATGACTGGCGGCAAAGACCATTGAAAACCATCCCGCTGACGCCGGTGCGCGAGCGTAGCGGCCTGCCTCTGCTCTGCCTGCGCCGGGTCGACCTCTATGCCGAGTTGCTGCGTCCGCTCGATCCAGCCAGGATCCATACGGGCAGCCGCTGCGTCGGCTATCAGCGTCAGGCCGAGGGCGCTAGCCTGACCTTCGAGGACGGTTCGGCACGTCGCGCTCCCCTGGTGGTGGCGGCCGACGGCGTGCGATCCTTCCTGCGCGATGCCATGATCGGCTTCTCGCCGCTGCGCTATGTCGGCTGGATGACCTGGCGCGGCGTCGCCAAACTGCCTGCCGGCACCTTCCCGAAGGGCCGCTACCGCGAGTTCTTCGGCCGCGGCAGCCGCTTCGGCGTATTCTGGATCCGCGACGACTATGTCTATTGGTACGGCACGCTGAACAGCGCCGTGCACGACAAGCCTGCCATCCATCCCGCGCACAAGGCCGAGGCCCTGGCGCATTTCGCGGACTGGCCGCCCCTCGCCCATAGCGTGATCGGCGCGACCGATCCGGAGGATCTGGTGCGAACCGGCGTCTATGACACCCTGCCGCTCCCCCGCTGGACCGACGGTGCCCTCGCTTTGCTCGGCGATGCCGCTCACCCGATGACGCCCGATCTCGGCCAGGGCGCCTGCCAGGCCATCGAGGACGCCCTGGCCCTGGTGCACTGCATCAAAGCCGGCTCGGAGCTTTCGGCGGCCTTGTCGACCTACCAGGGTATCGGGCTGGCGCGCACCTCGCCCCTCGTCGCGCGCTCGCGCAAGATAGGCAAGATGCGGCAATGGCAGACGCCGGTGACGGCCACACTGCGCAACACCATCATGCGACTGATGCCGCAAGGCGCCATCCTCAAACTGTTCGAAACCTGATGGCCGATGGCGGTAACAATCGAACAGGGGCACTCGGATGAATAGAACCGCCAGCATCGTGTGCCTCATCTGCGCCCTCAGCTATGCGGCGACCGGCGCCACCTTCTTTCTCGATCCGACCTCGCAATTCAAGACCGGCACGCTGGAGTACTGGAATGCGCTGGCAGGGGCGCCGTTCGGGCGCCAGGCCTTCCTGATGGCCTTCGCCCTGGCCGGTCTCACCGCTTTCTGCGCCATGAGCGAAGTGCAGCGCCTGATAGGCCCGGCGAGCGGCCTCGCCCGGCTCGCAGCCTCGCTCGGCCAGCTCGGCTTCGGTGTCACCGCCATCAGCTATGTCCGCCTGCTCGGCGGCGAGGCCCAGCGCGCCCAGGCCTTCGCAGCAGGTACGGATGCCGTGAGGCAGTCGATCACCTCCTTCTCACTCGTCCTCGATCCGCAAGGCTGGCTGATCTTCTTCCTGAGTGGCGTAAGCCTCCTGCTGTTCGGTGCTCTGGGCTGGCGGCTCGGCACGATCCCCAAGGTCCTGGCCCTGCTCGGCATGGCCGGCGGCCTGCTCTATGTCGTCGCCTTCATCGCACGCGCCAACCAGCAGATGCTGATCGTCGATGTCGCCGCAGGCCTCGGTGGCGTCATCATCGGCCCGCTTTGGTGGGCCGGCCTCTCCCTGCGCTTCCTCAGATCCGGCGATCAGACCTCGGCGAGGCGGTAGGGCTCGAGGCCCTCGCGTTCGACCTTGCGCTGCCACTCCCTTAGGGCGCGCACATGGTAGAACGGAACGTGGCGGGACCAGATGTCGCGCCAGCGCGTAAACACCGGCCTTATGCCCCTGATTGTCCGCAGTACCGGCTCGTCACCGGCCTTGTCCCATTGCCGGGACACGGTGCAGAAGCCACCATGGGTGCAAAGCGCCAGATTGAACAGGAGGCGGTAGAGCGGCCTCGGCAGAAGACGGCCGAGATGTCGGCGCCAGGTCGGGCCGGCGTCCACTTCTGTCCCGTCGGCGAAATCGGTCAGCAGCACTTCCGCCTCGACCCGGATCCGAGCCAGGCGCGCGATGCGGACGACGAAACCCACGCAGCTCTGGTCGAGCAGATCGAAGCTGAGTTCACCCTCGCCCTTGCCGCGCTGGAGCGCCTCGATGCTGGCGCAGATGCCCGCGAAGGCCGGCCGGGACAGGATGACGCGCGTGATCAGCGGGTTCCAGGCGACACGGTCATATTTGTCCGGCAGCAGCAGCATGCCGGGCATGCGCAGGCCAGGGAAATCATCCGGCTCGATACCGGTGCTCTCATCAGGAAAGAAGCCGATAGGGCGAACACCGCCCTCTTCATCCACGAGCCGAACGAAAGCATGGCCGTGATTGCTCACCAGTCCCGGCACCTCCGACTTGCAGACGGAGACGATCTCCAGGACCGGTGTTTCAGGGCGTTCGGCCTCGGCCAGCCAGCGCACGGGTCGAAGCTCCGTCCACAGGGCCCGCTCGTCGATCGGGCCCCGCTTGCCGAGATCCAGGCGATCGGCCTTGCGCTGCCGGCAAAGCATGGTTCATTCCGCGGCCACTGCCCAATCGGCCCGCCGCAAATAGCTCCGATCGGAGACGACATGCAGGTTGCGCGCCTCGAAGCCGGCCACGAACTCCTCGTGGCTGGCGAAATAATGCATGAACTGCTCGCCCGACATCACCTCCTCGAAGGTCGGCGTCGCCTCGGCAACGCCGCGGACCCGTTCGAACATGGTGTCGAGTTCCGCCTGCTTGAAATCGAGATAGGCGCCCGGCGAGATCTGGACCAGGGTCGAGGTGAAGCAGCACGCCGTCTCGACGCAATCGGTCTGGATATCCGGCGGCACGCGTCCATTGGCGAAGACCCAGGCCATCCGATCGGGGAAGGCCAGCAGATAGATGGCGGCGATCAGTTCGAAATTGCCCTGTGTGTCGAAATCAAACTCGCTGGCGGGCCGGTTGTCGCTCGCCTGTGTCAGGATCGGATTCCAGGCCGGCATGCCGATGATCAAGGGCTCGACCGCATCGCCATAATGCTCGATCAGCCGGCGGCCATGCAGGATGACGGACAGGATATCGGCCTCGGTGACCTTCGACAGGCCGATCATCGCCCCGAGCCCGGCCTGCAGGCCGGCACGTATGGCCAATTCCTGGGAGCGCAGCCGGTGCAGGAAGCCGACGGGCTCGTCCGTCTTTTTCTGCAGGCGCAATTGTTCGTCGACACCCCAGGCTTTCGGTCCGCTCGGAATATGATAGCCGTAGAGTTCGCGGTCATAGGTCTCCTGCCAGGTCAGCACGCAATCGAGCCCCTCCTGTCTGAGATCGCGATAGTGCTGCTCATGCATCGGCACAAGGCAGACCGAGACGCGCGCCTCCGGATTGACGGCCGAAGTTTCTTCCTTGAGGCCGCGCACCAGCCCCTTGAGATGCTGCTGCAACAGGGTCAGGTCGTCGCCGCCCGCGATTTCGAAATGGGAGAAGCCCTTGCGCGCCAGAATGCGCGCCTGCTCGCGGATGGCGGTTTCGGTGATGGAAAGGCGCACCATTTCCCTGTTGTCGGCGCGCCAGCCACAGAAACGGCAGGTGCTCGCGCAAAAGGACGTCACCTCGATCGGCACCATCGTCGCCACGCTCTGGCCGAAGGTTCTCTGGCGTTGCCTGCGGGCCGCCTCCACAACCATTGCACGAAGTTTCTGATCCGGATTGCGGCGTATAAGATGAAGAAGAGTGGCCGTCTCCTCAGGCAATAGGCCTGTCGACGACTCCCTATTCTCCAAGATTCTCGAGATAAGATCGACTCTATCGACCATCTCCATATCATCAGATACTTTATTTTCTTTAAATATTTCTATCGAATTGTCAAAAATAGAGAGATAGAACGAAGAAGAAATTGGATCAATCATCAGATTCCCTCCAACTTAATTCGCAGAATTAAGATAAAATCATGAATTCGCGCGACATGCAATGTCCTCTTAATGTTGTTTTCAGCGCCAACTAGTGTTATCGCGCCAGTAAAACAAGGATAATAGTACCAGTACAGCCTTTCCATGCCGCGATTCGGCCGGCCCGAAATCTGAAACTGATCCATGATCCCGACAGAAACCCATTCGACGGATCTGGTAGGTGATCGACTGCCTCCTTCACGCGTGGTGCCGACCTGCCTCGTGCAACAAGTGAAAAAATATGTCAGCATTGTTGACATATTTTTTCCCAAGGAGGATGCTGCACGCAACATGAGCATCGCGCCCTGAAAACGGGCAGGCTTTTTCCAATTGGAGGCGATGCTCTGGTTGTGTGGCGGCATGCGTCTTGCTGCCGTTTGTCAGGAGAACAGGATCTTGGACTGGGAAGCGATCTTCGCCACGCGGGCGGGACGGATGCGTGCCTCGGAAATCCGCGAACTTTTGAAACTGCTGGAACAGCCGGACATCATTTCCTTCGCCGGCGGCATTCCCGACCCCGCCCTGTTTCCGAGCGAGGCCTTCCGGACGGCCTATGCCAGCGTGCTCGGCGATGCCAGCGCAGGCGCGGCACTGCAATATTCCACCAGCGAGGGCTTCCCGCCCTTGCGCGACTGGGTGGTCAGGCAGATGCAGCGTATCGGTGTTACCTGTGGGCCGGACAACATCCTCATCACCTCCGGTTCTCAGCAGGCGCTCGATTATCTCGGCAAGCTGCTCATCTCGCCCGGCGATACCGCCCTTGTCACCTGGCCGACCTACCTCGGCGCTCTGCAGGCCTTCAACGCCTATGAGCCGCGCTATGACAGGCTGGCGCCGGTGGAGGGCAACATGACCCCTTCCGCCTATGCCGACGCCGCCGCGAAGGCCGGCGGGCGGGTGAAATTCGCCTATCTGACGCCGGATTTCGCCAATCCGACCGGCGAGACGCTGGACCGGGCCGGGCGCGAACGCGTGCTCGATCTCGCCCGCGAACTCGACATCGTGGTGATCGAGGACACGGCCTATCAATCCCTGCGCTATGACGGCGCCGATGTGCCGTCGATCCTGGCGCTCGACATTGCCCGCGAGGGCCATATCGACGCCACCCGTACCATCTCCTGCGGCAGCTTCTCCAAGACGCTGGCGCCGGGCCTGCGCATGGGCTGGATCTGCGCCGCAGCCGGTGTAATCAAGAAGCTGGTGCTGATGAAACAGGCTTCCGACCTGCACAGCCCCACCATCAACCAGATGGCGATGCACCATGTGGCAGAACATGCCTTCCCCGCCCAGGTCGAGAAGATCCGCGGCGCCTATCGCCATCGGCGCGACCGCATGCTGGCGGCCCTCGAACGCCACATGCCTGAGGGCGTGCGCTGGTCGCGCCCCGAAGGCGGCATGTTCGTGTGGGTGACGCTGCCCGACGGCATGGACGGCGCCCGCCTCCTGGCCCGCGCCATCGAGACCGCCCGCATTGCCTTCGTGCCGGGCCAGGCCTTCCACGCCGACGGCTCGGGCGCCAACACGATCAGGCTGAGCTTCTCGCTGGCCAATGACGCTGCGATCGACCAGGGCATCGAGCGACTCGGCCGCGTCATTCGCGAAGCTGGCGCGGCCTGATCGCAGCGACCCTGTTTCCTCTGTCCCTCGCTCCGGAATGTGCTTAAATCCGGAGCGGGTACAGTCCACGGAACGGGATCATGACGGCAGAACCGACGAGACCGGCATTTTCCAACCGCCTGCTGGATTGGATCGGCCTCGGCCTGCTCTATGCCGTGCTCCTGGCCGTCCCGTTTTTCGGCGCGCGCTGGCTCGGCGAGATGCTGCCCTCGATCTTCCATCCGATTGGCCGCATCATCGCCAATGCCGTGGTGATGCCGTTCTTCTATCTGTGCCTGCATCTCATCCTCCGGCGCTTCGGCGCTCGGGTGCAGAACTTCATCATGCTAGTGGTGCTGATCTACGGCATCGCCACCTATATCGAACTCCAGCGCGCTTTGCGGACCGGCGACAACAATGCCTGGTTCAGCGCCTTCATCGCCGCGGTCTATACGCTCGGCTTCGCCGCCCTCACCATCAACAGCCTGATCGCCTGGCGGCGCGAAAAGCGGGCCGAGCGCCTGGTGGCAGAGCGTGAAGAGGCGGAACGGCAAGCCGAAGCCTTCGCCAAGGCCCGGCAGATCGGACCCTGACACGGCCCCGTGCAGGCCAGGGCCAGGCGATCGCGCCGCCCTCGATCTGCTGAAGAAGGCTCGATCCCAGGCGGCCTCGGGCGATCGAAAAACCTGCCAGCACAAGAATGATGGAATCTGCGGCATCTGGCAGTGCCCGCCGATGTAGGATGCTTCGTCGGGGATGCGCTTACCGATCTTTCAGACTGGTGGCGGCATCATCACAACAACGAACAATCACATCGGGAGGAAATGATGCGACTGAAAGTTCTGGCCGGACGGATGATGCGTTGGGGGCTCGGCGCCGGCGCCGCGCTGTGCATAGCGTTCTCGTCTGCGCCGTCCCCGGCCGAGGCGGCCTCCAAGACATTCTACTGGATCTCGCACGGCTCGGCCGCCGACCCCGTCTGGACCTATTTCCTGGCCGGCGCCGAGCAATGGGCCAAGGACACCGGCAACAAGGTCAACACCTCCTTCCACAATGGTGATGTCGCCTCCCAACAGGAAGCCATCCGCGCCGCCATCGCAGCCGGCGCCGACGGCATCGTCACGGCGAGCCCCGCGGCCGGCAGCCTGGTGCAGCCGGTCGAGGAGGCCAATGCCAAGAAGATCCCGGTGATCGCCTTCAACTCCGACGACAAGACCGTACGCTTTTCCACCTTCGTGGGCGGGGACAATGTCAAGGCCGGCGCCGACCATGCTCGCTACCTCGTCGACAAGGGACTGGTGAAATCGGGCGATTTCGTCTGGATGCCGGTGGAAGTGCCGGGCGCGACCTATGGCGCCGACCAGGAAAAGGGCATCGCCAGCGTGTTCAAGCCGCTGAATATCCGCTGGGAGATCACCGACGCCACGCTCGATCAGGCCGATATCATCTCCCGCATGAGCGACTACCTCACGGCCAACCGCAGCAAGATCAAGGCGATTCTCCCCCTCGGCGACCTCGTCTCCGGCAGCATCAAGCGCGTGTTCGACCAGGTCGGCGTGAAGCCGGGCGCGATTCCGGTGGTCGGCTGGGGCAATTCGCTCGATACCGCCAGCGAGGTGCAGGACGGCTATGTGATGGCGGCGGCCTGGCAGGACCCTCAGGCCCAGAGCTATCTCGCCCTCTCGCTCGCCGCGATGCAGGCCGGCGGAATCAAGCCCGGCTTCGACATCACCACCGGCTCCATGTACGAAAAGGACAAGGCCGCCGACTTCATCGCCCTGATGGGTGGCAAGAAGTAGGAAGTCACGGAACAACTGGCCAGCCATTGGCCCGAAAAGCAAAAAGCGGCCCCGAAGGACCGCTTTTTTGTTGTTTCCCCGAAGGGTCCACTGGAGCGGGAGAAGGGATTCGAACCCTCGACCCCAACCTTGGCAAGGTTGTGCTCTACCCCTGAGCTACTCCCGCATCCGTGGGCCGCAGATGCTCGTTGCATCGGCGTGGGCGCTCTATGCCAAAGCCCGTGACGGATTGCAACAGGCAAGTTTCAGTTTTTTTGCATTGCGTGATCAATCCACAGGCCGCGCTTATATCGCCGGGGGTGACGCGAGCCCCGTTTCGTGCCAAAAGCGCGCCAATTCCCGATGATCGCCCCCGCTTCTGGGCCTCAAACTTTTCTGCGGTTCCGCCTTGAACGATCTGTCACACACTTCGGCCATCACCCCGCTCGCCCGCGAAGTCGAGCGGCGGCGCACCTTCGCCATCATTTCCCACCCGGACGCCGGCAAGACCACGCTGACGGAAAAGCTGCTGTTGTTCGGCGGGGCGATTCAGCTGGCCGGCCAGGTCAAGGCCAAGGCAGAAAAGCGCAATACCCGCTCGGACTGGATGTCGATCGAGCGCGAGCGCGGCATTTCGGTGGTCACCTCGGTGATGACCTTCGAATATGAGGGCCTCGTCTTCAACCTGCTCGACACGCCGGGCCACGAAGACTTCTCGGAAGATACCTATCGCACGCTCACGGCCGTCGATTCGGCGGTAATGGTGATCGACGCGGCCAAGGGCATCGAGGCGCGCACGCGCAAATTGTTCGAGGTCTGCCGCCTGCGCGACATTCCCATCGTCACCTTCATCAACAAGATGGACCGCGAGGGGCGCGACCCCTTCGAGCTACTCGACGAGATCGAGAAGACGCTGGCCCTCTCCACCGTGCCGATGACCTGGCCACTCGGCCGCGGCCGCGACTTCGCCGGTACCTATGACCTGGCCGCCAGCCATGTCCGCCTGCTCGACAAGGACACCGCGCCGATTCCAGTCGAGGCTGGCGATGCGGCCGCCCTCGCCCGCGCCGTGCCTTCCATCGACGCCGAAGCAGCATCCGAGGAGATCGCGCTGGTTCAGGAAGCCTGCGGCGAGTTCGATCTCGCCGCCTTCCGCGAAGGCCATATGACGCCGGTGTTCTTCGGCTCGGCCATCAAGAATTTCGGCGTGGGCGACCTGCTCAAGGGCCTGGGCGATTACGCGCCCCAGCCGCGCGACCAGGAGGCGGCCACCCGCATGGTCGAGGCGACGGAGGACAATTTGTCCGCCTTCGTCTTCAAGATCCAGGCCAACATGGATCCCAATCACCGTGACCGCATCGCCTTCGTACGGCTGTGCTCGGGCAAGCTGACGCGCGGCATGAAGGTGAAGCAGGTGCGTACCGGCAAGTCGATGAGCCTCAACGCGCCACAATTCTTCTTCGCCCAGGATCGCGCTCTGGCCGAGGAAGCCTATGCGGGCGATGTGGTCGGCATTCCCAACCACGGTGCCCTGCGCATAGGCGACACGCTCACCGAGCGCGAAGAGATCGCCTTCCTCGGCGTACCCAGCTTCGCCCCGGAAATCCTGCGCCGGGTGCGCCTGCCCGACGCCATGAAGGCCAAGAAGCTCAAGGACGCCCTGCAGGACCTCGCTGAGGAAGGCGTGGTGCAGGTGTTCCGTCCGCGCGACGGCTCCCCTGCCCTGGTCGGCGTGGTCGGCGCCCTGCAGCTCGACGTGCTGCAGGGTCGGCTCGCCGCCGAGTACGGGCTGGAGATCCGCTTCGAGCCCTCCGAATTCGCGCTGGCGCGCTGGGTTTCGGCACCGACGAAGCAAGAGCTCGACAGTTTCCTCACTTCCCACAACTTCTCGATCGCCGACGATCTCGACGGCGATCCGGTGTTCATGGCCAAATCCGCCTTCGACCTGCGCTATCAGGGCGAAAGGTCACCGGCCATCGTCTTCGCCGACATCAAGGACGTGAAGAAGGCTAAGTAAAGGAACGCGGAGATCCTAGAGCAAAGCGCGTTTAGACGGAAACGCTGTTCTTGGTGATTCCACCAAATCGCAAAACGCTTTAGCGACATGCCTGCATGTCGCGATGTCCGCTCTTGGAAACGCTGCGCGTGCAGGACAGGAAGAGCGGACTGGAAGTCCGCGCTCCCAGGAGGATCACGCCGGCACTTCTTCCAGCGCCGGATAGTCCGTATAGCCCTCGGCGCCCTTGGCATAGAAGGTCGCGGCATTCCACGGGGTGAGTGGTGCGCCGAGCGACAGGCGCTTGGGCAGGTCCGGATTGGAGATGAAGAGCTTGCCGAAAGCCGCCGCATCGGCTGCGCCGCTCTCGACCAGGGCCTCCGCATCTGCGGCCGTCAACTTTTCGTTGGCGATGAAGACGCCCTTGAAATTGCTGCGGATCACCGGAGCAACGCTGGAACCATCGGCGTATTCGCGAGCGCAGATGAAGGCGATCCCGCGGGCGTCCAATTGCCGGGCGACATAGCCGAACAGGGCCGGCGCGTCGGAATCGCCCATCGAATGCGAATCGCCGCGCGGGGCGAGATGCATGCCAACCCGGTCGGCACCCCAAACCGAAATCACCGCGTCGGTGACCTCGAGCATCAGCCGCGCCCGGTTCTCGATCGAGCCGCCATAGGCGTCGGTGCGCTTGTTGGTGGAATCCTGCAGGAATTGGTCGAGCAGATAGCCGTTGGCGCCGTGGATCTCGACGCCGTCGAAGCCGGCCTCCTTGGCATTGGCAGCGCCCTGGCGATAGGCCTCAACGATAGCGGGGATCTCGTCGAGTTCGAGTGCACGCGGCGTGACATAGGGCTTTTCGGGCTTGATGAGGCTGACATGGCCTGCAGGCGCGATGGCGCTCGGCGCTACCGGCAGGGCCCCGTCGAGATAGACAGGATCGGAAATGCGACCGACATGCCAAAGCTGCAGGGCGATGCGCCCGCCGGCCTCGTGCACGGCCTTGGTGATGACCCTCCAGCCCTCGACCTGCTCCCGCGACCAGATACCGGGGGTATCGGGATAGCCCACGCCCATCGGCGTGACGGCGGTGGCTTCGGTCAGGATCAGGCCGGCCGAGGCGCGTTGGACATAGTAATCGCGCATCAGCGTGTTGGGCACGCGGCCTGCGCTGGCGCGGGTGCGGGTCAACGGGGCCATGACGACGCGGTTGGGCAGGTCGAGCGCGCCGATACGAATGGGATCAAGTAAGGAGGGCATTGGAAGAACCTTGTTCCAAATGGCTTTTCTGGGTGATCGATTGACACTCCTGCACCTGGCTTACACAGACTTAACTGGTGGTCGGCTCGCCGAGGCGTTAAAGTTTCAAAGTTCGATGTTCGTCGAATATAGGTAGAAGAAGCCATGAAGCAACACCCTCACCCCGATGTGAACAACATCAATCTGATCGGCGTTCTGGCCGCCCTCGGTGATCCGGTGCGGCTGCACATCGTCACCACGCTGCTCGCGGAGGGCGAGAAGGGATCGACGGAATTCGATTGCCAGGTCGCCAATTCGACGCTGAGCCATCACATCAAACAGTTGCGCGAGGCCGGCATCGTCAGCCACCGCAAGGAAGGCACGCGCTGCTTCGTGGCCCTGCGTCCGGACGTCGAGGACAAATTCCCGGGTTTGCTGCAATCCGTGCTGAAATTTGCCGACTAAACTTCTTAGATCGCAGGCTTTCAGCCCATAGGCGCTCACTTTGTGGAACTCGGTGCTTATCTGGTGGGTCGATCTCCAGATCGACCATCTTGGAAGCGCCGTGCTTGCCGGCAGGAAGATGCCGATCTGGAGATCGGCACACCTCGTTTCAGGCGCCTCCACTCGTAAAGTTAGCGCCTATGGGCTTCCAGCCTGCCTTGGACAAGCTCCGGCTAGGAAGAAGCAGGCTGGAAGCCTGCAATCTCAGGAAGAGCTACCCGCCGTAAAAGCGCGCCCGATAGGCCGCAGGACTGACGCCCACGCGACGCCGGAAATGATGGCGCATCGTCTCCAGCGAATTGAAGCCGCAGCTTGCGGCAACGTCACCGAGCGAGGCGCCGAGATTGCGCTCGAGCTGTTCCCGAGCCAGCCGCACGCGCTCGGCCACCAGCCATTCTCCCGGCGGCAACCCCGTCGTCTCCTCGAAACGGCGCTGGAAGGTGCGCTGGCTCATGCCGGAACGAGCGGCAATCGCCTCGATACGATGGGGGAGGGCCAAATTCTGCCGCAGCCAGTCGATCAACGGGGCGAGCCGGGCGGACTCGCGCTCACGTGGCACCGGCCGTTCGATGAACTGGGCCTGGCCGCCATCGCGATGCGGGGGCACCACCAGCCGGCGCGCCACGGTGTTGGCGGCATCCGGCCCGAAGTCCCGCCGGATCACATGCAGGCACAGATCCAGCGCCGCCGCGCTGCCGGCAGCGGTGAGAACGTCGCCGAGGTCGACATAAAGCCGGTCCGGGTCGAGCACGATACTGGGATGGCGAGCGCCGATATCAGCCGCATAGCGCCAATGCGTGGTCGCCTCCCGGCCATCGAGCAGGCCGCAGGCGGCGAGCACGGCGATACCGGAACACAGCGACATCAGGCGGGCACCGCGCCGATGCACGGATTTGAGACAGGCGATCAGATCCGCCGGCACCGGCGTGTCGATACCACGCCAGCCCGGCACGATGACGAGATCGGCCTCGTCCAGCAGTTCCAGGCCGGCATGCGGTTCCACCGTCAGCCCGCCTGCCGCCCGCAACGGGCCGGGCTCGATGGCGCAGGTGGCATAGCGATACCAGAAAGGCCCCATCTCGGGGCGCGGCAGGCCGAACACCTCATAGGCCACCCCGAACTCGAAGGTGCACAGGCCATCATAGACGAGCACGGCCACGAGGGGACCGGCGGGAGAGGAAACATCTGGCATGATCTTGACGGAATGTGCCAGTTCGGCCAGGACGGTGCAAGGGACTGTAGGTTTCCAACCTCCTTGGAGGGTCGATCTCCAGATCGACCTCTTTATCCGCACACTCAGCGTTTCCAAGAGGTCAATCTGGAGATTGACCCTCCAGTACCCCTAATCCTGCCGAACCTCGTTACGACGCATGCGCTGCTCCAGCCGGCGCACCAGGAGGGTCAGGCCGATGGTCATCACCAGATAGAAGAAGGCCACCACCGTATAGGTCTCGAAGAAGCGGAAGGTGGAAGCGGTATAGGTTTTGCCGTTCTGGGTGATGTCGGCGATGCCGAGCACGGACACCAGCGAGGAATCCTTCAGCATGGAGACGAGGTCGTTGCCGAGCGGCGGCGTCATCGTCTTGAAGGCCTGCGGCAGCACGACCAGGCGCATGGTCTTGAAGCGCGTAAGGCCGAGGGCCTGCGCGGCTTCGAACTGTCCTGCGGGGATGGATTGGATACCGCCGCGCACGATCTCGGCGATGAAGGCCGAATAGGCCAGGGTCAGCGCGAAGATCGCGCGCCACTCGAAACTAAAATCGCGGATGGTGATCTCCGGCATGAAACCGGCGGCGATGGCTGGGCCGAACAGCGCGACATAGCCTTCGATCAGTGCCGGGCCGACCGCAAAAGCGATATAATAGAGCAGCACGATCATGGGCACGCCGCGCATGACCTCGACATAGGCCTTGAGCGCCTCCCCGAGCCAGCGCGAGTGCGACACCAGGCCCAGCGCAAGAATGGTGCCGAGAACCAATGAAGCGGCGAAGGCGATCACGGTCACCCGGATGGTGACGAAGAGCCCCTGCCCGACCACGCCGAAGATGATGCGATATTGCTCGCTGGCCAGGCCGCCGATCAGGACGGCGGCCCCGAGCACGACGAGGATCACCAGCCACCAGGGCACTTTCGACAGGAAGGAGGGCGGCGGCGGTGGCGCATGGCGGGGCGTGCCGGCGGCGGAAGATGTCGTCATCTGCAGAAAGGAAGATCCGGAAGTGAGGCAGGCGGCCCGAGGATCGGACCGATGGGCGTTTTCGTCATCGCTTCGTTCCGCCCGCCATGACGCCATGGCACCAGACGGCCGACACCGGCTCAGTTCGCGGTCTTGTAGTCGAAGAACCACTTCTTATCGAGAGCCTTGGTCGTCCCGTCGGCCTTCATGGCAGCCAGGGCAGCGTTGACAGGACCGATGAGATCGGAACCCTGCTTGAGGATGAAGCCGAACTCGTCATGCCCAAGGCCATTGCCGACGATCTTGAAGCTGTCGGGCGAAGCGGCGATGTTGCCTTCGGCGCCGGCCTTGTCCATCAGCACCGTATCGACATCGCCCGATTTAAGCGCCTGTACCGAGGCCCCGAACGTCTCGAACAGCTTGAGGCGTGGGCTCTTGTCGTTGCCGCCAAGCAGATCGGTGACCGAGACGAAGAAATTGGTGGTGCCGGACTGGGCACCGACGAACAGCTTGTCGTCGGTTGCGAAGCCCTTGGCGTCGGTGAAGCGCTTCTCATCGGCCCGCACCAGCATGAACTGCTCGGACACCAAATAGGGGTCGGTGAAGGCGACCTGCTTCTTGCGCTCATCGGTGATGGAGATGCCGTCCATGCCGATGTCGAACTGGCCGTTCTGCACGGCCTGGATCATGGCGTCCCAGGACGAGGTCTTCCATTCGATCTTGGCATTGAGGCGCTTGCCGACCTCGTTGATCGCATCATATTCCCAGCCGATGCCCTGCCCCGTCTTCGGATCGGTAAAGTTCAGCGGAAAATAGGCGTTCTCGGTGACGGCGACGATGGTGCGGCCCTTGAGATCGGGCAGCGTCTGGGCCTCGGCCGGTCCCTGGGTCAATCCAAGGGGAACGGCCATGGCAGCGAGGGCGCCAAGGGCAAGAAAGGTGCGGCGAAGCATCGGGAAACTCCGGTGTGGCGGGCTCAAGCCGCAACCTTGCCACGCGGGTTTCATGCCGAACAGGGGATTTTCACGGTCCCACATGGAAAAGGCCGGTCTCGGGACCTAATACGGTTCACTTAAGGGACAAACGCTCCGAATTGTGATTGCCGGGTCGAGCCCGGCAATGACAAAGATCGTGCAAACTCGAAGACGCTTAAGTGAACTGCATTGGGTCTCGGGACCGGCCTTTTGCCTATTCCGCGATCTTCGTGGCCAGCAACGCCACCGTCTTGCGATAGAGCTCGCTGCCGTTCCAAGCTTTGAGGGCATCGAAATTCGGCTCGCCAGGGTTCCAGCCAGCGCCGCGCTGCCAGCGGCCTGACAGGAACTTGGCCACGGAACCGATTACGTCGGCTTGGCTCTTGACCAGATCCTTGTGGCCATCGCCGTCAAAATCCACCGCATGCTTGAGATAGGAAGTCGGCATGAACTGGACTTGGCCGATCTCGCCCGCCCAGGCGCCGCGCATTTCGTGCAGCGGCACGTCGCCCTTGTCTACGATCGTGAGGGCGGCAAACAATTCGGGGCGGAACCTGTCACCGCGGCGGCAATCGAAGGCGAGGGTCGCCAACGAGCGGATGCTCTCGAACTTGCCGACATTGGCACCGAAATCGGTCTCGAGCGCCCACAGGGAAGCGATGATCGGCGCCTGCACGCCATATTCGGCCTCGGCCTTGTCGAACACCGCCTGGTACTTCTTGATCACCTGCTTGCCGCGCTTGATGCGGTAGGCATTGACCATGCGGCCCGAGAATTCCTCGAAGGTCTGAGAAAAGGTCTTCCGTTGGGCGCGATCGAGCCCGATCACCTTGGGATCGTAGCTGACGCCGTCCAGAGCCGCCATTCCCTGAGTGCCGATGCCCCGGGCCAGCGCATCCTTCTTGAAATTCTCAAGCCAGGCCGGGAAGCCGGCGGGATCGGTGGGCGTGGTGCAAACCTGGACTTGAGTCTGGGGCTGCGGCTGTGCCTGCCCCTGGGGCTGTGCGGCGGGCTGCGTCCCGGATTGCGGCTGGGCTTGGGGAGCGAGTTGACCTTGAGGCTGCTGTTCGGCCTGAGGCTGTGGCTGGGCTTGGGGCGGCGAAGGTTGCGGCTCCGTCTGGGCCAGGGCTGGCGAGGCCATCAGCAACAGGGCAGCAAGCAGGGGGGCAGTGCGCATGAAACCATCTCGGAGGGAAGAAGAGCCACAAAAGCCAAACAAGAATGCGCAAAATGTGGCGGTTGCCGGGAAAGAGCAAGGCCTAGGCGGATTCCCTCTGGTCGAGCCCGTGGCCCGACCAGAGGGAATCTGCTGGATCTCAAACGCCTGCAGAATTTCCTGATAGTGCCCGTTCGTGGGTGCTATCAGGAAATTCTGCTCGACCGGAAGGCGCGCTTCTCATGGCTGCAATCGTGGCATGACGCAAGAGGAAAGCGGCAACCGGCGGAGCGTCGCATTGTTGCGGGCACGAATCTGTGGCACGGGAGGCGCTTTAGGGCATCTCGAAGAGCTGCCCGTCGTGAGGAAGCATGGCCTATCGTCCCGTTCTGTGTGCAGGGGGCTGCGTCATCGACCGCGTCGGCGAGACCGCCGATGCGAAGGAGCGCCTCTACACCTCGAACATCGGCTCGATGCGTACCAGCTTGGGTGGCGTTGCCCGTAACGTGGCGGAGAATCTGGCGCGCCTGGGCGTCGATGTCGGCCTCGTGTCGCTGGTCGGTGACGACCTGGAGGGGCGTCGCGTCGTGGAGGAAAGCAGCCGGGCCGGCATCGACATGACCAGCGTCACCACTGCAAGCGGGGGGACGACCGCCTCCTACACCGCCATCTTCAGCGGCGAGGGTGAGCTGGTGATCGGTCTCGCCGACATGGCGATTTTCGACAGGATCGCGCCCGAAGCCATCGCCACCCGGCTGGCTGCCTTCCCTTCGGATGGCTATGTGTTCGCCGATGCCAACCTGCCGCCAGCTGCATTGCAGGCCGTGGCAGAAGCCAAGGGTGCCCGTCCCCTCGCCTGCGTGCCCGTCTCGGTACAGAAACTGGCCAAGCTCGTACCCATCCTGGCTGCGATCGACATCCTCTTCCTCAATCTCTACGAGGCGCGCGCCCTGCTCGGGAGCGAGGACGAAGCGGAGGATCTGGCTGCCAGGCTCGCTGCCGGCCCGGTGCCGCGCGGACTGCTCACGCTCGGTCCCCGAGGGGCTCTCGCCTGGGAGGGGGGCAAGGTCACGCCGATCGTGGCGCTTCCCTCCCGCCCGACCAACGTCAACGGTGCCGGGGATGCGCTGGCCGGCGGCACGCTGGCGCGCCTTGCCGCCGGCGACACCTTTCTCACGGCAGCCCGTCGCGCCATGGCCGCCGCCGCCCTTACGGTCGAATCACCCCAGACTGTGCGCTCCGATCTCACCATGCAGGCCGTGCTGGCCCGCCACGCCCTTTCCCATCCCCTCGAAACGATAGAGCCATGACCTCCATTACCCATTCGCCCGCCGTCGCCGCAGCCCTCCGCGAGGGCAAGCCGGTGGTTGCCCTCGAGTCCACCATCATCACCCATGGCATGCCATGGCCCCAGAATGTCGAGACAGCCCGCAAGGTCGAAGCTGCCGTCAGGGCTGGAGGCGCCGAACCGGCGACCATCGCGGTGCTGGACGGCGTCATCCATGCCGGGCTCGAGGACAGCCAGCTCGAAGCCATGGGCCAGGCCACGGGCTTCCTGAAGCTCAGCCGCGCCGATCTCGGCTATGCCGTGGCCACCAGGAAGAACGGCTCCACCACGGTGGCAGCCACCATGATCGCCGCCGACCGTGCCGGTATCCGCGTCTTCGCCACGGGCGGCATCGGCGGCGTGCACCGCGGCGTCGAGAAGACCTATGACATCTCGGCCGATCTGCAGGAACTGGCGCGCACGCCGGTTTGCGTCGTCTGCGCCGGCGCCAAGGCCATTCTCGACCTGCCTAAAACCTTGGAAACGCTGGAAACGCTCGGCGTGTCGGTTGTCGGCTACGGCTCCGACGAATTCCCCGCCTTCTGGAGCCGCAAGAGCGGCCTGGCGGCGCCGATGCGCCTCGATGATCCCGCCGACATCGCCGCCCTGATCCGCGCCCGCGCCGAATTGCGCCTCGATGGCGGCGTGCTGGTCGGCAATCCCATCCCGCTGGCCGACGAGATCGCTGCCAATGAGATCAATCCCGCCATCGAGGCGGCCGTGGACGAAGCCGATGCCATGGGCATTTCCGGCAAGGCTCTCACGCCGTTCCTGCTCTCGCGCATGCTTGACCTCACCCAGGGGCGCAGCCTGATCGCCAACATCGCCCTGGTGGAAAACAATGCGCGCCTGGCGGCGAAGATCGCCGCCGCGCTTTAAGCCGAGATCATTATACCGGGTCGCGAAAAGAGTGACTCACGGCAAGCCGATACGGGAGGCGACATTTGGGGGGGCGGGTCTGATGACCACCCCTTTCAAGATGTTGAGTTCTGAAGTCCAGATAGAGCGGCGCAACCCCTCATCCGCTTGCCAGCACCTTCTCCCCTTGCGGGTATCGTCCACTCCACTTGGAGTGGACTGGGTGCCCCGAGGGGGCGGATGAGGGGTCGCAATGCCCTATCCAGCCTTCGCCGGGTTTTAGATTCGAAAGACCTTGAAAGGCGTCGGTATAACTACAAGCCGAGAATGCATGGGCAACGCCGTCAGCGGGGCGCGGCTTCCCGGCTGTCTGCAGCCTGCGGCTCGTTCGCCGCCAGATCGTTCGCCGCCTGGCGCTCTGGTCCGGGCACCACGCCGACGGCCCTGCGGGTCGCCGCCTCGCGGGCGATCTCGGCAGCGACCTGTGCCATTTCACGCCGCAGCAGGCTGTTGTCGGCTTCGATGCGCAGCCAGGATTCATGAGCCTCTTCGCGAAGAGCGGCAAGTTCGGCCTGCAAGCGAGCCCGCTCGATCTTGAGGGCACCGATTTCTTCCTCGGCCGCGCTCGGCTCCGCGCTGCGGCGCAGGCGATTGAGCTCGGCGATCAGTTCGGCCTCCCGTCCGGCCGCCAGCGCAAGCCGCGCATCGCGCTCGGCCAGCAGGGCGTCCTTGCGGCGCAGGTCTGCCTCCCAATCCGAGAACCGGACCTGACTGTCCGATTTCTCCGTTTCGGCCACCTGCCTCCTGTCGGCCATCGTCTGCAATTCGCGCTGCAACGAGGCCGTGCGCGCCTCGAGGGCGGCGATCGCAGTATCGCGCCGCATCAACTCGATGGACTGGGTGGCGAGGCGATCATCCTTGCCGGACGCCAGTTCCAGCACTTCCTGCAATTCATGCTGATGCAGAACCGCGCCATCTTCCGCCGCGGCGAGCTTGGTGCGAAGAGCGACCACTTCGATGCGCAGGCTGTCATTGCTTCCCTGCGCCGAGGCAAGTTCGCGGCCGTGATCGAGCGCTTCGTCGTCGCGTAGCGCAATGGTTACCCGCGCTGCTGCCAGTTCTGCCTTGAGTGCCGCAACATCCTGCTGGGCGGCGAGCACGCCGCGCTGGGCGTTGGCCGCACCCTCTTCCATCTGGGCGAGCCTGGCAGCATCAACTCCGAGCAGGGTTTCGAGCCGGCGCAGCCGCTCGGTCTGCCGCCCATGTTCAGCCATGAGCTGATGGCGCCGGGCTCTCTCGTTCTCGACCTTCTGCTCAAGGCGGCGATGCCGTATGGCCGCTTCCGCGCGGACGTGATCCTGAGCAGCCCGAACCTGCGCCATCGACAGGGGCAGCGCCGTTTCCATTTCACGGCGGATCAAGCGACGCGCACGGCCCCAGATCGCGGGCACCATGGCCAATGCGGCCAGGGCGGCGAGCGCTCCTCCCAGGAAAAAGGCAATCGCATAATCGAGCACGGCAGAGTCTCAGTACGGCGATATCTTCGCTGTACTATACGTCAATTCGACGACATTGCAGGGCGAAAACGCACAGCGTGCTTAAAATCGCACTTCGATGTCCCGCCAGCATCCATGACGTGCGGTTTGCCTAGATGATCTGATGGCAGCGCTGGCATCGGCATTTTTCTGCCAAGATGAAAGCCAGCAACCGCCCTCAGGATCCCGCAAGGTTGTGCGTGATCAGAAGGGATTCCACGTCGCGGACGGCGTGAATTTGAGATAACCTAGATTGATGCCGAGGCGGGCTCCGACGCCGGACTTGATGGGCACCACCATCATATTGCCATCGCCCAGCGCGGTCATGCCAAAGCCACCGATAATATAGGCTGAACCGGCGATTCCGGGGAAGCGGCTGTAGATCTCGTCGATCCGGTCCATATTGTAGACCAGCATCATGGTGCGCGCGCCGTCGCCGCCGAAATCCCACCCGACGGAGGGGCCCTGCCAGTAGACCTTGCGGTCGCCGACATTGCGGGTGAACATCGTGCCCTCGCCGTAGCGAAGCCCTCCGATGAAGGCGCCCGAGCCTTCCTGGCCGAGGATGTAGCCGTTGGGCTCACCCCAGCGCGCCACGGCCTTCTGAATGGTGAGCGCCAGGTCCCTCGACACGGTGCCGAAGAAACGATGGCCTGAATTGACGAGTTCGTTGGAGGAGATGCGCTCCGGCCGCTCCGACTGCGCAAGCGCCAGAGACGGGGAGACGAAGCCGGTCGCGGACAGAGCCATGCCGGCCATCATGGTAAGAGCCTTGCGGCGGGGAAGAATATCGTTCATCGCGAGCCTCGTTGGCTGAGGGTCTGGCCTCTGTGAGCCCTATTTTGTGGCCCATCAGCGTTAACAAATTGCTTCCAAGGGCAAAGTGCGTCTGCAAGGCAGCGCTGCCTTGCCCTCGTTCTTCGTTTCGACGCGTCCGCGCGGGTCCCGGTGAGGCCACCAGATCGCAGGAGGCTTTGGCGATACGACCATGCGATTCCAACAGGCAAAACGCCCGGAAGCATGGCTAGATTTACGCAGGATTGAGGCAAGGAGGCCTGCAGGATTGCACCGACCCGGGATCGAGCGGGGCCGCCGCAAGGGCTCGACCGTGGCTATTTACGGGGAGCGAGCTTATTTGCCAGGAGTGTCTTGCTTGGGAGGCGTGTCTTATTTGCGGGGAGTATCTTGGCCCCAGGCCACGAAGGCGACATTGCGGAAGCCGGCCTCGGTCTTGCCATAGAGAAAATCTTCGCCATCGGGCATCAGAACCTGCCCCCCAGCAGCGGAGAGCACGGCATGGCCGGCGGCGACATCCCATTCCATGGTCGGCCCGAAGCGCGGATAGACATCGGCGACGCCTTCCGCAACCCGGCAGAACTTCAGCGATGACCCCGCCTCGCGCCGGTCGGCAATGGGGTATTCAGCCAGAAAAGCCTCGCTCTTGGCGTCAGGATGCGAACGGCTGCACAGGGCCGTCAGTCCTTCGGCCGGGTAGGCCCGCGTGGAGATCGACTCTTCGACGCCGTCCTGCACGCGCCACGCCGTGTCGCCGCCAGCGTAAAGCGTATCCACAGCCGGCGCGAACACGCAGCCCGCCACCGGCCTGCCATCTTCGATCAGGGCGATGTTGACGGTGAACTCGCCGTTGCGGTGAAGGAATTCCTTGGTGCCATCAAGCGGGTCGACCAGGATGAAGCGGGTTCCGACCTCGGGAATTACGCCCTTGGCCGCGCACTCTTCCGCCACCACCGGCACATCAGGCATCACATCCGCCAGCCTTCGCAGGATGATCGCCTCGGCCAGTTCGTCGGCCTCCGTCACGGGCGAGCGGTCATCCTTGATGCGGGCAGTGCATTCCTTGGCATAGACCTGCATGATGGCGACGCCCGCTTCACGGGCAATGTCGGCAAAGACACGCGCAATGGCATCGGGCGTGGAAGCGAGCGGGGACGAGGACTGAGCGGTCTGGTTCAAAGGGGCCTCCGATAACAGGGCCTGTTTAGTCTCATGGACACCATGCCGCAAGAATATTGGGTCTGCCTTGCCTTTCCGCATCCCTTCGAGATCGCTCTTCTGGGTTGTACAAAGCGCGGAACGGAACGGCGGTATGCCCAGGCAGAGTCTCCCGATATCGCCCGCGAACGGGCGATATCGGGAAGCACGGCAACCGTTTGAGATTGTGCCGATTCCCCCTGATCGAGCCTGGCTCGATCAGGGGGAATCGGCTTAGCGCCTTCACATCCCGTGCGGCAGAGTCTATCTGAAAACCTTATTTCCGAGACCTGATTCTCTCTTGATTTACCCTGGGTGCTGCGATGACCGCTGGTTTTCAACTCGATGCGCTTGATCTGGCCGCCCTGCTCTGCTCTCGCGTGTGCCATGATGTGATCAATCCGGTCGGCGCCATCGTCAACGGGCTCGAGGTCCTCGAGGACGAGGACGATGCCTCGATGAAGGCCTTCGCCCTCGACCTGATCAAGAAAAGCTCCAGGAATGCCTCGGCCCGCCTGCAATTTGCACGGATCGCCTTCGGTGCCGCCGGCTCGGCCGGAGCCTCGATCGACCTCGGCGATGCCGAGAATGTGGCCAGGGGCTTCATCCAGGACGAGAAGGTGACGCTCAGCTGGTCGGCGCCGCGCCAGTTCATGCCCAAGAACAAGGTCAAGCTGCTGCTGAACCTGCTCGTGGTCGCCACCACCACCATTCCGCGCGGCGGCTCCATCAATGCCAAGGTGACGGGAGATCCCGAGGCTCCGACCTTCGAGGTGATCTCGCTCGGGGGCAATTCGCGCATTCCGCCCGGCCTGATCAACCTTCTCGCGGGCGAGCCGGAGAACGGCACGCTCGATAGCCATCTGATCCAGCCCTATTATACCGGGCTGATCGCCCGCGCCGCCGGCATGTCCGTCGCCGTCGAGACGATCGATGGCGGCGTGCGCATCGCGGCCACGCCGGTGTGAGGAAATATCCATGCCCCGCAAACTGATCTCGACCGGCTCCCCGCTCGAACGCAGCGCCGGCTATTCCCGCGCCGTGGTGCAGGGCGACTGGTGCTTCGTTTCAGGCACCACCGGCTATGATTATGCCAGCATGACGCTGCCGGAAGATGTCGCCGCCCAGACCGAAAACACGTTGGCGACCATCGAAAAGGCGCTGGCCGAGGGCGGCTTTGCCATGAGCGAGGTGGTGCGCGCGACTTATTATGTGACCGGCACCGAGCATGTGGAGACCGTGATGGCGGTGACTGGCCGGGTCTTCGGCGAGATCAGGCCGGCAGCCACAATGCTGATCTGCGATCTCATCAAGCCAGAGATCAAGGTTGAAATCGAGGTTACGGCATTTCGCGGCTGACGCACTTTGCTCTAGGATCCCCACCGAGAAGGCCGATTGCAGGGAGTATGTCTCATGCGCAGCGTGCTGATCCGCCTGTGTCTGGCTGCGGCCCTGCTGACCGTCGGCCAGGGATGGTGGCCGGTGCTGGCGCAGGACAATCAGGCCAAACCGGCGGAGCCTCCGGCTCCTTCCCAGCCTGTTGCCCCTGACGACCGCGTGTTTTCCTTCATCGCCGGTCACCCCGATTGTACTGAAATCACCGATGAATGCATCATTTGTGCGGTGGTGAACGGCAAGCCGATGTGCTCGACCCCGGGTATCGCCTGTGTGCGCAAGGATCTGCGCTGCACCAGTACCAAGCCGCCGACACCCAAGCAGTGAGCGGCGGCCCCGTATCATCCCGATGGTACCCAAGCCGGAGGCCGGCCGGGCCTGTACGTCCAGCGTCGGTATCTATTGAGCGGCGATGCTGCGCTCGCTTGCCTTCTCGCGGTCATCGAGCGTCTCGACCATCTTCAGATCCTCCAGGGCATCGGCGAGCGCGCTCCTGGCATCTTCCAGCTTGACCTTCAGATCATCGGCAGAGCCACGCAGATTGTCCCGACGCGCAGTCGCTGCGCGGGCATAGGTCGGATAGGCAAAATGGCTTGGATCGGTGATGCCGGCCTTGGCTTCCTCAGCCTTGATTTCGCGGTCCAGTTCGGCTGCCATGCGCTCGAACTCAGCCACCATGGTTTCGATCTGGACGACCTGGCGGCGTCTCTCGTCTGCCTGGAAGCGCTTGAGACGAATAAGGGTATCGCGCGACTTCATTACTCATTACTCCATCAGCCGCATCGGCCCGCCGCCCTATGGTGGAGGATAGGCCGCACAATCGGATCGCCAAGCCATCGGCCCGGCGAAGACCCACACCATCCGGCATGGACGTGAATTCTTCCTTACTCGCCGCAAAAAAGCCGCGAACCAAGGCGGGACAGTCGACAGTCAAGAAAATCGTGCGCCATGATTTACCAAGTCGATACATCACTTCTCCATGCGGCGGCCGCTTTTCTTAAGATTTCTCCTGGGATCGGCCGACTGCGGAAAGACTACCGGCTCCGGTCGGCACTATGCTTCACACTGGGCAGCGACGGCAGAATTAATACTGCGTTCACTTGTTTCTAACAGCTTGAAGAAGCAAGCAGATTCGATGAAGCGGCCCCGCAATGAACCGACCAGCCTCTTTCCTCGCCGATGAAGCAGCCGCCGCTCTCGCCATGGGACGGGGCACTCGAGGAAAGCTGTTGATTCGTTCTAAATCCCTAAGAACCTGCCCCGACGGTAACCATTAATTTACCTGCCTCGTTAATGATCCCTAACAACGGTCAACGAACTCACCGCCACGTTTGTCCAAATCCTGCGGCGAATGGGTGAGTCGGTTGAATCGCTTAGGCAGGTTTCTTCATGTGAATGTTGACGCTTGCTGCTCACCGAATCTGTCTTTCAGGCAATGTGTTACAGGGAGTTTTGTACCTTGTTTTCAAGTTTCGCTTGCATGAGAGAATCACAATTTGTTAACCATGCCTGCGTAGCGTCGCGGTTGATCATCGACGAGGTGACTTCACCGTGCCGTCTGCGCATTCGCGACGGCGGTCGACCCTCCGAGGCCGCAGTGGGGGATTGAGATGCGCGTACTTCTTGTCGAAGACGATAGCGCCACGGCGCAAAGCATTGAGCTGATGCTCAAGTCAGAGAGTTTCAACGTCTATACGACGGATCTGGGCGAGGAAGGTGTCGATCTCGGCAAGTTGTACGATTACGACATCATTCTGCTCGACCTGAACCTTCCCGACATGTCGGGCTACGAGGTTCTGCGCTCCCTCAGGGTGGCCAAGGTCAAGACGCCGATCCTGATTCTATCAGGCCTTGCCGGCATCGAGGATAAGGTGAAGGGTCTCGGCTTCGGCGCCGACGACTATCTGACCAAACCTTTCCACAAGGATGAGCTGGTTGCGCGCATCCACGCCATCGTCCGCCGTTCCAAGGGCCATGCCCAGTCGGTGATCGCCACCGGCGACCTCGTGGTCAATCTCGACACCAAGACGGTCGAGGTCCATGGCTCGCGTGTGCATCTGACCGGCAAGGAATATCAGATGCTGGAGCTGCTCTCGCTGCGCAAGGGCACCACGCTGACCAAGGAGATGTTCCTCAACCATCTCTATGGCGGCATGGACGAACCCGAGCTGAAGATCATCGATGTCTTCATCTGCAAGCTGCGCAAGAAGCTCGCCAACGCCACCAACGGGTCCAATTACATCGAGACCGTCTGGGGTCGCGGCTATGTGCTGCGCGAGCCCAACGAGATCGAAGAGCGCATCGCGGTCTGACGCCGCGCCTCCCCCATGAACGAGACGAGGTGGCCGGGCTCAGTCCCGGCCTTTTCTTTTGGCAAGGCCGGCGGCCGCCTCGGAATGGCTTGACATCAAGACGATGAACGAATGGCCTATGGTGCCTGTTCCCGCCTTCGCCGAACCGCCCTCCCCCGGAAGCCCCCATGACAATCTCTTCTACCTCGCCCCTCGGCATTCTCGTCCCGCTCGCCGAGGAGGCCGAAGCGCTTTTCGCCCTGATGAAGCAGGACGGCGCCACACAGACACTGCGCATCGGCGGCAGGGATTATCACAGCGGCCATCTCTTCGGCCGTCCCTGCGTGCTGACGCTCTCGCGGGTCGGCAAGGTCGCCGCCGCCACCGCCACTGCGGGCCTCATCCATGCCTATCAGGTCGGCGCCATCCTCAATGTCGGCGTGGCCGGCGGCGCGGCCCGATCGGTGAAGGTCGGCGATATCGTGGTCGGTGATGCGATGCTCCAGCACGATCTCGACGCGAGGCCGATCTTCCCGCGCTATGAGGTACCCTTGACGGGCATGTCCCGCTTTGCCGCCGATGCCGCCATCAGCAACAGCCTGTCGCGGGCGATCGAGACCTTCCTGGCCGAGGATCTGCCGCAGCTCTCCGCCGAGATTCGCGAACGGTTCGCTCTCGCCGCCCCCCGCCTCCATCGCGGCCTGATCATCAGCGGCGACCAGTTCGTCAACGGCCATGCCGCGGTCGCAGCCCTGCGCAACGACATTCCGGACGCTTTCGCCATCGAGATGGAAAGCGGAGCGATTGGCCAGATCTGCCACGACTATGGTGTGCCCTGTGCCGTGCTGCGTACCATCTCCGACAGCGCCGACGACAATGCCCATGTCGATTTTCCGGCTTTCCTCGCCACAGTCGCCAGTTTTTACTCCCATCACATCCTGCGCCGCTTCCTGCAGCACACGGACTGGTAATCGGACCGAAGGGCCTGTGCATGCGCGCGCCTGCCGGACTGGCCGAAGCCGAACGGCATGCTATAAGGACGCCGTGCATTCAGCGGAGCGTGACGATGGTTGGCAGTCAGTATGGCGTCTGGGCGGCTCGTAGCGCCCTGTTGGCAGGTGTGGTCGCCCCGGCGCTCCTTCTCGGCGGCTGCACCAGCAGCATGATCACCGGTGTCTATGGCACGCCGACGGAAACGGCTGCGCCAACGCAGACGCAGACCGCCTCCCAAGCGCCGCTGCGGGTGGATTTCGACCCCGATACCGAATGCCCGCAGATCAACATTCCTACCGGTGCTGCGGCCTATGGCCCTCCCAGCGCGCAATTCTCGATCACCAATTTCGCCCGTGAGTGCGACCTTGCCAGCGGCAATACCGTTACCATCAAGATCGGCGTGGAGGGCCATGTCGCCTCGGCCGGGGGCGGCGGCTATTCGGCGCCGGTGCGCATCACCATCCGCGACCGCGACGAGAAGCCCGTCTACACCAAGGTGATCCGCGTCTCAGCCGCGGCGACGCCTGGCGGCGGCCCGGGCAGTTTCCGGGTGGTCGATACCTCGGCACCGATCACCATCGGCCTCGAACAGCCACTCAGTTCCTATGACATCGTGGTCGGTTTCGACGGCAAGGGCGGCACGGTCACCAAGAAAAAGCGGCGGGGCTGAGCGCCTTAAAATTCCTCAGACCTTTTCTCATCGCGCCGTATTCTGTTGGGTTGACGACAGGTGAGGCCAGGGATAGCTTCCCGGCATTCGGCCGATCCCCGCGGAAGAGTTCGGTCTGATTCTCTTGGGAATCACGGACCGGCGCCGAAGGAGCAACCGCCCCGGAAACTCTCAGGCACCCGGACCGCGGGGGAACGAAACTCTGGAAAGCGGCACGAATGCGCAAGCATTCGGGCTCACCGAAGGGCGTAAGTGGTTCCCCAGGGTGCGGAATCGCGAAATCTCTCAGGTAACCGCGACAGAGGGGGCACAACCGGACATTCGTCCGGCGTGCACCCTTTTGCCGGAGTCCCCATGGCCGAGCCAGCCGCAAGCCCAGATCCGCAAACGCTCCTGAAGACTCCTCTTCATGCCGAGCATGTCGCCCTCGGCGCGCGCATGGTGCCGTTTGCCGGCTACGACATGCCGGTCCAGTATCCCACCGGAATCATCGCCGAGCACAACCACACGCGCAGCGCCGCCGGCCTGTTCGACGTATCGCATATGGGGCAGGCCTATCTCATCGCCGACAGCCATGACGCCGTCGCTGCCGCCCTGGAAACCCTGGTGCCGGCCGATATTCTCAATCTCGCCCCCGGTCGCCAGCGCTATACCCAGTTCCTGAACGATGAGGGCGGCACACTCGACGATTTGATGGTGGCGCGCTCGACCGACCCCGCCGAAGACGGCAAGCTCGCCCTGGTGGTCAATGCCGGCTGCAAGGAAGCCGATTTTGCGCTCCTGCGCGATAAGATCGGCGACAGCGCCCAACTGGTCGTCGCCGCCGACTATGCCCTGCTCGCGCTGCAGGGCCCTCTCGCTGCCGCCGTGCTGGCGGATCATTGCCCGGACGCTGCAGCCATGCCCTTCATGGCCTCCCACCGCTCGACCTTCGACGGCATTGCGGTCGGCCTCTCCCGCTCGGGCTATACCGGCGAGGACGGCTACGAGATTTCGGTTCCCAACGACAAGGCCGTTGCGCTCTGGCGCACGCTTCTCGCGGACGAACGGGTCAAGCCGATCGGCCTCGGCGCCCGCGACTCGCTGCGCCTGGAAGCCGGCCTGTGCCTCTATGGCCATGAACTCGATCCCACGATCTCGCCGATCGAGGCCGGTCTTCTCTGGTCGATCCAGAAGCGCCGGCGCGAACAGGGCGGCTTTCCCGGCGCTTCCCGCATCCAGCGCGAAATCGCGGAAGGGCCCGCTCGCATCCGCGTCGGCCTCAAGCCGGAAGGGCGCTCGCCCGTACGCGAGGGCGCGGCCCTGAAGAACCAGGCCGGCGAGACCGTCGGCATCGTCACCTCGGGCGGCTTCGGCCCCACCGTGGCCGGCCCCATTGCCATCGGCTATGTGGCCCCTGCCCTGGCGGCCGAAGGCACCGGCCTCACCGTCGAATTGCGCGGCAAGGATGTGCCGATCCAGGTCGTACCGCTGCCCTTCGCCCCGCACCGCTTCCACCGTTCCTGAGCTATCCAGAGATTGAGGAAAACCATGGCCACGATCAAGTTCACCAGCGACCACGAATATGTGTCCGTCGAGGGCGACGTCGCCACGATCGGCATCACCGACTACGCCCAGTCGCAGCTCGGCGACGTGGTGTTCGTCGAGCTTCCGGCCACCGGCAAAGTGCTCAAGCAGGGCGACGAAGCCGCGGTGGTTGAATCGGTGAAGGCCGCCAGCGAAGTCTATGCCCCGGTATCCGGCACAGTGATCGAGGCGAACGAAGGCCTGCCCGACTCTCCCTCCACGGTGAACGAGGACCCGCTCGGCAAGGGCTGGTTCATCAAGATAAAGCTCTCCAATCCGGCCGAGCTCGATGCCCTCATGGACGATGCGGCCTACAAGGCCCATATCGGAGCCTGATCCATGCGCTATCTACCCCTGACCGCCGATGATCGCAGCGCCATGCTGGCGAAGATCGGCGTCAACGGCATCGACGATCTCTTCGCCAACGTCCCCGCCGACAAGCTTCTGAAGGCGCCCCCCGTTCTGCCCAATACCAAGAGCGAAATGGCGGTCGAGAAGATCATGACCGCCTTCGCCTCGCGCAATGTGACGGCGTCCTCGGTGCCCTTCTTCGTCGGGGCCGGCGCCTACAAGCACCACGTGCCGGCAACCGTCGACCATCTGATCCAGCGTTCGGAATTCCTCACCTCCTACACGCCCTATCAGCCCGAGATCGCCCAGGGCACGCTGCAATATCTCTACGAGTTCCAGACCCAGGTCGCGTTGCTGACCGGCATGGAAGTCGCCAATGCCTCGATGTATGACGGCTCGACCGGCACGGCCGAGGCCGTGCTGATGGCCCATCGCGTCACGCGCCGCTCCAAGGCGATCCTCTCCGGCGGCCTGCATCCGCACTACACCGATGTGGTGCACACCATCTCGAAAATGGCCGGCCATCACGAAGTGGCCATGCCTGCCGACGTCGACGGCAGCGAGGATCTGATCGCTGAGATCGACGGGGAAACCTCCTGCGTGGTGGTGCAGAACCCGGACGTCTTCGGCAATCTGCGCGACCTTACTCCGATCGCCGAAGCGGCGCACAAGGCCGGCGCCCTCTTGATCGCGGTGTTCACCGAAGCGGTTTCGCTCGGCCTCGTCAAATCGCCGGGCGAAATGGGCGCCGACATCGTGGTCGGCGAAGGCCAGTCGATCGGCAATGCCCTCAATTATGGTGGGCCCTATATCGGCCTGTTCGCGACCAGGCACAAATATGTACGCCAGATGCCGGGCCGCCTGTGCGGCCAGACGGTGGACGCCGAGGGCCGGCGCGGTTTCGTGCTGACCCTGTCCACCCGCGAGCAGCATATCCGCCGCGACAAGGCGACCTCCAACATCTGCACCAATTCCGGCCTGTGCGTGCTCGCCTTCACCATCCACATGGCGCTGCTCGGCGAGAAGGGCCTGCGCAAGCTCGCCCGCGTCAACCACGCCAATGCAGTGAAGCTGGCCGACATGCTGGCCAAGGTGAAGGGTATCGAGATCATCCAGAAGAGCTTCTTCAACGAATTCGCCATTCGGGTGCCCGGCAGTGCCGCCTCGCTCTTAGAAAAGCTGGCCGCCAGGGGGATTCTGGGAGGCGTGCCCTATTCGCGGCTGTCGCCCAATGCCGAGCTGAAGGATCTGTTGATCATCGCTTCCACCGAAGTGAATACCGACGAGGACCGCACCGCCCTCGTGAGCGCCCTGAAGGAGCTGGTCTGATGTTGAACCGTCAGGGACGCCCCTCCTCCCCCGGCGATGGCGCCGAGGCTTCCCATCCCACCTTCACCGGCAACCGCGCGCTCATCATCGAGGAAGCTTTGCTGTTCGAGACCGGCCGCACCGACGTGACCGGCGTCGACGTCGAGGAGGTCGAGGAGTTCGAGCCGAGGCTCGGTTCTTTCGAGCGCAAGGATCCGATCGGCCTGCCCGGTTTCTCCGAGCCGGAGGCGATGCGCCATTTCGTGCGCCTGAGCCAGAAGAATTTCGGCATCGATACCGGGCTTTTCCCGCTCGGCTCCTGCACCATGAAGCACAATCCGCGCCTCAACGAGAAGGTAGCGCGACTGCCAGGCTTTGCCGATATCCATCCGCTGCAGCCGATCTCGACCGTGCCCGGCGCGCTGGCGGTGATCGACCATCTCGCCCATTATCTGAAGACCCTCACCGGCATGCCGGCCGTAGCGATGAGCCCGAAGGCCGGGGCACATGGCGAGCTTTGCGGCATGATGGCGATCAAGGCCGCCATCGCGGCCAGGGGCGAAGGCGGTACGCGCAAGGTCGTGCTGGTGCCCGACTCGGCCCATGGCACCAATCCGGCCACTGCCGCTTTGATCGGCTTTTCGGTGGAATCCATCCCCGTGCGCGAGGACGGCACCGTCGATCCGGCCGAAATCAAGAAGGCTTTGGGGCCGCACGTCGCCGCGATCATGCTGACCAACCCCAACACCTGCGGCCTGTTCGAGCGTGATATCCGTGCCATCGCCGATGTGGTGCACGAGGCGGGCGCCTATTTCTACTGCGACGGCGCCAATTTCAACGCCATCGTCGGCAAGGTCCGCCCCGGCGATCTCGGCGTCGATGCCATGCATATCAACCTGCACAAGACCTTCTCGACGCCCCATGGCGGCGGTGGGCCGGGCGCGGGGCCGGTGGTGCTTTCCGACAAGCTCGCGCCCTTCGCGCCCTTCCCCTATGTCGTCAATGCCCGCGTGCTGGTCGAGCGGGCCGAAGAGGTGATGAATGGCGAGACGCCCTTCGGCCGCCTCACCGCCTTCCACGGCCAGATGGGCATGTTCACGCGGGCGCTGACCTATATGCTCTCGCATGGCACCGACGGCATGCAGCAGGCCTCGGAGGACGCGGTGCTGTCCGCCAACTATATCCGCGCCAGTCTGCAGGATTTGATGTCCGCCCCCTTCGGCGACCAGCCCTGCATGCACGAAGCGTTGTTCGACGACACCTGGCTCAAGGACACCGGCGTGACCACGCTCGATTTCGCCAAGGCGATGATCGACGAGGGCTATCATCCGATGACCATGTATTTCCCTCTGGTGGTGCACGGCGCCATGCTGATCGAGCCGACGGAGAGCGAATCCAAGGCCTCGCTCGACCTCTTCATCGCCACGCTGCGCGACCTTGCTTTGGCCGCCAGGCGCGGCGAGACGGAGCGCTTCTCCGGCGCCCCCTATCACGCACCGCGCCGGCGCCTGGACGAAACCAGGGCCGCCCGCCAGCCCGTGCTGCGCTGGACGCCGCCGGAGCCGATCAAGGACGCAGCGGAATAGGATCATCATTCCCGCCGGTCACAAGTCCGGCGGGATTTTCACATCATCGGGCAAGGCATGGGCTTCTTCCAGCTCTTCATTGACCGTCATCTCGATACCGAGACGATCAAAGGCGCTGTCCGGCACTATTTCGAGCCGGACCGGACGATCGCCTATTTCGGCTCCAAGGACGAGATGATCGAGAGCTGGGATGCGGGTAGCGACACGCCGCTCGACGTCCATGTCATCGTGCGGCCCCTGAGCGAAACCTATCCTTTCCTGATGGAAATCTGGCAGCCCGGCGCTGACTCGATCGAGGAGGAGCGGCGCTTCGCCCTCTATTTTTCGAAGGCCGCGGATTGCCGCTCAATCATCACAGACGAGGAACTGAACCCCTATAGCTGGTATTGCGTGCATCCATCGGGAACGATCGAGACGATCTACCTCACCGATGCCGATATGGGCACCGAGGAGGGCTGATGCCTGCAGGGCAATTGCCCTATCCCCGCCGATGCTCGCTTACCTTCACCCGCCCTGGCGCGAAATGGGCCTCCAGCACCGGCAGGGCACGGCGGGGGTCGCAGCGCCCGCACATGAAGATGTCGAGGGCGGCATAGCCGGTCTCGGGCCAGGTGTGGATGCTGATATGGGACTCGGCGAGCAAGGCGACGCCGGTGATGCCGCCGGTGTCGCCGAAGCCGTGCAGCTTGACGCCGAGCACCGTGGCCCCGCAGGCGGCCGCGGCCTCGCGCAAGGCGTGCTCGATGCCCGCGGCGTCGATGAGGCCCTGGCAGTCCCAGAAATCGATGAGCAGATGCAGGCCGGGGGCAAAGGCCCGGGCCTGGACGGCGGCTCCGTCCGCCATCAGAGCCCTCCCCGTCTCCGAGGTTTGTGCCTGCACTGCCAATGGCTTTCCCTGCTCTGCCCGCGCCATCACAGCACCGTTTCGAAGGGATGGCCACTATAGGCCATGGCCTTCTCCGCCGCACGCACGCCATGCGTATAGGCTTCCTCGAAGATGGAAACGCCGCTCATGTCGGAATGGGCGGTGAAGATCGGCGGCCGCTGCTGCAGTCCGGCCCGCCGCTGCCCGCCCCAGATGAAGCCCGGCACCGGCCGGATCATGGCGTGTCCCCAGATCCAGACATCGGCCCGCTCGACATGGCCTTCGAGCTCGGGATGCACGGCAAGGAGTTCCTTCAGGAAGACCGCCTGCCATTCCGCCAGGGGACGGGCAAGAGCCTCGCGGCGGGCGTCCTCGGGCGGCAGATGGCTGATCGGCCAGTAATAGGTCAGCACCGTCTTGGTCGGGCGCATCTGCGTGATCTGATGGGTGGCGACGACATAGCCGAGCAGGGGGCTGTCGAATACGACATTGTCCCAGCTCAGATTGGCGCCGGTGCCGCCGGGCAGGCGGCTCAGCGTAATGTTGGCGACCGCCCAGGGCGCATAGGAGAAGCCGGCGGCAAGGTTCTGGTCGCGCAGCAGCCGCGCTGTGACGAAATGCGGCGTCGCCAGGATGGCGGCCTTCGCCTCGATGCGGAAGACCTTGTCTTGAGCCGCGTCCCAGACGTCGACGGCGACGCCGCCCTCTCCGGTCTCGACGGCGTAGGCCAGAGAGCGCGTCCGTATGCGGGGACCGAGCGCTTCGGCGAGGCGGCGCGCGAGATAGCCATTGCCCTCCGGCCAGGTGACCAGGCCCTGGTCCTCGGCATCGGCGCCGCGGCCATTGCGGGCAGCGAAATAATGGATGCCGGCCCAGGCCGACACGTCGCGCGAGCGCGTGCCGTAGTCGTCGCGGCAGCAATAGTCGACATACCAGGCCAGGGACGGCGAGCGATACCCCTCCCGCTCCATCCAGGCCGTCATGGTGATGCCGTCGAGCGCCATCAAATCGGCATCCTGCGAGCTCAGATCGAGCGGAATGGCGAAGGCGCGCCGGCCGTCACTGCCGATACGCTGGCGAAACGCCTTCATCGCGGCAAAGAAGCGCTTGCCGTCGGCCTCTTCATCGGCGTCGAGACCGATAGCGGGCATCAGGCCTTCCTGCCAGCGCCCATAGCGATAGAGCCGCTCCGAGGGATCCGCGCAGAGGGCATATTCGTCATAGATGGCCGTGCCCTTGGCGTCATAGCCGGTGATGATGCCGAAATCCCGGAACAACGCCCTGACAGCCCTCGCCTCCTCGGTGAGCAGCGGCACGTAATGGGCACCCCAGGGGAAGGCACAGACCTCGTTGCGGCCGCCGGCGGCATTGCCGCCGGGTGAAACCTCGAGATCGAGCAGCAGGAAATCGTCATAGCCGGCCTTGGCCAGGCGGTAGCCCGCGCCGAGACCTGCGATCCCCCCGCCCACGATGACGACACCCGTCCTGCGGGTCTCACGGGCAACCGCGAAGGACCCGCTTCGCAGCCTGTGGCCGATACGGGAAGACGCCCCCACCAGTTCCCCCGGCACGGGACCGCCCTCGCCGCCGCCCGGCGGGCCCCCGCCCGCCAGCAAGTCTCCGCCGACCAGGCCCGCACCGGCCAGGCCGAGCGAGGCGGCCCCCAAAGCGAGGAATTGCTTGCGGCTGATCCGGGTCACGGTGAAGGTCGCCCTGAAAGCGGTAAGCTCGAAGCCGAATGTCTAATAAATGAGGTAATTGCCCCACTCCTCGTCGAAATAGCGCACCAGCGGCTGGTCATCGAGGCGCTGGATGGCGGTGGCGACATGGGCCATGTCGGGCGGGAACTGAAACATCGCCTGCATGGTCGTGAGGTCGAGGAAGCGCAGCCCCTCGGGCAGGCGGTCCGGCTGATGATAGGGCGAGAAGGAGCCGATGATGAAGCCCCACTCCCCGAAAGAGGGCACGAAGAGGTGATAGGCCGCGGTCTGATAGCCGGCCGCCGCCAGCGTGTTGTTGACACACCAGAAGGATTTGCGCGCGACCAAAGGCGAGGTGCTCTGGATCACCACCAGGCCATCTTGGTTCAGCGCCGATTTCAAGAGGCGGTAGAAGGTGAGCGAATAGAGCTTGCCGATCGAGAAATTGGATGGGTCGGGCAGATCGATGATCACCGCGTCGAAGCGCATCTCGGCCGGTTTCTGCTCGCGCAGCCAGAGGAAGGCGTCGGCGTTGATGAGGGTTAGCTTGGGCGAGGACAGCGAACCCCCATTCAGGCCCGTCATCATCTCGTTGTGTGAGAACAGCCGAGTCACGGCCGGATCGAGATCGACCATGGTGACCGCCTCGACCGCCGGATATTTCAGGACCTCCCGCAGCGCCAGCCCGTCGCCGCCGCCGATGATCAGCACCCTGCGCGGTGCCTTGAGCGCGCTCATCACCGGATGCACCAGCGCCTCGTGGTAGCGATATTCATCGAGTGAGGAGAATTGCAGGTTCGAATTGAGGAAGAGGCGGACGTCGCGCTGCTGGCGCGTGACCACGATGCGCTGATAGGGCGTGGATTCGGCGTAAACAACCGTGCCCGGATAGGCACTCGCCTCCGCTACCGACTGGATGCGTTCGGACCAGACGAAGCCGGCGCCGAGCGCGATCAGAACGACAAAGGCAGCCACCTTGTGCGCGCCGCGGCGGAGTATCGGCGCCTTGATCGCATACAGCACCCAGATCGCCACCAGGGTGTTGAGGATGCCGAACAGGAAGGCCGAGCGGATCAGGCCGAGATAGGGCACCAGCACCAGCGGAAACAGCAGGGAGGCGAAGAGCGCACCGATATAGTCGAAGGTGAAGACCTTGGAGACCAGGTCCTTGAAGGCGAGCCGCCCTTCCAGGATGCGCAGCAGCAGCGGAATCTCGATGCCGACCAGGATGCCGATCACCCCGACCAGGGAATAGAGCCAGAGGCGGAAAGAGGCGACATGGTCGAACAGGATGAAGAGGGCAGCAGCCGAACTGCCACCGACCGCCCCGACCAGCAACTCGATACGGACGAAATGGCCGAGCAGGTCGCGCTCGATATAGCGTGAGAGCCAGGAGCCGACACCCATGGCGAAGAGATAGGTACCGATGATGGTGGAGAACTGCGTGACGGAATCGCCGAGCAGATAGCTCGCCAGCGTGCCGGCGATCAGTTCGTAGATCAGCCCGCAGGTTGCGATCACGAAGGCCGAGAAGAGCAGCAGGATTTCCACGAACGCGCCTTACCCCAATCTGCTTCGAGACTGCTTCTTCCTGGGACCACAGGAGTCTCGCCTGCTCTTTCTATCGGCCTGCCTCTGCGCTTCCAAGTGCAGGCGAGACGCCTGCGGTCCCTGGAGCATTAGGGCCATCAGCCATGGATGGCCGAGGCGATGATGATGGCGATGCCGAGCGCCACGGCGCCCAGGAAGATCGCCAGCGCCGTGTTCCGTTTCTCGCACAATTCCTTCCAGACCTGCACCTTCGGGGTCAGCAGGTCGAGCAGCCAGAAGGCGATGACGAAGACGACGAGGCCGATGCCGGAATAGACCAGCGAGGCAACCACATATTTCAGTTCGATCAGGCCCGAGACATCCATGAAAGCCCCCTATTTATGATATGAATAGCCGCCGCCGGAGCTTCTACCGCCGCCGAACCAGCCGGAGGAGCCGCCATCGTCGCTGCTCCTGATGCCGCGGCTGGTCGTCTGTTTGCCGTGCCACATAGTGGCCAGCGAATAGCCGCCGAAATTGCCGAGGGTCATGCCGAACACGACCGCAGCGGCGTAGATCATCTGCATCCTGCTCACGTGTCCTCGCTTTTGGAACTGCTGCTGGAATCATCGCTGGACGAGGAACTATCGTCGTCATCGTCGTCGCTCGACGACCACCAATTGCCGGTTCCGGAATCGGAGTCGCTGCTGGCGCCGCCGGCGATGAAGCCTCCCGCCGCCAGACTGCCGGAAACCGAGGGCGCTTCCTCTTCGATGCCACCCTGTTCCCAGCGGTTCTGTTCGAAACGCCTGTCCCGGAAGAAACCGAAGCCGGCACCAACGGCCAGGAGGCCGACGGCACCGAGATAGTTCGACCAGATCGGCACGTCGTGGCGGACCATCACGGTGAACGTCTCCGAAGGCAGGGGCTTGGGCGGTGCGGGGGCGATGGCGGGCTGCGAGGCAGGTGTACTGCCGGCCTGGCCATTGTTGCGCAGCCAGGTCTGCAAATAATCCTCCCGCGCGACCATCGGCGTGGTCTCCGCCACCTTGCTGAACAGGCCGGCATTGGCATCGATCAGCAATTTGTAGGTGCCCGCCGGCACCGGCGCCAGCAATTCGCTGGTGCGCTCGGTGACCCGCCCGCTGCTGTAATTCTCCAACCCCTGGGTGGCGCGATAGCTGCGATTGGTCTCGACATTGACCAGAGCGACGTCGAGCTCCAGCCAGTCATCCTTCAGTTCGGCGCTGGTCTCGAACTCGACATTGCCACGGCCGTCGAGGCGGAACGGCTCGGAAGCGAAGGTCTTGCCCTTGTCGGCGGAGGTCAGGGTGAAGGTCTGCGAGGCGACCTGGCGCCCGGGCGAGAGGGCGAGCGAGCCGAACTGCAGCAGCGTCGCCACGCCGAGCGCGGCGAGCGGTACCCTCAGCCAGCGCCGGTGCGGATTGGGCTGGTTGACGCCGGGTCCATGGCGTTCGTCCGCAAGCGGCAGCTTGAAGGCTTCGGCCACCTGACTGGGTTCGAGATAGATGCCTTCGGAGACGATGATTTCCTCGTCGTTGCTCTCCACCATCAGCCGATGAGGCGACGCGATATAATCAGCCGTCTCGGTGACATCCGCCGTGGAAGCCCGCCAATAGAACTCGCCGGCGACATATTTGGTGCGCGCCTGCCCCTTGCTGAAGAAGGCATAGCGGCGCCCCTCGACCGTGAGGTCGATGGTGCTGCCGGCCGCCGGCACGTCGCGGGTGAGCATCTTCACCACGGTCCAATGGCCGGCTTCCCGAACCAGGAAGCGATAGCCCCGATAGGGATTGAAGAGCAGATATTCGATCCACTCGTAATATCCCGTCCGGTCGCTCCGGCGCATATAGCCGACGACCTCCCATTCGACGTCCTGCAACCGCCCGCGGGTGCCGATCGGAATCTCCGAGGGTTCGAGCGCGGCCTCGGCCTTCTGGATGATGCGCAGATTCTCGTCGGCGACGTCGATCAGCGAGGAGCACTGGCTGCAGGTGGCGCTGATCGACTGGCCGACGGCGCGCAGCGTCACCGACCCGCCGCAATTGGGGCAGGCAAAGGTTCGCGGCCGACCGGGAGGCCGCGGCGCAGGCACGGATGGTGCCGATGGTGGCGGTGCGAGAGGCTCCTCCATCACCAGCCCTCCAGCGGCCTGAGATTGGAGAAGCGCAAGGCATCCCATTCGAGATAGCGACCCAAATAGGCACTGGCCTCCTCGCCATCATGTTCGAGCGTGGCGAATTCGCCATCGGCACCGACACAATCGATCGACACGGTGCGCCGGCCCTTGGGGGCTGCGAAAGGCAATTCGCCTTCCGAGCCCAGGCAGGTCGCCAGCTTGATGTCGACGGCCCTGAGCTGAACGCCATTCACCGACACCGAAAAGCCCGGCCTTATGTCGGCAGCGCCATTCTCGCTCGCCGTCAGCAGCGGCCGGCAGCGATCCAGCGCCTCGCGCACGCCGCCCCAGGAGGTCTCCTCCGCCTCCAAGCTCACCGAGAAGAAGCCTTGCGCCTCGCCGATCCAGCCTTCCCGGCCGTCATCCATCAGCATGTGCCATTCATTCCACAGCCCGTCGCTCCAGCCGATCTTCAGGCGCCCGATAATGGTGAAGGACTGCCCGTCGAAGACACCGCCGGTGCCGAGCTGAAGGGGGCTCATGTCGTCGGGCAGCGCCGCCATCACGCCGAGCGACGTCACGTCGACATCGGTTCGCACCACCATGGACTGGCAATAGGCACAGACGGCATAGACCGACTGCGCCGACCGGAACACGACATCCGCTCCGCAGGAAGGGCAGGCGAATTTACGCATTGGGCCTCGTATGGATCACGGGATTGACCGGCCTGTTCGGCCAGATGACCGTTCCGAAATTAGGGCTTCGTCATCCCCGGCGAGGCCATAGGCCGAGGGAAGGGGATCCAAGGGCCGATAGGTGTGATTCATGGCCCCTGGATCCCCTTCCCTTCGCTCTCCCTCGCTACGCTCGTGAGTAGCTCAGCCGGGGATGACAGGCTCTTCAATTCGTTTATCGGCAAACGGTTCTCAAGCAGAGTTTCCCGGCGAGCGGGGCGAAGTCCGGCCTATTTGATCCGTGACAGCAGTTCGGCCTTCTTGGCGTCGAATTCCTGCTGGGTCAGGATGCCCTTGGCCAGCAGCCCGCCGAGCTTTTCCAGGAGCTGGATCGGATCCTCCGCCGGCTGCGCAGGCGCGGCCGGCTGTGCGGGCGCTGACGGGGCCGGCGCCGCATTGGCAAAGCCCTGCGCCATGGCCTGGCCTATCGCCATGCCGGCGCCGAGCCCTGCCCCAGCCCCTGCGAGGCCACCCGGATTCTCGGCCGCCAGCGGGATGGATTCGGCCGTCTGGAACTGGGCGTAGCGATTGAGGTCGCCCAGCATGTTCATCGAACTCGCCTTGTCGAGGATACGCTGCAGTTCCTCCGGCAGCGACAGGCTCTGGACGTAGAAGCTCTTGACGTCGATGCCATAGTCACGCAGCGCCGGGCGGATCGCTTCCGCCAGCTTCTGCGAGAAGGCCTCCTGATTGGCGGCCATGTCGATGAAGGCGACATTGCTCTGGCCGAGCGTCGAGGCGATGGCGGTGAGCACGGCGCCGCGAAGCTGGCCCTCGATCATCTCGGAGGTGCAGCGCTCGGCCGTACCGACCAGGCGCGACCAGAACGCGCCGACATCGCCGATGGCATAGGAATAATTGCCAAAGGCGCGGATGCGGATCGGGCCATATTCCTTGTCGCGGATGGTGAGGGGCTGGGTGGTGCCCCATTTGCGGTCGATCTGATCCTTGGTGTCGAAGAAATAGACGTCCGACTTGAAAGGCGATTCGAAGAACTTGTCCCAGTTCTTCAGATAGGTCAGCACCGGCAGGGTCTGCGTGGTGAGCGTATAGGTGCCGGGGCCGAAAATATCGGCGATCTTGCCTTCGTTGAAGAAGGCCGCCTTCTGCGTCTCGCGCACCACGAGCTGGGCGCCGTTCTGGATTTCCATGCCGGACATCGGGAAGCGGTAGGCCAACAGCCCCGGCTCCTCGGCCGTCCATTGGATGACATCGATAAATTGCTTGGAGATGAAGTCTAGAATGCCCATGCCCGTATGCTCCATACCGACGGATCGCAAGCCGCAGACAGCCTACTCTACCTAGCACGCGTGGCAATGGGAAAGGGTAACCCAAGGGACAGGCATCATGCGCGTCAGTATAGAACCGGCAGGAGCCCCCACCCGAGAACGGCGCACGCCTCAATCGCCTGTTTGCGGGAGAATATGACAATCAGTGACGGATCAAGGGCATCGCCGCGGTCGATATAGTCTTTTCGTGTCTTCCTGCCTGCCGGTCTACCGGCAATGCTGATGTCATGTCGAACCCTGCGACGGGAGAAGATACCGTGACCCTGAACCCTGCTGCATGCGGATGGAACCGGCGGCGCCGGCGAACGTGACATTAACGCACCAATTGGTTACTTAATTCAGGAAACCCTGGCAGCTTTGTTTGCACCGATTCCAAAAACGTGAAAAAAGCACGGGCACTCCAAGCTATTTCAAAACCACCGGAGACTTCTCGATGACCGACAGTGCCGATCTCGGCCCCCGCGAGGCGATGGAATATGATGTCGTCGTGGTCGGCGCCGGACCTGCCGGCCTGGCGGCCGCGATCCATTTCAAGCAGCTCAACCCCGAGACCAGCGTGGTGGTGGTGGAGAAGGGCTCGGAGGTCGGCGCCCATATCCTCTCCGGCGCGGTGATCGATCCCATCGGTCTCGACAAGCTGCTGCCCGAATGGCGCGAGGCGGAGGACCGCCCGCTGGTGACGGAGGTCACCGAGGACCAGTTCTACTATCTCGGCCCATCCGGCGCCCTGCGCCTGCCCAATTTCGGCATGCCCAAGCTGATGTCGAACCATGGCAATTTCGTCGGCTCGCTCGGCAATGTCTGCCGCTGGCTGGCTGTTCAGGCCGAAGCGCTGGGTGTCGAGATCTACCCGGGCTTTGCCGCCGCCGAAGTGCTCTATGACGACAAGGGTGCGGTGATGGGCGTCGCCACCGGCGACATGGGCATCGGCCGCGACGGCCAGCCCAAATCCGGCTTCACCCGCGGCATGGAACTGCACGGCAAATACACCCTCTTCGCCGAGGGCGCCCGCGGTAGCCTGACCAAGACGCTGATCGCCAAGTTCAATCTGGCCGACGGCCGCGAACCCCAGAAATACGGCATCGGCATCAAGGAACTCTGGCAGATCGATCCGGCCAAGCATGTCCCCGGCCGGGTGCAGCATTCCTTTGGCTGGCCACTGGATTCGAAGACGGGCGGCGGCTCCTTCCTCTACCATCTGGAGAACAACCAGGTGGTGGTGGGTTTCGTCATCCACCTCAACTACACCAACCCCTATCTCTCGCCCTTCGACGAGTTCCAGCGCTTCAAGCACCATCCGCTGATCGCACCGACCTTCGAGGGCGGCAAGCGCATCGCCTATGGCGCACGCGCCATCACTGAGGGCGGCTACCAGTCGGTGCCCAAGCTCTCCTTCCCCGGCGGCGCCCTGATCGGCTGCGCGGCCGGCTTCGTCAACGTGCCGCGCATCAAGGGCAGCCACAATGCCGTGCTGTCGGGCATGCAGGCGGCCGAGCATATTTCCAAGGCGCTGGCCGAGGGCCGCTCGCATGACGAGCCTGCCTCCTATGAGGCGGCCTGGCGTTCCAGCGAGATCGGCCGCGACCTCTACAAGGTGCGCAACGTCAAGCCGCTGTGGTCCAAGCTCGGCACCATCGCCGGCGTGGTGCTTGGCGGCATCGACATGCACCTCAACGAAAAGCTCGGCTTCTCCCTGTTCGGCACGCTCAAGCATGGCAAGCCCGACTACGCCACGCTGAAGCCGATCGCCGAAAGCAAGCCGATCAACTATCCCAAGCCCGATGGCAAGCTGTCCTTCGACAAGCTTTCCTCTGTCTTCCTGTCCTCGACCAATCACGAGGAAGACCAGCCTGTTCATCTCACATTGAAGGATCCCAAGGTTCCGATCGAAAAGAACCTGCCCCTCTATGGCGAACCGGCCCGGCTCTATTGCCCGGCCGGCGTCTACGAGGTTGTCTATGGCGACGAGGCAGCCAAGAAGGATCCGCGTTTCGTGATCAACGCGCAGAACTGCGTGCACTGCAAGACCTGCGACATCAAGGATCCCGCCCAGAACATCAACTGGGTGACGCCGGAAGGCGGCGGCGGCCCGAACTATCCGAACATGTAAGCGGATCTCGGAGCTGTCTTTATGAAAACCTTCCTTTATGCCGGCCTCGGGATCGTTCTCCTGGGTGTCGGCCTCTATCTGCAGTTCGGCACGGTTGGGGTTTCCCCGGCCGACCGGTTGCGCTGCGAGCAGGCCATCGAGAAGATCTATGGCGACAGCGACGAAGCCAAATACACGCTCCTGCCCAAATGCGGCGAGCCGGGCATGGTCGCCATGATGGATGCGAGGGCCGGGGGGGCCGGCGCCGAACAGGCTGCTCAGGCGATCGCGACCGCCAATCGCAGCGATCTTATCGGCATACTGCTCAATTGCGCTCTGATCGGCGCCGGTATCGGCGCCTTGGGCGCGGCCGCCGCTGCCTCCCGACAGTCGAAAAAGCGGGCCGCATAACGGAGCGAAAATGGGGGGCGGGTCTTCATGCCCGGCTTCCTATGAAGCGGCAGCGCAGGCGGGTCCGAAGACCCGCCCCCAAGAGCAAAGCGCGTTCACGACTGAACGCTTTTTCGCTCTAACTCATTGTTTCGACGCGTCTTTGCGGTTCTTGGTGACTCCGTCGAATCGCAAAACGCTTTAGAGCAACGCCTCAAGCGTAGATGGCCTTGATGGCGGCCTTCTCCAGCAGATCGCGGGTGCGGGGCGTATCTTCGGTGACGAGCGTGTCGATCGACGATAGCGCAGCGAAATGGTGTGCCGCCGCGGTGCCGATTTTATCCGGGGTCGCCACTGCGACGATCTCGGCAGCCGCCTTCATCATGGCGGCCTTGATCGCGGCCTCGTCATAGCCGGCGGTGGTCAGCCCGAACTCCTCATGAATGCCGTGCACGCCGATGAAGCACAGATCGGCATTGATGGCGTGAAGCTGATCGAGCACGCGCGCGCCCAGGACCATCTGGCTGCGCTTGTCGAAGACGCCGCCGAGCAGGATGACCTCAAGATGCGGATGCTCGGTGGTTGATGTCGCCACCAGCGGACTGTTGGTGACGATGGTGGCCCTGAGATCGCGCGGCAATTGCCTCGCCACTTCGAGATTGGTGGTACCGCCGTCGATGACGACCACCTGATCCGGCAGCACGAGCTGCGCCGCCGCCCTGGCCAGGCGCGTCTTCAAGGCGGCCGCGATCTTGTAGCGCCCCTGGAAGGGCAATCCTCCCGGCGAGACCGGCAGGGCAGCACCGTGGACACGCTTGATCAGGCCTTCCGCCGCCATGTCCCGGAAGTCGCGCCGGATGGTGTCCTCGGAAACCTCGAAATGCGCCGAGACCTCCTGCGTCGACAGCCTGCCCTTGGCCTCCAGCTTCGACAGGACGAAGGCGCGCCTCTCGTCAGGCGTTGATTCGATGGGCAAGGCGATTCCTCAATTGCACGTTTGTGACGATATCGCTAGATACATGCATTCCTATCACAACAGCTATCGCCGGATCCAGCATGAAAGAGCTTCTCCTGAAGGGGAACGTTATCCTCGAAGATGCCATTCTCGAAGACGCCGTGATCCACTGCGTAGACGGCCGGATAGAAGCGATCGAGCCGCCTGCTTCCAAGCATGAAGGCAAGGAATGTCTGGATTTCAGCGGCCGCTACCTGTCGCCGGGTTTCGTCGACATTCACGTGCATGGCGGCGCCGGCGCCGACTATATGGACGGCACGGTGGAAGCCGTGCGGCGAACGAATATCGCCCATGCCAGGCACGGCACCACCTCGATCTTCCCGACCACCACGACGGGGTCCTTCGCCCAGCTCGATGCGATGGTGAAAGCGTGCGAAAACGTGCAAGCCTCCTGGACACCTTCGGATGGCGCCCGCATCGCCGGCATCCATTTCTACGGTCCCTATTTTGCGGAAGACAAGGTCGGCATCCACGCGCCCGAGGGCCGGCGTGATCCAGTGCGGGAGGAATATGAATATTTCCTCGGCCGGGAGATCATCAAGATCGCCACCTGCGCCTCCGAGCTGCCCGGCGCCCTCGATTTCTTCGACCATGCCCGCGAACGGGGCTGCTTCATCACCTGCGGCCATTCCAACGCCCGCTGGGATGAACTCGAGGCGGCCTTCGCGCATGGCATGCGCCATGTCGACCATTTCTGGTGCGCCATGAGCTCGGTCGCCTCCCTGCGCAAGCGTTTCGGCACGCCGATGCAGGCGGGCATGGAGCAATATGTCCTCGCCAACCCAGAGATGAGCACCGAGGTGATCGCCGACGGCATCCACCTCTCCGACGACTTGCTGCGCTTCGCCTTCCGCCTGATCGGGCCGCTGCGCTGCTGCCTCGTCACCGATGCCAACCGCGCCATGGACATGCCGCCGGGCAAATATCGCTTCGGCTCTAGCGAGGATGGCAGCTGGGTCTGGAGCGACGGCCATTCCGTCCGAGGCGAGGACGGCAGCCTGGCAAGCTCGATGCATGGCATGGACCGCATGGTGAAGACCATGGCGCACGCCGTTGGCAAGGACCTCCCCGCTGTCATCCGCATGGCCTCGCTGACGCCGGCCGAGCTTGCGGGCATCGCCGGCCAAGTCGGCAGCCTCGCGCCAGGCAAGTGCGCGGACATCGTGGTTCTGAGCGCGGAGCTGGAGGTCGAGCGGGTGTTCATCGGCGGCGAGCCCCTGCCTGCCGCATATGCGAGGCCCGATCAGGCGGCCTGAACCCGGACCACCTGCTCACGCTGCGCGCAACAGCGGGCAGCGTGAGCGATCAGGGCGAGGATGATGCCGACGACGGCTGGCTCCGCGTGCTCGTAAAGACGAAATCCTCGGGAGGCAGCGAGCCGTAGACGAAGGGTTCCTGCCGATTGTCGGTTCGCGACATCACATCGCTGGTCACGAAGCGAAACAGCTTGTTGATCTCCAGCCCTGGTTCCACCACCCGTCTGGCAAAGGCCTCGGCGAAGGCGCTGTGCTGGCTATCGCCATCCTCGGCCACCGTGCCCTCCTTGGCCGAATAGACCACCAGCGTCGCCCCCGAGGGCTCGACCCGTGAGAGACCGCGCCCGACCGAACGGGTGGGCGTGGTCATCGTCATCTGTGCGGCGAAGGGATTGTTGCGGCAGGCATCCAGCACCACCAGCTTCAGGCGCCGCGCGCCGCTCAGCGCCGACAGCACACGCTGGAGGCTGACGGTCTCGTCGGGGATATCGCGATCGGACTGCAGGCGGGCATCGACGGGTATGAGATAGTTCTGCCCCGTCAGCTCCATGCCATGGCCGGCATAATAGAGGATGGCCCAGTCGGCCGCGTCGGCCTTGGCGGAAAAGGACCGGAGGGCGTCGACCATGCCGGCGCGCCCGAGATCGTAGGCGACCGTGACGTCCTGCACGCCGGCCGTCCGCAGAGCCCCGGCGATGAGATCGGCGTCTCGCCTGGGATTGGGCAGTTGCGACACCCCCGCATAGCGCGAATTGCCGATGACGAGCGCGACCCGCCGCGAGCCTTCCGCAGCAGCCTTCTGCGTGGGTACAGGCTCATTCTTCTTGCTGGCCCCGGCCTGCTGCACCGCCTTCGAGGCACGAAAGAGCGTCACATAGCGCTGGACATTGGGCAGGTTCGGATTGATCGAGAAGGCCATCTCCATGTCGGACAGGCCAGCTTCTCTCTCCTCGAGGCGCCAATGCGCCAGCCCGCGATTGAGGTAGGCCTCGGCATAGTCGCGCCGTGCCGCGATGGCCGTATCGCAATCCGTCAGTGCCTCCCGCAGCGCTCCCTTCGCCAGATAGAGCGCGCAACGGCCCGAATGGAATTCCGCCATGCCCGAATTCAGGGCGATCGCCTTGCTGACATCGGCAATGGCTTCGTCGATCTTCCCTTTGGCGTAATGCAGGTTCGCCCGGTTGTTATAGGCATTGAAATTGCCGCCATCAGCCGCGATCGCCTTGTCGAAATCGGCCATGGCGAGGTCGTAGCGCTTGAGATTGACGTAGGAATTGCCGCGATTGTTGTAGATCAGCGAGACACCCTGCTTCAGCGCGATCGCCTTGGTATAGTCGGCGACGGCCTTGTCGTGGCGGCCGAGCCGCTGCTGCAGATTGCCACGATTGGCAAAAGCAGGCCCCATGCCCGGATCGAGATCGACTGCGCGCGAATAATCGGCGACGGCGTTTTCGACATCGTCCTGCTCCGAGCGGGAATTGGCGCGGTAGAAATAGACTTCCGCCGATCCCGGCTTGATGGCGATGGCCTTGTCGTAATCGTCGATCGCCGAATTATGGTCGCCGAGCTCGGCATAGCTCAAGCCACGAAAGACATAAGCGAGGTAGCTCTTGCCGTTATGCCGGATCGAGGCGCCGAGATCGTTGATCGCCAGACCATATTGCTTCTGCCGGTAATAAGCGCGCCCACGCTGCAGATAGGCGGTAGCCTGGCTGCCGGGCGTCACCGCGATGCGATTGATGGCGGTGGTGCAGGCAGGAATGGCAACAGCCGGATCATCCGAGGCGCAGCCGCCTTTGGGAGCTGCGAACGCCGGCGCGGCCAACCATAGGGGCATAGCAGCAACCAAGATCATCAGGCGAAATGCGTTCATGATCCCGCTCCCCGGCGCCCGTCTCGATTCTACTAGAGTAAAAGTGCGATTTCTCCGAACCGCACTTTTACTCTAACTCTTTGTTTCCAAGCCAATCCAACGGATCGGCTAGAGCGTCTTTGCGATTCCAGGTGACTCGGTCAAATCGCAAAACGCATTAGCGGCACGACGACGACATAGTCGCTCGCCTCCCCCTTGTCTGTATCGCGCCGAACATGACCGTCAACCAAACGCAGGTCGATACCTTTGTTCACCTGAAGCTGTCTCCTCGTATCCGGCATCGAGGCAGGCGCGTTTGCGAACTGCCGGCTCCTTCATCATCGCAGGCGGCTGCTCCCTAGCCGCACCGCGCATCCGATGGCGAGCCCGATCAGGAGCAGTGTGAATCCGACCACGGCCGGCCATCCTCCTACACTCCAGAACCAGCCACCGGTCGAGCCCACGATGCTGGCGCCGAGATAATAGGCGAGCATGTAGAGCGAGGCGGCATGGCCCTTGCTGTCACCGCCCAGCCGGCCGACCCAGCCGCTCGCTACCGCATGGCAGGCAAACTGGCCCGCCGTCAGCACCGCGATGCCGGCAATGATGCCGGTGAGGGTCGAGGAGAGCGTGAGGCCGATGCCAACAGCCATGGTCACGAGGCTGGCGATCAGCACCGGTGCCCGCCCCAGCCGGTCGGCCGCCATGCCGCCGAGCGAGGAAGAGATGGTACCGAACAGATAGACGGTGAAGATCAGGCTGGTCTGCGTCGGGCTGAGATCGAAGGGCGGTGCCATCAGCCGGAACCCGGCGTAATTGTAGACGGTCACGAAGCTGCCGAAACCACAAAAGGCGATGGCGAACAGCAGGGGCTTCGCCAGCACGGCGCCGGGTCTTTCCCGGCCGAAATGCGAAAGCCATGCCCTGAGGTGATAGCGAAGATCGAAGCCCTTGCGCGGTGTGAAATGCCGCGAGGGCGGCAGGAGCAGCACGAAACCGAGCGCCAGGACGAGGCCGCCGATGCCGACGATCGCCAGAGCGAAGCGCCAGGTCAGGAATTCGGCGAGGATGCCGGTCAGTACCCGGCCCGACATGCCGCCGAGTGCAGTGCCGGCGATGTAGAGCCCCATGGCGAAGCCGAGGCCATCAGGCTCGATCTCCTCGGCCAGATAGGCGATGGCGATGGCCGGCACCCCGCCAATGGCCAGCCCCTCGACCGCGCGCAAGGCGAGGATGGCGTGCCATCCCGACGTGACCGCCACGGCAAGATTGAGCAGGCTGGCGAGACCGATGGATGCGAACATCAACTCGCGTCGACCGAAGCGCTCGGACACCGCCGCAGCAGCGAAGATGGCAAAGGCGAGAGCGCCGGTGGTCAGCGATAGGGCGAGTGAACTCTGGGCTGCACCGACATGGAATTCCTCGGCCAGCAGCGGCAACAGCGGCTGTACGCAATAGATCAGCGAAAACGTGCCAAAACCGGCGAGAAACAAAGCGAGGCTGATCTTGCGGTAGGTGGCCGAACCACGTGCGACATGGGGCACGGGCGAGGAACAAGCGGCGGGAACTGACATGCCCAAGGCGTCGTCCCGTAAGGTGAGCTTGTCAAGCGCCGATCCCGGACCAACCCAAGAGGGACGGGCGATACCCCTGCACAAAGCCGCTATCTGGAGTTGTCATGCCTGGCGCCGAGGGCTGAAAGCTCGTCGGGCCCACATGCAAAATCGCGGTTTTCGAGCCCCAGACGGGTTGTTCCCTCGCCTCAAAGCAGCCATGGTAGCGGCGAATAATTCGCGACTGCGTCGCCTGTGTCGAGGCGGCCGGCTGATTCGGAGTTTTCTTAGCAGTGCCCCTGTCTTCCCGCACGTCTTTTTCCGCCGCTTTGCTGGCGATCGCCTTCTCGACGACCCTGATGGCGCCGGCATTGGCGGCCAAGGCGGTCGAGCGCCCGTTCCGGCCGACCTCCGCCTCCGGCAGCCTGTTGGCCGGGCGACTGGCCGCCAATGTGCGTGACGACGACAACGCGGCCTCCTTCTATGCCAAGGCGCTGAGCAGCGGCCTGTTCAAGGACGAACAGGCTCGCCAGGAGCTGACCAATCGTACCTTCATTGCGCTGCTGACCTCGGGCGAGATGGACAAGGCCGTCACTTTCGCCCGGCGCGTCGTGGCGATCGACAAAAAGAACCCGATCGCCCATCTCGTACTCGGTATCCGGGCGCTGAAGGGCCGGGACTACACCAAGGCCCGCGACGAACTCGCCTTCACGCTCGACAAGCCTATCCTGCAGCTGGCGACGCCCCTGATCTCGACCTGGACCTATGCGGGTGCCGGCCAGACTAAGAAAGGCGTGGTGGCCGGCGACGACATTTCGTCCAATGACGGCTTTTCCACCTTCAAGAATTTCTCCACCGGCATGATGCTCGACATGGCGGGCATGCGGGATGAGGCGATCGCCCGGCTCAAGGACGCCCATGAGCGCGACGCCAATGCTGTCTCCATCGTCGACGCCTATGCGCGCGCGCTGGTGCGTGCCGGCAAGAAGGACGACGCACTCAAGGTGCTGGACGCCTATTCGGCCAAGGTGCCGCGCCAGCCGATCGTCACGGCGCTGACCACCGACATCAAGGCCGGCAAACGCATCGGCCCGGCCGTGACATCAGCCCAGCAGGGCGCCGCCGATATTCTGGTTTCGGTCGCCGCCGGCATCGCCAAGCAAGGCGGCGCCGACTATGCTGTGGTGTTCTACCGTCTGGCGCTCTATCTGGAGCCCAACAACGCCACTGCCCTGATCGGCCTCGCCGAGCTTTACAGCGATCTCAAGCAGCCCCAGACTGCCGAAACCCTGTTCAAGGCCGTGCCTGCCTCCTCGCCGCTCAAGCGCAACGCTGAGATCGAGCTTGCCACCACGCTGGACGAGCTCGACAAAACGGATGAGGGCGTTGCGCATCTCAGGAAGATCATCTCGGCCAATCCGCAGGATCTCGACGCCATCATCTCGCTCGGCGGCATCTTCAATCAGCGCAAGCGCTGGGAAGAGGCTGCGGTAGCGTTCTCGCAGGCGGTCGACGCAATCGGCAAGCCCACCCGCAATGACTGGCCCACCTTTTACTATCGCGGCATCGCCTATGAGCGCACCAAGCAGTGGCCGAAGGCCGAGGCCGATTTCAAGAAGGCTCTCGAGCTCTTTCCCGACCAGCCATCGGTGCTGAACTATCTCGGCTATTCCTGGATCGATCAGGGTATCCATCTCCAGGAAGGCATGGAGATGATCAAGAAGGCGGTCGATCAGCGTCCCGATGACGGCTACATCGTCGACAGTCTCGGCTGGGCCAATTACAAGCTCGGCCAATATGACGAGGCGGTCGAACAGCTGGAGCGCGCCGTCTCCCTCAAGCCGAGCGACCCCACCATCAACGACCATCTCGGCGATGCCTATTGGAAGATCGGGCGCAAGCTGGAGGCGACCTTCCAGTGGCGCCACGCCCTCGACGCCAAGCCCGAACCTGACGAGAAGGCCAAGATCGAGCAGAAGATGAAGGACGGCATGCGGGACACGGCCTCGGCCGATGCCGGCAAGGCCGGTGACGCGGCCAAGTCCCCTGACGCAGACAAGTCCCCTGACGCACCCAAGCCCGTGGATGCACCCAAGCCTGCGGATGAGGCAAAACCTGCTGATGCTCCGAAGGCACCGGATGCCGCCCAACCCTCGCAGCCCGAAAAGCCAGCCGAGCCCAGCAAGCCGACCGGTGCCGACAAGCCCGTAGAAGCGCCCAAACCGGCGGATGCGCCTAAGCCCGCAGACGAGACGAAACCGGCCGACACCCCCAAGCCGGCCGACGCGCCCAAGCCGATGGAAGCTCCCAAGCCCGACGATACACCTAAGCCTGCTGACGCACCCAAGCCGACGGACGCGCCTAAGCCGGCAGAGCCCGTAAAGCCTGCCGCACCGTCCAACAACAATGGTGGCTGACGTTCCGGCGGCCGGAGAGGCGGGAGCCTCGCCTGTCCGGCTGAACGAGAAAGCCCGCGCCAAGGTCAATCTGACCTTGGCCGTTCTGGGGCGGCGCGCGGACGGCTTTCATGTGCTCGACAGCCTGGTCGCTTTTGCCGATATCGCTGACGAGCTCAGTCTCGAACCGGGCCTCGGCCTTTCCCTGGAAGTCTTTGGTCCCCGCGCGAATGAGGCCGGTACCACCACCGACAATCTCGTGCTCAAGGCCGCCAGGGCCCTCGCCGAGAGGCGTGATGGCCTCACTCTCGGGCATTTCAGACTCGACAAGCGCCTGCCGGCAGCGGCCGGCATCGGTGGCGGCTCGTCCGACGCCGCGGCGGCCCTGCGTCTCATCGCTCGAACCAACGGCCTGCCGCTGACCGACCAGAATATCCTGGCCGCCGCCCGCGCCACGGGCTCGGACGTGCTGGTCTGCCTGGAAGGTATGAGCCGCTGGATGCGTGGTGCGGGGGAAACCCTGTCCGCTCCAGTCCCTCTGCCGTTCCTGCCCGCCGTCCTCGTCAATCCGGGGGTTGCCACGCCGACGGCGGACGTCTTCCGTGCCCTTGCCCGCCCTGCAGGCTCGGTCGCTTCTGCGGATCTTTCCCTGGCCGCAGCCATAGAGGGCGAGCGCGACCCGATGGCATTGATCGACAATCTCGGCCAGGGGCGCAACGACCTCGAGCCGCCAGCCCTTGCCCTCCGCCCAACCATCGGCGAGGCGCTCGCCGCCCTGCGTGACCAGCCTGCCTGCCGCCTCGCCCGCATGTCGGGCTCGGGCGCTACCGTGTTCGGTCTGTTCCAGACGGCCGAGGCCGCAACGGCGGCAAGACAGGCGATCGCAGAGCATCGGCCGGGTTGGTGGGTGGTGGACACGGTCATCGGCTGACGCTTCGACATTGCATCACGGCGCCCGATCGGGCAAAGGTCCGGCCAATGAGTTTCAGCACTTCGAGCAGGCGGTGACGATGAACATTCTTCTGATCGGATCGGGCGGGCGCGAACATGCCCTGGCCTGGGCTGTTTCGGCGAGCCCGCTTTGCGAGAGGCTCTATGCCGCGCCCGGCAATCCCGGCATGGAGGAATGTGCGATCTGCGCCGCCGTCGACGCGACCGACCATCAGGCCGTCATCGCCTTCTGCCGCGAGAACGAGATCGACTTCGTGGTCGTGGGTCCGGAGGCTCCGCTGGTTGCCGGCCTGGTCGACGATCTCGCTGCTGCCGGCATCAAGGCCTTCGGCCCTTCCAAGGCCGCCGCCCAGCTCGAGGGCTCCAAGGGCTACACCAAGGACCTCTGCCAGGAATTCTCCATCCCGACCGCTGCCTACCGCCGCATCACCGACGCTGCCGCCGCGCGCGCCTATGTCCGCGAACAGGGTGCACCGATCGTGATCAAGGCCGATGGCCTGGCCGCCGGCAAAGGTGTGGTGGTGGCGATGACCCTGGAAGAGGCTCTCGCCGCCGTCGATGCCATCTTCGCTGGCAGCGTCGGAGAAGCCGGCCACGAGGTAGTGGTCGAGCAGTTCCTCGACGGGGAGGAGGCGAGCTTCTTCGCCCTGTGCGACGGTACCACCGCCATTCCCCTCATCTCCGCGCAGGACCACAAGCGCGCCTTCGATGGGGACAAAGGCCCAAATACCGGCGGTATGGGTGCCTACTCCCCTGCCCCCATCATGACGCCCGAGATGGAAGAGCGCGTGATGGAGACCATCATTCGCCCCACGGTCCAGGCCATGGCCGCCCGTGGCACGCCCTTCAAGGGCGTGCTCTTCGCCGGCCTGATGATTACCAAGGACGGGCCTGAGCTGATCGAATACAATGTCCGCTTCGGCGATCCGGAAACGCAGGTGTTGATGCCGCGGCTGCGCTCGGATCTCTTGCCGGCCCTGATCGCTTCGGCCGACGGCGTGCTCTCCACCATCTCGCTGCGCTGGAAGACCGATGCGGCGCTGTGCGTTGTGATGGCGACCAAGGGCTATCCCGGCAGCTTCCTCCGTGGTTCGGAAATCCGGGGCCTCGCCAAGGCGGCCTCGCTCGACGAGGTGTTGGTCTTCCATGCCGGCACCAAGCGCTCGGGCGATCACATCCTGGCCAATGGCGGGCGCGTGCTCGGCATCACTGCCAGCGGCAAGAGCGTGGCAGAGGCGCAGAAGCGCGCCTATGAGGCCGTCGATCTCGTCGACTGGCCCGAAGGTTTCAGCCGCCGCGATATCGGCTGGCGCGCCATAGGCAAGGCCTGACATGACGACCACGGTCAAGAGTTCCGCCAAGACCGTGACCAAGACCGTGGCATTGGCCCTGGGTGGTGGCGGAGCACGCGGCCTCGCCCATATCCCCATGCTGGAGGTCTTCGACGAACTCGGCATCCGGCCGGTCGCCATGGCCGGCACCTCGATGGGAGCGATCTACGCCGCCGCCTATGCCGCCGGCCTCTCGGCCGCCGAACTCCATGCCTATACGCTCGCCACGCTCGCCGACCGGCGCGGCACCCGCAGCAAGCTGATGGCGGCCCGCACCGGGCGGCTGGCCGATCTGTTCTCCGGCCTCGGCAATCCGGTGATGATCGATGCCGAAGCCTTCTGCGAAGCCTTTCTCCCTGAAGCCGTCCCCCAGACCTTCTCCGAGCTTGCCGTCCCGCTCACCATCGTGGCCACCGACTATTACGGTCGTCGCGAAAGGGCGTTCACCTCGGGCCCGTTGCGCCAAGCCGTCGCCGCCTCCATGGCGATCCCTGGCGCAATCCGGCCGGTGCGCATCGACGGCCAGGTGCTGATCGACGGCGCCACCGTCAATCCGCTGCCGCTCGACCATCTCGCCGGCAAGGCCGATATCCTCGTGGGCATCGATGTCTCCGGCGCGGCCACCATCGCCATGGAGACCGATATGCCCGGCACCTTGGAGGCGATGTTCGGCGCCCTGCAGATCATGCAGGCGGCGATCGTCGACGCCAAGGCCGCCCATTATCGTCCCGACATCCTGATCCGGCCCAATGTCGGCAGCATCCGCGCCCTCGATTTCGCCCGTTCCAGCGTGGTCTTTCGCCTGGCGCGGCCAGCCAAGGATGAATTGAAGAGACGCCTCGGCGAACTTATGGAAAGCCCATAAGGCGTAAACCGGGCCGGCGGCCCAGCGAGCGCACAAGCCTGCGCGGCCCCTTGTCTCTTCCCAGCCCGGCTTCGAGGGCTTATGTGAGGGACACCGACATCCTGCCGCCCCTGACTTCATTCGACCGAAAGGCCCTGTCTTGGCTTCCTCGCCCCGTCTCATCCATGGCTTTCGCGAGATTGCCAGCGCCTATGACCTGATCTTCTGCGACATCTGGGGCGTCATCCACAATGGCCACAGGGTGTTCGACGGCGTTGCCGATGCGCTCATCGCCTATCGCCGGCAGGGCGGCACCGTGGTGCTGGTCTCCAATGCGCCGCGGCCGGCCCAGTCGGTGATGCCGCAGCTCGACCGGCTCGGCCTGCCTCGCGAATGCTGGGATGCCATCGTCACCTCGGGCGACGTGACACGGGCGCAGATCGCCGCCGTGGCAGCCAAAAAGGTCTTCCATCTCGGCCCGGATCGCGACAGGCCGCTTTATGAGGGCCTCGGCATTCGTTTCGCCGACACGGCCGAGGCAGCCGAAGTGGTTGTGTGCACCGGCCTGTTCGACGACACCACGGAGACGCCGGAGACCTACAGGGACATGCTGGCTGGCTTCAAGGCACGTGATGTGCCGATGATCTGCGCCAATCCTGACCTCATCGTCGATCGCGGCGGCACCATCATCTATTGCGCCGGGGCGCTAGCAGAAGCCTATCGCGCCGTCGGCGGCGAGGTGGCCATTTGCGGCAAGCCCTACAAGCCCATCTATGACGCCGCCTTCGAGGCCGCCGCCTCGCTCCGCGGCAAACCGACACCCTCCGAGCGCACTTTGGCCATCGGCGATTCGGTCCGGACCGACCTCGCCGGCGCAGCCGCCATCGGTTGCGGCGCGCTGTTCATCTCCGGCGGTATCCATGCGCTCGAAGCCGGTCACGAAGGCGATGGCGTCGACCCCGAGGCGCTTGCCGCCTTCCTCGCCGACAAGGGCGTCATTCCCGACGCGGTCATGCCGCGGCTGATCTGGTAGACATCATGGCCTTCGAGCAGTTTCTCGATCCCGTCACCTTACCCTCGCGTCTCACCGGCGCCGCCATCGCGATCGGCAATTTCGATGGCGTGCATCGCGGCCACCTGGCGGTAATCGAGGCAGTCGAGGCTCTCGCCAGAGGTTCGCAGCCGGGACCCCATCATCGGCCGCGCCCCGCCATCGCCCTCAGTTTCGAGCCGCATCCGCGCAGCCTGTTCCGGCCGGACGAACCCTTGTTCCGGCTGACCCCGCCCGCCTTGAAGGCCCGCCTCCTGGAGAATGCCGGCCTTGACGCCCTGGTCACCCTCACCTTCGACCGGGCGCTTGCCGGCATGACGGCGGAGGAATTCCTGGAAGAACTGGTGGTGCGGCGGCTCGGCGCCCATGCCGTCGCCGTGGGTTACGACTTTCATTTCGGCAAGGACCGACGCGGCACCCCTGAATTCCTGGTGCAGCATGGCCGCGCCCTCGGCCTCGACATCGCCATCGTGGCGCCGACGCGCGAGAGCGGCGAGGCGGTGTCCTCCTCGGCCATTCGCCGTGCCCTGGCGGCGGGCGACATCCCGCGCGCCAATCGCCTGCTCGGCCATGAATGGTCGGTGCTATCAACCGTTGTCCACGGCGAGAAACGAGGCCGCGAGCTCGGCTTTCCCACGGCAAACATGGCGCTCGATCCGCAATGCGGCCTGGCTCTCGGCATCTACGCCGTGCGTGCGATGATCGATGGCGTCGTGCATGCCGGTGTCGCCAGCTTCGGCCGACGCCCGACCTTCGATAATGGCCCGCCCCTGCTGGAAACCTTCGTGTTCGATTATTCCGGCGATCTCTATGGCAAGGAAATCGAGATCGCCTTTGTCGGCTATATCCGCGGCGAGCTGAAATTCGATTCGATCGAGGCGCTGGTCGAGCGCATGAACGAGGATAGCCGCATCGCCCGGCAGATGACGGCACCGGACGCACCATGAAACTCGGATTCATCGGTACGGGCGCGCTGGCATCGGCGATCGTGACCGGCCTCAAATCCGTCGCCGACAATGACGTGTCGGTTCTCCTGTCGCCCCGCAACGAGGCTATTGCCGCCGACCTGGCGTCGCGCTTTGCAGATGTTCGGATCGCAGCCGACAATCAGGCCGTCCTCGACGCCTGCGACACCATCATGCTCGCCGTCCGGCCCCAGATCGCACATGACGTGCTGCCGAGCCTGCGGTTCCATCCGGACCATCGCATCATCAGCCTGATCGCCACCTTGTCCCGCGAGGAGATCACTTCGCTGGTCTCTCCCGCCACGCATGTCACCAAGGCGCTGCCGATGCCGATGGTCGCCCAGCGACAGGGCCCTACGATCATCTATCCGCCCGATCCCGACGTCGTGGCCTTCTTCGCCCGGCTGGGCAAGACGATCGCGGTGGCGGATGTCGGCGAGTTCGATGCGTTGAGCGTCGCCACCGCCACCTTCGCCACCTATTTCAAATATCTCGATACGCTTCACGGCTGGCTGCAGGGCCATGGCGTTGCCGATCCGACGGCCCGCGACTATGTCGCTGCCCTCTTCAAGGCCCTGGCTCACGCTCCGGAAGCCGCGCCCGATGCTGATTTCATGCATCTGGCGCAGGAATATGCCACACGCGGCGGCATCAACGAGCAGGTCCTGCGCGAACTGACCGATCGCAAGCTCTTCGAGACTTTCGCCGAGAGCCTCGACGGCGTGCATCGGCGCATTACCGCGCCCTGAGCGTTCCCTCGGACGAGTTCAATATCGGTCACGCCGCCATATGGCTGTGGCAAGCTTGGTTGATCATGCGCAAAGCCCCCAAGGGGGAAAGGCGGGATATCGACAAATGCTGGAGGATTTCGGCGACGGGATTTGGATTGCGAATGGCCCGACCACCTCGGTGGCCGGCTTTCATTATCCCACCCGCATGGCCGTGATCCGATTATCGGGCGGCGGTCTCTTCGTCTGGTCTCCGATCACCCTTTCGCAAGATCTGCGCGCGCAGGTCGATAAACTGGGCGAGGTGCGTTACCTGGTGCCGCCCAATTCCCTGCACCACCTGTTCCTGGGCGATTGGCAGCGCGCCTATCCGAAGGCCGAAGTCTATGCGCCGTCTGGCCTCAGGGCCAAGCGCAAGGACATCCGATTCGACGGCGATCTCGGCGAGGCCCCCATGCCAGCCTGGGCTGGTGACATCGACCATGTCCTCGTGCCGGGCAATCTGATCACGACCGAGGCGTTGTTTTTCCATCATGCTAGCAGGACCGCCCTATTCACCGATCTCATCCAGCATTTCGACGCCACTTGGTTCGACGGCTGGCGGGCAGTGGTGGCGAAACTCGACCTCATGGTCGCCGCCGAGCCATCGGTGCCCCGGAAGTTCCGTGTGGCCTTCGTGAACCGGCCCGCCGCGCGCGATGCCATCAAGCGCATTCTGGCATGGCCGACCGAGAAGGTGCTGATGGCGCATGGCAAGCCTGTAACCGGGGACGGCCAGGCTTTCCTCGGCAGGGCTTTCACCTGGCTGGTCAAATGATCCGCCGATCAGGCGTCGGGGGTCCGGCGAGCCATGATGGCCGGCGACCGCGCCACGATGACGATACCGGCCAGGGACACCACCAGCCCCGCAACCATGGCCCATGACAGCGGCTCGCCAAACATCAGCCAGGCCCAGATCATCGTCACCGGCGGGCTCAGATAGAGAACCGAGGTGACACGGGTGGGCGACGACTTGCGAAGCGCGATGTAGTAGAGGCTCCAGGCGCCGAAGGTCGCGACGAAAACCAGCCAGAGGATGCCGCCGACAAAGCCGGGATCGAGCCTGGGCAATACGCCGCCCTCATGCCAGGCGAACAACGCAAAGATCGCGGACGCCGACAGGCACTGGATGCACAGGCTCTGATGCACCGGCATGGCGCCGGCCGGGCTGCGCTTCTGCAGCAAGGTCGCCAGGGCCAGCGACAGCGTGCCGAGGACCGGCAGGCCATAGGCCCAGAGCGGCACGTGCCCCATGTCGAGGGACCAGCCCGAAGCGATCAGGACGCCTGCCAGCCCGAGAATGGAACCGAGCCACTGGCGTGCGCTCAGGCCTTGCCCAAGCACCGGCCATGACAACAGCGCCACCGCCAGCGGCAGCATGTCTGCGATCAGGGCGACAAGGCCGGTTGGGACCCCGAAGGCGATCGCCAAGGCGAAACCGGCGAGGTAGCCCGACATGGCCAAAGCGCCGAACAGGATCTGCCGCCAAATGTCTTTCCAGCGCAGCGGCGGCCCGATCGCGAGTGCGAAGGGCAGCAGGACGAGGCCGGAGACCAGGCTTCGCCACAGCAGGATCAGGAAGATCGGAGCATGGTCGATGGCAAACCGCACCCCGACGAATCCGGCGCTCCACGAGACCACCAAGGCGGCCTCGAGCACGAGCAGCGTGGCGACCGCCAAAACCCGGTTCTCCCGGCGACAGGGCGCGGTGACGGCGTCGCTCATCGGTGCGGCCCAGCCTCAGAATTGATCGAGAATCGAGGCGGCGATCCTGCGCGCGGTTTTCAGGCGCCCGTCATGGCCGTCCAGCCCCGCCCGCGCCATCGCGCCTTCGAGCATGAAGGAAAGATGCTCGGCGGTCTTGTCGATCGCCGTGCCTGCGTCCGGCCGCATCTCGCCGAGATAGGCCTTGAACAGCCGCTCGACCTCTTCCTTCTGCGAGGCGACTGACGCGCGGCCGGGATCGCCGACGGGAAGTTCCGCGGCCGCATTCAGGAGCCCGCAGCCTCGGAATCCCCAGGCATAGGCCCCGCTCGCATGGTCCAGATAGGAATCGAAGATCGCGAGCACCCGTTCCTGGGGGGTCGCTGCAGCCTTGAGTCGTTCCTGATAGATCCCCCGCCATTCGGCATGGCGCCCCTGGAGATAGGCGTTCACGAGATCCGCCTTCGAGGAGAAATTGTTGTAGAGGCTCATCTTGGCGACCCCCGCGCGTGCCGTGATGGCATCGATCCCCGTGGCACCGACCCCTTCGCTATAGAAGAGTTCAGCTGCCGCCTTCAGCAGACGCTCCCTGGCTGGCATTCTGTCGGTCATGAGCTCGGCTCCAAAATTATGTAGACCGATCTACCTAATTTTGTCTTCTGTCAAGTTCCTTCTTGACGACGGGACGCCCCCGCGAGTGCCTACTCTTCGGATTTACAGACAGCCTCGATGCGATGACCGTCCGGATCGATCACGAAAGCGGCAAAATAGGTCGGGCCGTAATGAGCACGAAGACCGGGCGCACCATTGTCGAGGCCGCCATGCACGAGGGCCGCCTGGTGAAATTGCGAAACGGCCGGGCGGCTGGAGGCGCCAAAAGCGAGGTGAAAGCCCGCTCCCGGCGAGCGCGCACTCTTGGCACGCAGCTTGATCGTGAATTTGTCGCCACCGCCGGGCATCCCGTAGCCGACCGCCTGATCCGGATCACCCGGCTCTAAGTCCTCCCAGACCCGCATATAACCGAGCGCTCCGAGAACGGCGTCGTAGAATGCCGCGGAACGCTGGATGTCCGCGACGCCGAAGGAGATATGATGCAGCATGTCGGGCTTCCCTGAAGCAAAGTGCGATTTCTCCGAACCACACTTTTCTCTAACTCTTTGTTTCCAAGCCAATCCAACGGATTGGCTAGAGCGTCTTTGCGATTCTGGGTGACTGCGTCTAATCGCAAAACGCTTTAGCCAGCGGCCGGTCGACGCCGGCGGGAATCACCCGGCGATCATAATGCGTCATGTCTCCCGAGTGCCTGCCGGTGATGATCAGACGGCATCCGCCTGCGACACGGCCTCTCCGCTCGCCTCGACCCGCTCTTCGGCGGGACCGGTATGCCGCGCAAGATTGAGGGCAGTGTTGATCAGCCCGATATGGCTGAAGGCCTGCGGAAAGTTGCCGAGCATGCGCTCTGCGATCGGATCATATTCCTCCGACAGCAGCCCCACATCGTTGCAAAGGCCCACCAGCCGCTCATAGAGGCGGCGCGCGTCGTCCTCGCGGCCCTGCAGCACGTAGACATCCGCCAGCCAGAAGGTGCAGACCAGGAAGGCACCCTCGCCCGGCGGCAAGCCGTCATCGACGTGGTCGGTGTTGTAGCGCAACAGGAAACCATCCCGCATGAGCATGTTCTCGACCGCCTTGACCGTGCCGATCACCCGAGGGTCATCCGCCGGCAGGAAGCCGACAAGCGGGATCTGCAGGAGACTGGCGTCGATCGTCCTGGAGCCATAGGCCTGCACGAAACTATCGAGATTGGTATCGAAGGCCTTGCTGCAGACATCTTGGTGAATCTCGTCAGCCACGCGCTGGCAGTGCTCGGCAAAGGCAGGCCTGTCGCCGGATTTGATCGCCATATTGGCAGCCCGGTGGAAGGCGACCCAGGCCATCACCTTGGAATGGGTGAAATGCTGCGCCCCGCCGCGCACCTCCCAGATCCCCTCGTCAGGGCGGCGCCAGGCCGTTTCGAGGAAGTTCATGATGACTTCGCTGAGCGCCCGCGTCCTGGGGTGACGCGCCAGGCCGCCCGCGGCCGCCTGCATCATGGCATCAGCGACCTCGCCATAGACGTCGAGTTGGAATTGCTCGGCGGCGGCATTGCCAATCCGCACCGGCCGCGAGCCCTCATAGCCGCTGAGCCAATGGGGCTCCCATTCCAGCAGGTTCCGCTCGCCCGACAGGCCATACATGATCTGCATCTGCTCGGGCGCGCCAGCGATAGCCCGCATCAGCCATTCACGCCAGGCGGAAGCCTCCTCGTAATAGCCGAGCTTCATGAAGGCCTGCAGCGTCATGGTAGCATCGCGCAGCCAGCAATAGCGGTAATCCCAGTTGCGCGGGCCGCCGATCTGTTCAGGCAGCGAGGTGGTGGCTGCCGCCACGATGCCGCCCGTCGGCATATAAGTGAGTGCCTTCAGGGTGATCAGCGAGCGTTTGACGACATCGGTCCAGGCACCGACCGATGGGCAGCGCCCGGCAAAATCGCGCCAATAGCTCTCCGTATTCGTCAGCGCGGTCTGGACATCCGGCTGGGCTAGAGGCGGCGTCGTGGAAGGACTGTAGGTCAGGACGAACGGCACCTGTTCACCGGCGCTGACCTTGAACGTGCCAGCGGTATGCAGATCTTCGCCTTCCAGGGGCACCGGGGTCGAGAGAATCAGCCGATCGGGTCCGGCCACGGCCGTGATGGTGCCGTCATCGGCCCGGGTCACCCAGGGCACGGTGCGGCCATAGTCGAAGCGCACGACGAAATCGATGCTGAAATCGACGCTGCCCTTCTGGCCGACCACCAGCCGGATGAGGTCGTTGCTGCCATCGCGTAACGGCATGAAGTCGATCAAGGTGGCGACGCCCTCCTCCGTTTCGAACGTCGTTTCCAGGATGAGGGTATCGGGCCGATAGCGGCGGCTGACGCGGGCCTTCCTGTCGGTGGCGGCAATACGCCAGCGCCCATTCTCCGACGTGCCGAGCAAGGCCGCAAAACTGGCGGGCGAGTCGAAGCGGGGAAAGCAAAGCCAGTCGATGGAACCGTCGCGGGAGACGAGGGCTGCCGTTTCGCAATCGCCGATCAGGGCGTAGTCTTCAATCCGAGACGTCAAGGGCATCACTCCTTTTGACAAACGGGGATGAGGCTTGGCTATTCTCTTGTCCTGAATGCGGCGATTTAGCGCCAAAAACGCAATTCATCCCCGATTTGGTCCGTTCAGGCTCCGGCACCACCCTGTCCCTGGTTCGGCATGGCGGCAATCGCCCACACTCTTTCTTTAGCTCGTCGCTCTCGACCATGACTACCCCTGCCCTTTGCCGCGAGTTCGTCAATTTGATGCCTCGGCGGGGTTTCGCAGCACGCAGCCGCGCGAGAGACCCAAAGAAAGCCACGAAAGTATAGGCTGGTAACGGGATAGTATGATTAACACATCACGCGAGGTAAAATATTACTTTTGTGGCAAAAATAATCTAATCCTAAAGACTTAATTTCAATGGATTGAAGTTATGAAGATTACAATATATAGGTGAATTATATACTTTTATTAAAGCATGCCTTCGGCAACGAGAGTATATTAACTATCCTTGAAACAAGGAGGAAAATAGACTTACTGAGGAATCCGCATGAGCGATCTGCAATATGTTGGCAATATAGCCTTGATCAGCAGCAATGTATTAATACGAGATTGCCTCGATTTTATTCTTACTCTTAATTTTCCACAATACAGAATACAAGTATTTTCTGCCGTAGATGAATGGGGCATTTCTTCTTCGCCTGTGCAGACGCGATTGGTGATCCTGCACGACCGGGGGTATGTGGATGCCTCAAGGACCCTGGCGACCGCGCGCGCCAATGACCCCCACATTCCCGTGCTCGTCCTCGCGAATGCCAGCGACGCGGCAAGCATCGTCCAGGCTATCGACCTGGGCGCCAGAGGCTATGTCCCCAGCTCCTTGCCCGTCAGCGATCTAATCTTTGCGGTGAACCGCATCCTGGCGGGAGGAACGTTCGTTCCGCCTGAAACGAAGTTCGGCAAACAGGCATGGAAGCCCCTGACGCCTCGGCAATTGTCCATTGTCGCCGCCATCCGGCAAGGCAAGACCAATGCGCAAATAGGAAAAGAGCTCGGCATCAGCGAAAGCACCGTCAAGGTGCATGTCCGCCGAATCATGAAGCAGATGCAGGTCATCAACCGGACGGCTATCGCCCATCGATCGAAGGACATTCTGTCCACCGACGAGGATTAGGGCGTTTCGGCTTAAACGCACCTTGCTCTAGAGGCAGTGGTGCCGATACAGATGCGAGGGCCTTGGCGAGCACAGCCTTCGATTGCTATGGTTCGCACCGAAATGGGCACCGCGGCGTGTCGGCATCGTGAGGTTGCAAATTGTCGGCGCTCGCCAAGCTTCCACCCACATGGATGGCGCTGCTGCAGCGCTACTGGCCGCATTTGATGGCGCTCTGGCTGGTTGGCGTGTTGGCCGAGGACGTGTTGACCGAAATCGCCGTACGTGTCGGCTTCCTCAACCAACTGGCGGGGCTCTCGACGCTCACATTGGTGGTGCTGGTCAAGCTGGTGGTGATCGTCGCCCTGTTCGAGATCGTCCGACCGGGGCTGCCCTCGCTGCAAGCCGCGGCCAAGGCCGCCGAAACATCGCAAGCCGACAGGCCCGAAGGAGAATCGGCCGGCTTCACTACGGCGCTCTCCCTGGCCTTGGTTCCCTTCTTCGCCTTCTACGCAGCCTGGGGCTTTCTCGGCGACACGGTCCGCGAATATTCCAAGCTCGCGCTCGACCTCACCCCCTTTGGCCAGAACGCGCGTATCCTCGAGGTGAGTGGCGGCTGGCTCCTTCTGGCCTCCGTGGCCCTCGCCTGGCTGGTACGGCTCGGCGCCAAGCAGATGCACAAGCGCTCCAAACATGTGTTCTGGCCGTTTCTGATCGTGGTGTGCGAAGCGAATTGGGCTTTCATTGCGCTCTATGTGCTGTCCAACTGGCACAATGAGATCATGGCGTGGGTCTCGCGCGTGCCCGAGACCTTGAATGGCTGGCTGTTCCCAGCCGCGCGAGCCGCGGCGGCCGCGCATGCCGCGGCGATCGCACCGCCCGTGGAGTATGCGCCCGCCTCGTGGTTCGACATGCTGTCGGCCCTGTTTATCTATGCGCTCTATCCCATGGTCTGGCTGACGCTGGCCGCCCTGGTCTACGGCTATGACATCGGCCGGGCAGGCCTGCCGGTTGAAGGTCGCTGGAGCAAAGCAATCGGGCATTGGGGCCGATTGCCCAAGTTCTTGCGCGATTTTCTCACCCATTTCGTGGCTGGTACAGCCAAGCGCTACCGCGCGCTTGCAGAGGGCGTCGGCCTGACCTTCGGCACGGGCCTTACCCTCGTCGTCACCGTCATCGTCGCCTTCCGTCTCCTCGACTGGAGCGCGGCCTGGGCTTGGTACGGTGCTGCACGCCTGATCGGGCCGCATGAAATCGGCCTTTGGCAGATCATCGCCCATGCCCTCTCCATCTTGCTGGGCAGTCCAAGTGCGCCCGGCAACGGAGCGTTGGTCATGCCCTTGAAGATCACCCTGCTCGCCGCAGGACTGGAGACGGGCTTTGCTCAGGGACGGCAGTGGCGTAGCGCCCGTCGGCCGATCAGCGCAATTCCAGCGGGAAGCTGAGGGCGTCCGGCAGGGCCGAACGGAAGGAGAGGCGCGCAGAAAGCCCCGCAGCGGCCTCGGCCGGGATCAGGAACTTCTCTTCGACCAAAGTTGGCTGGCCATCCAGCCCGATGGAGCGAGAGGCTTCCAGGCACCCCGCCACGGGCGTCGCCGTCGGCTCCAGCGCGCGGCTGATGTCGCGGGACAGGACGAAGGATAGCGGGCTCCAGCGCTGCCCCCCGCCATCGACCAGGGTCAGGCTGCAGCCCATCCAGGCCGACTGCCGATCCGCTTCATCGATGATCTTCCCGTCAGGTACCGCCTTGAGGCGAACAATGAGAAGCTTTCGGTCTTTCGATAGGGGCAACCGCGCGCCTTCGCCGCCATCGACGAGTTGTGCCGATGCGAGCGACCAGGTAGCGCGGGCATAGGGAGCGGCCTCACCCGGCTTGACAGCAGCGATACGAAACTCATGCGAAGCGAGATAGTCCGTGATGTCGACCCGAGCACCGAAGGCGAAAACGGCGACAAAAAGCACGGGTATCGCAATCATGCTGCGCCAATACCAGCGCGCCGCGGGCCGGCCTTCGGGAGCTGCCTGTTCAGAGAGGGTCACGGCCGATCTCCAGGACGGTACGACGGATGGCGGTGCCCTCGTCCAGCGCCACGGCGAGCTGGGATGTGAGCCGGGGAAAGACTTCCCGCGAGACCACCAGTTCCGCACCCGCGAGTTCATCGGCTGGCAGTTCGAACACGAAAAGGCCACGCTGCTGCAGGCCGGGCTGCAATTCCTTGCCGGAGAGCAACTGAGACATGCCTTCGATCCGGGGGCTCTGCATATAGGTCCGCCCGCTTGCTCCCCGAAGCGCGACACCACCCAGCATCAGAGAGCGCTGTTTGGCCGACACGTCGGCGGCGACCACCGCCCAGATGCCGCCGGTGCCACGCTCGACCCTCTTGCCATAGCGCTGGAAGATCAGCAGCTCGGACAGGATCAGCCTGTCCACCTTGAGACTGAACTCGCTGGTCCCGGCGCGCGTCCCCTGCCGGCCGGCCGTCTCGATCGGGCCAGTAAGGACGGCATAGCCAGGCATCGTCCAGCGCAGCAGCGCCAGCACGGCAATGCCGATCAGTACGATCGCCACGGTGACGGCGGCATTCTTCATCCCGGGCTCCCGGCGGCATCAAGCGGTACGCTTACGCGCGCGACGTCATGCGGGTTGAACCAGCCCGGGGCACCATAGAGATTGTCCCTTGGCTTGAAGGTCGCGCCGGCAACGGTGAGCTCCAGAGCCTTGGGCAAAGCACCATCGCCCGGCAGGGTCCAGACGGCCTGCAGGCGTTCCGGCAGGCGAGGCTGCAAATCCATGAGCCGCTCCTTGTCGCGGACGAGGTAGAAATCCGGTCCCTCGGCATTGGCCACATTGGTGAGCTTCAGGATGCCGGCGACGGCATTGGAAGTGCGCTCTGTCCGGTTGGTGAGCACGAGCTCGAGCACCACGGCCCGGCGCCCGGCCTTGATCGGGCGACCGTCGGGCAACGCCGTGGCGAGGGCGGCCGAGTTCGGCGTGACGAGCCAGCGCCCCGCCTCGACCGCCTGCCCGGCCCTCATGACCGGCACTTGCTCGGGATTGCGCAGGTGATAGAGCGAGGCGCCCAGCGAAATCGCGGCCGCTGCAAAACCGCCGATGCCGGTCAGCACCTTCGCCTTGAGGCTCTGGCGTGAAAACCCGGCGCGCAGCTTCGACAAAGTCCCGTTTGTATCGGCCATGAAACCGACTTAGTCGCTGAACGTCGCCTGGGCAAGATGCCGCGAACGGGGAGAAGACCGGACTCGCGCGCATTTTCTGCGCCATGCACGCGTCATGATCGTCACATTCACCGGGTTCTGCCGTCGCGGCATTCAGAGCATGATGTCTGATGTCGCGAGTCGCGGGAGGGAAGATGGCCGATGCGGATGCCATTGTCGTGGGGGCGGGCCTGGCCGGGCTAGTCGCGGCCACCGAGCTCACCACCGCCGGAAAGCGGGTAATCCTGCTCGACCAGGAGCCGCGCCAGAATCTGGGCGGCCAGGCCTTCTGGTCGCTCGGCGGCCTCTTCCTGGTCGACAGCCCCGAGCAGCGCCGCCTCGGCATCAAGGACAGTTTCGAGCTCGCCTTGCAGGACTGGATCGGCACGGCAGCCTTCGACCGCGAGGAGGATTACTGGCCCCGGCGCTGGGCCGAGGCCTATCTCGCCTTCGCGGCCGGAGAGAAACGTGCCTGGCTGCGATCGATGGGCCATCGGATTTTCCCGGTCGTCGGCTGGGCCGAACGCGGCGGCGGCAGTGCCGGTGGCCCGGGCAATTCGGTGCCGCGCTTCCACCTCACCTGGGGCACGGGTCCGGGCGTGGTCGAGCCTTTCGAAAGGCTCGCATTGGCGGCCGAATCGGAAGGCAGGCTGGCGCTGCGGTTTCGCCATCGCGTCGACGGCCTGATTCGGAGCAGCGGTGCGATCACCGGCGTGGAAGGCAGCCTGCTCGCTCCCAGCGAAGTCCCGCGCGGGGTCGCCACATCACGCGAGGTGGTGAGTCACTTCTCCCTGACCGCACCGGTGACGATCATCGCCAGCGGCGGTATCGGCGGCGACCTCGATCTGGTGCGCCGCCATTGGCCGCGGCGCCTCGGCCAACCACCCGAGACGATGGTCACCGGTGTCCCCGCTTATGTCGACGGGCGCATGCTCGCCCTCGCGGCACAGGCCGGGGCACGGCTGATCAATCGCGACCGCATGTGGCACTATGTCGAAGGTCTCAGGAACTGGGATCCGATCTGGCCCGGGCACGGCATCCGCATCCTCCCCGGCCCCTCCTCGCTCTGGCTCGACGCGCGCGGCAACCGCCTGCCCGGCCCGCTCTATCCGGGCTTCGACACACTGGGAACGCTGACCCATTTACGCACCACCGGCTTCGACCATAGCTGGTTCATCCTGACCCAGAGCATCATCCGCAAGGAATTCGCACTGTCGGGCTCGGAGCAGAACCCCGACCTCACCGGCCGCGACTGGAAATTGACGCTACGCCGCGCCATCGGCCGGCGGGCGACCGGACCGGTGGAGGCCTTCAAGCAGCATGGCGCCGATTTCGTGGTGGACGAGGATCTCGAACGCCTCGTCGCCGGCATGAACACCCTAACGAAAGAACCCCTGCTCGACGCCACCGCGATACGGCAGCTGATCGAGGCGCGCGACCGCGACCTTGCCAACGGCTTCGGCAAGGACGGCCAGATCATGGCTATCCGCAATGCCCGACATTATCTCGGCGACCGGCTGATCCGCACGGCACGGCCGCACGCTTTGCTCGATCCCGCCCACGGGCCCCTGATTGCGGTCAAGCTCAACATCCTCACGCGCAAGACTCTGGGAGGCCTGGAAACCGATCTCGACGGCCGGGTCTTCGGCGAGGATCTCGCTCCTCTGCCCGGTCTTTATGCCGCCGGCGAAGCCGCCGGGTTCGGCGGTGGTGGCATGCACGGCTATCGGGCCCTGGAAGGCTCCTTCCTCGGCGGCTGCCTGTTCAGCGGCCGGCAGGCTGGCCGTGCGGCGGCGGGCGCGGTGTAGTCGCGGATCTGTCTTGGGTGCGCCTCAGGCGCTGCCGAGGAAGCGGCTCACAGGCCGCCGAGGAAGCGGCCGAGATCGACGATGCCGACCGAATAGGCAAGCTGGACCAGGCAAATCGCGGCCGCGACTGCGGCAAGCGCCGTTCGCGGCAACCAGCGCTGCGCCCAAGGCCCGTCATTCCATAAGAGCCTGGCCGTGATGGCCAGGCCGATGCCGGCCAGCACAAGGCCGAGAATGTTGAAGCGCGACTGCGAGACCAATTGCCCGTTCACCGAGAAGCTCTCGGAGGTCCCCACGAACAGCCAGAGAGGCAGAATGCCAAGGACAAGGCCCGCCAATGGCGGGCGCAGACGCTGAAAGGGGGTCTGCGCTGCAAGGGGAAGCTCCATGTCACATCCCTCATGAAGACTGAACCGGGCAGCAGGCACGCTGCCAGCCCATAATTGACCTTGGGAGAAGGCACTCGCTGTTCCAAAAGGGACAGGCGCCGGCAGCACCCTCGCCCCCAGGGCTTCCCGGCGCCAGTTTGCCGCTCGACGATATCGACAAGCGTTCCAGGCGGCGGCAGAATGCCGGCATGAGCATTCGCCTGCCCCAGAACCTCTCCCCTGCTGCCGCGCGTACAGCCCTCGATGTCCTCGGCGCCGAAATCCACGTGGAGAAGGCCGCATCGCTGGGGCGCGCGGGCGAGGCCGCCGGCCGGGCCATGGCGGCGCTGCTGCGTGCGGCGCCCGACGATCCAGACCGCCCAAATCTGTTGGCTGAGGCCGTCGACGCGGTCTATGGCTATTTCATCCAGAGGGAGCTGATGGGCATGGCCTCCCATGGCGGTGTCATCCGCGAGCTCAAGATACCGCCCGAAGTGCTGGCGAGACTGGGCGTCAGGCGCTGACGCGTCCGATCACTTACAAGTCACCGATGCTGCCATCAGCCAGGCGCCGCGCATAGACGGCAAGGACCAGGCGCTCGGAATGGACGAGGTAATCGCCGAGCAATGCCGCCGCCTTTTCGAAACTGCCAGCTTCAGCCAGTTCGAGAATGGCGAGGTTCCTGTCGACGAAGGGAGCGTGCAGGAATTCGGCATCCTGCAGCATGCCGAAGGCGAGCCGCAGCTCGGCCAGGACCTGGGCGAACAACAGGTTCAACCTTTCGCTGTCGGCCAGTTCCACTACGGCCATATGAAAGGCCATGTTGGCGGTACCCACTCCAGGCCAGTCATCCGCCACCCGGCAACGCATGGCCTCTTCGAATGCATCGCGCATGCGCTTCTTGGCAGGATGGCGCGGATAGGCCTGCGCGAGAGCCTGACACTCGATCAGGCGCCGGACCCGGTAGATGTCGATGATCGAGGCGATGCTCGGCACCGCCACGAACACACCGCGATTGGGAACATGCCTGAGCAGGCCATCCTTCGTCAGCACCCGGAAGACCTCGCGCAGCGTGTTGCGGGAAATGGCAAGATCATCGCTGAGCGCCTGCTCGGACAGCCGCTGCCCGGGCGCGAGTTCGCCTTGGGTGATCTTGCGCCGCAATTGCTCGGCGACGCGTTCGCCGAGCGTCAGGGCGAATGCCGCGGGACGGGGATCACCCGGCGGGGTCATGGGCGGTGCCTGGTGCCATTGTCCGATCTTCACTCAACGCTGCCATTCCGACTGTCCATGACGCCGGGCTGGATTGTAGGGCAATCCTGGGGATTCACAACGAGGCAGCGCCAAGATCTCGACAGGGATGGACCGTGGAGCTCCCCTTTGAGCGGAAGATGCGCTGGCCGGCGAGCCACACAAGGCCATCCCTGCGCAGACTGAAGCCCACCTGCCACCGGCTGCGGATTGGGCAGACCTGCCGCCTGCCCTTTCGGCCCCGCTTTTTGATCGCTCGGGAGCATCGACATATTGTTGAACAATATTAGTGTTACGTTCAATCAAAATGCTTGATCAAGCCATCAATTTAGATGATATTGCCGACAGATCGGAAAATATCCCCCTACAAGAACCGATCATATTTCCAGACCATCCAATGTCCCCGGGGAGCGAACACCGTGCCTAGTGACATCAGCCTATGGCCTCTCATCGGCGTGGCCATCATCGTCGTGGGCTTCGTCCTGCGCTTCAATCCCATGCTCGTCGTGATCGTTGCCGCCATCGGCACGGCTCTCGCGGCGAGCTTTCCGCCGCTGCAGGTTCTCTCGGCCATCGGCACCGGCTTCCTGAAAACGCGCAATCTGGCGGTGATCCTGCTGCTCCCGCTCGCCGTGGTCGGCCTGCTTGAACGCCATGGCCTGCGCCAGCATGCACAGGCCTGGATCAGCAAGATCCGCTCGGCGACATCGGGCCGCCTCCTCATCGTCTATCTGGCCGCCCGGCAATTGACCGCTGCGGTGGGCTTGACCAGTCTTGGCGGCCATCCTCAGATGGTAAGGCCGCTGATCGCGCCCATGGCGGAGGGTGCGGCCGAGGTTCGGCATGGCTCGCTCACCGAGCGCGTGCGCCATAAGATCAGGGCCTTTGCGGCCGCTACCGACAATGTCGGCCTGTTTTTCGGCGAGGACATCTTCGTCGCTTTCGGCGCCATCGTGCTCATGACGACATTCCTAAGAGAGGCTGGCGTCGAGGTCGAGCCGCTCCATGTCGCCCTATGGGGCATTCCCACTGCTGCCACCGCCTTTGTCATTCATGCGTTCCGACTGTCTCGCCTCGATGCGGCTATCGCCCGCGAGCTGGCCGAAGCGCCGTCCGAAACCGGCCTGCGGCCTGAAACGCAGTCGGAGGGCTGACATGATCCTCTCGCTTTCCCACCTGTTCTATCTCGTCGGGGCAATCCTGGCCGTCACAGCCGCCATGACCCTGGCCGACCGCAACCATCCCAAACGCTTCAGCAGTGCCCTGTTCTGGGGTCTCTATGCGTTGGCCTTTCTGGTCGGAGATTTCCTGCCGCCGGCCGTGGTCGGCGTGGGTGTTGCCGCCCTGGCGCTGATCGCGGGGCTCGGCGGAGTCGGCGCCGGCCACCACAGCATTCCTAGCGTCGCCGAAGCGGTGGCCAGTGCAAAGCGGCTCGGCAACAAGCTGTTCGTGCCGGCGCTCGCCATTCCGCTGCTGACCGTGGCGATCACGCTTTCGGGCCATTACGTCACCATCGGCGGCACGCCGCTGTTCGATCCCAAGAATACCACCCTGCTCGCCCTCGGCCTCGCCTGCATCGTCGCGCTGGGGCTCGCCTGCTGGCTGACGCGCGAAACGCCGGCACAGGGCCTGCGCGAATCCCGCCGTCTCACCGATGCGCTCGGCTGGGCCCTGGTCCTGCCCCAGATGCTGGGTATGCTTGGCCTGGTCTTCTCCGATGCCGGCGTCGGCAAGGCGGTCGCCCATCTCACCACCAGCTATGTCAACATGGACCTGCGCCTGGTGGCAGTCGCCCTCTATGTCGTCGGCATGGCATTGTTTACCGTGATCATGGGCAATGGCTTCGCCGCCTTCCCGGTGATGACGGGCGGGGTCGCCGTGCCGGTCCTGATCGGTGTCTATCACGGCAATCCGGCGGTCATCGCCGCCATCGGCATGCTGTCGGGCTATTGCGGTACGCTGATGACCCCCATGGCCGCCAATTTCAACATCGTGCCGGCCGCGCTCCTGGAAATCGACAAGAACGCGGTCATCCGTGCGCAAATTCCGACGGCGCTAGCCCTGCTCGCCGCCAATATCGTACTGCTCTATGTCCTGATGCCCCTGTAGGACATTATTCGCGGAAAGCCGTCATGAGCCCCAAAAAGCCGCCAGACAAGACGCCGCCAAACGTGTTGATCACCGGCTTCGAGGCGTTTGAAGACGATGAGACCAACGCCTCCTGGGAGATTGCCCGGGCGTTGGACGGCTGGATCTGCAAGGGAGCTCGCGTCCGCGCCGTGCAATTGCCCTGCGTGTTCGGGGCAGCCATCGAGCGACTGGACGAGGCTCTGAGGCAATGGCAGCCCCGTCTCGTCGTCAGCCTCGGGCAGGCGAGCGGGCGCCCCGAGATCACGCCCGAGCGCGTTGCTGTTAATCTCGACGATGCGCGCATTCCCGACAATGAAGGCCGCCAGCCGATCGATATCCCGGTGATATCAGGTGCGCCGGCCGCCTATTTTTCTTCCCTGCCGGTCAAGGCGATCGTGCGGGACCTCCGGGCGGCGGGGCTGCCGGCCTCGCTGTCCAACTCCGCCGGCACCTTCGTGTGCAACCACATCTTCTACGCCCTGATGCATCGGCTGGCGACACAACGCCCACTCGCCAAGACGCGAGGCGGGTTCGTGCACGTGCCCTGTCTGCCCGAGCATGCCGCACGCCGGCCTGGACTGCCGAGCTTGGCGCTGGGGACGCAGGTCGAGGCTATCAGACATCTCACGCACACCGCCCTCACCGTCCAAGAGGACGTGCGAGAGAGTGGCGGACAAATCCATTGAGCCGCCAGGCATCTGAGCAGCAAAAATTATCGGGAGCTTCGTGCCATGAACATCGACCTCAACAGCGATCTCGGCGAAAGCTTCGGCGCCTGGCGCATGGGTGATGACGAGGCGGTGCTCGGCATCGTCTCCAGCGCCAATGTGGCCTGCGGCTTTCATGCCGGCGATCCCACCGGCATCCTCGCCACGCTGCGGGCCGCCAAGGCCAAGGGCGTGACGGTCGGGGCGCACATCGCCTATCCCGATCTCGGCGGCTTCGGGCGGCGCAACATGGATGTCGCCAGCGAGGACCTGATCGCCGACGCCATCTACCAGATCGGCGCGCTCAAGGGCCTGGCCACCGCTGCCGGCACCACCGTGCGCTACGTCAAGCCACATGGCGCCCTCTACAACACCATCGCCAAGGACCGGCGGCAGGCCGAGGCCATCATCGAGGCGATCCGGCAGATCGATCCCGAGCTCACGCTGGTGGCCCTGGCCGGATCTCCCCTCATCGGCTGGGCTCGCGCCGCCGGCCTCACCGTGGTCGCCGAGGCCTTCGCAGACAGGGGCTATATGCCCGATGGCTCGCTGGTGTCGCGCCGCGAGCCCGGCGCGGTGCTGCACGACCCGCAGGAGGTGGCGGCGCGCATGCTCCACCTGGTGACGGAAGGCACGGTTCCCGCGATCGACGGCAGCGCGGTCCGCATCGAGGCGGATTCGATCTGCGTCCATGGCGACAGCCCCGGCGCCGTCGCCATGGCACGCGAAATCCGCGCCTTGCTGGAGCGATCGGGCGTAGCCATTCGCTCCTTCATGGCCTCGACGGGCGGAGAGCGTTGATGCGCTTCCTGCCGGTCAATCTCGATGCCCTCATGGTTGAGCTCCCAGACCTGCCGCAGACATTGGCTTTGCAGGCCTCCCTGGGCGCCGAGCCCATCGCCGGCATCGAGGATATCGTGCCCGCGGCCCGGACCCTGCTGGTGCGCTACCGTCCAGCGGCGATCACGCAACGGGACCTGATCACCGCCATCGGCCAGCGACGCCTCGATGCCGATGTCGAACAAAGCGGTACTCTGATCGAGATCCCGGTCCGCTACGATGGGGAGGATCTCGCCGAAGTCGCCGATTTCCTCAAAATTCCGGTCGAGGAGGTGATCCGGCGCCATACCGGCAGCGAATACGCAGTGGCCTTCACCGGCTTCGCACCGGGTTTTGCCTATCTCAGCGGCGGCCATCCGAGCTTCGATCTGCCCCGGCGTGCCACGCCGCGCCCGCGCTTGGCCGCAGGCTCCGTGGGCCTGGCCGGTCGCTTCAGCGCCGTCTATCCGCAGGCGAGCCCCGGCGGCTGGCAGATCATCGGCGTGACGGACCTGCCGATGTGGGACCTTGCACGCGAGCGCCCCGCTCTGCTGCAGCCCGGCGATCGTGTGCGCTTCGTCGAGGTTGGCGAAGGTAAGAGCCCCCACCCCCTCTCACCATCGGGGAGAGGGGAGATGGCGAGACCTGCACCCCTCTCCCCGGTGGGGAGAGGGGCCGGGGGTGAGGGAAACGACCCCACCTCCCCCCTCTTCGAGGTCATCAAGCCAAGCCCCCAGATGCTGTTCCAGGATCTGGGTCGCCCCGGCCAGGCGCGGCAGGGTGTCAGCGTTTCCGGCGCCATGGACCGCGCCGCCCTGCGCAGTGCCAACCGGCTGGTCGGCAACCCCGGCCCAATGCCAGGCCTCGAGATTGCCTATGGCGGCTGCGAACTTCTCTGCCTCGGCGAAACGGTGGTCGCCGTCACCGGTGCCGACGGGCCGCTCACTTTGACCACCGCCGAAGGCTCCCGCCACCCCGTGCCGCGTCACGCCGCCATCGCGCTTGCCACCGGCGACAGACTGCATTTCGGGGAGCCGCAGGCCGGCATGCGCTTTTACCTCGCCGTGCGCGGCGGTTTCGCCATTGCCCCGGTACTGGGCAGCGCCGCCACCGACACGCTCGCCCAGATCGGGCCGCCGGCCGTCGTGGTCGGCGATCGCCTATCCGGACTCACGCCGCCGCCCGGCGCCGTGACGGCGTTGCCGGATGTGCCACCCGTGCTGCCTAGGCTCGGCGAACCCGTCATTCTCGACGTCGTCATGGGGCCGCGCAGCGACTGGCTCTCCGAGGCAGCGCTCGAGGATTTTGCGAACCAGTCCTGGTCGGTGACGCCCCAGTCCAATCGCATCGGCATCCGCCTCTACGGCGAGCGGGCGCTGAAGCGCGCGCCGGCAAGCGAGGGCAAGGAACTGCCGAGCGAGGGCACGATCCAGGGCTCGGTCCAGGTGCCGCCCTCAGGCCAGCCGGTGCTGTTCCTCGCCGATCATCCGCTGACCGGCGGCTATCCCGTCATCGCGGCGGTCGCCCCCTACCATCTCGACCGCGCCGGCCAGATTCCCATCGGAGGGCAGATCCGTTTCCGGCCGATCACCCAATTTGCCGAAACGTCTTGCGACCTGGCGGAATCGCCTGGAGTCGCAAAGGCGCGTCGAACCAAAAAACCAGAGTAAACAAGCCTTTCCGCTTTAACGCGCTTTGCTCAAGGGGACGATAATGCCCATCAAGAAGGTCCTGATCGCCAATCGAGGCGAGATCGCCGTGCGCGTGATACGGGCCTGCGCCGATTACGGCGTCGCCTCGGTCGCGGTCTATGCCGATGCCGACATCGACGCGCTGCACGCCCGCATGGCGGACGAGGCCTATGGCCTGGAAGGCGACAAGCCAGCCGAGACCTATCTCGACATCGACAAGCTCATCGCCATCGCCCGCCGCAGCGGCGCCGATGCCGTGCATCCAGGCTATGGCTTCCTCTCCGAGCGCGCCGGTTTTGCGCAGGCCGTCATCGATGCCGGCCTGACCTGGATCGGCCCGCCTCCATCGGCCATCGAGCAATTGGGCGACAAGGTACAGGCCCGCAAGCTCGCCATGGCGGTCGGAGCGCCCCTGGTCGCCGGCACCGCCGATCCCGTTGGTGGCCCCGACGAAGTTCTCGCCTTTGCCGAACAGCACGGCCTGCCGATCGCCATCAAGGCCGCCTTCGGTGGCGGCGGGCGCGGGCTGAAAGTCGCCTGGCGCATGGACGAGGTCGCCGAACTCTATGACTCGGCCGTACGCGAGGCCGTCACCGCCTTCGGCCGCGGCGAATGCTTCGTCGAGCAATATCTCGATCGCCCCCGCCATATCGAAGCTCAGGTGATCGCCGACAGCCATGGCAATGTCGTGGTGCTCGGCACGCGCGACTGCTCGCTGCAGCGCCGCAACCAGAAGCTGGTGGAAGAAGCCCCGGCGCCCTTCCTCAGCGACGAGCAGCGCGCCCGCATTCACCAGGCGGCGCGCGATATCTGCGCCAAGGCCGGCTATGTCAGCGCCGGCACGGTGGAATTCCTGCTGAGCGCCTCGGATGCGATCTCCTTCCTGGAGGTCAACACCCGTCTGCAGGTGGAGCATCCGGTAACGGAGGAGACGGCGGGCATCGATCTGGTGGTCGAGCAGTTGCGCGTCGCCGACGGTCATCCTCTCAGCATCAGCGAAACGCCGGCGCCACGAGGCCATGCCCTGGAGTTCCGCATCAATGCCGAGGATGTCGGACGCGGCTTCCTGCCGACGCCGGGCCTCATCACCGCCTTCGAGCCGCCCTCCGGCCCCGGCGTCCGCCTGGATACCGGCGTCACTACCGGCTCGACCATTCCCGGCAGCTTCGATTCCCTGATGGCCAAGCTCATCGTCACCGGCGCGACGCGGGGCGAGGCCATTGCGCGAGCCCGGCGCGCCCTCGCCGAGTTCCGCATCGAGGGGGTCGCCTCGGTCCTGCCCTTCCATCGCACGGTGATCGGCCATACCGACTTTACCGGTGAGCGGGATTTCAAGGTCCACACCCGCTGGATCGAGACCGACTTTGCCGCCACCCTTGCAGCCGCCACGCGGCCAGAACCGCTGCCGGCGGCGACATTGCTGCGCACCGCCGTGGAGATCGACGGCCGGCGCGTCACTCTGGGTCTGCCCCCCGCCTTGCTGGGCGGCCTCCAGGCCGTGCCATCAGCGGCGCCGGCAGCAGCCGCGCAAGCCGAAGTCTCGCCCGATGCTGTGGTCGCGCCGATGGCCGGCACACTGCGCTCCTGGCAAGTGGAAGACGGCGCCGAGGTCGCGGAGGGCGATGTCGTCGCCGTGATGGAGGCGATGAAGATGGAAATGCAGGTCAAGGCACACAGGACCGGAAAGCTGGCGCAGGAAGTCCAAGCTGGTGCCACCGTGACGGCCGGCATGGTGATGGCGCGCATTGGATAGGACAACGATCTATAGGAAAGGCACGGATAGCCTTCTCCCCCTTGCGGGACCGGGCACTTCCGATAGAAGTGCCATGGGTGGCCGAGCGTAGCGAGGTCAGATGAGCGGTCGCACCATTCTTTAAGTACTGTCGCGAAACCCCTCATCCGCCCCTTCGGAGCACCTTCTCCCACAAGGGGAGAAGGCTATCCGCGCCTGTCTGGAAAGAGCCTGCCGTGATTCCCTGGAAACACCTCGACACCGCGACGATCCCCAATGGCGGCGCAGAACTGCGCCTCAAGCAGCGCGGTAGTGAATTCTCGATCAGGCTCGGCAGCATCGAGCTGATGAACAGCCGGCTCAGCGGCTCGGAAGAGGCGCTGGCGACGATGACCGCCGAGCGCCTGGCGGCACGCAAGCATCCGCGCATCCTGATCGGCGGGCTCGGCATGGGCTTCACCCTGCGCGCCGCCCTGGCAAGCTTTCCCGAGGATGCCGAGATCGTGGTCGCCGAACTGGTGCCCTCCGTCGTCACCTGGGCCCGGGGGCCCATGGCCGAGATCTTCGCAGGCAGCCTCGATGATCGGCGCGTCAGCATCGAGCTCGGCGATGTCGACAGAATGATCCGCTCCGGGCGCCGTTTCGACGCGATCCTGCTCGACGTCGACAACGGTCCGGAAGGGCTGACCCATGCCGGCAATGATCGCCTCTACAGCCTGGAAGGCCTCGCGGCGGCACGGGGAGCACTGACCGCAGGCGGCCTGCTGGCCGTGTGGTCGCAAGGTTCTTCCTCGGCCTTTGCCCGGCGGCTGCATCAAGCGGGCTTTGCGGTGGACGAAGTTCGCGTGCGCGCCAACAAGGGGCGCAGCGGCGCCCGGCACGTGATCTGGTTCGCGAAACGGAGCTGAGTGCGGTCCGGCCGATACGGCGCGAAACTCGCCAGGAAGAAGCCTTCAAGCGACCAGATCGGCCAGCCGCGATCGGCCTCCCGTCATCATGGCGCTTCCCCTTATGCCCTTGCAGCACGACGCCAGGCTGCATACCTCTAGGAAATCTTCATTGCCCGGATTGCGGGTATTGCGCATGCTGCCTTGCTGCAGGCGCCCTTCACCAAGATGAAAGCGATGACACTTCGTTCGATCATGCGCTCGGTCGTGGCCGTGCGGGCCAGGATTCCACAGGACGCCTTCACCGCGGCTGCGCTCGGCACCGAGCGTGAAGGCAGTGGCGTGGTCATCCGCGACGACGGGCTGGTGCTCACCATCGGCTATCTCGTCACCGAAGCCGACGAGGTCTGGCTGACCACGCAGGAGGGGCGTGTGGTTCCCGCCCATGTCCTGGCCTATGACCAGACAACAGGCTTCGGCCTGTTGCAGGCGCTCGGCCAACTCGGCCTGCCGGCCCTGGGGCTTGGCAGTTCCGGCAAGACGGCGGTCGGCGAGGAAGCCGTTTTCGTCGACGGCACGGGGCGCCATGTCGAGGCCCGCATCGTGGCCAAGCAGGAATTTGCAGGCTATTGGGAATATCTGCTCGATGAGGCGATCTTCATCGCACCCGCCCATCCTGCCTGGGGCGGTGCGGCGCTGGTTGGCGAAGACGGCAGGCTGCTGGGCATAGGCTCCCTGCTCCTGCAGATGGAACGGGGCGGCGAGGATTTCGACATCAACATGGTCGTGCCCATCGACCTCCTGCCGCCCATTCTCGACGATCTCCTGACGCGTGGCCAGGTCGATAAGCCGCCGCGTCCCTGGCTCGGCGCCTTCTCGGCGGAAAGCAACGGCAAGGTCGTGGTCGCCAGCGTGGCCAAGGGCTCACCGGCGGCCAAGGCGGGACTGAAGGCGGGCGACGTCATTTCGGACATCCGCAACGAGGAAGTCCAGGGCCTTGCCGACTTCTATCGCAAGGTGTGGAGCGGCGGGCCCGCGGGCGTAGAAGTGCCGATGCGCGTGCTGCGCGGTGGCCGGGAGAGCTGGCTTCGCGTCAAATCGGCCGATCGCAACGCCTTCCTGCGCAAACCGCCCTTGCAGTGAGGCCGACCCGTCCTGGGATCGCAGGCATCCTTGCCTGCTCTTCCCATCCATCTGTCGCAGTACTTCAAGAGCAGGCAATCGTGACAATTTTCGATGAAGATTGTCACTGAGACGCCGACGATCCCGAGAGAGCCGCGCCTCAGCCCGCGGCTTCCAGCTTGTCCTGCGTCTTCGTCTCGAAATCGCTGGCGTCGTGCCGCTCGCGCAACTGGCTCGCCGGCTCGCCCGAGGTGCGGTTGACCATTCGCCCGCGCTGCACGGCCGGACGCAGGAAGATCGCCTCGGCCCAGCGCTGCACGTTCTTGTAGTCCTCGACCTGCAGGAACTCGGCCGCGCCATACTGCCAGCCCCTGGCGAGGCCGCCATACCAGGGCCACACCGCCATGTCTGCGATGGTGTAGTCGCTGCCGGCCAGATATTCCACCTGCGCCAGACGGCGATCGAGCACATCGAGCTGGCGCTTGACCTCCATGGCGAAACGATCGATGGCGTATTCGATCTTGGTCGGCGCATAGGCGTAGAAATGGCCAAAGCCGCCGCCGAGATAGGGGGCGCTGCCCATTTGCCAGAACAGCCACGACATGCACTCCGCGCGCGCGGCGGCATCCTTGGGCAGGAATTCCCCGAACTTCTCGGCGAGATAGAACAGGATCGAGCCGGATTCGAACACCCGGATCGGTTCGGCGCCGCTGCGATCGAGCAATGCCGGGATCTTGGAGTTCGGGTTGACGTCGACGAAGCCCGAGCCGAACTGGTCGCCCTTGCCGATCTCGATCAGCCAGGCATCATATTCGGCGCCCTTGTGGCCGCGAGCCAGCAATTCCTCCAGCAGGATGGTGACCTTGACGCCGTTCGGCGTGCCTAGCGAATAGAGCTGGAGGGGATGACGGCCGACCGGCAATTCCTTGTCATGGGTGGGGCCCGCAATCGGCCGGTTGATATTGGCGAACGCACCGCCATTCGCCTTGTTCCAGGTCCAGATCTTCGGGGGCGTGTAGTCGGACGAACCGGTCATTCTCGAACTCCAGATCAGAGCATGTCAGTGAAAGGGCCAGCAAGCGCAAAGGCTGCCTTCATGGCAGATAGGGAGGGGCTGAAGCTCATGCTAGGGCAACGTAGGCGGCTCTGCCCCAGAAAATCCCGGCCTCTCCTTCCCTCCGCGCTTTATCCCGAGCGCAGAGCCTGCTATCACGCGCGCTATGAATTACGCGTTGCGCATAGCCCGAATTATCGTCCCGGCTTCCGCGTGCGGGCTCGGCTGAGCTCCGCGGAAGGTCCGGGTTTGCGCCGCTTTTCCTTTTCCTCCGTATCGACGGACCACTGTTCATGACCGATGTTGCGTCCCCCTCCAGCGAGACCGCCGAAGCCTCGAAGGCGAGTCCTGAGGGTTTCGACTATTCCAAGACCCTGTTCCTGCCGCAGACGGCCTTCCCCATGCGCGGCGGCTTGCCGCAGAAGGAGCCTGAGATCCTGGCGCGCTGGCAGAGTCAGAATCTGCGCCAGCGCCTGCGCGAGGCTTCGGCCGGCCGGCCGAAATTCGTGCTGCATGACGGCCCGCCCTATGCCAATGGCAACATCCATATCGGTCACGCGCTCAACAAGATCCTGAAGGATTTGGTGGCGCGCTCCCAGCAGATGCTCGGCTTCGATTCCAACTATGTGCCGGGCTGGGACTGCCACGGCCTGCCGATCGAATGGAAGATCGAGGAGCAGTACCGCGCCAAGGGCAAGAACAAGGACGAGGTGCCACTGGTCGAGTTCCGCCGCGAATGCCGGGCCTTCGCCGAGCATTGGGTTGGCGTGCAGCGCGAGGAGTTCAAGCGCCTGGGCGTCGAGGGCGACTGGGCTCATCCCTATCTCACCATGGCCTTCTCAGCCGAGGCGCAGATCGCCCGCGAGATCATGAAATTCGCCATGAGCGACCAACTCTATCGTGGCTCCAAGCCGGTGATGTGGTCGGTGGTGGAGAAGACCTCGCTCGCCGAAGCCGAGATCGAGTATGAGGATCATACCTCCGACATGATCTGGGCGAAATTCCCGGTGCGCTCGGGGGCCACGCGCGACGAGGTGGCCAAGGCTGCCTTCGTGGCCTGGACCACCACGCCCTGGACCATTCCCGGCAACCGCGCCATCGCCTACTCGAGCCGCGTCGCCTATGGCCTCTACCGCGTCACTGCTGCACCCGAGAACAATTGGGCTAAGGCAGGCGACAGCTTCATCCTGGCCGACAAGCTCGCCGAAGAGGTGTTCAAGGCCGCCAAAGTGGAGGCCTATGAGCGCGTGGGCGGCGTCGAGGCCGGTGAACTCGCGAGCCTTACGGCCGCCCATCCGCTGGCGGGCTTCGACCACTTCTATGGCTTTGTCGTGCCCCTGCTCGAGGGCGAGCATGTCACCGACGAGGCGGGCACCGGCTTTGTGCACACCGCCCCCAGCCATGGCCGCGAGGACTTCGACGTCTGGACCGCGCATCAGCGGGAACTGAACGCCCGCGGCATCAGCACCTATATCCCCTATCCCGTGGATGGCGACAGCTTCTACACCGCTGATGCTCCGGGCTTTGCCGGCAAGCGCGTCATCACCGAGAAGGGCGACAAGGGTGATGCCAACGACGCGGTGATCAAGGCGCTGGTGGCCGAAGGCAACCTCGTGGCCCGCGGCCGCATCAAACATCAGTACCCGCATTCCTGGCGCTCGAAGAAGCCGGTGATCTTCCGCAACACGCCGCAATGGTTCATCGCGATGGACAAGCCCATCGATGTCGTGCCGCCAGGCACGGTGCCGGCAGCGACGCCGGTCCGCATGGAAGGCGGCGCTCTGCGCAACGATATCGGGCCGACGCTCGGCGACGGCTCCTCGCTGCGCGAACTCGCGCTTAACGCCATCCGGCAGACGCAATGGGTGCCGGCCACCGGCGAGAACCGCATCACCGGCATGATCGCCAACCGCCCGGACTGGGTGGTCTCGCGCCAGCGTGCCTGGGGCGTGCCGATCGCCGTGTTCATGCGCGACAAGCCGGGCGGCGCCGTCGAGATCCTCAAGGATGAGGCCGTCAACCAGGCCATCGCCGCGGCGTTCGAGGCCGAAGGCGCCGATGCCTGGTACCAGGAAGGAGCCGCCGAGCGCTTCCTCGGCGCGCGGGCCGGCGAAGGTTGGGTCAAGGTCGACGACATCCTCGACGTCTGGTTCGATTCAGGCTCCACCCACGCCTTCACGCTCGAGGATCCCAGGCACTTCCCAGGCCTTGCCGGCATCCAGCGCAAGATCGACGGTGGCGATGATACCGTGATGTATCTGGAAGGCTCCGACCAGCATCGCGGCTGGTTCCATTCCTCGCTCCTGGAAAGCTGCGGCACGCGCGGACGGGCGCCCTACGACATCGTCCTCACCCATGGTTTCACCATGGCGGAGGACGGCAAGAAGATGTCGAAGTCCCTGAAGAACGGCGTCGATCCCCAGGACGTGATCAAGCGCTCGGGCGCCGACATCCTGCGCCTGTGGGTGGCAACCTCCGACTATACGGACGACCAGCGCATCGGCCCCGAAATCCTCAAGACGGTGGAGGATACCTATCGCAAGTTGCGCAACACCATGCGCTGGATGCTGGGTACGCTCGCCCATTTCGAGGCCGGTGACACCGTTGCCGCCGCCGAGATGCCGGAACTCGAGCGGCTGATGCTGCACCGGCTGGCCGAACTCGATCGCGAAGTGCGCACCGCCTATGAAAGCTATGACTACAAGCGCGTGGTCGCACTGCTCGCGACCTTCATGACGGCGGACCTGTCGGCCTTTTACTTCGACGTGCGCAAGGACGCGCTCTATTGCGATCCGAAATCGTCCCTGCGCCGTCGGGCGGCGCTGAGTGTGGTCGACAAGCTCTTCACCTGCCTGGCCACGTGGCTGGCGCCGGTGCTGTGCTTCACCATGGAAGAATCCTGGACCTCGCGCTTCGGTGAACAAGCTTCCGTGCATTTGCAGCCCTTCGCGGCGGCCGATCCGGCCTGGATCGATCCGGCACTCGCCGAAAAGTGGGACCTGGTGCGCGAGGCACGCCGCGTGGTCACCGGCGCTTTGGAGCATGAACGCGCCGCCAAGCGCATCGGCTCCTCGCTGGAAGCCGCGCCAACAGTCCATGTCGCCGACGAGGCGACGCTGGCGGTGCTGCGCAGCGTCGATTTCGAGGATGTCTGCATCGTCTCAGGGTTGACGCTGGTGGCCGGCGAGGGTCCCGCCGAGGCCTATCGCCTCGACGGCGTCCCCGGTATCGCGGTGGTTCCCAGCCGGGCGGGTGGCGTCAAATGCGCGCGCTCCTGGCGCTATTTCGATCCCAGTACCGCTGATCCCGCCTTCCCCAACATCACGCCGCGCGATGCGGCGGCGATGCGTGAATGGCAGGCGGCGGCAGGGGCTCAGCAATGAAGTCCTGGTTTATCGGACGGCATTCATTCCTTGGCGTGGTGGCGGCAATTCTTGCCGTCGCCATCGACCAGGGCCAGAAATATTGGGCGCTCTATATCCACGACATCGCCAATTCAGGCCCGGTCGACTGGACTCCCAATCTGCAATTCGTGCTGGTGTGGAACCGCGGCGTTTCCTATGGCATGTTCCAGCAGGAAACCGAGTTCGGCCGCTGGGCGCTGATATCCTTCCGCATCGCCGCGGTGGTGCTGTTGCTGGCCTGGCTTGCCCGGATATCCACGAAAATCGGCGCGGTCGCCATCGGCCTGATCATCGGCGGCGCACTCGGAAATGCCATAGACGGCGTGCTCTACGGCGCCGTCGCCGACTTCTTCCTGCTCCATGCCGGCGATTTTTCCTGGTATGTCTTCAACCTGGCCGATGTCGCCATCGTTGCGGGCGTGGCCCTGCTGTTGTATGACATGGTGGTGAACAAAGAGCCACAGACGCACGGGTCCTCCTGACTTTTCAGGTACTGGTTGCCCGAAAGTGTATCGGTTTCTTGGTTTTGACGCATTTTTCGGGCAGTAGAGCGAAGATCTCTCCCGGAATTTGCACCGAAATCTAGCAGTGATTGGGATATAGGATGCGGACAAAGATTTGGCTTGGCCTGGCTGCGGCGACGGCACTGGTTGCCCTGGCGCCGGCCGGCGCAGCGAATGCGCAGTCCCTTGGGCAGAACTTCTTCCAGAAGATGCTCGGCACCGGCGACGATGCCCCGGCTATCAACTATTCCGACCGTGCGCCGCTGGCAAAACCGGGCAAGCTCGACCTGCCGCCGCCTGGTACGGCCGCGACTTCCGACAATGATCCGAACTGGCCGGTGGACCCAGACTACAAGAAGCGCAAGGCCTCCGGCGTCATTCCGCGCGGCAAGGCCGAGCATGGCGATGGCCGTCTCTCCCCTGATGAGATGGCGGCTGGCCGCGTTCCAGGTTCTGGCGCTCCCACCGAGCCCGAACCCTTCGATGCCGCCAAGGCCAGTTCCCGGCCTTTGAAGCCCAGCGAATTGCAGAAGCGCCTCAATCTTGGCGAGGACACCACACCGCTCGCCGCCGGCGTCGAGCCGCCGCGCCGCTCGCTGACCGAGCCGCCGGTGGGCTACCGCAAGCCGCTCGCCTCGGCGCCGCTGGCCGGCAATGAGCCCCTGCCCTCCGAAGGCAACAAGAGCGAGTCCTGGTACGACCGAGTGTTCAAGACCCAAAAGGTCAAGTAAGAAGCGCTCAAGCAAGCACAATGCCGATGGCCGGTCCAGCTCCATCTCTCGATGGAGCTGGACCGGCCTTTTCTTTTATATACCGCCGAGCTTATCGCCGCCCGAACAGGGCCTCGATGTCGCTGAGCTTCAGCGTCACATAGGTCGGCCGGCCGTGATTGCACTGGCCGGAATTGGGCGTGATCTCCATCTCGCGGAGCAGCGCATCCATCTCGGCTGGCAACAGGCGTCGCCCGGCCCGCACGGAACCGTGACAGGCCATGGTGGCGGCGACATGGTCCAGGCGCCGTTCCAGCACGATCTCCGACCCCCATTCGGCAAAGCCGTCGGCGAGGTCGCGGATGAGCGCAGCCGGATCGGTCGTGCCCAGTGCGGCCGGCGTAGCCCGGACTAGCAGGGCACCCGACCCGAACGGTTCCACCACCAGGCCGAGGGCCGCCAGATCCTCACCCGCTGCCGTCAGGCGCTCGACATCGGCGGGATCGAGATCCACGACTTCCGGGATCAGCAGCAATTGCGACTTGGCGCCGGCAGCCGCGCGCTCCCGCTTCAAGCGCTCATAGACGAGGCGCTCATGGGCGGCATGCTGGTCGACGATGACGACGCCCTCCCGGGTCTGCGCCACGATATAGGTCTCATGTAGCTGGGCGCGCGCCGCGCCAAGCGGCCGGTCGAGGCTGTCGGGCGCGGGAGATACCACCGTGGCCCGCGCATCGGCGGAAGGCAGCACCAGCGTGTCGAATCCGGCCTGGGCCGGCGCGGCAAAGCCGCTTCCACCGCCGCCCGTGCCGCCCCCCCCCGGGCGAGGCGCTGCGGGCGAAGCCCGCCAGTCCCAGTCGAGATCGGCGGGGCGCTCGAGACTGCGCGCAAGCAGGCCGAGGGCGACATCGGCATTGCCGCTCGAGCTGCGGCCGGACTCGCGTTCCAGCGCAGAGCGGATGGCCGAGACGATCAGGCCGCGCACCAGGCCACCGTCCCGGAAGCGGACCTCGGCCTTGGCCGGATGGACATTCACGTCGACATTCTGCGGGGCAATGTCGAGGAAGAGGGCCAGAACCGGAAAACGGTCCTTGGGGAGATGATCGGCATAGGCGCCGCGTACGGCGCCCAGCAGCAGCTTGTCGCGCACCGGCCGCCCGTTGACGAATAGATATTGATGCTGCCCCGTACCCCGATTGAAAGTCGGCAAGCCGATATGGCCATGCAAGCGAGTATCGCCGCGCGTCACGTCGATGGCGATCGCATTGTCGATGAAATCGGCCCCCAGCAAGGTACCCAGGCGCGTCTCCTCGTCACCACCAGGCCAGGTCGAGGGCGAATGATCTTCGCCCGCGAGGGTAAAGGCAATGGCGGGATTGGCCATGGCGAGGCGCTTGACGATATCGCCGATCGCCGCCGCCTCGGTACGCTGGGTCTTGAGGAATTTCAGACGGGCCGGCGTGGCATAGAAGAGATCGCGCACCTCGATGCGAGTGCCCTCCCCGATGGCGGCCGGGCGGATCGCCTGGTGCTCGCCCGCCTCGATGGCGATCATCGCCCCCGTCGCGGCGCCACGCTCGCGTGTGGTGATGCTGAGGCGCGACACCGAGGCGATGGACGGCAAGGCTTCGCCGCGAAAGCCCAGCGTGTTGATAGCGAGCAAATCTTCCGTCGGCAGTTTGGAGGTGGCATGCCGCTGCACGGCCAAGGCCAGATCCTCGGACGACATGCCCGAACCATCATCGACGATGCGGATCAGGCGCTGCCCGCCTCCCTCGGTGACGACCTCGATCCGACTGGCACCGGCATCGATGGCGTTCTCCACCAATTCCTTCACGGCGCTTGCCGGCCGCTCCACCACTTCGCCGGCAGCGATGCGGTCGATCAGGATCTGGGGAAGAGCGCGGATGGCCATGGGGCGAATCGTCCATCGGCGACTGATTTTCACCAGTGAGAAATCAGGCGCGAAATCAAAGACTTGATACATTCTCTCCCCCACCTGGGGAACGAATGCATCACGTGCTTGAGACAATACACCATGGGACCGGCCATCGGAACGGCCGGCAGACGTGCCTCAGACTCCAAGGCGTTTTGCGATGAGACGGACTCGCTTCACCGAGACGCTCCAGCCAATCCGTAGGATTGGCTGGAAACGAGGAGCTAAAGCGTACAGGCGTTCAGTCATGAACGTGCTTTGCTCATTGCACGTCGACATTGACGACGACGTCGAGCACCTTGCCGTCGGGAAAAGCCTTGCGATAGGCAAATTGATCGGGACCATGATAGCCGGGGGCAGAGCTGTAGAGTACTTGCCAGACCGGCACACGCTTCGAATTGCAGCCGGCACTGGAATTGCCGGCCTCATAGGGCGAAAAGTCGCGCGCCCGGCGGATGCTCGCCCGGCCATAGGCTGCCTGCTTGGTGACATGGGCCGCAACGCCGGGCACTTCCCTGCAGGCGGGGGTGATGTAGGAAAATTGATCGATCTTGCTGACGCGCCCGGACGACACGGCAACGGCAGCGCCGCTGACGTCGGAACCACGCGAAGTTCCAGAACCACTGGTCGCACAGCTTGCTGCCATCAGGCCAACAAGGACGACAGCCGAAACACTCCAAAGCGTCATGACATCCTCCCGCATCAGCGACCCCCGCCGCTTCTCGACGAGCGACAGGGTGATGCAGACAGCCCCTTCGTGCAATAGTCAGTGTGACGTAAGCAGAACGATTTAACCTTGCCCGGCGAGAAGAGAACGATCGGGACGGCTCGCTTTTCTCGCCATTTCTTGCGGATCACCGCTATTTTCTTGGCGCTGCTCCGTTGGCCTCGCCGAAAAGCTCGGCTTAGGACAATCCCTCCGGACGCCCGACGGCGACGACGAAGGGCTTGCCGCCCCCGAACATGCGTCGAGCCACGCGCTTGGTATCGTCCAGTGTCACCGCTTCGACCAAGCCGTTGCGGCGGTCGATGAAATCGATGCCGAGCTGCTCGATCTGGATCATGGTGAGCTGGTTGGCGATCTTGGTCGATGAATCGAAGCGCAGCGCATAAGAGCCGGTGATGTATTTCTTGGCGCTTTCCAATTCGGCGGCGGCGGGCCCATTGCGGGCGAGTTCGGCCATCTCAGCCTCGATGATGGCGAGACTTTCGGCAGCCTTGTCATTGCGGGTGGCGACGCCACCACCGACGAAGGCAGCCCGGGCAAGTGCGCCGAGCTGGGTGGAGACCGAATAGGCCAGGCCCCTCTCCTCCCGCACTTTCTGGAACAGGCGCGAAGAGAAGCTGCCGCCACCGTAGATGTGATTGAGCAGGAAGGCGGCCATGAAGTCTGGATCGTCGCGCTTCACGCCGGGCGTAGCGAATTGCAGCACCGTCTGCGGCACGTCGAGGTCAATAATCTTGCGCACGCCCAAGCCGGCGAGTTCCGCTTCGGGCACCGGCTGCAGCAGGGCCGTGGTCGGTAGCGAGCCGAACACCGTGTCCAGCATTTCCTCGGCGTCATGGGCATCAATGGCGCCGACGATGGACACCGTCAGCCCATCCTTTGCCAGCAGGCGCCGATGCTGCGCCGCGATCTCGTCGCGGCTGACGGCGCCGACGCTCTCCAGGGTGCCGCGCGACGGGCGGCCATAGGGATGGTCGGGGAAAAGCCCTGCAAAAAAAGCCAGCGATGCCATGGCGTTGGGATCACCGGCCTCGCGGCGCAAGCTGGCAAGCAGGCTCTGGCGCACGCGCTCGACCGCGGCTTCCTCGAAGCGCGGTTCGCTGACGGCATAGTGCAGAAGATCGAAGGCGAAGGCCTTGCGGTCGGCCAGGGTGCGCAGCGAACCATTGATCTGGTCGCGCGCGGCATGGAACGACAACTCGACCGCATTCTCCTCCATCAGGCGCTGGAAGGCCTCGTCGTCATGGGGACCGGCGCCCTCGTCGAACAGCGCCGACATGATATGGGCCAGGCCTGGCCGGTCGGCCGGATCCTGTGCGGCTCCCCCCTTGAAGGCGAAGTCGATTGCGATGACGGGCACGGCATAGTCCTCGACCAGCCAGGCTTCAATGCCAAGGGGCGAGACGATCTTCTGGATCATGGAAACACTCGTTCACAAAAGCCGATCGTCATGGCCGGCAAAGCCGGCAATGACGGCAAGAGCGTCTGGCGATCTGGCGGAACCGTCAAGAATCGCAAAGACGCGTTGAAACAAAGAGTTAGAGCAAAAAGACGTTTCCACTTAAACGCGTTTTGCTCCTGGACTGACGCGCCGCTGCAAGACTGTCCCGCCATTGGAGGCGCGGCGAAGCAATCCAGATAATCAAATGCGGCGCGGCCGGATTGCTTGGCTGCGCCCGCGATGGCGGTTCGAAACGGATCAGGCCTGCCCTTCGAGCAGGCCGACCACCGACTTGCCCTCCAGCAGGACGGCACGGCCCAGTTCCGGCAGCCGCCCGGCCGGCACAGCGGCGATGCGCTGCGGCCAGAGCTGCAGATCCTCCACCTTGCCGCCGACGGACAGGGTGGCGCCATAATAGCGCGCCAAGGTCGACTGATTGTCCTGGGCATAGATCGCATCGGCGACAAGGCGTGTCTTGGCACGCTCCAGTTCCGCCTCGCTGACGCCCTCCTCGACGACACGGCCGATCTCCTCGTCAACAGCCGCCTCCAGCGCTTCGAAGCTGACGCCTGGCATCGGGATGGCCCAGACGCCGAAGCGCGTCTCGTCCACGGCGGAGCCGCCATAAAAGGCGCCGGCCGCCGACGCCACCTTCTTGTCGACCACCAGGGCGCGATAAAGCCGCGAGGTCTGCCCGCCGCCAAGGATCTGCGACAGAAGATCGAGCGCCTCGCCCTCGCCATTGCGGGCCTGGATATAGGAAGGAGCGCGCCAATGACGCTGATAGATCGGCTGCTCCACCCGCTTGTCGGCCAGACGAACGCGGCGGTCGGCACGCTGCCTGGGTTCCTGCGGTCGCCGGCGTGGCGGCGGATCGGCGCGCCGGGCCACCGGGCCGTAATGGCTCTCGGCCAGTTCGCGCACCTCCTCGGCCGTCACGTCACCGGCCACGATCAGCGTGGCATTGTTCGGCGTGTAGAAACGGTTGTGGAAATCGATGGCGTCCTGCCGGGTCAAGCCCTCGATCTCGTCCTCCCAGCCGATGATCGGCGTACCATAGGGATGGTGCGTGAACAGGGTCGAGGCAATCTCCTCGGCCAATTGGGAATTGGGATCGTTGTCGACGCGCATCTTGCGCTCTTCGAGCACGACATTGCGCTCGGGATTGACGACCTCGTCGGTGAGGGCCAGCCCGGTCATGCGGTCGGCCTCGAACGCCATCATGGCGCCGAGATGCTCCTTGGCCACCCGCTGGAAATAGGCGGTATAGTCATAAGAGGTGAAAGCGTTCTCCTGCCCGCCGAGTTCGGCGACCTGCTTGGAAAAGCCACCCGGATTCTTCTCCGTGCCCTTGAACATCAGATGTTCAAGGAAATGCGCGATGCCCGACTTGCTCTTGGGTTCGTCCGCCCCACCCACCTTGTACCAGACCATGTGGGTGACCACCGGCGCACGGCGGTCGGGAATGACCACGACATGCAGGCCGTTGGGAAGCGTGAAATCCGTGATCGCCGGGCCCTGGGCATGGGAAGCACCGCCGAGACCGGGGATAAGCGCAAGCGTCATAGAAGGTCCGATCGGGAGGGAAAGCGAAGGGGTCCACCCAATATGGGTAGAAAACGGGTGAAGTGAAGTATCCCTTACCTCCTGGAGCATGGACCTAGCAAGGTATAGGTCAGAAGAAAGCCATCCTCCTGGCTTCTGCGATCCTTTTCTGCATGCTTCTCCAGATTGCGTATGTCGCCGATGCGCCCGTTCACGCCGCCATCTCGATGCTAGCAGGCATGCCGCGGCGCAGAGAGTTGGCCACCATGCACATCGCCCTTGCCCGCTCGATCACCGGTTGCTGATCGGACCCGTTACGCATGCGGCAACGCACTTCCAGTGTCACAGCCGTCGCGATAGCCTTTTCCCTCTCCGTGATGTCGTCGGACTAGGGCAGCAAGGCAGGGGGAGCGGAAGCGACTGAAGTAGCGGTCAGCCCGGCTCGTAGCTGAAGAAGGTCAGCCTGGTGCCCGTATAATCGCGCTGATCGGCCAGGGCGAAGGAGGGCGGCGCTTCCAGAGGCGCATCCGTCGCTTCCTCGACCACGCACAAGGCTCCCTTGGCCAGCCAGCCGCCATTGGCGAGGCTGGCGAGGGCAAGGGAAGCCAGCCCCTTGCCATAGGGTGGGTCGAGGAAGGCAAGCGAGAAGGGCTCGCTCGGGCCGATCATGCCGAGCTTGGTGGCGTCCCGGCGAAACAGCCGGGTGCGTCCGCCCAGGGACATCGCCTCGATATTGCCGCGGATCAGGCCGCGTGCCTCCGCGCCCTCGTCGACGAAGGTGGCAAAGCTGGCGCCACGCGACAGAGCCTCGAAACCGAGAGCCCCGGTGCCGGCGAACAAGTCGATCACCCGGGCATCGCGCACGGGATTGTCATAGCCATGGGCCAGGATGTTGAACAGGGTTTCACGCAGGCGATCCGAAGTCGGCCGGATCGCGTCCGACTTCGGTGTCGCCAATTGCTTGCCGCGAAATTGCCCGCCGACGATACGCATCGACCAGCCCGTCAACGCCCCCGGCGCGGCGAGCCGCCCGGCTTACCGCCGGGACGCGGCTTGGAGGGACGCTCACCGCCTTCATTGCGATCCCTGAAGGGGGCACGCGGCTTGAACGGACGATCACCGCTCCCCTCATCACGCGAGCGAAAAGGTTTGCGCGGACGCTCGCCATCTCCATCGCGGGAGGGAGTGCGCGGCTTGAAGGGACGATCACCACCCTCTTCGCCCCGCGGGCGGAAAGGCTTGCGCGGACGCTCGCCATCTCCATCGCGGGAGGGAGTGCGCGGCTTGAAGGGACGATCACCACCCTCTTCGCCCCGCGGGCGGAAAGGCTTGCGCGGGCGCTCGCCACCTTCGTCGCGGTCACGGAAGGACGGACGCGGCTTGAACGGACGATCACCGCCCTCTTCGCTGCGCGCACGGAACGGCTTGTGTGGACGCTCGCCACCTTCGTCGCGGTCACGGAAGGACGGACGCGGCTTGAACGGACGGTCGCCGCCCTCCTCGCTGCGCGCACGGAACGGCTTGCGCGGACGCTCGCCACCTTCGTCGCGATCACGGAAGGACGGACGCGGCTTGAAGGGACGGTCACCGCCCTCTTCGCTGCTGGCACGGAACGGCTTGCGCGGACGCTCGCCACCTTCGTCGCGATCACGGAAAGCGGGGCGCGGCTTGAAGGGACGGTCACCGCCCTCTTCGCTGCGGGCACGGAACGGCTTGCGCGGACGCTCGCCACCTTCGTCGCGATCACGGAAAGCGGGGCGCGGCTTGAAGGGACGATCGCCGCCCGCCTCGTCACGCGAGCGGACAGGCTTGCGCCGGGCCGGCTTGTCATCAGGAAGGTCGGTAACGCGCTGAACGAGCACACGGCGGCCATGTCGATCCTCGACCAAACTGCCGCGCATCACGCGTTCCTTGCCCCCTTCCTCGGACTTGACCCGCAGCCCGCGCACCGGACCGCCTTTGGCGGGCTTGGCTGCAGCCTTGGCCGGTTTCTCGCCGACGGCTTCATGGATCGGTGCTTCGAATTCGCAGCCGGCCTCGGCAATCAGGTCGGGACCGAGCTGATCCATCAGAACCCGGGTCTTCACTTCCTCGACGGCACCCTCGGCAAGATCGCCGAGTTGGAACGGCCCATAGGAAACTCGGATCAGACGGTTGACCTCCAGACCAATGGAGCCCAGCACATTCTTGACTTCGCGGTTCTTGCCTTCGCGCAGCCCCAGAGTCAGCCAGGAATTGGACCCCTGCTCCTTGTCGAGGCGAGCCTCGATGCGTCCGTAGTCGACGCCGTCGATCGTCAGCCCTTCGAACAGTGCGTCGAGCTGGACCTGGTCGGTCTCGCCGAAGGCCCGCACGCGATAGCGCCGCAGCCAGCCGGTCTTAGGCAATTCGAGCTGACGCGCCAAACCGCCGTCATTGGTCAGCAGCAGCAGGCCTTCGGTGTTGATGTCGAGCCGGCCGATCGACATCACGCGCGGCAGGGACGGATCGAGGTTCTCGAACACGGTAGGACGCCCTTCGGGATCCTTTTCCGTGGTCACCAGGCCGCGCGGCTTGTGATAGAGCCACAACCGCGTGCGCTCACGCCGGGGCAGGAGCTTGCCGTCGACCGTGATCTTGTCATCAGCCAGAACGTTGAGCGCCGCGCTGGTCAGCACTTCGCCATTGACGGCAACCCGGCCTTCCTCGATCCAGGTCTCGGCGTCGCGGCGCGATCCGAGGCCAGCTCGTGCGATCACCTTGGCGACGCGCTCGCCGGCAAAGGCGCCTGCCTCGGCTGCGGCCGCAGCTTCGGCCTTGGGCTCGGCACGACGCGGCGGACGCTTCGGGCTGCGTTTTTCCTGCCCGCGTTCTTCCTGCCGATCATCGAAACGCGGCTCGAAAGCCTTGCGGCCGCCCTCCCGCGGTTCGACGGAAGTATCGAAGCGGCGCGGCGCGAAGGGCCGTTCCCCGTCGCCGGTGCTCCGGCCGGGCTTGCGGCTGAAGGAGCGCTCGCCACCCTCCCCGCGCTCTGCATCGCGGCGCGGCCGAAAGCCACCCTCCACGCGCTCGCTGCGGTCCTCGAAGCGGCGAGGCTTGGGACGCTCCTCGCCGCCGTCGCGCTCGCGGAACGGGCGGCGGGCGGGGCGGGCCTGGAAATCCCCACCTTCCCGCGGCGTGGAACGGGCCGGACGACGCTCGCCATCCTGTCGTTCGGCAAAGGAACGGGCCGGACGCTCCCGGCGGCTCTCGCCGCCCTCGTCGCGATCCCGGAAGGAACGGCGTGGGGGCGCGTCGCCATCCACACCGCGCCGACGAGGTCCAGCGTCAGAGGAGGTCTTTTTGGGGCCAAATGGCTTCTTGCCCCCGCTTGGGGGCTTGCGGCCGCCGCCGCCAGATCGTTTATCGTCGGACATGGATTGTTGCTGGAATGGCCCCCGCTACCATCGTATCGGAGGGTATTCCAAAACTCCTTGAAAAGAGGGGCGTCCTTCCGATCCGCAGGGATCGTGAAACGCTTTAGCAGAAAAGGCGGCTTGTCACGAGATGAAGCGCTCGATCATGGAACTGGCGCTGGAGGAAGCACGTGCTGCCGCAGGTCGCGGGGAGGTACCCGTCGGCGCGGTTGTCGTCAAGGACGGAGTGGTGCTTTCGCGCGAAGGAAACCGCACCTTGGCGCTAAAGGACCCCACCGCCCATGCCGAAATGCTTGCCATCCGCGCTGCCGCGCAGGTGCTGGGCAGCGAGCGCCTCATCGGCGCCGACCTCTATGTCACGCTCGAACCCTGCCCGATGTGTACAGCCGCAATCTCCTTTGCCCGCATCCGGCGACTCTATTTCGGCTGCGACGATCCCAAGGGCGGCGCAGTGGAGAACGGCGTGCAATTCTATGCTTCCCCCACCTGTCATCACCGTCCCGAAGTCTATTCCGGCATTCACGCCAGCGCGTCGCGCACCTTGCTGCAGGATTTCTTCCGCCAGCGACGTTGACCCGCGTCCACTTTCCGGTGCGACGCTCTGTAAAATCCGTCAGGAGCCCAGATGTCCGGGCTCCCTCGGCACGCCCTTCAGCGAAAGATGTTCTGGAGGCTCGGCCGGCGAGCCGTCGCTGGCATAGTGGGATATCTGGTATTCGTCGCCCGGCAGGCGCTCGACCTTCATATATTTGGCCTGGCCGAAGGGCATGGTGCCGTTCACATAAAAGACCGACGGATCATATTGCTTGATCGCAACCGTCTTGCCCATCGCTTGCGCCGTCAATTGCATGAGCTGGAACTGGGTGGGACGATCGAGTTGGCGGAAGGCGTTGGCGATCGCCGAGTCCGGTCTGTTGGTCATCAGCATCACTGGCACGACTGCCGTCCGCAGGTGGCGGATCAGGTGTCCCCACAGCCCATCCTCGCCCATCAGCTCGTTATGATCGGAGGTGACGAAGATATAGACCGGATCCTTCTCGGCCAGCATGGTGTCGATGATATCGCTGGTGCTGCGGTCCCAGCACTGCAGGCCGGTGTCGTAGCGTGCCCGCCGCGCCTCGTCCGCATTGGCGTCGGGTGGCGAGAATACCTGGAACTCGCCCGCATATTTCTTGCAATTGTCGAGATAAGGCTCGTGATCGGCGCGCTGATGGACATAGACGAAGCGCCGCGCGGCCGGCGGCACGCCCTTGACGTCGTCGGCAAGCGACTCCTCGGCCGATTTTTCGGCCGTTTCGTCATAGGTCTCCACCGTCTTCGACTCACGGGCATGCCGGGCTCCACCGGCAATCTGCATGGTGTGAATAGCCTGTGCCGAATAGTAATAGCTGGCGAAATCGCGATCCTTGGCGATGTCGAAAACGTTCACCGGCTGCCGTTCCGGCAAATTGGGGAAATAAACGAGCCTCAGAGCGGAGGGAACGCTGGCAAGCGTTGCCACGCCGCCGGAAAAGCCAATCTTGGCAAACATCCGCCACCCTGCCGGCGGCTCCCTGAACAGGTGATCGAGACGGGGGGTGGTCTGTCGTGCCGCGCCGAAAAGCGACATCCGCACCGGATTGATGGATTCCCCCATCACGAACACGACGGTCGCCCGGCCCTCCGGTATCTCGGCCTCGCCGAAGACATGATCGGCCAGGCCATTGAGGGAAGCCGGAGGCGCGGGCGCCCGGCTGGCGCGATACGCCAGCACGCCCGCATTGGCACTGGAGATGAAGGAAGCGGAATAGGTATTGGCCTGCACCACACTCGGCAATTTGTGCAGTTCCCATCGCGCCGCGACGCCGCCGAGCGCCAATACGAGCAGGAAGGAGAATGCCCAGGATCGACCGGTCCGCAAGGGGCGAAGCAGCGTGAGCACCCCGAGCAAGACGGCCGTTGCCAGTGCCAGAAGTATCGGCAGCAGGAATTCGCTCTGGACCTGCAACCCGGTCGAAACGGAATCGGCCGTATCGCTGAAAAACAGCCTGACCTGCTCGGGCGTGAGCGGCGCCCCGAAATAGGCGAGAGAACTTAGCCAGATGGCCTGATTCAAGAACACCACGACAATGATGAGTATTCTGAACCATGTGCCGGCCGAGAGGGCGAAGAGCACAGAAAATGACAATAATGTTACAAAATATTCCCTTGTCCGGAACGGAGCGATATCCCACCCGAAATAAGAAAATATTACATCAGGAATACTCAAGAGAGCAACCACAAGGCCAATCTCTAGTATCTTTTTAGCAAAGATTCGTGAAAATGAAGCCATGTAAACCGCGTGCATCAAGATTATATTCTTAGATCCGATGCACCTGCCGAGCGCATCTGTATCGGTCCGGCTGAAGATTTAATCCAAATTGCTTAAAAACAGAACAATAATGACAAAATTAGGAACTGCCCCGTGCATTGGCAAGGGCCGCATCAAACGCTGTCACCCCAGCGTCACTCCTGCTAACCTTCAGGTTCTCAAATTCTGGAGGTCACCATGGGCGGGTTCGCGATCATACATTGGCTCATCCTGATCGCGTTTCTTCTCGCCTTCATCTATGTGGTGCGTATCGTCACGCGACGCCGCTGAAACGCCGTTTCGCTCCGGCCCGGTCAGGCTTCGGTCGCCAGGACATCGACGAGCCATTCGATCAATGCCTTCCCGGCTGCGTGTCCGGGATCGCGGCTGGGATCGTAGATCGTCACCTGCAGGCCAAGAGCGCCCCGTTTCAGGGCGGTGGCGAGCAGCGCAGCCGCCTCCTTCCAGTCGAGGCCGTCCGCCTGCGGGGAGTCGACCGCCGGCATCAGCCGGCTGTCGATGGCGTCGACGTCGAAATGGATCCAGAACCCTTCCCTGTCGGCATCGATCAGGTTCAGGGCTGCGTTGACGCAGGCCTCCATCCCCTCGTCGCGAAGCCGTTCCAAGGGCCTGTAGACCATGCCGGACTCGGCAATAGCCGGAATAGAGCTCGGAGGCACCCCCTCGTGATCGCGATTGGCCAGGGCGGCGACCCGCCGTGTCGTTACATAGGGCCAGCGCCCTTCCAGGTCGGTCAGGGCCGACGGACCCCATCCGGTCACCAAGGCCAGATCCATGCCGGCACCGCCGCCCGTGGCCGATTGCTCGGGCAGGTAGAAATCCGTATGGCCGTCGACATAGAGGAGAGCGGCCTCACGCTGCCGCGCCAGGCCGAGCATCGAACCGATCAGGATGCTGCAATCGCCGCCGAGGACCAGGGGAAAATACCCGGCCTCGACAGCCTCTTCCACGGCATCGGCCAGACGTATGGAATATTCGGCAATGGCGTCGATGTTGCGGATATTGATGCGACGTTGGTCGTCGCGGCTATAGGGCGGCGGCTCCACCGTGACGACGTGCTCCGCTGCCAGCCGGTCATGCAGGCCGAGCTGGCGCAACGTTGCCGGGGCATGCCGCGTTCCCGGCTCCGCATCGTCGCCCAGCGCCATCAATCCCAGATTGCTGGGGGCCTCGATGATCGCCAGCCGTCGTTTCGTCATGCCGTCCAGCCTCCCCACCACGATCATTCAGCACGCCCAAGAGATTCTTCCTGATATTGCCCATTCGTGGGTGATATCGGGAGGCTGTGCTTAGGGTTCCGCTATTTGACCCAGCAAGGCAAGACACAGACTGCGTCTTCATCGCAGGCTTTTGACCGGCAATTGCGGATCGCCAGCGATAATTCTTGCGCCAAAACTTGCCCCAGCCGGTTTTGCTGCCTAAACAGCGGCAAGAATTTTGAAGGTTTGCAGCGATGTCGGGCGAGAAGAAGCAGAAATTGAAGGCAAGACAGGCACGCGGTTTTGTCGACCGCAATGCCGGCGAGATCGCGGCAACGCGCGCCATGGTTTCGGTGATCCAGGAAGTCTATGAGCGCTATGGCTTCGACCCGGTCGAGACGCCCTTCGTCGAATATACCGATGCGCTCGGCAAATTCCTGCCTGACCAGGACCGGCCCAATGAAGGCGTGTTTTCCTTCCAGGACGATGACGAGCAGTGGCTGTCGCTGCGCTATGACCTGACCGCACCGCTCGCCCGCTACGTCGCCGAGAATTTCGACGCCCTGCCCAAACCCTATCGCAGCTATCGCGCCGGTTATGTCTTCCGCAACGAAAAGCCCGGCCCCGGCCGCTTCCGCCAGTTCATGCAATTCGATGCCGACACCGTGGGCTCGGCTTCTGTCGCGGCCGATGCCGAGATCTGCATGATGGCCGCCGACACCATGGAGAAGCTCGGCATACCCCGCGGCTCCTATGTGGTGCGCGTCAACAACCGCAAGGTCCTCGACGGCATCATGGAGGCGATCGGTCTCGCCGGCGATGAGAACGCCGCTGGCCGTCTTACTGTGCTGCGCGCCATCGACAAGTTCGATAGGCTGGGCCTGGAGGGCGTCAGGGCGCTGCTCGGCGCCGGCCGCAAGGACGAGTCCGGCGACTTCACCAAGGGCGCCGGCCTCGATGACAGCCAGGCACAGACCATCCTCGATTATGTGGCGGGGCAGAGTGGCAGCAACGCCGACACGCTGGCGCGGATCCGTCCGCTGGTCTCGGGCTCGGCCACGGGCAGCGAGGGCGTCGAGGAACTCGCGCGTATTGCCGAGCTGGTCGAAAAATCGGGCTACGACACCGACCGCATCCTGATCGACACCTCGATCGTGCGCGGCCTCGAATATTACACCGGTCCTGTCTACGAGGTGGAACTCACCTTTGAGGTCAAGGACGAACAGGGCCGGCCGGTGCGCTTCGGTTCGGTCGCCGGCGGCGGGCGCTATGACGGCCTCGTCGCCCGCTTCCGCGGCGAGCCGGTACCGGCGACGGGCTTTTCCATCGGTGTCTCTCGCCTGCTCTCGGCCCTGACCGCGCTCGGCCGCGTCGACACGGCCGGTGTCGCCGGACCTGTGGTGGTCTGCGTGATGGATCAGACCCGTCTCGCCGATTATCAGGCGATGGCCAACGAATTGCGCCAGGCCGGCATCCGCGCCGAGGTCTATCTCGGCGGTTCTGGCATGAAGGCCCAGCTCAAATATGCCGACCGCCGCAAGGCCCCGGTTGCGGTGATTCAGGGCTCGGACGAGGCCGAGAAGGGTGAGGTCCAGCTCAAGGACCTGGCGCTCGGCGCCGAAATGGCCAAGGGCATCGAAGGCAACACCGAATGGCGCGAGGCACGGGTCGCCCAGCGCCTGGTTCCGCGGGCCGAGTTGGTCAAGGTGGTGAAGGAGATGCTGGGGTAGGCGACACGCTGTCATCCCCGGCGAGCGAAGCGAGGGAAGGGGATCCAGGGGCCGAGAATGCGTTCTAGCCTCAGGATTGCTTTTTCCGGCGACAACCCCGCCAGAAATGGTAGGAAAGCCCAAATACTGGAGCGGGCGCGCGCGATTGTACTTCGTCTACATGCTCGCCAGCCAACGCAACGGAACCCTCTATGTCGGTGTGACAAACGATCTTCATCGACGTATCGAGCAACACCGCTCCGGCACTGTTCCAGGTTTCACAAGGAAATACCGTGTTTACACTCTCGTTTGGTTCGAGATTTTCGAACGCATCGACGAAGCCATTATGAGAAAGAAGCAGCTCAAGGGATGGAATCGCGCCTGGAAACTCAAGCTCATCGAGGATGCAAATCCTCAATGGCTCGATATGGAATATAGCATACCGAACGAATGAGGCTGCGGCCCCTGGCTCCCCTTCCCTCGCTTCGCTCGCCGGGGATGACAACTCGCATAAACCTCGTTTGCCCTTTCCAGTCGCACCCCGCCGCCTGCCCTGCTAGAAGACCCCCGACATTCACTATGGACCGCCGGCATGCCCCATCCCGCCTATGAAGCTTTCGACGCGCTCGCCTCGCGCTCGGGCTATCAGCTGGTCGATCCGCCGATCCTGCAGCCGGCGGGCCTGTTCCTCGATCTGCTCGGCGAGGACATGCGCCGCCGCGCCTTCCTGACCACCGATGCCGAGGGCGGAGAATTCTGCCTCAGGCCCGATTTCACCATTCCGGTGTCGCTGCATCATCTCAAGGCCGTAAAAGCCGGGGATGTCGGCGCCTATGCCTATCGCGGCCCGGTGTTCCGCTTCCGCACCGACGGTCCGAGCGAATTCCTGCAGGCCGGGTTCGAGAATTTCGGCCGCAACGACAAGCCGGCCGCCGATGCCGAAATGCTGGCCATCGCACTGGAAGCGGCTGGCGATCTCGGCCTTGCCAGACCAGACATCCGCATGGGCGATGCCGGCATCGTCACCGCCATGCTCGATGCACTCGATTTGCCGCCGGTATGGCGCCGGCGCCTGACCAGCGACCTCAGGCGCTCCAAGGACCTCGACGAAGACCTTGCCCGCCTCGGCAGTTCCGCGCCCAAGAATGGCGCTGCCGCCTATGCCGGCTTCCTCGCGGCCCTCGAAGGCTCAGACCCGGGTTCGGCCCGTGCCGCCGTCGCCGACCTCCTGTCGATCGCCGGCATCCAGCCGATTGGCGGGCGCAGCGTAGACGAGATCGCCGACCGCTTCCTGGAACAGGCGGCGCTGTCTTCCGGTCTTGGCGTCGATGCCGACAAGGTGGCGATCACCCGGCGGATCTTTGCCGTCACCGGCGATCCCGACAGCGCCAGCACCGAATTACGTGCCATCGCCGGCGAAGCCAGGCTCGACCTCAACGCGGCTCTCGATGCCTTCGACGAACGCACCGGCTTCTTCGCTGCCCGCGATATCGACGTTGTCAGGATCAAGTTCGCCACCGGCTTCGGGCGCCGCCTCGATTATTATACCGGCTTCGTCTTCGAGCTGACCGATCCGGCAGAGCCGGAAGCCGCGGCCCGCGTCGGCGGCGGACGCTACGACCAGTTGATGGCGCAGCTCGGCGCCGCCGAGGCCGTGCCGGCGGTGGGCTGTTCGATCTGGCTCGACCGGTTCGGCGGAGACGCATGATGACTAACCCTCCTCCCTCCCCGCTGCTTCTGGGCATCCCGTCGAAGGGCCGGCTGCAGGAAAACTGCACTTCCTTCTTCGAGCGCGCCGGCATCCGTTTCGTGCAAGAACGCGGTGCACGCGACTATCGCGGTTCCGTGCCCGGCATGGACGATGTGGAGGTGCTGTTCCTCTCGGCCTCCGAGATAGCCGGCCAGCTCGCCTCGGGCGCCATCCATTTCGGCGTCACCGGCGAGGACCTGGTGCGCGAGAACATTCCGCGCGCCGATGAACGCGTCACGCTCGTACAGCCGCTCGGCTTCGGCCAGGCCAATGTCGTGGTCGCGGTGCCCCAAGCCTGGATCGACGTGCGCTCCATGGCCGACATCGAGGACGTCGCCGCGAGCTTTCGCCAGCGCCATGGCCGCCGTCTCAAGGTCGCGACCAAATATATCAACCTCACCCGCGCCTTCTTCTCGGCGCACGGCGTCGCCGACTATTTGATCGTCGAGAGCCTCGGCGCCACCGAAGGTGCACCGGCCTCCGGGGCAGCCGATCTCATCGTCGACATCACCACCACCGGATCGACACTCACCGCTAATGCGCTGAAGGTGATCGAGGACGGCATCATGCTGAAGAGCCAGGCCAATCTCGTTGCCTCGCTCGGTGCCGACTGGAACGAGCGTGCCCGCGCCGGCGCGGCCGCCATGCTCGGCCGCCTCGCCGCCAAGGCCAAGGGCAGCGCCCAGCGCGAGATCCGCTGCCTCCTGCGCGGAGTCAACCAGCAGCATCTGCGGGATGCCGGCGAGCTCTTCGGCGCCAGCGCTCCCTTCGGCCTGCCAGCCCAGGGCCAGCCCCTCACCTTCCTCGTCCCGGCCGGACAGGTCTTCGACTTCGCCGCCTGGCTGACGGCACAAGGCGCTGCCTCGATCGCAGTGACCAGCCTCGATTTCGTCTTCGAGCCGCAGAGCGCGCTTTACGCGGAGCTGGAAAAGAAGCTGGGATAATCCCTGGGATCGCATCTCTGCCGGCTCCTGGAAACATCGCAGTTTCAGGACAGAAAGAGCAGGCAGGCGTACCTGCGATCCCCGAAAGAATTCACGCCTCGAACAGTTCCGGCAGGAGCGCCTTGGCGACGGGACGCAATCGCTCTGCCTCGCTCTCGGCAATCCAGCGGTAGGGACGCCTGAGGCGCGGGCCGACCGGGCCCCAGGCGCCGATAGCCGCCAGGAGCTTGTCCAGTGCGGCGTTGGAATAGCCGAGGTCGCGCCTGAAGGGTACGATGTGCTCATCCATGAAGCGGCGGAGCCGCCGCTCCAGATCGAGTGCGGCCTCAATGTCGTCCGTCATGCCATCGGTCCAGGCCTGCGCACCGCGGGGGCTGAGGCAAGCGACGTTGGAAAAGGCGCCGGCCGCCACGCCCGCCTTGATGCCGGTGGCGAGATGATGGCCGGGAACGAAAAGCGCGATGCCGGCCAGATGCCGGCGCGCAGCGGCGTACCAGGCTTCATCCCCATCGGCGAGCTTGATGGCCTTGACGGATGGCACCGCCCGCGCGAGCCCACCGAGCGCCTCCGGCGGCAGGACGCGCTTGGCATGCGGCGGATTGTAGAGCACCAGCGGCAGGCTCCGCGCCGCCTCCGCCATCATATCCAGGAAATCGATCGCTTCCTCGTCGGTCACCGGCCACCAGTCCGGCAGGATGATTTGGATCGCCACCGGTTGCAACCCGGCCGCCCGCCGCACCCGCTCCAGCGACTGGCGGGGATCGCCCTGGCAGGCGCCGATCACGAAGGGCATGCCGGCCGCTTGGCATTTTTCAGCCAGCAAAGCCTGGATCGCCTCATATTCGGCTTCGGTCTGGTTGTGGAACTCGCCGGCCGTGCCGTTGGAGTAGATGCCGTCGACGCCGGCCGCGATCAGGAGGTCGATCTCTTCTCCGAGGCGGCCGAAGTCGATCGCATCGTCGGGTGCGATCGGCAGCAGCAGAGTCGCCCAATTGCCGCGAAGGGTCATGCGCTGATGTCCTGGCGAATACAGGCCTTGAAATGACCCGGCTCGACTTCCTCGAGCTTGGGGATTTCACGGGCGCAGGCCTCGATGGCGTGCGGGCAACGGGTGCGGAAGACGCAGCCCGAGGGCGGATTGGCGACGGAGGGAATGTCGCCCTTCAGGATCTGGCGCTCGCGCGGCCGATCTGGGTCCGGTTCCGGGATCGCCGACAGCAGCGCCCGCGTATAGGGGTGCTTGGGCGCCTCATAGAGCCGGTCGCAAGGCGCGATTTCCATGATGCGGCCGAGATAGAGCACGATGACGCGGTCGGCGATGAACTCCACCACGGCAAGGTCATGTGAAATGAACAGCATGGTCAGGCCGAGGCGGACCTGGAGATCGCGCAGGAGATTGACGATCTGGGCCTGGATCGAGACGTCGAGGGCAGAGACCGGCTCGTCGGCGACGATCAGGTCCGGTTCGAGGATCAGCGCCCGCGCGATGCCGATACGCTGGCGCTGACCGCCGGAAAATTCGTGAGGGTAGCGATCGAGCGCATCGGGCGGCAATTCGACCGCTTCGAGGGTGGCGCGAGCCTTGCCGAGGCGCTCGCGCCGGGTGCCGATGCTCTGAATGGAAAGCCCCTCCATCAGGATCTCTCCGATGGTCATGCGTGGCGACAGGCTGGCGAAGGGGTCCTGGAAAATATACTGCATGCGCCGGCGCTGCCGGCGCAGATGCCCGGCCGACAGGCGGGCGATGTCGTTGCCGTCGAACAGAATCTCGCCGGCGCTCGGCTCTATCAGGCGCAAAATCGAACGTCCGATCGTGGTCTTGCCGGAGCCGGACTCACCGACAAGCCCGACCACCTCGCCGCGCTTGACCTCGAAGGAAATATCCTCGAGCACCCGTACCGGCGCTGATCGACCGGAGCCACCGTACTGCTTGGCAAGTCCACGCACACTGAGAAGCGGCGTGAGCGCACTGAGAAGCGATGAAGATGGGCCGAGAGAAGACGTCTCCATGTCACAACTCCTGCGAACGGATGCAGCGGCTGGCATGCCCGGCCCCGATTTCGGCCAGCGCCGGCATGGCCTCGCGGCAGGCCGGCAAAGCAAGGGAGCAGCGGGGCGCGAAGGCACAGCCCTGCGGCATGGTGGCAAGGCTGGGAACGGCGCCGGGAATGGCGGCCAGGCGCCCGCCGGCCTTCTTGAGCCGCGTCGCCTCGCCCAGCCTCGGCACAGAGGCCAGCAGGCCCTTGGTGTAAGGATGTCGGGGATGTCTGAAGACATCGCGAACGGAACCCTGCTCGACGATGCGGCCGGCATACATCACCGCGACACGATGGGCGATTTCGGCGACCACGCCGAGATTATGGGTAACGAACAGGACGCCCATGCCTTTCTCCGCCTGCAGGCGCTGCAAGAGGTCGAGGATCTGGGCCTGGATGGTAACGTCGAGCGCCGTCGTCGGCTCGTCGGCGAACAGCAGCACGGGGTCGCAGGCGAGCGCCATGGCGATGGTGGCCCTCTGGCGCATGCCGCCGGAGAGCTCGTGTGGATATTGGCGGGCCCGGCGGGTGGGATCGGGGATGCCCACCTTGTCGAGCAACTCGACGGCGGCGGCCATGGCCGCCTTGCGCGACCAGCCCTTGTGCACGCGAAGTGGCTCGGCGATCTGATCCCCGATGGTATAGACCGGATTGAGGCTGGTCATCGGCTCCTGGAAGATCATGCCGATCTCGTTGCCGCGGATGCGCCGCCGCGCCTCGGCATCCAAGGCGACGAGATCGCGAGTGGTGCCATCCCTGCCCCGGAACCGCATCGTCCCGCCGGCCACGCGTGCGATCTTGCCGGGCAGCAGCCCCATGATGGACTGGCCGGTCACCGATTTGCCGGAGCCGGACTCACCCACCAGCGCCAGCGTTTCGCCGATGCCGATGGCGAGGTCGAGATCCGACACAGCCGGCACTTCGCGCCCGCTGACGCGGAACACCGTGTTCAGGCCTTCGATGGCAAGGATCGGCTGCGCGGCCATCGCCATGCTCAGCTCAACAGGCCGGTCTGGCGCAGGATCGTCTCGATCGTGGCCGCCTCGGCTTCGTTCAGCGCCCGCTGCGGACGCGCCATCTCATTGGTTTCGATGATGCCGAGCCGGCGCATCGCCGTCTTGAAGGCACCGACGCCTGCCGAACCGGCGCTGACGCGCGGGGCCGCGACCCAGACCATCTCGAACAGGCGGCAGAGGCGCTCCTGTTCCTGGCGCGCACCTGCCCAGTCACCCTTGCGGCAGAGGTCATAGAGCCGGACATAGCCGGCTGGGTCGACATTGGCGAGGCCGGGCACGATGCCATGGGCGCCCATCAGCAAGGCACTGTCGCAGACGATTTCCGAGCCCGTCATCATCATGATCTCGGGACGGTCGGCGAGATCCATCAGGGCATAGCGGAAATTGCCGTCGTCGCCGCTCGAATCCTTCAGGCCGACGATGCTGCCTTCCCGGGCCAGCGTCACCACCGTATGGCGGTCGAGCTTGAAATGCACGCAGACCGGTATGTCGTAGGCGACCACCGGCACGTCGATCGCCTGGCGCAGATAGCGGAAGTGGTCGATCACCTCCGGCGCGCTCGTACGGGCATAGAAGGGAGCGGTGGCGACCACGGCGCTCACCCCGATCGACTGGGCCGTCCTAGCATGGGCGATGACGCGATCGGTGGTGGGATCGACGACGCCGGCCAGGACCGGCACCCGGCCGTTGACGGTTTCGACCGCGAATTCCAATACCATCCGGCGCGTCGCCTCGTCGTGAAAGACGACCTCGCTGGTCGAGCCCAGCACGAAGAGGGCGTGCACGCCGCCGGCGATCAGATGCTCAATCACCCGGGCGAAGGAGGGATAATCCACTTGGAGATCGGCGGTCAGGGGCGTGACGACCGGCGGCACGACGCCATGAAACAAAGGGGATGGAAACAGAGGGGATGCGGGGGACATGGAGAACCTTTTTGCAATCAGTTGAGTTCGGAACGAGGATCGAAGGCATCGCGCAGGCCGTCGCCGACAAAATTGATGGCGAGCACGGTGAGGACGAGGGCGCCTCCGGCGAACAGCCATTGCCAGGGGTATTGCTCCAGCACGACGGTGCTGCGGGCGGCGTTCAGCATGTTGCCCCAGCTCGCTTCCGGTGGCGGAATGCCGAGGCCGAGAAAAGAAAGGCCGGCCTCCAGCAGGATGGCGGCGGCGAACTGCAGGGCGGCATAGACGACGAGGATGTCGATCGTGTTCGGCAGGCCGTGGCGCCAGAGCAGATGGCCGAGCGAGGCACCCATGCCGCGCGCGGCGATGACGAAGTCGCGCTCGCGCAGTTCCATCAGCCTGGCCCGTACCATGCGCGCCAGGACCGGCCAGGACAGTAGCGAGATCACGGCAATGGTGGAGACGATGCCGGCGCCGGTGATCGAGGCGATCACCAACAACAGGATCACCGGCGGCAGTGTCATGGCAAGGTCGACCAGGCGCATGACCACGGCGTCGACGATGCGCCCGGCCATGGCGGCGAGCGCGCCGACAACGTAGCCGATTACCAGCGAGATCACCACCGAGCTGCCTGCCACCAACAGGGAGATGCGGCCGCCGCGCAGGACGCGCGCGAGAATATCGCGCCCGACACCGTCCGTGCCAAACCAATGGACAGCGCTGGGGCCCTTGTTGATGGCCAGGAGATCGATATCGTTGGGCTTGTAGCGCAGCAGCCAGGGATGGAAGACCACCAGCCCCAGCATGATCAGCAGAATGGCCAGGCCCACCAGCGTGACTGAGTTGGCGGCAAAGCGTCTCATCGCCCGAGCGAGCGGGCCGTTGCCGCGGGACCGGAGCTGTGTCGAAACCGCCATCTCAAGCAACCTTGATGCGCGGATCAACAGCCGCATAGGCGACGTCGGTGAGGATGTTGACGACGATGACGCAGGCGCCCACCACCAGGGTCGCCCCCATGATCACCGGATAGTCCCGGGTCGAGACCGCGTTGACCAGCAGCAGGCCCATGCCGGGCCAGTTGAACACGCTTTCCAGGAAGATCGCGCCGCCCACGGCAATGCCGATGGTGGAGCCGATCAGCGTGACCACCGGCAGCAGGGCGTTGCGCAGCGCATGCTTGACGATGACCCAGAACTCCTTGACGCCCTTGGCGCGGGCGGTGCGCACATAGTCCTGGTTGAGAACTTCCAAGAGCGAGGCGCGCATGTAGCGCATGATCAGGGCAGCATGGCCGATCGACAGCAGCAGGGCCGGCAGGATGAGATGGCGCAGCAGGTCTCCCACCGAAAAGGGCGCGCCCGGGGTGAGCATGCCGCCCGAGGGTGCCCAACGCAGCAGCACCGAGAAGACGTAGAGACCGACCAGGGCCGTCAGGAAGGCTGGACTGGAGATGCCGAAGAAGGCAGCGATCGACAGACTCACATCCGTCGGTGAGTTGCGCCTGACAGCACCGAGAATGCCCGTGGCGATACCGACGACGATGGCGATCGCCAGGCCTGCTCCCATCAGCAGCAGTGTCGGTCCGATACGGTCGCCGATCAGGCCCAGCACGGTGTCGCCATTGCGCTGCAGCGAGAAACCCAGGTCCCCCCTGGCGGCGCTGGCGAGCCAGGCGGCGTATTGCACCGGCAAAGGCCGGTCGAGCCCGAGCCGGCTGCGCACGGCTGCCATTTCCTCCTGCGACATCGCGACATTCGGATTGATATAGGCGTCGATCGGATCGCCGGGCGCCAGGCGCAGCAGCACGAAGACCAGCAGGCTGAGGGCGACGAGCATGGCGGCCCCGACCAGCAGGCGATTGAGGTAATAGCGCAGCATGGCGTTCCTCGTTGGGAGCGGGGTTTGATCTATCGAGGTTCCAGGATAGCGCGCGAGAATCCTTCCCCGACTTCGGGGAAGGTGTCGACGCGTAGCGTCGACGGAAGGGGGAGAGTGGTGTAGGTGATCGGAAGAAGGCGAGACCGCACCACTCTACCCCACCCGAGCCGGCTCTGCCGGCCCACCCTCCCCGAAGTCGGGGAGGGATTCTCGCCTCTCTATTCCACCGCCCATTTCTCCGGATGAGCCGCATAAGGCCCACCGCCGGGAGCGGGCAGCCACACGAAATTCTTGAGCTTGCTCGAAGCCACGCCATAGCGGTTGGCGACCCAGAGCGTCGCCCAGGGCAGGTCCGCATTCATCGCCTTGCACACCGCCTGGTAGCGTTCGGCCTGCTTGGCGTCATCGGCCTCGTTCAAGGCCGCGTCGAAGGCCCCACTCACCGACGGCATCTTGATGCGCAGGAAATTGGCGCCCTGCGGCGGGATCTGCTTCTCGTTGAGGCCCATGTTGAGGCCGCCGGGATCCGGGCCGTTGCGCAGGCCGGCATAGACCAGCGGGAATTGCGACCAATCCGGCTTCTGGGCATAGATGGTGCCGTTATAGGTCGGCGTGTCGACGGCACGCGGCACCACGTTGATGCCGACCTGGGACAACATGGCCTGCACGGCGGCAAGCACATTGGTGGCCTGTGGGGTATTGTAATAGGTCAGCAGGGTGATCGGCTTGTCGCCATTGATCTTGTCCCAGCCGGCCTCGGCCAGCAATTGCTTGGCCTTTTCAGGATCATAGGCATAGGGGTCGAGATCGGCTGACTGAAGCCGGTCCGCGACATAGCCGCAATTGGCTGTTTTGGCGGCCCCGCCATAGAGGCTCTGGACGATCGCATCGCGGTTGATGGCATGCATCACCGCCTGGCGCACCTTGAGGTCCTTCCACAGGGGCGCTTCCTGGTTGAAGCCGAGATAATTGACCACGAAGGAATTGCCGTCGATGACGCGATAGGCTTCGTTGCCCTTGAAGGAGGCGGCGTCATCGGCCTCCACATAGCTGAAGCTGATCTCCCCGGCGCGCAGGGCCGCTACGGCTGCCGCCGTATTGGCGAAATAGCGATTGATGATGCGCCCTGTCACCGGTTTGCCGCCGCGATAATCGTCATTGGCGGCGAGTTCGACATATTGGTCTGTGACATAGCGCGAGAACTTGTAGGGGCCGGTGCCAACAGGCGTCTTCGACCACCAGGGGTTCTTGGCGAGCGTCTCCGCCGGAATGTCCTTGAGCGCGTGCTGGGGCAGCATCATCAACTGGGTCAGCGTGTCGAGCAGGCCGGCATTGGGGGCCGACAGCTTGAGGACCACGGTACGGGGATCCGGGGTCTCGACCGCCTGGATCGCCGCCAGGCGGGCGGCGAAGACCGAGCCGCTAGCGCCGTTCTTGGCGATTTCGATGGTGAATTTCACATCTGCCGAGGTGAAGGGCTGACCGTCATGCCATTTGGTGTCGGCCAGGGTAAAGCTGTAGGAGAGCCGGTCGGCACTGACATCGAACTTGGTGGCCAACGCCCCCTCGATCTTCTCCAGCTTGCCGTCATAGATGACTAGAGGCTCGAAATAGAGATTGAGCCAGGTGAAGCCACCGGTGGCCGCCAGGGGGTTGAAATTGCCCTGGAACCCGCCCGGGCCGACATCGAAAGCGCCGGTTATCGCCGGACTGTCGGCGGCTTGGGCCTGTCCGGCGGCAGGTATTGCCATGATCGTCGCGGCCAAAAGCGCGAGCGCAATCTTCCTCAGTGCCATGATCTCTCCCCTCGTCTCTTGTTGTTTGATCGCGCCGGCCGCAAGGCCCTCAATCGGGCGTCGGCGCTGTCTTCCTGGTCGCAAGCAGGCGGGCGATGCCGTCATAATGCTGGTCGAGGCGGCTGCGGGCGGCCTCGACGTCCCGCGCGGCCACGGCGGCATAGATGTCGTAATGATCCTGCCAGGTGGCCATCGGATCGATATTGGCCAGGTTGACGAAATCCGAGGCCTTGTAGAAGGCCAGCCAGAACACATCGATCAGGCTGGTCAGCATGCGATTGTCCTGGCAGCGGAACAGCAAATTGTGGAAGCGCTGGTCTTCCGCGGCGAAGCTCTGATTGCGCTCGGCGGCCTGGCGCATCTGCTCGACCGTCTGGCGCAATTCCTCGACGTCGTCCTCGCCGATCAACGCAATCGTCTTGGCGATCAGGCCGACTTCCAGCACGCGGCGGATCTCCAGCACCTCCTCGACCTCGCGCAAGGCTCCGCCCAGGCCATAAGCGAGATTGTCGAGCAGCGGCGCAAAGGAGAAGGCCTTGACGAAGACGCCGATACCGCGGCGCGTTTCCAGGATACCGACCGACTCCAATGCCTTGATCGCTTCGCGCACCGAATTGCGGCTGACGCCCAATTGCTGCCCGAGGAAGCCTTCCGGCGGCAGCGCCGAACCGGGCCCGAGCTGATTGTCGGCGATATAGCTCTTCAGGCTCTCCTGCACGGAGACATGCAGAAGCGGCGGCCGGTCGAGCGGCTTGATCGCCTTCACCTTGCCTGCCCTCGTCATGTCTACAGCCATTTGCCCGCCTCGTTGTCCGTTGCTTGATAGTGATTGACTTGTAGGATATCTGTCAAGTCAATCTTCAAAAGATGGAGGAAGCGACCATGCGCATCGCCCTGGCCGGCGTCGGACATTGGCATGCGAGCATGCAACGGGAGGCGGCCCATCATGCCGGAGCTACCGTTACGGGCGTCTGGGACGAGGATGCCGACATCGCAGCGCGCTTTGCCCTGGAAAACGGCATTCAGGCCTATCTTTTCTTCGAAGCCGTGGTGGCGGCCCGGCCGGATCTCGTGGTGTTGATGGGCAGGCCGGCAGGTTTGGTGGAGCGCGCGCTTGCCCTGGTCGATGCGGGCCTGCCCGTGCTGCTGGAGAAGCCGGCAGCGCTAAAAGCGTCCGAACTCGAACCGCTCAGGGACCGCGGCCGGCATGGCGCCTTCATCGCCGTGCCGCTTCCCAATCGTTGCAGCCCGATCTGGGCGCGCATGACAGAACTTGCCGCAAGCGACCGGCTTGGCAGACTTTCCCACGCCCAGTTCCGCCTCGTGAACGGGCCGCCGGAGCGCTATCGCATCGATGGCGTGCCCTGGCTGCTGGCGCCGCAGGCCAGCGGCGGCGGCGCCTTGCGCAATCTCGGTATCCACGGCATCGACGCCGCGCTGGCCCTGGCGGGTGACAGCGACCTGGAACTGGTTTCCGCCTCTCTCGGCCATCTGCATGGCGAGGCGGTCGAGGACTATGCGGTGGTGACCCTGCGTAGCCGCCAGGGCCTGATCGTCACGGTGGAGGCCGGCTACACCTACGCCTCGATGGCGGCGGGCGGCGACTTCGAATGGCGGGTCTCCAGCGCAAACGCCTACCTCGTCGACCGCGGAGACCATTGCCGCATCACGACGCTCGACGACGAGGTCACACGCGAAGAACCGCCCCTTCCGCCAGGCGAGCGCTACAGAGCCTTCATGGCAGATACGCTCGGCCGCCTGTCGCGGGGCGAGGCCCCACTCGTCGGCATCGAGGATTATTGGCGGGCCATGGCAATGATCGACGAGGCCTATGGGACGGCGATGGCATGATCGGCATCGGCATCATCGGCGCAGGCCATTTCGGCACGGTTCACGCCAAGGCGATCGCCGCAACCCGGGGCCTGCGTGTCGCAGCCGTCTGCCGCGAAGACGCCGCGGCGGCGCAGACCTTCGCCCGCGAACATGGTGGCAACGTCCACACCGACTGGCGGGCAGTGCTCGACGATCCCGCCGTCGACGCCGTCGTCATTGCCACGCCCCATCAGTTGCACGCCGAGATGGCCGTGGCGGCGGCTGAGGCCGGCAAGCATATCCTCCTGGAAAAGCCAATGGCGCCGACGATCGCCGAATGCGACACCATCAATGCTGCGGCTCAGCAGGCCGACATTCAACTGATGGTGGGCCATGTCATGCATTTCGCCCGTCCTTGCCTCATCGCCCGGGAGATTCTCGACAGCGGGACGCTCGGCCAGCCGGTGCTCGGCAGCAGCTGGATGATCAAATTGTGGATGGAAGCCAACCGGCGCCCCTGGCATCTCTCCCACGCATCGGGCGGCGGCATGCTGATGACGGCCGGTATTCATGCCCTCGACCGCCTGGTCTGGCTGATGGGCGGCGAGATCGCCGCGGTGAGCGCTCTCTCCGGTACCTGGTTCCACCGGCAGGAGGCTGACGACAGTGCCTTGATGCTGCTGCGCTTCACGGATGGGCGCATCGGCCAGGTCGCCAGCATCGGCTATCGCGATGGCGCCGTGAGCTTCGCCATGGATCTCGTCTGCGAAGGCGGCACGCTACGCATCGATTTCGAGCACGGCGTCTCGATCGGGCGTGGCGGCACGTGGACCCCGATCGCCCATTCCGCCGATCCCGACTGGATGCAGCGTGCCGTCGAAGCCGAATGGCGGGCCATGGCGGCGGCCATCGAGGGAAACACGCCGGTTCCCGTCGATGGGGCCTATGCACGACACCTGATCGCCTGCCTCGACGCTGCCAACCGCGCCAACACCGAAAGGCGGGAGATAGTCCTGACCCGATATGGTTAAAAAAAGGACAATTAAAAGCCGGCTATTCATCAGCCAAACTATATGGCCTATATGATTTTACCGCGCTTATTGAGACAGGCCCCTGCTTCTATGTAAGATGCCTCACCTTTGCTTTCCAAAGAGATTGTCATGTCAGAAATTGCAAAGCCCGTCTGGTTCATCACCGGCTGCTCCACCGGTTTCGGCCGCGAACTGGCGCGCCATACGCTTTCGCTGGGCTATCCCACCGTGGTCACGGCCCGCAACCCTGCCCAGCTCGAGGACTTCGTCATGGAGTTCGGGGACACGGCGCTGGTGCTCAAGCTCGACGTGACGAAGCAGGCCGATATCGATGCCGCCCTGGCCGTGGCACTGGAGCGGTTCGGCCGCATCGACGTCCTCGTGAACAATGCGGGCATCGGCTATTTCGGCTCGTTCGAGGAAAGCGACCTCGGCGAGGTCCACAAGATGTTCGACATCAATGTCTGGGGCCTGACGGCGATGACGCGTGCTGCGCTTCCGGCGATGCGCGAGCAGCGCTCGGGAACCATCGTGAACATCTCCTCGCTCGGCGGGCTTCGGGCGGCCCCCTCCGTCAGCTTCTACACCGCCACCAAATTCGCGGTGGAGGCCCTGTCGGAAGCCCTGTCCCAGGAGGTCGCTCCGCTCGGCCTCAAGGTGCTGATCGTCGAGCCCGGCCCGTTCCGGACCGATTGGGCCGGGCGCTCGGCCAACGAGGCGCCGCAGACCATCGACGCCTATCGCGAGACCTCCGGCGCCCGCCAGAGCCAGATTCGCGGCTATAGCGGCCATCAGCCTGGCGACCCCGTGCGCGCCGCCCAGGCGATCATCAAGGCCGTCGAAGCCGACAGCCCGCCCCTGCGCCTGCTGCTCGGCAACATCGCACTCGAAGGCGCGCGTACCAAGATCGCCCAACTCACGCAGAACTTCGATGCCTGGGAAGAGGTGACCAAGGGCGCCGATTATCCCGAAGGACAGTAAGCGGAACGGCGCCATTCATGCGCGCCGCCTCCGGCCTTGCCTAAGGCGTCGTGCGATTTGACGGGATCGCCGAGAATCGCAAGGCGCCCTAGCGATAGCGAGCCACGCATTGCATCAGCGCGCTCAACGCCGACGATGTGCCGTTCAGGGTGACCGAGAAGGACTTGTTGCCGCGAGGCTGGAAATAGAGGACCCGGCCGCCGCGGATCTCCTGGAAGAGCTGGGTCGAGTCGGCCAGCGGAATTAGCAGCCGGGTCGGCGCCGTGGCTTTGGCGCCACTGGCACGCGAGCGGTAATTGTCGACCCAATAGGTGACATCGCCGCGCGAATCCCTGACCCAGTTCCAGTTCGGATTCTCGATGACCATGCCCCAGGCCGTCTCGCGGGTCAGCAGGAAATGCACCGCCGCTCCCCTGGAGTATTTGCCGCTGGAAGCGCAATATTCGAAGCGGCCATTGCTGGCATTGGCTTCGATCACCCATTGCCCCAGGTCGTAACGGCCGATGACCTCGCTTTTCGCGCTTCCGATCGGGAGCATAGCAATACTCGCCGCCACGAAAGCGATATAACCTTTATGTTGCATGCCAGCCCCTTCCCTGTTCACGATTCAATCGAAATCGTCGGAGATCATTCGAGCTTGCTTTCGTGCTCGGCAAGAACTCCTCAGCCCCTCGCAATGAAATACATGCCACGGCATTTATAAGTGTCGGGAGGACTTAGTATAGATGCGGGGTCAACCTCTGTTCCCTGCGGAACTTTTTATAAACCGACTGCGCTTTTCGAATGACGCTTCCTCCCAGGAAGACAAACCGCAGCCCCAGGGCCTGGGTTCTAATTCTCAGCCAACTCTGGTCCAAACAGGACGAATCCTGCTATTGCGCCTGTCATGACTGACCGTCCCAAGCTCGTCCTCGCTTCCGCCAGCCCGCGCCGTCATGCCCTGCTCGAGCAGGCAGGTTGCGAGCCGGATGCCTTGCTGCCCACCGATATCGATGAAACGCCCCGGCGTGGCGAGGCGGCGCGCATGCTGGTGCAGCGGCTTGCCAGGGGCAAGCTCGAGGCGGCCCTGACCACTCTCGCCAGCCGGCCCGATCTTGCCGGCGCCTATACGGTGTCGGCCGACACGGTGGTGGCCTGCACCGGGCGGATCCTGCCAAAGGCCGAGACCCGCGAGGATGCCGAAGCCTGCCTCAGCCTGTTGTCGGGCCGCAGCCATATCGTGATGACCGGTGTCGCCGTCGCCGATCCGCATGGCACAATCCGGACCCGGCTGGTGGAAACACGGGTGCGCTTCAAGCATCTGTCGCACGACGAGCTCAATGCCTATCTCGATTCCCGCGAATGGCACGGCAAGGCGGGCGGCTACGCCATCCAAGGCCGCGCCGGCGTGTTCGTATTGCGACTTGTCGGATCCTACACCAATGTCGTCGGCCTGCCGCTCTATGAGACGGTGAGCCTTCTCGAAGGGGCGGGCTTCCCGGTCCGTGGTACCTGGAGGGACGAATTGTGAGCGAACCGACCCCAACCCCTCTGCGCAAGCGCAAATGCCCGATCTGCGGCAAGCCCAGCGTCGAGGCCAGCAAGCCTTTCTGCTCGAAGCGTTGCGCCGACATCGACCTGTCGCGCTGGCTGAAGGGCGTCTACGCCATTCCCGGCGAGGAGACCGACAAAGTCGATCCGAGCGACCAGGATGATTATCCGAAGACAGAGCATGACCGATGAGCGAACCGCAGCGTTATACGAGTAGCAGCCTCGAACCCTTTCTCGAATCCGCCCTCCTGGCCGGCGGAGCCGACGTGCCCTCGGCACGGGCCGCCACCCGCGCCATGATGCATGCCTCGCGCCTCGGCGTGGACAGCCATGGCGTCCGACTGCTGCCCTATTACCTCTCGGTGCTGGCCAGTGGCGAGATCAACGGCCATCCGCAGCTCGAAGTATCACGCGGCGAAGGTGCGACGGCCATTCTCGATGCGGATGGCGCCATCGGACACCTGGCCTGCTACCGGGCCATGGAAGTGGCCGTCGACATCGCCAGGACGCAGGGCATCGGCGCCGTCACCATCCAGCGCTCCTCCCATATGGGCGCTGCCGGTGCCTATCCGATGTGGGCTGCCGAACAGGGTTTCATCGGCTTGCTCACCGCCAATTCCGACGCAGCCGTGCGGCTGTTCGACGGGCGTGACGCCTTCCATGGCACCAGCCCGATCGCCATCGGCGCCCCGGTCCCCGGCCAGCGCCCCTGGCTGATGGACATGGCGACCAGCGCAATCCCGCAAAACCGCGTGCTGCTTTACCGTTCGCTCGGCCTCACTCTGCCTCAGGGCGTGGCCGTCGACGAGAAGGGCGTCAACACCACAGATCCCGAAGCGGCCCGCGTGCTCTCACCGGTAGGCGGCGAGCAGGGTTTCAAGGGCGCCGCGCTCGCCGGGCTGGTGGAGATCCTGTCCGCCCCCCTCACCGGCATGGCACTCTCCACCGAGCTGGTGCCGATGTACGGCCAGCCCTCGACCGGCGCTCCACGCGACATGGGAGGCTTCGCCCTCGCCATCAATCCTTCGGCCTTCATCGCACCCGAGATCTATGGCGCGATCATGACACGCTACCTCGCCAATATCCGCGCCGCCATGCCGGCCGAGGGCGCGAGCGGCAAGCCGATGGCGCCGGGTGATCGCGAATGGGCCGTGGAGGAAGAACGGGCGCGCAAGGGTGTGCCGGTCGATCCCGTCAGCGAGGAGGCCTTCGTCGAGCTCGCCGCCAAATATGGGCTGACCTTGCCGCAGAAGGCGTGAAGTCCGCGCTCCAAGGAAGTTCTTGACTCTTGTACCGATTGGTCCGCATTGTACCAACCGGTACAGATAAGGAAATTGCCATGCCCGAACAACGCGCGCCGCTGCCTCCCTTCACCCGGGAAGCGGCGATACAAAAGATCCGCGCCGCCGAGGATGGCTGGAACAGTTGCAATCCCGAGCGCGTCTCGCTCGCCTACACGACTGACAGCCGCTGGCGTAACCGCTCCGATTTCCTGACCGGACGCACGGAGATCGTGAGCTTCCTCACTCGCAAATGGCAGCGTGAGCAGGACTATCGCCTGATCAAGGAGTTGTGGGCCTATGGCGACAACCGCATTGGCGTGCGCTTTGCCTACGAATGGCATGACGATGCCGGCAATTGGTTCCGCTCCTATGGCAACGAGAACTGGGAATTCGACGAGAACGGCCTGATGGCAGTGCGCCATGCGTCCATCAACGATGTGCCGATCCGCGAGAGCGAGCGCAAGTTCCGCTGGGATCGCAGCGCTCCGCGCCCCGCCGACCATCCCGGACTCAGCGATCTCGGCCTTTAGAGCAAAACGACTTCTCTCCGAATAGTCGTTTTGCTCTAACTCTTTGTTTTGACGCTTTTTCTTAATCGAAAAGTCTGTCAACTTTTCTGGAAAACGCTCTAGATGAAGACGGTCCGCGAGCGCGCCGACATCCTGCCCGCCCTCACCGAGGTCTTTCGCAGCCATGGTTATGAGGGCGCCAGTCTCGCCCTCATCGGCCAGCAGACGGGCCTTGGCAAGGGCAGCCTCTACAACTTCTTCCCGGGCGGGAAGGAGGAGATGGCGGGCGCCGTGCTCGACCATATCGACGGCTGGTTCCGCACTCATGTCTTCGAGCCATTGCGGACCACTGCGGATCCTGAAGTGGCGATCGCGGCCATGTTCGAGGCGACGGACCGCTATTTCCATTCGGGCGGGCGTGTCTGCATCGTCGGCGTGTTTGCCCTGTCGGATGTGCGTGACCGTTTCGCAGAGCGCATCAACGGCTATTTCGCCGAATGGCGCGACGCGCTGGCGCAAGCCCTGCAGCGCCTCGGCAAAGATCCGGATTCCGCAAGCGAACTTGCTGAGGACATCGTCGCCGGCATCCAGGGGGCGCTGGTGACGGCGCGCGCCCTCGGCAACCCCTCCCTGTTCGGCCGCAGGCTGGCGCGGCTGAAAGCGCTCATTCCGTTGCGCTGAAGCCTTCAGGCATTGGACAGCGGCAGCACCGTAGTGTCCTTGAACATCTCCATCGAGATATAGGAAGAGATGTCGTTGAATTGCAGCTTGGCGACCAGCTTCTTGTAGACCAGGTCGAGGCTTTCGACGTCGGGCAGCACGATCTTGAGCAGATAGTCGATATCCCCCGTGAGGCGGTGCATTTCGACGATCTCCGGCGTGTCGGCGACGAGAGCGCGAAAACGCTCCAGCCAATCCAGTGAGTGGTTCGCCGTGCGGACCATGACATAGACCGTGGTCGGCAGCCCCACCTTCTTGCGATCGAGCAGCGCCGCGCGCCGCACAATGTAGCCCTCCTCCTCCAGGCGCTTGACGCGCCGCCAGCAAGCCGAGGGCGATAGATGAGTCTTCTCGGCGAGATCGGCGAGAGGATGGTCGGCCTGGAGCTGCAGCAGGGCCAGGATCTGTTTGTCCCGATGGTCGAGCTTCATGACTCCCTCACGCATCCAGATTGTGTAGAAGAAATCTACGACGCAAAATCTTTGCCTGTTCTAATTTCAGACGCAATATACTTGTTCCTTCAGCATCCCAAACGCCCAAAAAATGCAAACCATTTTCATCCATTTCGAGGCATTATTCAGGCATGATAATCAACCCCGGATGGGAGACGGATATGCGGAAAATCGGCCTGATCGGCGGCATGAGCTTCGAGAGTTCGGCGATCTATTACAAGCTCATCAACGAGGCAGTGCGCGCTCGGCGCGGCGACCTGCATTCGGCCGAGGTCATGCTGCATTCGGTGAATTTCCAGGATATCGTCGACATGCAGAAGGCCGGACGCTGGGATGTGGCGGCCGAGAGGCTGGCAAGCGTGGCCCGCGACCTCGAAGGCGCCGGTGCCGGCTGCGTGCTGATCTGCACCAACACCATGCATCTGGTTGCCCGCCCGGTGCAGGAGGCGATCGCCTGTCCGCTGATCGACATCATCGACGAAACCGCCAAGGCATTGACCGCAGCCGGCCGCAGCCGGCCTCTCCTGCTCGCCACCCGTTACACCATGGAACACGGCTTCTACGCCGACCGCATGGGCCAGCATGGCATCGAGGTGATGGTTCCCGATGCCGAGGGCCGGGCCATCGTGCATGATGTAATCTTCTCCGAACTCTGCGCCGGATTGGTGAAGGATAGCTCGCGCCGCAAGCTCGAGGCCCTGATCGAGCGGGCCAAGGCCGAAGGCGCCGACAGCGTGATCCTTGGCTGCACCGAGATCTGCCTGATCCTCTCCCCCGACAGCCTCGGCCTGCCCGGCTTCGACTCCACCACGATCCACGCGGCCGCCGCCGTCGATTTTTCGCTTGCGCCAGGCCCCAACGCTGCCCAACTGGCAGCATGATGGATCAGCGAACAGGAGGCAGGTCATGAAGCAGGCAGCAGATCCCGACAGGACGGAAAGCGCGAAGGCCGTCATGGAGGGCGAGATCGGCATTCTCGCCCGCCGGCGGATCGAGGCCGGCATCATCGCGCCGATCTATGAGGAAATGCGTGAACGCCTCGGCGAGGAACTGGCGCAGTCGATCCTTGATTCCGCCATCCGCAAGGCCGCCATCGCGGCCGGCCGCAGCTTTGCCGCCAAGACCCCGGGCGGCACCGATCTGCGCAGTTTCCAGGATTTGCAGGCCCTGTGGACCCAGGACGACGCGCTGGTGATCGAGGTAGTCAAGGCCACCGACACCGAGTTCGACTACAACGTCCATCGTTGCCGCTATGCCGAGACCTACAAGGAGATGGGGCTCGGCAAGATCGGGCACCTGTTGTCCTGCAACCGCGACGGCGTGTTCTGCACGGGCTACGATCCGCGTATCACACTCGAGCGCACGCAGACGATCATGGACGGCTCCAGCCACTGCAATTTCCGCTACAAGCTGCAAGAAGCCGCCAAGGCGGAATGATGGACCAGCCTCTCGCCAGCCGGATCGGCCCGACGCCCCTCCTCGATGCGGCGCAGCTCAATGCCGATATCGAGGCCACCGCCCGTTTCGGTGGCACAGGGAATGGCGGCGTCTCCCGCCTCACGCTGACGCCGGAGGACAAGGCCGTCCGGGACTGGTTCGTTGCCCGCGCCAGCGAGCTCGGCTGCAGCGTGACCATCGATCCGATCGGCAATCTGTTCGCTTCCTATCCCGGGCGCAATGCCGCCCTGCCCGCCATCATGACCGGCAGCCACCTCGACACCCAGCCAGGTGGCGGGCGCTATGACGGCATCCTCGGCGTGCTGGCCGGGTTCGCCGCTCTCCGCGCCCTGAAGAGCTCAGGCCTTGTCACCGAGCACCCGCTGACGGTGGTGAACTGGACCAATGAGGAAGGCTCGCGCTTTTCCCCGGCCATGTTCGGCTCGGGCGTGCATGCCGGCGCCATCGCGCTCGACGAGGCGCTCGCGATCCGCGACCAGTCCGGCGTCAGTGTCGGCCAGGCCCTCGACTCCATCGGCTATCGCGGCAGCCGATCCCATACGGAGAATCCGGCCGCCTATGTCGAACTCCACATCGAACAAGGACCCGTTCTGGAGGCCGAGGGGATCGCGATCGGCGCCGTCACCGGCGTGCAGGGCCTGCGCTGGTTCGACGTGGAGATCAAAGGCACCGAATCCCATGCCGGCTCGACCCCGATGGCGAACCGGCGCGATGCGCTGACCGCCGCCGCCCGCCTGATCCTCGATGTCGAGGCGATCGGCCGCGCCCATGCCCCCGGCGTGCTGACGGTCGGCCGCGCCGGTGTCTTCCCGAACTCCCGCAATGTCGTTCCGGGTCGGGTCAGCCTGCAGATCGACATGCGCCATCCCGGCAAAGCCGGGCTGGAAGCTATGGAAACAGCATTGCGACAGGCCGTTGCCGGCCAGACCGACAGCCGCATCGAGCGGATCTGGGCCAAGAAACCGGTCGCTTTCGATCCCGCCTGCATCGATGCTGTCCGCCAGGCCGCCGCCGATTGCGGCCTGTCCTGCCGCGACATCGCATCCGGCGCCGGCCATGACGCCGCCCATCTGGCGACCCTCGCGCCGACGGCGATGATCTTCATCCCGTCCCGCGACGGGCTTTCCCACAATGAACGCGAATATTCATCGCCCCGGCAATGCGCCGACGGCGCCGAGGTGCTGCTGCGCACCCTTCTCAAACTCGACCGTCGGCTGGCCTAGCGCCACCCGTCAGACGCCGTAGAGCGTCCCCGGCGCAATAGCGCCGCCGGGGCCTTTGCATCTCTCTGCTACTGCTTGGGTACCAGCACACCGAGATCGACGGCCTTGGCCATGGCCTCGTAGCCGGCGTCGTTGGGATGCAGGTGGTCGCCGCAATCATAGGCAGGATTGATGCGACTGGAATCCTTTGTATCCTGCAATACCTTGTCGAAGTCGATCAGCCCGTCCGCCGTCTTGTTGGCCCGGATCCAGGCATTCACCTCCTGGCGGATCTTTTCCTTCTCCGGCGTGTAGTAACCGGCGGTCGGCAACCCCTTGAAGGTGTCGACGAAGGGCGAGAGGGTGACGCCGACGAAACGGATGCCATGGGCATGGGCGCGATCGATGATCTGCTTGTAGCCGGCGATCACGTCCTCGGCCGTCGGTTCGGGATCGGCCGGGGTGATGGCATCCTTGCCCGGCCAGCCGATATCGTTGATCCCCATCATCATCACCACGGTCGAAACCTTGGGATGGCTGAGCACCGACATGTCGAACCGGCTTAGGGCGTTGGTTCCCATGCCGTTGGAGAGCACGCGATTGCCCGAATAGGCTTCGTTGACCACCGCAACATCCTGATGCCCCTCGGCCTGCAGCCGCTCGGCGATATGATCGGGCCAGCGATTGTTCTTGTCCGGCGAAGAACAGGCGCCATCGGTGATGGAATCGCCGAAGAATACGATGGCCTTCGACTCCGGCTTGGCCGTGGTCAGGATACGGCTGAGCAGCAGGCGCGACTTGTTGGTGCTCACCGCCTTAAAATCGGCCTCCTTGGTCTTGTCGCCGGGCTCTGACACATAGCCGGTCTGGGCCCCATCCCAATGAACGGAGGTGATGCCGGCCCTGTTGGGCAGGTAGAAGCTGACCGCCAGGCTCGACAGGGCCTTGACCGGCAGATCCACGGGGTCGCTGAGCAGGGGCGCGCCGGGCGGAATGACGGCCGATGGCTTACCGCCGAAAGTCAACGGCTTCACGGAGCCCTCGTCGATGGCGCTGCCGCCCTTGGACAGCGCCACGCTGGCCGAGCCAATCGCAACCGGACGCGTGCCGAACTCGTTGGAGATGACGACACGCACCTGTTCGCCCCCGACGCTGATGCGTGCGATCTGGCGGACGGTCTGATCGCCGAGCACCTCGGGCACATCGAAGGGCGCCGGCAATTCCTCGGCCCAGCGTGGGGCTGGCGTGGCGGCCCATGTCGTGATCCAAGGCTCCGGGCCTTCCGCGCTTGCCGGGGTCGCAGCCACGGCCAGGGTCAGTGTCCCCGCGACAAATGAAGTCCTGGCGGCCCATCCGATCAATCTGGCATGCGTGATCCGATGCAGACTTAATCCGGGCCAATAATAATCCGAATAGGAAACCATGGCGCTTTCCATCCCGCTTTGACAATATTGTAGAATGACGTTGTCTTGATTGCGTATAGAGATGAAGTATCCGGCATTGCAGCCCGGGAGACTTCTAAAGCGCCGGGAGAGTGTGACGTTTTCCTGGATCTTGCAAGCTGAATACCGGCCGGCATGCTCGCACCGGCCCGATGGGCGAGAGGCCGGAGCGTGGCGGTCGACGTGTCGGATCCCTGTGTGGAACCGCTTAAACCTGGCATGGGGCAAAACGCGTTCCGCTCGAACACGCCTCGCCCGGGGGCTCAGAGCCGGTCCCTCAGCGCATAATAGCTCATGCCGGCCACCAGGGTCGGCCAGCGCAGCAGGCGCCCGCCCGGGAAGGGCGGTGTCGGCAATGCTGCCAGGCGGTCGAACTCGCCGAGGGTGGCGGCGGTGACATCCGCCAGGATCTTGCCGAAATAGGGCGCCAGCATCACCCCCTGCCCCGAATAGCCCGAGGCCGTCAGCACGTTGGGCGCCAGCCGCCGCACGAAGGGCAGACGCGTAGCGGTGATGCCGAGCGTGCCGCCCCAGGCATAGTCGATGCGCTTGTCGGCAAGCTGGGGGAAGACCTTGAGCATGCGCTTGCGTACGAAGGCCTTCATGTCGGCCGGAAAGCCCGAGCGATAGTTCTCGCCGCCGCCGAAGATCAGGCGTCGATCAGCCGACAGGCGATAATAGTTCACCACGAAGCGGCTGTCGGCCACGGCATAATCGTTGGCGATCAAGGCCCTGGCTTCATTGTCCGAGAAAGGTTCGGTCGCCAAGATGAAATTGTTGATCGGCATCACCCGCGCCTCGGTATAGGCGTCGAGCCCGGAGAGGTAGCCATCGCCCGCCAGGATCAGCCAGTCGGCGGAAACGCTGCCTTGCGCAGTACGGACCACCGCCCTGCTGCCCTCGGCCCGGTAGCTGACGGCACGCGAACGCTCGAAGATCCGCACACCGGCGCCAATCGCGGCCGCGCCCAGCCCCAGAGCCAGGTTCAGTGGATGGAGATGGCCGCCATCATGATCGACGAAGCCACCGTAATAACCGGTCGCACCGAGGACGGCGTCGAGCTCGGCCTTGCCGATGGCCTCGACCTTGTCATAGCCGTAGACCGTCCTGAGCTTCTCGGCATAAGCGTGCGACATCGCCACATAATGCGGCTTGTGGTCGGCGATCAGGATGCCCTGCTTGTAGTCGCAGGCGATCTGGTGCCTGACGATCAGGCCCTTGAGATGGGCCTTGGCGTCCTCCGCCATCCGCCATAACGCTTTGGCGCCGTCCAGGCCCGCCAGTTTCTCCAGATAATCCTGGTCGCGGCGCTGGCCCGAATGAACCTGGCCGCCATTGCGCCCCGAGGCTCCCGAGCCGATCTCGGCAGCCTCGAGCACGATCACCGAAAGCCCTTTTTCGGCGAAGGCGAGCGCGGCGCCGAGCCCGGTATAGCCGGCGCCGACGATACAGACATCGGCCCGCTCCTCGCCTAGGAGCTGAGGCTGGGCGGGAAGGCGGTTGGCGGTGGCGGTGTAATAGGAATTGGCCGGATGGCCGGTGTTGTCGGTCATGATCCTGGGAGCGCGGACATCCTGTCCGCCCTTGGAAACGTTATGCCAAGCGATGGGAAGAGCGGACATCGCGACATGCCGGCATGTCGCTGTGAAAGTCCGCGCTTCGAATTCTACACGTTCAAGAGCAAATGCTCGCGTTCCCAGGGGCTGATCACCTTCATGAAGGTCTCGTGTTCCTGGCGTTTGATCGCGGCATAGGCGGTGACGAAGGAAGTCCCCATCACCTGGCGGATCGCCTCGCTCTCGTCCATTTCCGCGACCGCCTCGAGCAGGCTCTGGGGCAGCTCGAAATCGCGGTTCTTGGCATCCGACTCGATCGGCGCCGTCGCATCGAGTTCTTCGGTCATGCCGAGATAGCCGGCCGCCAGGCTCGCGGCGATGGCGAGATAGGGATTAGCGTCCGAGGAAGGAACCCGGTTCTCGACGCGCCTTGCGTCGGGGCCCGAGGGCGGCACACGCAGGCCCGCCGTGCGGTTGTCATAGCCCCATTGCACGTTGATCGGTGCCATGGAATCGCGCGTCAGCCGGCGGTAGGAGTTCACATAGGGCGCCAGCATGCACATGATCGCCGGCAGATATTTCTGCTGGCCGGCCAGGAAGGAGAAGAACAGCGGGGTCGGCCCGCCCGTCTCCGGATCGGAGAAGATGTTCTGGCCGCTTTCGGCGTCGACGATCGACTGGTGGATGTGCAGCGCCGAGCCCGGCTCGCCCGACATGGGCTTGGCCATGAAGGTGGCATAGATCTTGTGCTGCAGCGAGGCCTCGCGGATGGTGCGCTTGAACAGGAAGACCTGGTCGGCCAGTTCAAGCGGATCGCCATGGCGCAGATTGATCTCCATCTGCGCCACGCCGTCCTCGTGGATCAGCGTGTCGATCTCCAGGCCCTGATGTTCCGAATATTTGTAGATGTCCTCGAACAGGGCGTCGAATTCGTTGACGGCCGAAATCGAATAGCCCTGACGTCCAAGTTCCGGGCGGCCGGATCGGCCGATCGGCGGCTTCAGCGGATAGTCGGGATCGGTGTTGGGCTCGACCAGATAGAACTCGATCTCCGGCGCCACCACCGGCTGCCAGCCCTTCTTGCGGTAGAGTTCGCGGATGCGGCGCAGCACCTGGCGGGGCGCCTGCTCGACGGGGCGGCCGTCGCGCGTCATCGCGTCGTGAATGACCTGCGCTGTCGGATCCATCGCCCACGGCACCGCGGTCAGGGTCGACCAATCAGGCTGCATGAACATGTCGGTATCGGCTTCCACCGCGTCCACCAGACCGTCATAGGCGGGATATTCGCCGGTGATGCACTGATAGAAAATCGAAAGCGGCAGGTTCATCACCGGCGAGGCCAGGAATTTCGACACCGGCATGATCTTGCCGCGGGCCACCCCGCCCTGGTCTGGAACGAGGCACTCGATTTCCTCGATATTGCGGGCGCGAAACCAGTCTCTCGCGTTCTCCATACCGGAGATGCCACGCGCGGATTCGATATCCGGCACGCTAGAATGCTCGGGCTTGTCTGACTTTTTCTTTTTGCTCATCGTCGCACACATGCGGCTTCCACCCCGCAGGAAATGCGGAGCGGCGACCCGAAACAAGCGCCGGCGACCTGTTTGACAGCCCACGAGGGGCCATCACGCGACTAACCTCCGGTTCGGGCCCTTGGTTTAGGAGGGCGGAGGCGCACGCGCCGCGCATCGGGGAAGACGCGCAAAAGAGGCATCGGTGGACCGACGCTGGCGCACACTGCCTTTAGCCGCGTCCAAAAGTCAAATGGGTTGGCCAAAAAATGTGATCACAAAAAATGTGATCACATTTTTGCGTTGAATCGCATTTCCCCTGTAGACCACCGCCGACTTCCCGGTCTAGGCTGGAACCAATCACCACAAACAGATGGGATACCATGCGTGATACAGGCGGGGATGGCGCTACGGCGCCCGTGAAGTCGCAGAAGGCGATCGGGGGCGTTCGCCGGAAATTCCAACCCTGGTCCGATCCAACCGCCGTTCCCCTCATTCGCTTCGAGAACGTCACCAAGCGTTTTGGCGATTTCGTGGCGGTGAACGACGTTTCGCTGGACATCCATCAACGTGAATTCTTCTCCCTGCTCGGCCCCTCTGGCTGCGGCAAGACCACCTTGATGCGCATGCTGGCCGGCTTCGAACAGCCGACGGGCGGACGCATCACCCTGGCGGGCAAGGATCTGGCCGGCGTCCCGCCCTATGAACGCCCGGTCAACATGATGTTCCAGTCCTACGCGCTGTTCCCGCATATGAGCGTGGCCGACAATATCGCCTTCGGCCTGAAGATGGACAAGATGCCCAAGGCCGAGATCGACACGCGCGTCGGGCAGATGCTGAAGCTGGTCAAGCTGGAGAAATTCGCCAGCCGCAAGCCGCACCAGCTCTCCGGCGGCCAGCGCCAGCGTGTCGCCCTTGCCCGTGCCGTCGCCAAACAGCCCAAGGTGCTGCTGCTCGACGAGCCACTGGGCGCCCTCGACAAGAAATTGCGCGAGGAAACCCAGTTTGAGCTGATGGACATCCAGGTCGAGCTCGGCATCACCTTCGTCATCGTCACGCACGACCAGGAAGAGGCGATGACGATGTCCGACCGCATCGCGGTCATGGACCATGGCAAGCTGGTGCAAGTGGCGCCGCCCGGCGAAATCTACGAGCAGCCCAATTCACGCTATGTCGCCGACTTCATCGGCAACATCAACATCCTCGAAGGCAAGATTTCCGCCCAGAACGGCAGTTCCCTCACCATTACTTCGCCGAGCAGCCAGGCCTTCAGTGTCGACAGCGCCGAAAGCTGCTCCGTCGGCCAGAACGTCTTCCTGGCCATCCGCCCCGAAAAGATGCGCATCTCGCTCGATGCGCCCACCACACCGGGCAATTGGCTGGCGGGAGAGGTCTTCGACATCGGCTATCTCGGCGACTGGACCAATTATCTCGTCGACATCGCCGGCACCGGCCAGCGCATCCGGGTGTCGCAGGCCAATATGAGCCGCTTCGTCGAGCGCCCGATCACCTGGGAAGACAAGGTTCATGTCAGCTTTGCGCCGGATGCCGGCGTCGTCCTGACCAAATAGGAGGGCGGCGGGATGACCGACAAGACCCGAAAGGGCTTCTTCTCCGGACGCACCGGGGTGATCGCCATTCCCTATCTGTGGTTGACGATCTTCTTCGCCCTGCCCTTCCTGATGGTGCTGAAGATCTCGCTGAGCCAGACGGCGCTGGGACAGCCGCCCTATACACCGGTCTTCAATTTCGACGGCACCTGGCAGAGCTTTACGGGCTTCATCTCCGAGCTGAACCTCGACAATTACTGGACGATGTTCAACATCTGGGGCGAGGACGGCGATACGCTCTATCTGAAAGCCTACCTGTCCAGCGTGATGATCGCCTTGGTCTCGACGATCCTCTTGCTGATCGTCGGCTATCCCATCGCCTATGGCATGGCGCGTGCCCCCAAGAGCGTGCGTCCAACCCTGCTGATGCTGGTGATCCTGCCGTTCTGGACCTCGTTCCTGATCCGCGTCTATGCCTGGATCGGCATTCTCAAGCCGGAGGGCCTGCTCAACCTGGCGCTGATCAAGCTCGGCATCATCGACCAGCCCCTGCAGATCCTCAACACCAATTGGGCGATTTTCATCGGCATCGTCTATTCCTACCTGCCCTTCATGATCCTGCCGCTCTATTCGACCCTGGAGAAAATGGATGACACTCTCCTGGAAGCGGCGGCCGATCTCGGCTGCAAGCCGATCAAGGCCTTCTGGCTGGTGACCTTCCCGCTCTCCCTGCCCGGCGTGATCGCCGGCTGCATGCTCTGCTTCATTCCGGCGGTCGGCGAATTCGTCATCCCGGATCTGCTCGGCGGATCTTCCACGCTGATGATCGGCAAGCAGATGTGGGACCTGTTCTTCTCCAACCGCGACTGGCCGGCGGCCTCCGCCGTCGCCGTGATCCTGTTGATTATCCTGGTCGTGCCGATCACCTATTATCAGCACAGCCAAGCCAAGGCGCTGGAGACCGACCGATGAGAAAGGGTTCCTCCTGGTTCAGCATGACCTCGGTCGCCCTCGGCCTGGCCTTCCTCTACCTGCCGATCGTGATCCTGGTGATCTATTCGTTCAACGACTCCAAGCTGGTGACGGTCTGGGGCGGCTGGTCGACGCGCTGGTACGTCGAACTCTTCCACGACGAAGCCTTCATGAACGCCGCCAAGATCACGCTGATCGTGGCCGCCGTATCAGCCACCATCGCCACCATACTCGGCACGCTCGCCGCCGTGGTTCTGGTGCGCATGGGACGCTTCCGCGGCCGCATGACTTTTTCGGCCATGGTCTATGCGCCGCTGGTGATGCCCGAGATCATCATCGGCCTGTCATTGCTGTTGTTCTTCATCTCGCTGGGCATCGACCGCGGCTTTTGGACCATCACCCTGGCCCATGTCACACTCACCATGTGCTTCGTGACCGTGGTGGTGCAGTCGCGTCTGCTCAGCTTCGACCGCTCCATCGAAGAGGCGGCCCTGGATCTGGGCTGCCATCCCTTCAAAGCCTTCTTCCTGATCACGCTGCCGATCATCGCGCCGGCCGTGATCTCGGGCTGGATGCTGGCCTTCACCTTGTCGCTCGATGATCTCGTGCTCGCCAGCTTCACTTCCGGCCCGGGCTGGAACACGCTGCCGATGCGCATCTATTCGTCCGTGCGCCTCGGCGTGACGCCGGAGATCAATGCCGCCTGCACGCTGATGCTGGCCGTGGTCGCCCTCGGGGTGGTGGCCGCCGCCATCTATACCAGCCGTGCGGAGAAGGAGCGCGAACGCGCCGAGAGGTTGGCCGCAGCCGGCTGATCCGGCCCAACCATCAGCAGCCCGAAGCTTCAGGCCCTCGCCCCCTCCACGGGGCGGGGGCCTTGTCATTTACGGGCATGTCCCAACGTGGCAATGGCCGAACCACCCATCGCTTCACTGTAGATTCACGGGCCGAGACAGATTCTAACATTTTCTAACATAATCGCTCTTGCGATGTTATATTTTGTTGAATAGCATGCCTCATCAATCGTGGAGTCGGGGCTCGCCTCTGATGACGAATACGACATCAGACCAGGTGAATAACCGCCGCGCACCTCAGTTTTTGGGTGTTCCCCGTCAGAAAAAGGGAGCAACATCAAAGAAATGAGGAGCAAAATTGTACCAGGGAATGGAACATTGGTAGTCGGAATCGTTGCTTTACATGTTTGATTCTGTTCTTTCCTGTGTCTCGACGCCCGCCCCTCTTGAACGTCGCCGCAGCGTCTTGTGATCTGGCGAAACCGCCGAGACTCGCAAAGACGCGTCAAAACAGGGAGTTAGAGCAAAAAGGCGTTTTCAGTTAAACGCGCTTTGCTTGGGAAGGCACCATGGCGTCCATCGAACTCGATCATGTTTCCAAACTCTACGCCAATGGCGCCTATGGCGTACGCAACGTCGACCTGACCATACCGGACGGCGAGTTCGTCATCTTCCTCGGCCCCTCCGGCTGCGGCAAGTCGACGACGCTGCGCATGATCGCCGGGCTCGAAGGCATTTCTTCCGGCGATCTGCGCATCGGCGGCAAGAGCATGACCCATGTCGCCCCACGCGACCGCAACATCGCGGTGGTGTTCCAGAGCTACGCCCTCTATCCGCATATGAGCGTGCGCCAGAACATGGCATTCGGCTTGAAAATGCGCGGCGTTGACGCCACCACCATTGATGCCAAGATCGCCGACGCCGCTCACTTGCTCGGCCTGCAGAATCTGCTTGGCCGCAAGCCGGCGGCGCTTTCGGGCGGCCAGCGCCAGCGCGTCGCCCTCGGCCGCGCCATCGTGCGCGAACCCGCCGCCTTCCTGCTCGACGAACCGCTTTCCAACCTCGACGCCCAGCTTCGGGCCGAGATGAGGCTCGAGCTCATCAAGCTCCATCGCCGCCTCGGCCGCACCATCGTGCATGTCACGCATGACCAGGTCGAGGCGATGACGATGGGAGACCGCATCTGCATCATGCGCGAAGGCCAGCTGGTCCAGGCCGGGCGACCGCTCGAGGTCTACGCCAACCCGGCCAACACCTTCGTCGCCCGCTTCCTGGCGACCCCGCCGATGAACCTGATCCCGGCCAGGCTGGAGAGTGCGCCAGCGGAGGGCCTTGCAGTGGTGACCGACGCGGGCGCGAAGCTGAGCGTGCCGGCCCGCCACCACGGAGCCTATGGTGGCCAGGCCGGCCGCCGCGTCATCCTCGGCATCCGGGCCGAGGATTTCTACGAAACCCAGCAGCAGCCCGAGTGGCAGAAGATGCCGATCCGTGTGGTCGCCATCGAAGCCCTCGGCGCCGAGAACATCCTGATCGGACAGATCGCCGGCGAGCAGGAGACCGGTGACAGACCGCTGGAGATCGCGGCGCGGCTCGGGCGCAATTTCACCGCCCCGATCGGATCGACGGTGGAACTCTATGTCGATGCGCTGCCCATGCACCTGTTTGACCCCGAAACCGAACAGGTGATCGCCAGGCCGGCGCTGACGGGAGGGATGTGATGACGATGCGCAGCGACAGCCAGACCGTTCCCTTCCGCCGACGTTTCGGCTTGCATTTCGGCCTTGTCCTCGTCTGCGCCCTCATCCTGCTGCCGCCACTCTGGGTGCTCAGGACCAGCTTCCTGCCCGAGCAGCTCTCCTATAGCAACGAGTTGATGCCGGCCTTCACCACCGAGAACTATGCGGCGCTGATCTCCAGCCGTTTCGGCGGTTCCTATCTCAACAGCCTCATCGTGGCACTCGGTTCAGTGCTGGTTGCCCTGCCCTTCGCGGCGACCACCGGCTATGCCTTCGCCCGCTTCCGCACCGGCGGGCGCTGGGCACGCTTCATCGTGCTGGCCACCCAGATGCTGCCGCCGGTGGCGCTGGTACTGCCGACCTTCACCCTCTTCCGCAGCCTGGAACTCTCCAATTCGCTGACCGGGCTGATCATCGTCTACGCCGCCCTCAACCTGCCCTTCCTAACCTGGATCCTGATGGGTTTCTTCGAGGGCGTCCCGATCGACCTCGAATGGGCCGCCATGACCGACGGTGCCACCGCCTGGGGTGCGTTCTGGCGCATCGTGCTGCCGGTGTCGCTGCCCGGCATCGCCGCCGCCGGCGTACTCGGCTTCATCCTGGCCTGGAACGAGTTCCTGTTCGCGCTGGTGCTGAGCGGGCCGACCACGGCGACGATACCGGTGGCACTCGCCGCGCTGCAGACCTCCAACGGCGTGCAGATCGCCAAGGTCTCGGCCGGCGTCATCCTCGCCATCCTGCCCCTGGTGATCGCCTCGCGCTTCATCCAGCGCTTCATCGTCCAGGGACTGACCTTCGGCAGCGTCAAATAAGCCAGCAATATGGAGAGCGGCGACAAAGCCGCACATTACGGAGAGAGGGATAGAGCCATGATCTGGAGCGAAAATCGCCTGAAGACGACCCTGCTGGCGGCTGCCGGCGCGGCGATGCTGCTGGGGGCGTCGCTGTCGTCGGCCGCCGCCGAGACCGTCACTCTGCGCGCCCTGATGGAGGACGTACCGGAGACCAAGATCATCGAGGCGTTGCTACCGGAATTCGAAAAGAAGACCGGCATCAAGGTCGAGTTCGAGAAGATCGGCTATCCCGACATGCACGACAAGCTGGTGGCCCAGCTCACCGGGCCGCAGAGCTACTACAATCTGCTGGAGGTCGATTTCCTCTGGGCCGGCGAATTCCCTGCCGCCAACTGGCTGGTCGACCTCAAGCCTCTGGCAGAAAAGAGCAAATACGACCTCGGGGCCTTCATCCCTTCCACCATCGAGTTGCTCGGCGGCAGCCAGGACAAGCTCCATCTCATACCGATGTACAATTATTCGATGGGCCTGCTCTATCGCAAGGACCTCATCGCCGACGAGAAGCTGAAGGCGGCCTATAAGAGCGCTACCGGCAAGGAGCTTGCTCTGCCCGCCACGCTGGAAGACTATGTGGCGATCTCCAAATTCATGAAGGCCAATGCCAAGGTCGCGGGTGCGGCGATGCAGGGCCAGCGCGGCGATCCGAACAGCATGGAATTCTCCAACTATCTGTTCTCGGCGGGCGGGGCCTATCGCGACGCTGGCGGCAAGGCCAATTTGAACACGCCGGAGGCCAAGAAGGCACTCGACCTCTATGTCGACAATATCCAGAACGGAGCCCAGCAAGGCGCGATCTCGGCCACGCTCGACGACACCATGCGCCTGATGTGTTCAGGCTCGGCCTTCAGCATGGTGACCTATTGGTGGATGCTGCCGCAGATGGACGATGCCGCCAAATGTCCGACGGTGGCCGGCAAGGTCGGCCTTGCGGTGATGCCCGGCGGCCATGGCGAGAGCGGCGGCTGGGGCTGGGGCATTCCCAAGAACACCACACCGGAAGAGCAGGAAGCGGCCTGGACCTTCATCCAGTGGGTGCAGAGCAAGGAGGTCTCGGTGAAGCGGGCCCTGCAGGGCCACGCGCCGGTGCGCAGCGATGTCTACAAGGACGCCGAAGTGCTGAAGAAATACCCCTTCTACCAGACGGCCGAATCCGTGGTGGCGAGCGGCAAGTCCTTCCCTATCTTCACCTATTCGGCCCAGTACGAGGACGTGCTCGGCACGCAGCTCTCGCTTGCGGCCGGCGGCCAGGCGACATCCGAAGCGGCTCTGAAGGCGGCCTCGGACGGCTTGCAGCAATTGCTCGACAAGTGACCTTCTTCCGGCGCGGTCCTTCGGCCGCGCCGGTTCTACAGACCTGAGCAAAGTGCGATTCTCTAAATTGCATCTTTTCTCTAAATCCTTGTTTTGACGCGTTTTCTTGATCGAAAAGTCTATCAACTTTTTTGGAAAACGCTCCAGCGGTGTAACAGATGAGCGCGATGGGATTGGCCGGACGCAGCCGGGAATGGCGGATCGGATGGGCTTTCGCCCTGCCCGGCCTCTTGCTGCTCGCTATCGTGATGGGCTTTCCGCTCGTTTATGCCTGTATCCTGTCGATCTCGTCGATGACGCTGATCAAACCCAGCCTGATGCCGCTGGTCGGCTTCAAGAATTTCGCGTCGATGCTGGCCGACCCGCTGTTCTGGAACGCTCTATGGCTCACGGTACGTTATTCGGCCATCACGGTGATCGGCGAATTCGTGATCGGGCTCGGCATCGCCTTGATGCTCAACCGCACCGTGCACATGAAGCCGGTCTATTTTGCCATCCTCACCATCCCGATGGCGATGTCGCCCATCTCGGTGGCGCTGATCTGGCGCATGCTGCTACAGCCCAATCTCGGCATCGCCAATCATCTGATGGAAAGCTTCGGCCTGCCCCGGCTCGACTGGCTGGGCACGCCGGGCATGGCGCTATGGACAATGGCGGCCATCGACATCTGGCAGCAGATGTCCTTCGTGGTGCTGATCCTGGCCGCGGGCCTTGCCGCCCTGCCGCGCGACCCCTACGAGGCGGCCGAGGTCGACGGTGCCAGGGCCTGGCAGCAATTCTTCTACATCACCCTGCCAATGCTGCGGCCGGTGGCGGCCATCACCATCATCATCCAGCTAATCAACGAATTCCGCACCTATGACCTGCCCTATGTGCTCACCAAGGGCGGGCCCGGCAACGCCACCGAGGTGCTGAGCTTCTTCGCCTATCGCCGGGCTTTTCTCGGCCTGTCGCTCAATGAAGGTGCGGCAGCGGCCTTCGTGCTGCTGGTGATCGTGCTCGTCCTCACGGTGATCTTCTTTGCCGTATTGGAACGCTCGCAAGCCAGCGAATCGGGGCGCTGAAACGTCTCCTACTGCGCCGCCGAGGCAGGTGGATTCTTGCCGGTGTCCTGCGTGACGTCGCGGCCCGGCCGGATGAAGCTGCGCAGCAGAGGAGCGGCGGCACCCGAACGGCGGATCAGCGCCTCGGTATCGGGCTCGACCACCGGCACCTCCCACCCCCCATAGACGCGGAAAGGCAGTCGGAAGGGATTGGCGGCATCGGCGTCGCTCCAATTGGCCACGCCAGCCATGTCGAGGCTGCGCAGGGCGATATTGGCATCCCCCGTCAGCGAAACTGAAAGGGAGCCGTTCTCCATGCGGCAGTCGGCGGTCTTGGCCATGCCGTCGGCGATTTTGAAGCTCGCCTTGGCAAGGTCGAAGGTGGTGCGGCCGCCATAGGAAGATTCAAAACGGGCAGAGAGCGGCCGCCGCTCGATCTTCTGCATCAGGCTGGCGAGATCGATGCCGACTAAAGAGCCTCCGGAGACGCTGATATTGGCCTGTCCCTGCAGCGAGCGCGACAGCTCGGCGATGGAAGCGCCGGTGCCGTTCACCGCCATCGTTCCCGTGCCGGTTCCTTCCAGACGCCGAAAGGCGAAGAGATCGCCCAGCGCACTGCCCATGTCGATGCCTTCGAAGCTGGCAGTCGCGGCGAGTACGGTCATTTTGTCAGCGGGCTTGAGCGCGATATTGCCCTTGAGCGTGCCGCCATAGGCGACAGCCTCGCTGAGGGCGAGTTCGAGCTGGCCGTTGCGGGTGGAGACGGTGGCCGCAGCACGGCCGAGATGGACCTTGTCGATGGTTGTCTCGCCGGCGGAAATGCGCAGATCGAGATCACTGACCAGCAGACTGTTGATGCTGATATGATCGGCACGCCATTTGCGTGGCCGACCGTCCGCGAGCTGGAGTTCGTTGGAATAGGCACTCAGATCGAGCGTATCGGCGGCAAGCGTGCCGCTGACCTTCGGGCGCTCCCTGCCGAATTCGACGGTGAGCGAGCCTTCGGCTTCATTGCCGTCGAGCGAGAGTTGCACCTCGTTGAGGGAAATGGCGCTGCGGTCGAGCGACAGCGGCGACTGCAGGTCATAAGCGGCAAGGCTGTGTCCGGCGGGCAAGGCAAATCCGAGCCAGCGCAGCGTGTCACGCAGTGAAGCGCCGCTGGCCGAGACCTTGCCGTCAAGCCGCCCCTCCCCGTCCAGCATGCCGCTGGCGGCAAGGTTGAGCGTGTCACCCTTGATGCGTGCCCGCAGATCCGACTTGCCGCCGGCAATCAAGCTGGCGGGATCGGCAAGCGCCACGGCGATCTCGGTCTCACGGTCACGCCAATTGATTATGCCGGCCGCCGACATCGCGTCACTGCGGCCCGCCCAGGCGAAAGTAACATCGCCGACCGAAACGGAGGTCGCCCGGCCCGAGGCATTGTCGTTATAACGAATGGTGCCGTCCACGAGCCGGATGGTCTTGACCGGCATCGGCTTGTCGAAGTGCCCGGCAGCCGCCTCGGCCAGCACACCTTCCTTGAATTCCCAAGAGCGCGCGCCACCCTTGCCCGCGGTAAGGCCAATGCTGGCGCGCTTGAGCATCAGGCTTGATATCTCGATGCGTCCGATCACTAGCGGCGCCAGGCGGAGCGTGCCCTGCATCTTGTCGGCCACCAGCAATGGCGGCAGGCCCTCATGCCCGGACAAGCCCTCCTGCCCGGGAATGGTCACCTTCTCGATCATCAGCGTCGGCAGCGGCGCCCAGGCCAGATGCACCTGCCCCTCGATAATGGGCGTGCGGCCGGTCAGGGCGACGATTTCGCGGGTGAACGTGTCACGCAACACGCTTTCCGGCGTCAGCCAAGGAACGGTCAACACCAGTGCAACAAGCGCAGCGGCGATAGCGGCCAGGGATAGCCCAATACGCTTCATGCCGTTTCCGCGCCTCGCTCGATCAAAGAGTGGTTGGTGACATTTGCCATGCGCCCGGGCGACGGAGCTGAATCACAAACTCGATCCATTATAAATGGCAGTCCATCATGGTAAAAGCGAGGCTTGGTTGTGGCAAAGCCGCCATGCGGGAAAAGCGGCGCAGCAGGTCGTCGACCAAGCACAGTTTTCTGGCGCGGTCCACGGATGCGTCGCGCCTGAAAACTCTGCAAATGTTCGATATTTTGCAAATTCCTCCTGATCGTGCCCATGGGCACGATCAGGAGGAATTTGCTTAGACGGGTACGATACAATCGCGTGCCTCCAATCCCGCCATGATGGGTCGGCATGGTTAAGAAAGCCGGAAGAGAGAGGCACCGTGTTCGGCCCTGCGGCTCGTGCATTTCTCATCCGGCAGGCGCGCCGATCACATATACCACGTGAAACGGCTCCTGCCCCGGTTCCCCAAGCGATACCCGCTCGCGCCGCCAGGGCCATGCCGAGGCCACCAGATTGGCTTCGAAAGCCGCCGACTGGGTGGCCGACCACAGGCCGGCGATACCGCCCGGTGCGAGGGCCCGAACAATGCGGGCAATTCCCTCGCCTGAATAGAGCGCGTGGTTCGGCTCGTGCACCACATAATCGGGGCCGTTGTCGGTATCGAGCAGGATGGCATCGAAACCGCCGGGCTTAGCGGCAATGATCTCGGCGACGCTACCAGTGTGCACGATCACGCGGCCGTCCGCCAGCGGATGCTCGGCGAGCGGGGCAAGGACGCCCCGATTCCAGGCGACGACCTCGGGCAGGAGTTCGCAGACCAGGATGCGCGCCCGAGGGCCGACGGCGTCGAGCGTCGCCCTCAGCGTGTAGCCCATGCCGAGGCCGCCGATCAGGATGCGCGGTTCCTCCTCGCCCAGACACTGGCAGACGGTTCGAGCCAATGCGATCTCCGAGCGGGGATCATGGTTCGACATCAGCTCCCAGCCGTTGAAACGGATGTCAAACAGACCGCCGCGCCGGCGCAAGGCGATCTGGTCGCCATCCGCCGTCACCACGCTGTCGAGTTCCGTCCAGATCTCCATCGGCCCTGCTCCCCGGCCCGAGAAGCGGCCCTTATAGCAAGAGTAATGGCAAAGGGGCGGTCTTTGGAGCGGTCGGGATGAATATCGCCGAGCCTCACCGGCACGCCTTCTTTGGCAAGCTCGAGATAAATACATGCCTTGCCGATATCCCGGCGAAACCATCAAGCCTCTTCCTTAGCGAGCAAAATCGTCATACTGCAGTTGCGAAGAGCGATGCGCGCTGTGGCTTAGGGAAGCGCCGAAGCAAAGGGAAACAGCCGAGGACATGGTCAAGGAAACCACTGCCAAGGAAACCACCAGCAAGGAAACGACGGCCAAGGACGACAAGGCCCGGAAACCATCCAAGCCAGTGTCCGACGAAGCGCTGGCGGATGCCGCAGAGGCGCCTGCCGAACCGGCCGACGACAAGCCGTTATGGATCCCCTCGCCGGCGCGTGTCGCGGGAACGCAGGTCGCGGCCTTCATCGCCACCGCCAATGCCCGGCATGGCCTGTCGCTGAAGACTTATCACGACCTGCATCGCTGGTCCGTCGAGAGCGCCGCCGACTTCTGGAACCTGATCTGGGACGACAGCGGCATCAAGGGCGAGAAGGGCGAGCGGCTCACCAGCGATCTCGACGACATGCTCAAGGCGCGCTTCTTCCCGGATGCCAGGCTGAATTTCGCCGAGAACCTGCTGCCACTTAGCGACGACGAGCCCGCCTTGATCTTCCAGGGTGAGGACAAGGCAAGCCTGACCCTGAGCTGGCGCGAGCTCACCGACCTCGTCTCGCGCCTGCAGCAGGCGATGCGTGCCGAGGGGGTCCAGGTGGGTGACCGTGTCGCCGCCATGATGCCAAACCGTCCGGAGACGGTGGCAATCATGTTGGCAGCCGCCTCGATCGGCGCAATCTTCTCCTCCTGCTCGCCCGATTTCGGCGAGCGCGGCGTGCTCGACCGCTTCGGTCAGATCGCCCCCAAGCTGTTCTTCGCCATCGACGGCTACTGGTATGCTGGCAAGCGCATCGACAACGGCGCCAAGGTGATCGCGATCACCGCAGAACTCGGCTGCAAGACGGTGGTGGTGCCTTATCTCGGCGAGGCCGAGACGGTGGCGGCCAAGATCCCGGAAGGCACCACACTGGCCATCCTCACCGCGCCCTACCGGGCCAAGCCGGTGGTATTCGAGCCGCTGCCCTTCAACCAACCCCTGTTCATCCTCTATTCCTCCGGCACCACGGGCGTGCCCAAATGCATCGTGCACGGCGCCGGCGGCTCGCTCCTGCAGCTCGTCAAGGAGCATCGCCTGCAATGCGATTTGCGGCCGGGCGAGCGCAGCTTCTACTTCACTACTTGCGGCTGGATGATGTGGAACTGGCTGATCGCAGGCCTGGCCAATGGCGAGACGCTGCTGCTCTATGACGGCTCGCCCTTCCACCCCGAGGCGAGCGTGCTGTTCGATTTCGTCACACGCGAGAAGGGCGTGATGTTCGGCACCTCGGCCAAATATATCGATGCGGCCCACAAGGCCGGGCTGAGCCCGCGCCAGACTCACGACCTGAACGGGCTGAGGCTGATGACCTCGACCGGCTCGCCCTTGTCGCCCGAGGGCTTCCGCTGGGTCTATGAGGACGTGAAGGCCGATCTCCACCTCGCCTCCATCTCGGGCGGAACAGATATCGTCTCCTGTTTCGTGCTGGGCGATCCCACCGGGGCGGTGTGGTCAGGCGAGATCCAGGCGCCGGGCCTGGGCATGGCGGTCGACGTGTGGAACGACGACGGCAAGAGCGTGCGCGAGGAAAAAGGCGAGCTGGTGTGCACCCGTCCCTTCCCCTCCATGCCGGTGATGTTCTGGAACGATGAAGGGGGCCACAAATACCGAGCGGCCTATTTCGAGCGCTTCGACAACATCTGGCACCATGGCGATTTTGCCGAATGGACGGTTCATGGTGGGCTGATCATCCATGGCCGTTCGGACGCCACGCTCAATCCGGGCGGGGTGCGCATCGGCACCGCCGAACTCTATGCCCAGGTGGAGAAGATCCCGGACGTGCTGGAATCGCTCGCCATCGGCCAGGATTGGGAAGGTGACGTGCGCATCGTGCTGTTCGTGCGCCTGCGCGAGGGCGTGGCCCTGGACGATACCCTCATCGACCGCATCAAGCGCCAGATCCGCACCGGTGCCTCGCCACGCCATGTGCCGGCCAAGATCATCGCCGTCGCCGATATCCCGCGCACCAAGTCCGGCAAGATCACCGAGCTTGCCGTGCGTGACATCGTCGCCGGCCGCACCGTCAAGAACCAGGAGGCCCTGGCCAATCCCGAGGCGCTGGCCCTCTACAAGGACCTGCCGGCGCTGAGGGATTGACCCCCGCGGGTCGGCATGCACCGACTCGACTTAAGATACGCGACAAAGTTGTTTCTTGCCGGGCCGAGCCCGGCAATGACAAGATGATCATGGCGCCGGCATTCATCCGGCGCGCCTCGGCAAGACCCATCAGGAACCGGCAGCAGTGCTCGCTTCGCGCATAAGCAGGGACATCACGAAGGCCGCCATCACGGCCCTCGCTGTCTATGCGCTGCTGGTCAACAGCCTGCTGATGGGCGTGCTGATGGCCCCGCAATTGCGGGCCGATACGCTCGACCGCAATCTCGCCGCGCTCGAAATCGTCTGCGCCGGCGACGGCATGGGCATCACCGATGCGGGGTCTGGCCCGCCCGCAGACCATCGCGGCCATGAGGCCGAGTGCTGCATACTTTGCCCCGGCTTCGGCGGGCCTGCCTCGCCGGCCGGCATCGACCTGCCGCGGCGCCTGGCCGTCCTGGCGGCCCTCGCCCCCTGGGCGGCGGACACCCACATTCCTCCTTCCCTGCATCGCACGGCCGCCCAGCCGCGCGGACCACCGATGGCGTGACCTGAGAACGACCTCCCTTTTGTTTTCGGCCTGACGCCGTACGCAGCCCCTTGGCTATGCGCGGGCGAAGGGCAACTCAGGACACAACCATGACCGTCTCCCATGGCGCGGACGCCCTCGCGGTCGCTCCGCCTTCGCGCCTGTCGCTACAGCGCGCCATCTGGCGCTGGCATTTCTATGCCGGCCTGCTTTGCGTCCCCTTCATGATCCTGCTGGCCGTCACCGGCTCGCTCTATCTGTTCAAGGACGAGATCAACCACACGCTCTTTGCCTACCGCACCATCGTCGCCAATCCCGGTACGCCGGCCTTGTCGCCGGAAGAGCTGGTCGACAAGGCCCTCGAAGGCAAGCCCGAGGCCGCCGCCACCGCCTATACCGAGCCCGCGGACGCAACCTCCTCGGCCAAGGCCACTTACAAGGACGACGGCGGCAAACATTATGTCTACCTCGATCCCTATAGCGGCGCGGTGCTCGATACCGTGCGCGCCGACCGGGAGCCGATGTGGCTGATCAAGAAGATCCACAGCCTGGAACTGTTCGGCACCTTCACCAACCGGCTGATCGAGGCCGTCGGCGGCTTTGCCCTTATCCTGGTGACGACGGGGATCTATCTGTGGTGGCCCCGCGGCCAGAGCGGCGGCGTGGTGAGCCTTCGCGGCACGCCGGCACGCCGGGTGTGGTGGCGTGACCTCCACGCCGTCACCGGCGCCTTCGCCGGACTGGTGATCTTCTTCCTGGCGGCTAGCGGCCTGCCCTGGGCCGGGTTCTGGGGCAAGCAGCTCAATGGCTTCGCGACCCAGGCGGGGCTGGGCTACCCTACCCAGCTCTGGGACGAGACGCCGACGTCCACCGTGCCGCTACAGGACGTCGTCAGCAAGGCCGGCTGGACGGTGGAGAATTCGCCGGTGCCCCAATCGGCCCAGCCCTACACCCATGCGATCGGGCTCGACCGCGCGGTTGCCGTCGCGCGCGGTTTGGGCATCGCACCCGGCTTCGAGATGGTGCTGCCGACCGAAGAAAACGGCGTCTACACCGCGGCGATCTTCCCGGACGAATTGGCCAAGGAGCGCACCATCCATATCGACCAATATTCGGGCAAACCGATCGTCGATCTCAAATTCGCGGATTTCGGCGGCGTCGCCAAGGCGATCGAATTCGGCATCAACGTGCATCAGGGCCAGCAATGGGGCCTCGCCAACCAGCTGGTGATGCTGGCGACCTGCCTTGCCAGCATCCTCGCCAGCGTCTCCGGCGTGATGATGTGGTGGAAGCGCCGCCCGAGCGGCAGGCTCGGCGTGCCGCCCTATCCCAGCGATCCCCGCGTCTATCGCGGCCTGTGGATCGTGGCCATCGCCGTCGGCCTCGCCTTTCCCATCACGGGGCTCGCCATCGCCGTGATGGTGGCGCTCGATCTCCTGGTCATCCGCACCGTGCCGCCTTTGCGCCGCGCCTTTGCCTGAACGGCGCCATTCGCAGCTTCGAGGCGGCGGGGTCTGCCTTCACCGCCTCGCTATCGCTTCCATCCTGCCCCGCCGATGATGGCGGACTAACCATGAAAGTTCACATCATGTCTCTCATGCGCAATCTCTCGCTTCTTTCGCTCACCGCCGCCCTCAGCCTGACGGCAGCCGGCTCGGCTCTGGCCCACGCCCATCTGAAATCCGCGGCACCGGCCGACAATGCCGTGGTCGCGGCTGCGCCCGCCGCATTGGAACTGCATTTCAGCGAAGGCGTCGATCTCAAATTCTCAGGTGTCAGCCTGACCGGTCCGGATCAGAAAGCCGTCGCCACCGGCGATCCCACCCATTTCGGCAATGACGAGGCCAGCCTCTCCGTGCCCGTTACAGCCAAGCTCGCGCCGGGCAAATATACGGTGCAATGGCATGTCCTTTCCAAGGATGGCCATAAGGTCAAGGGCAGCTATTCCTTCGACGTGAAGCCCTGATGGATCTCGAAACCGCTCTCCAGGCCTGCCGCTTCCTGCATTATGCCGCAGCGATGGCCCTGTTCGGTACCAGCGCCTTCCTCGCCATACTGGCGCCGAAGCAACTGGCCGAACGGCTCGTAGAGCGGTTGAGAATTATACTGGTCGTGGCGGCCGGCCTTGCCGCCGCGACCACCCTGGCTTGGCTCCTGCTGAAAACCGGCGAGATCGGTGACGGTTGGGCCAACACGCTCGATCCAGCCCTGATCACCTCGGTGCTGACCGACAGCAGCTTCGGTCGCGCCTGGCAATGGCGCCTCGTCTTTGCCGCGTGTCTGCCGGCCGTGTTTCTGCTTGGGCCGCGCCGGTTGCCCGCACTTGCCCTCTGCTCGGGCCTGCTTCTCGCCAGCCTCGCCTTGACCGGTCACTCCGCCATGCTGAGCGGCTGGCCTGGCCTGCTGCAGAGGGGCAACCACATGCTGCATCTGCTCGCGGCAGGCGCCTGGCTCGGTGCCCTCATCCCTCTCCTGCCTTGCCTGATCATGCTCGGGGATGCCTTTCCTGCCCCTCCCGCCACCCAGGCGCTTCGCCGTTTTTCGACCGCCGGCCATGTCGCGGTGTCGCTCGTGGTCGTCACCGGCATCGCCAATACCACCCTCGTGCTCGGCCGCGCACCGACGGATTGGTCCTCCCCCTACCAGGCCCTGCTCGCCGCCAAGATCGGCCTCGTCGGTGTCATGATCGCGATCGCCCTGATCAACCGTTACTTCCTTGTTCCCCGAATCCGCCTGGCGCGGACGAGGTCGCTGCGGCTGCTGAGCTGTCTCACCGTCGCGGAATTGCTGCTCGGATCCGGCGTACTCGTCCTCGTCAGTCTCTTCGGCATGATCGAGCCGACTTGACAGGCACGCCGTATCACGGTTTGCCTTGCCGGAGAGCTGCCCTCGGGGGCAGAGGCAGTCGAAGGCAGGGCCGGATGCCGGGCAGGAATACAACAAGCGGAGTGCTCAGCCTCGCCGGCCGCCTCATCGGAGCCCTGCTGCTTGCCCTGCTGGCGACCTCCGCCTTCGCCCATCGCCAAACGTCCGATGGCGATGGTACGGGGGCAGGCATTCCCATCCCCAATCTCACCCATGGCCAGATGGCGGTCATAGCCGACAATATGCCGGCGATTCTCGCCGTCGCCGACCGCCAGACCGGCCTCGACGAGACCGCGCGCCGGCTACGCGCCTTCGTCGACTGGCAGTATTTCTTCTGTTTCCGTGGCCTGGTACCCGGCAGCCTGAAGGACGAGGAAAGCCCCTTCAACGAATGCAGTCATGCCTATCTCGCCGGCACCCAGGCCCTGCTGCTCGAACTCAGGCAGACCCGCGGAGACCGCGCTGACGTGCGCGCCCTCGTCGACAAGGTCGGGCTCGACATGGTCAGAAACAATGCCGCACTGGTGCTTTGCCGTTTCAGCGGCGAGGCGTTCAACACTGCCGATGTCGTATCGCCGCGCTGGAGCGAGGTGCCCGCGCATCCGCCAAGCCTGGCAACCTTCGGCGGCTTCGCCTTTCTGGTCGGCGGTGTCCTCTGGCTCGGCCTGCGGCGACGCACCGCGCCTGTTTCGGGGCCTTTGCCGGCCGGTTGAGGGTTTCGGAGCGACAATAGGGCTTGCACGAAGCGATGATTGCTTGTCGGATGGTCTGACCATTCGATTATTGACGGCTTTCATCCCGCCATGCGCATCCTCGTCCTCCAGCATCTTGCCTCCGAGCATCCCGGCATTTTCCGCTCCTTCTTCGCCCGCGACGGCATCGAATGGGATGCCGTCGAACTCGACGAAGGCGGCACCATCCCCGCGCTCGATCCCTATGATGCGCTCTGGGTCATGGGGGGTGCCATGGATGTGTGGGACGTCGACCAGTTTCCCTGGCTGGTCGAGGAGAAGCGTGTCATTCGCCGCTGGGTGCGCGAACTCGGCAAGCCCTATCTCGGCATCTGCCTCGGCCATCAGCTTCTCGCCGACGCGCTTGGCGGGACCTGCGGGCCGCAGACACCGCCCGAGGTCGGCGTCTTCGATGTGGATGTAACGGAAGCCGGCCAGGCCGACCCGTTGTTCGAAGGCTTCGCGCCGTGCTTCCGCGCCCTGCAATGGCATTCGGTGCGCGTCGCCCAGCCGCCCGAGGGCGCCGCGGTGCTGGCCTCTTCGCCCCTTTGCTCGGTTCAGGCCATTCGTGCCGCGCCACGGGCCTGGGGCATGCAGTATCATGTCGAAGCCGAAAACGCCGCCGTGCAGCAATGGGGCTGCGTGCCCGAATACAGGACCGCGCTCGAGCGCACCAATGGCGAAGGCGCCATGGAGCGCCTGCAGGCCGACATCGCTGCCCATGCCGAGGGCTTCGAGGCCAACGCGGCCATTGTCTATCGAAATTTCATGCGGCTCGCGCGATAATGGCGGCAAAAATTCAATAAAGCATGCATGGTTACTACCTCGAGGCCGTAAAAATGGCCCCTGGTAGGGCCTGACACATCGGCGCGATGCCGGATTCGGCATCGCTGGAGGAAACCAACCATGCCTGAAGGCACGCCATCGACCACCGGCATTCCGATGCCGCCTCCCGACCCCGCCATCCTGGCGCGGCGGCAGGCTGTCATCGATGGCCTGGCCAAGCTGGTGCCCGCGGCGAACCTGATCATCAGCGAGGACGAGCGCCGCGCCTATGAGACCGACGCCTTCACCGCCTATCGGGCCGTACCGCTCGCCGTGGTGCTGCCCGAGACCACCGAGGAAGTCGCGGCGATCCTGAGATTCCTCAACCAGGAGGGCGTTCCCGTGATCCCGCGCGGCGCCGGTACCTCGCTCGCCGGCGGTGCCCTGCCCCAGGCGGACGCCGTGGTCGTCGGCCTCTCCAAGATGAGCAAGGTGCTGGAACTGCGTTTGCCGGACAGGCTTGCGCGCGTGCAGGCCGGCATCACCAATCTCGGCATTTCCGGCGCCGTGGCGCATGAGGGCTTCTTCTACGCGCCCGACCCTTCCAGCCAGCTCGCCTGCACCATCGCCGGCAACATCGCCATGAATTCCGGCGGCGCCCATTGCCTGAAATATGGCGTCACCACCAACAACATCCTCGGCGTACGCCTGGTGACGATGGCAGGCGAGATTCTCGACATCGGCGGCGACGCCATGGATGCCGACGGCTATGACCTGCTCGGCATCGTCATCGGCTCAGAAGGCCAGTTCGGCATCGTCACCGAGGCGGTGGTGCGCATCCTGCCGATGGCCGAGGGCGCCCGGCCCATGCTGGTGGGCTTTGCCGCGCCCGAGGAGGCGGGGCGCTGCGTCGCCGCCATCATCGCCTCTGGCATCATTCCCGTCGCCATCGAATATATGGACAGGCTCGCCATCGAGATCACCGAGGACTTTGCCCATGCCGGCTACCCCCGCGATGCCGGCGCCATGCTGATCATCGAGGTCGAAGGTTCGGACGCCGAGATCGACCGGCTGCTCGACCTGATCTCGACCATGGCGCGCCAGCACGGAGCCACCACCATCAAGATCTCGAAGTCGGAGGCCGAAAGCGCGGCGATCTGGAAGGGACGGAAATCGGCTTTCGGTGCCACCGGCCGCATCGCCGACTATATCTGCATGGATGGCACCATCCCGACCGGCCAACTGCCGATGGTGCTCAAGCGCATCGATGAGATCACCGCAGCCCATGGGCTGCGCGTCGCCAACGTCTTTCATGCCGGCGACGGCAATCTGCATCCCCTCGTACTCTACAATGTCAACGACGCCGACCAGCGCGAAAAGGCCGAGGCCTGTGGCTTCGACATCTTGCGCCTATGCGTGGAAGCCGGCGGCTGCCTGACCGGTGAACACGGCGTCGGCATCGAGAAGCGCGACCTGATGCGCGAGCAGTTCGATCAGGTCGATCTCGACCAGCAACGCGACCTCAAGCTCGCCTTCGATCCCAAATGGCTGCTCAACCCGGCCAAGGTCTTCCCGCTCGACATGAAGCCGGGAGGCTGGGCGGCATGACGGCGTTCTCCCCTACCAGCGAAGCTGAGCTGGCCGGCATCGTCACCGAGGCCTTCCGGAACAAAATTCCACTCGCCGTGACCGGCGGCGGCTCGAAGGCCGGCATCGGCAGGCCTGTGGATGCCTCCGCCATCCTGGAAACACGCGGCATCACCGGCATCACGCTCTATGAACCGACCGAGATGGTGATCGGCGCCCGGGCCGGCACCTCCCTGGCCGAGCTCACCGCAACCCTCGACGCCCGCGGCCAGATGCTGCCCTTCGAGCCGGGCGACTGGCGCCGCCTGCTCGGCACCGCCCCGACCGAGCCGACGATCGGCGGCCTGGTCGGCGCCAATCTCTCCGGTCCGCGCCGGATCGTCACGGGTGCCTGTCGCGACAGCCTGATCGGCGTCCGCTTCGTCAACGGCAAGGGCGAGACGGTCAAGAGTGGCGGACGGGTGATGAAGAACGTCACCGGCTACGACCTGACCAAGCTGATGGCGGGATCCTGGGGCACGCTGGGCATCCTTTCCGAGGTGATCTTCAAGGTCCTGCCCAAGCCGGAGGCCAGCACCAGCCTGGTCTGGCAAGGTCTTGACGACAACCGGGCCATCGAACTGATGTCCTCGGGCCTCGGCAGCCCCTTCGAGGTCTCGGCCGCCGCCCATGTCCCGGCCGACCTCTATGCGGGCACGGCTCTGACCGTGCTCCGGCTGGAGAATTTCGAAAGTTCCGTCGCCTATCGGCGGGACCAGCTCGGCCGCCTGCTCACGCGCTTCGGCGACCATGCCGTGCTCGACCGTGACGATTGCCGCAGTTTCTGGTTCGATATCGCCGATGTCGCGCCGCTGGCGCAGCAGGACGGCATGATCTGGCGCCTCTCGGTGGCCCCTTCCAAGGCTGCCGCCCTCGGGGCCTCGCTGCGCTGGCTCGGCGAGATCAAGCTGTTCTACGATTGGGGCGGCGGCCTGATCTGGCTGCTGGCCCCCGAAACGACGGAATTTGCCAAGGCGATCGCCTCGGCAACCAAGGCCGAGGGCGGCCATGCCATGCTGATCAAGGCCAGCGCCGATTTCCGGGCTGAGGCCTTCCATTTCGGCGCGCAGGAGGGCCCGCTCGCCGCCCTGAGCGCCAGGGTGAAGCAGGCCTTCGACCCCGCCAACATCCTCAATACCGGGCGCCTGGGAGGCTGACCGTGCAGACGAATTTCTCGCTCGCCCAACTCGCCGATCCGCATATGAAGGAATCCGAGCAGATCCTGCGCACCTGCGTGCATTGCGGCTTCTGCACCGCTACCTGCCCAACCTATGTGCTGCTCGGCGACGAGCTCGATTCTCCGCGCGGGCGCATCTACCTGATCAAGGACATGCTGGAAGGCGGCAAGCCGGCCACGGCCGAGGTGGTCAAACATGTCGACCGCTGCCTGTCCTGCCTGTCCTGCATGACGACCTGCCCCTCGGGCGTCAATTACATGCATCTGGTCGACCACGCCCGCGCCCATATCGACAAGACCTATCGCCGCCCGGCCAGCGAAGCCCTCTTGCGCACGCTGATGGCCAAGGTCCTGCCCAACCGCCGGGCCTTTCGCTGGAGTATGGCGCTGGCGCGGCTCGGCCGTCCCTTTGCGGGCCTCGCGGCGAGGCTTCCCCAGGGCAAGCGGCTGGCCGCCATGCTGGCTCTCGCACCGACGTCCCTGCCATCAGCCTCCTCTGCCACACGCCCCGGCAGTTTCGCGCCGAAGACCGCCAGGAAAGGCCGCGTCGCGCTCCTCACCGGCTGCGCCCAGGCCGAGCTCGCCCCCGGCATCAACGAGGCCGCGATCCGCCTGCTCAACCGGCATGGCATCGAGGTGGTGCTGCCCAAGGGCGAGGGCTGCTGCGGCGCGCTCGTCCACCACATGGGCAAGGAAAAGGACGCCCTCGCCTACGCCAAGGCCAATATCGACGCCTGGACAGCGGAAATGGCCAAAGGACTCGACGCCATCCTGATCACTACGTCGGGATGCGGCACCACCATCAAGGATTACGGCTTCATGCTGCGCGGCGACCCCGCCTATGCGCAGAAGGCGGCCGCGGTTTCCTCCATCGCCAAGGACATCAGCGAATATCTGGAGACGCTGCCGCCCCTGCCGGTGACGGTCGAGACCGGCCAAAGCGTCACCTACCATGCGGCTTGCTCGCTGCAACACGGCCAGCAGATCAAGACCGCGCCCAAGACCTTGCTCAAGCGCGCCGGTTTCCAGGTGAAGGAGGCGGCGGAGGCCCATCTGTGCTGCGGCTCGGCCGGCACCTACAACATGTTGCAGCCCGAGATTTCCGAGCGCCTGCGCGAACGCAAGCTCGGTAATATCGCGGCCACCAGGCCACAGATCATCGCCGCCGGCAATATCGGCTGCATGACGCAGCTGGCGCTGGGGACCACGACGCCGATCGTGCATACGGTGGAACTCCTGGATTGGGCGACCGGAGGACCGAAACCGAAGGGGCTGTAATTTCTGGGATCGCAGGCTTCCAGCCTGCTCTTGCCTTGCCTGCATGCGCGATGTTTCCAAGAGCAGGCTGGAAGCCTGCGATCCCAGGACAAGGATGGAGAACTCGATGACGAAGCTCGGCAGCCTGTTCCTCGCCATGCTCCTTGCCTTGACTGCCAGCGCCTTCGCTCAGGACGAGCGAGCCCCCAACGAAAAGCCGGTCAAGGTCATCGCCGACGGGCGCATTGCCGTTCCCGGCGGCGGCGAACTGCCGCTCTATGTCTCGGCGGACTGGTCCAAGCCATTGCCGCAGGTCGATCGCGCCGTCCTGGTGCTGCATGGGAGGCTGCGCGATGCGGATGTCTATTTCCGCTCCGCCCTCAAGGCCCAGGCTGCCGCCAGGCCGGCAGGGCAGACAGCCTTGATGATCGCACCGCAATTCCTTGCCGAAACGGATGTGAAAGCCTTCGACCTGCCGCCCGATATCCTGCGCTGGACACTGACGAGCTGGCAGGGTGGCGAGGACGCCCTCGGCCCCAGGCCGGTGAGCTCGTTTGCAGCCCTCGACGCCATCCTGGCCCGCCTCGCCGACCGTCGGCTGTTCCCGCATTTGCGGGAAGTGGTGGTCGCCGGCCATTCCGGCGGTGGGCAGGTGGTGCAGCGCTACGCCATTGCCGGCAAGGGCGAAAGCACCCTAGTCGCGATGGGCATCGGCGTGCGCTATGTCGTCGCCAATCCCTCTTCCTACGCCTATTTCTCGTCTGAACGGCCAGCGCCTGATATCGCCGCCTCCTGCCCGGGCTTCGACGACTGGAAATACGGCATGCAGGCCCGCCCGGCCTATCTTGCCTCCCCCTCGCCGGATATGCTGGAGAGGACCTATACCGCCCGGCGCGTGATCTATCTGCTCGGCACGGAGGATACCGATCCCAATCATCCCGCGCTCGACAAGACCTGCATGGCCGAAGCCCAGGGTCCTTATCGCCTGGCCCGCGGCGAGGCCTATGTCTCGACGATGCGCCAACGCGACGGCGGTACGCCCCGTCACAGCCTGTGGCTGGTGCAGGGTGTGGGCCATAGTGGCGACAAGATGCTGACGTCGTCCTGCGGCCTCGCCGCCCTGTTCGACCTGCCGGGCTGTCCGACAGCGAAGGCGTCGCCCTGAAGGCTGTTTGCTTCCGCTCTCACGACAACCACGTTTCGGCCATCACCGAAGCATCCCAGTCTCCGCGCTGCTAGATTCGGGCATCTCAAAAGCATTTCGCTCTCGGAGATCTCCCATGCGGTATTCTGAATTCCAAATCTCTGCGCAGCTCTCGAAAGCCCACTCTCAACTCGGTGTGGCCTCGACCTCGGCAACGAGCCAGGCTAGGAGGCCGGGAAATTTCGCCTCGATATCCGCCCGGCGCAGATAGGTCTTACGGCAATTGCCATAGTCGACCATGCCGATCAGGCCAGCCTCGCGCAGCATGCGGAAATGATAGGTACGGGTCGCCTTGGTCACCGGCAAGCCAAAGGACGAGCAGCCGATCTCCGTGCCATCGGGGGCAAGGACGAGCGTCGCCACCACGCGTCGCCGATGCGGATCGGCAAGGGCTGCCAATACGGGGCCGAGAGTGATCTCCTCGCGGCTTGGAGGATCGTCCTGGTCAGGTATTGCCGCCTCCGTTGCGATCCAAGCCCCATCCGAAGAAGTCGTCCCGCGTTGGCTGATTGCCAATGGGTGCACTTCCAGGTATGAATAATATCATACTTAAATGACATCGCAGATGCGATAAATTTTCAAGAAGAGATTTCATCATGACAAGCCTGCAGCCGGCTGTATCGGAACCATGCGCAGCAGGAAGCGAGCCGGTTTGGGCCTCGGCAGCCGGGTCGACCGGTTCCGGGCTCGGCAGGCCGATCCGCCCAGCGGCTCGGCTGACCGCTCTCAGCCTCGGGGTTGCGCTGGTGCAGCTCGACGTCAGCATCGTCAATGTCGGCCTCGACCAGATGCGCGGCCTGATGGCGGGCGGCGTCGCCGGGCTGCAATGGGTGGTGAACGGCTATACGCTCGCCTTTGCCGGGCTCCTGCTCACCGGCGGCGCGCTCGGAGACCGGTTCGGTGCCAAGCGCCTCTATCTTCTCGGTCTCGCGCTGTTCACGCTTGCCTCGCTCGCCTGCGGCCTCGCACCGAGCGGCACCACTCTCATCGCCGCTCGCGTGCTGCAGGGCATCGGCGCCGCCCTGTTGATGCCTCCTTCGCTGGCCCTGGTTGTTCATGCCTATCGCGACCCCTCCGAGCGCGCCAAGGCCATCGGCGTCTGGGGCTCCGTCGGCGGTCTTGCCATGGTGGCCGGCCCTGTCCTCGGCGGACTGTTGATCGCCCTGTTCGGCTGGCGCAGCATCTTCCTGATCAACCTGCCCGTCGGCCTGCTCGCCCTTTGGATGGCGTATCGCTTTACCGAGGAGACGCGCGAGCGCCATGCTCGCGCCATCGATTTGCCGGGCCAGGTTCTCGGCATCATCACCGTGGTGGCGCTGACGGCGGCGATCATCGAGGGAGAGCCCCTGGGCTGGAGTCACCCTGTCATTCTCGGCGCTGTTGCCGTCTTCCTCCTGGCGGGCGCACTATTCCTGGCCGTTGAATCCCGTACGGCGGAACCCATGATGCCGCTCAGCCTGTTCCGCAACCCGATCTTCACGGCCGCAGCCCTGGTCGGTACCCTGCTCAATGTCAGCTTCTACGGCACCATCTTCCTGCTCAGCCTGTATTTCCAGGACGGTCTCGGCATGTCGCCACTGAACGCAGGCCTCGCCTTCCTGCCGATGACCGGTCTCATCGCGATCACCAATATCCTGTCGGGACGCGTTGCCGTGCGTTGGGGCAATCGGTTGCCCATCGTGCTCGGCCTCGCCATCGACACTTTCGGTTTCGTCGTCCTCGCGCTGCAGCTGCGAGGTGATGCCGGCTACGGTCATATCTGGTGGCCGCTGCTGCTCATCGGCTGCGGCATGGCGCTCGCCGTGCCCGCTATGATCGGCGCCCTGCTCGCCACGGTCGAGAAGACCCGGGCTGGTATTGCCTCCGGCGTTCTCAACGCCCTGCGTCAAACCGGAGGAGCGGTCGGCGTGGCGGTGTTCGGCGTGATCGGCGCCGGCGGCAGCTCCCTCTCCGGCATGACCACGGCGATGTGGGTTGCCGCCATCGGCCTCTTCATCGTCATGCTGCTCGCCGCCTTGTGCATCAAGCGAACACCCGCGCCATAAGACAAACATGCCTACGCGACGGCGAGCGTGGACAAGCCCCCCGCCGCACCCGCAGACAGGCAAATCGTGAGAAAAGTGGTGGGCCGCCAGAATGAAGCCCCGAATCCACTGCCAAACTGCGGATTCGCCGAAACGCCCATTGCCTTAGGACGATGAGGCCGTCGCAAGGTTTCCGTCAGATGGAAATTCGATACCCAACCGTGGATGTTTGGCGTATCCACACGGAACCCGCCATGATCATGACAATTGCTGACTGATAAGGGAGCACCATGAACGATACGGCTGAAGCCGGACACTCGGCCACTCGCGTGGCGCGCGGCGATTTGCTTGTCGCGCCCGAGCTTGCATCCTTTCTGGAGCAGGAGGCCCTGCCCGGCACCGGTATAGAGGCGCAGGCCTTCTGGGATGGGTTCTCAGCGCTGGTCCGTGAGTTCGGACCGCGCAACAAGGCGCTCTTGCAGCGGCGCGACGAACTGCAGGCTCAGATCGACGCCTGGCATCTCGCGCGCCACGGCCAGCCACATGACCGCAATGCCTACAAGGCTTTCCTCACCGAGATTGGCTATCTGCTGCCGGAGGGCGACAACTTCACCATCGCGACCGAGAACGTGGATCCCGAGATCGCCACGGTCGCAGGTCCCCAACTCGTTGTGCCGATCACCAATGCGCGATTCGCGCTGAACGCCGCCAATGCGCGCTGGGGCAGCCTCTATGACAGCCTCTACGGCACCGACGCAGGGGGCGGGCCACCGCCGGCCGGCAGCTATAACCGGGGCCGCGGCGCCCGCGTCGTGGCCAAGGCACGGGTTTTTCTCGACGAGGCCTTCCCACTCGAGGGCACGAGCCATGCGGATGCCCGGCGCTATCATGTCCACAACGGCGCGCTTCTTGTCGACGACATGCCACTGGTCGAGCCGGAGAAATTCATCGGCTATCGCGGCCATCCGCGCGCGCCCGACGCCGTGCTGCTTCGCAACAACGGATTGCACGTCCAACTGATCTTCAACCGGGCCCACTCGATCGGTAGTCGCGATCAGGCCGGTCTTGCCGACATCCGGCTGGAAAGCGCCATCTCGGCGATCATGGATTGCGAGGATTCGGTTGCCTGCGTCGATGCCGAGGACAAGGTGGTCGCCTACCGCAACTGGCTGGGGCTGATGCGGGGCAACCTGACGGAGACCTTCCGCAAGGACGGTGCCGAGATGACGCGTAAGCTGAACCCAGACCTGACCTTCACGGCACCCAATGGCGGCGAAGTCACGATCAAGGGCCGGGCGCTGATGCTGGTGCGCAATGTCGGCCATCTCATGACCAATCCAGCCATCCTCGACCAGGATGGCGGAGAAGTCTTCGAGGGCCTGATGGATGCGATGGTGACCACGCTGATCGCAATGCATGACCTGAAAAAGTCCGAGGGCCTGCGCAATTCGGTCGCCGGCTCGGTCTATGTCGTCAAGCCCAAGATGCACGGGCCCGACGAGGTCGCCTTCGCCGACGAGGTCTTCGCCCATGTCGAAGCGGTGCTGGGCCTGCCCAAGCACACGGTCAAGTTGGGGGTGATGGACGAAGAACGGCGCACCAGCGTCAACCTGATGGAGTGCATCCGGGCGGCGAAGCATCGCATCGTCTTCATCAATACCGGTTTCCTCGATCGCACCGGGGACGAGATCCATACCTCGATGGAGGCCGGCCCGTTCAGCCGCAAGGACTTCATCAAGCGCAAGGACTGGATCGTCGCCTACGAAAACCAGAACGTCGACATCGGCCTGCAATGCGGCTTTTCGGGCAAGGCCCAGATCGGCAAGGGCATGTGGGCGATGCCGGACCGGATGGCGGCCATGCTGGAAGCCAAGATCGAGCACCCCAAGGCCGGCGCCAATTGCGCCTGGGTGCCGAGCCCGACGGCGGCAACGCTCCATGCCCTGCATTACCACAAGATCAACGTCTTCGCGGTGCAGGCCGCGCTGGCGAAAGGCGGCAGGCGCGCCTATGTCGAGACGATCCTCGAAATTCCGGTCGCAAGCTACCAGAAGTGGCTGCCCGAGCAGATCCGCCGTGAGGTCGAGAACAATGCGCAGGGCATCCTCGGCTATGTCGTGCGTTGGATCGATCAGGGCATCGGGTGTTCGAAGGTGCCAGATATCAACGATGTCGGGCTGATGGAGGATCGCGCGACCTGCCGCATCTCGGCGCAGCATGTCGCCAACTGGCTTCACCACGGCATCGTCGATGAGGACGAGGTCAGGCAGATCATGCGTCGCATGGCGGAGGTCGTGGATCGCCAGAACGCCGGCGATCCCCACTACCGTGCGATGGCTCCCGCTTTCGACGGGGTGGCATTCCGTGCGGCATGCGATCTGGTCTTCGAGGGCCGCTCGCAGCCGTCGGGCTATACCGAGCCGCTGCTTCATGCGCGCCGGCGCGAATTCAAGGCAGCCCAGGCGCTTAGTTCTGCTGAGTGAAAGAAGCATCCTTACCCTCTTCTCCCGAGGAGGGTAAGGAAGGCTGGTTATCCCAGCTCGGACAGGGTCTGCCTGGCCTCCACATGCTCGGGGTCGAGCTCGACCAGCCTCTCGAAGATCTTCCGGGCTTCCTCGCTCTTGCCGAGGGCGCGTGCCGAACGGCCAAGGCCGACAAGGGCCTCCGGCGAGGAGGGCCTCAAGGCCACGGCCTGCTGGTAATGGGCAGCGGCCGGCTCGGCCCGTTCATTGTGCAAGAGGAGATCGCCAAGGCCGATATGGGCTTCGGCATGGTTCGGTTCGAGCTTCAGGCAGGCAAGATAGGCCTGCAGCGCCTCGTCGCCTCGCTCGAGCGAGGCAAGCAGATTGCCGTAATTATAATGGGTGTCGGCCGCCTTGGGATCGAGCTTCAAGGACGAACGGAAGCAATATTCCGCACGCGAGGCATTGCCGAGGCCACGATTGGCGAGGCCCAGCCGCATCTGTGCGTCGGCGCTGCCGGGATTGATCTCGACCGCCCGGCGGAGCACCTTCTCAGCCTCGTCATGCACGCCGCGCTGCAGCAAGAGCGTGCCAAGCAGGTTCAGGGCGTTGAAATCCCCGGCGCGACTGGCCAGGATCTCGCGATAGCCGGCCTCGGCGGCATCGAGCCGGCCTTCGCGATGATGCTCGACGGCTTTCTTCAACTTTGCTTCGGCGGCCATGCTGCGGTGTCCGGGTGGGGCGGGAGGGATTGCCGGACCTTGTGGCGGATCGGGCTGCAAAGGTCAATCCAGACCCGCACCTAAGCGTTTTGCGATTTGGTAGATTCACCGAAAATCGCAAAAGCACAGCGAAACAAGAGCTTAGAGCAAATGGACGCCAACTCTCGAGGTGTTTTGCTCAGAGGGCGTCGAATGCTTTGTTCAATCCGTCCTGCCTGGCATAGAGATCCTTCAGGATGCCCTGCATCTGCGCCAGGATCGCCGGATCGTCGGTGAGCAGACCGTTGCCTTGTACCTGGATCTTGCTCTGGTTCTGCCGCACGAAGGTGACGAGCTTCTTCATCTGGTCGGTCACCCCCGTCCATTGCGGCTCCAGATTTGCCCAGTCGCGACCGCGCTTGGACACAGTACGATCATAGGCCTTGTCGTAGACGGCCTTCAAATCATCCGGCAACTGCAACCGGGCCCTGGCCGTATCCGCCGTGTCGACCAAAATCTTGGTTTCCCTGCCTCGTTGCAGGAAGCTTGCACTGAACTTGTCGAGCAAAGTCGGATCGGCGATCAACTCCGGTGCGCCGGGCATGCGCATGGCCTTGTTGCCGTTGCGACCCACGCCCGTGCGCTGGTTCATGCCATCGAAGAACGCCTGCATGACCTTGAAGCTGTCCGCGTAAGGGCCGAAGGCTTCTTCCTGGCGGGGTGTCATGACCGGAAATGTCGTCTCATCCTTGTTATCGACCAAGCGGGCCTGCAAAAACTCCATATAGGCCTTGCGCTGCTCTGGCTCCTTGCTGAAGCAAGCCGCTAGAAGCAGGCACAGCCCGATGGACAGCCACAACGGCGATTTGCGAAGCATGGTTTTCACGTGACCCTTGATTGGAAATGAGTGGATAGGGCTATGGAACAGCTGCCCTTGTTTTGGCAATAGGCTCATCCGCCGAAATTACCTTCCAAGAATGTTGGGAATTTCTTCGGTAACTGTCCTTACGGAATCGCTCCAATGATCTCGGACAATGACGCTCCTGACGTGCGTCTTCTGCCAGATCAGAGCACAGAACATTGTCATTCTCGCGAGAATAACCCTACGTATTGGCGAGCCGCGCCCCCGCTTGGTTGATATGGGGGTGTAGTCGACTACTCCTTGTCCACGACACCTGGATGTAACGTACGGGACTCTGTTTCTCCATCGGAGCCGCTAGGATAGCTTGCGTCAGGGCCCCCAGCCTGCCGAAATGCATACTCACTTCTATTGAATTGTGTTGGCGCCTTGCTCGTATAGGCTGGCGCGAGTGCGCTCCGGAATTGATCATGAGCAAAGGAACTCTCATGTCCGTCGTCTCGCCGTCATCCGACCAGCCAGGAAGCAAGCCTCTAGGCATCGGACAGATCATCGCCGATGCCTTCAGCGTCAGCCTGAGGAATTATGGCTGGGTGTTCCTGCTCCAGCTCGCGGTGTTCGCCATTTTCTTCGGCTTGCTCGGCTCGTTTTTCTGGGCGGCATTGAGCGGTGACCGGTTGGCGGCCCAATTGGCGATCCAAAGGAACATCGCCTTATTCTACCTGCTGCTCCTGGCGGCGGGCTTCCTGTCGCTCGCCTTCTATTGCGCGATGATCCGCTTGCTTCATGATCGTTACGCCGATCCCGCCAAACCTTTCATGGCAGCCTGCTTGGCCGGCGCCAGGAGATTCCTGCCCGTCTTCGGTTTATTGCTGATCTATATTCTTGCCTACATCGCGTTCTACCTCATCGCCGCTTTGATCAGCCTTGTGTTCCTTGGCATTGGCGCTCCGCCCGGCTTCCTCATCGTCGCTGCGTTGATCATCGGCATTCTTGGTCTCTTCCTGGTCTTTCCCTACCTTCTTTCCTTCGTCATCTGCATCAACGAGGATGTGGGGCCAATCCGCGCGCTCCGCCGCAGCCGCTATCTCAGCGCCGGATACCGCTGGCCTCTTTTCGGCATGATGCTCCTCACCTGGGTGATCTGGCTCGCTTATCTCGTGGTCGTGAATGTCCTGGCTCGCATATTCGGTCCCGGCGGCGGCATCGCGGCTTTGATCATGATGCTGCTGATTTTGCCCCTGATGTATGCGTGGCTGATCGGGGTCTATTCGATCGCGGCCTATCGCCTGCGCCTGCTCAAGGACGGAATCGATTTGACCGGCTCCGTCGCGAATGTGTTCGATTGAGACCTCGTGCCTAGAAAAGTTCCCTCCTCTTAGACTCGGGCCGCGAAGCCGTTGCGGCGCTCGCGGCCTCTGCTAATCCAACGATCTTTCAGGCGGGCGGCATCCGATTCCCGGTATGCGCCCTGCCGATCCGGGAATGACGATGCGCTATTTGCTGACATGGGCCGCGGCCGTCACGATGACGGTGGTGTTCTCCTTCGCACCGGCCAGGGCCGACAGCCCGGCCTCGGCCCTGTTCCAGAGCTATCTCGGCCAGGGGCGTATCAGCGAAGCGGACGAACAGATGCTGGCCCTCGCCACCAAGGCCAGCAGCAATGCCGACGCCAGGCTCGGCCTCGGCATGGTGCGCACGGCGCGGGCGCTCGAACATTTGTCGCAGGCCCTCTACAAATATGGCTTCGCCACCGAAATGCCGGCGATGCGGGTGCTCGGCCTCTCGGGCACCGTCTTCAGCACCAATCCCGATCCGCAGCCCATCACCTATAAGGACTTTCGCGGCATCCTCGCCACGTTCCTGGCCGATCTCGAAAAGGCCGACCAGACCCTGGCTGAGGTCGGCGACAGCCCCGCCAAGCTGACGGTCGATCTTTCCGTCACCCGCTTCGACTGGAACGGCGACGGCATCATCGACGAGCGCGACCATATCGGAGCAGCCATTTCCGACATCGACGATGCCGGCAAGCCCAAGCCCTTCATCGTCGCCTTCGACACTGCCGACGCCAAATGGCTGCGTGGCTACTGCAATTTCCTGATGGCCCTGACCAAGACCCTGTTGTCGCACGACATGTCGCGCAGCTGGGACGCGGGCTTCGGCAGCCTGTTTCCACATGCCGTCAGCGGCCTTGCCAAGGCCAATGGCGGCGATGGTGGCGACGGATTGGGCATGACCCTGTTCGGCACGAGCAAGCGTGACACCGACGCTATCGCCGATCTGATCAGCCTGGTGCATACGATCGACTGGCCGGTGGCCGACAAGGCGATGTGGCTGGAGGTGCGCGACCATATCAAGACGGTAATCCGGCTCAACCGTGAGACCTGGGCGCTGATCGGCAAGGAGACCGACGACGATCACGAATGGCTGCCCGGCCCGCGGCAGAAGAGCGGCGTCCTGCCCTCCCTCGACGTAACGCAGGAGCGTATCGACTCATGGCTTGCGCTGCTCGGCCAGGTCGAGCAGGTGCTGGACGGCAAGCTGCTGATGCCGCATTGGCGTTTCACCAAGGGCGTCAATCTCGCCAGGGTCTTCGAGCAGCCCGGCAATTTCGACCTGGTGCTGTGGATCACCGGCCCAGGCGCCTTGCCTTTCCTCGACAATGGCAAGGTGATGGATGCAGAGGCCTGGGGCCAGGCGACCAGTATCTTCGGCGGCGACGTCGCGAGCTACGCCTTCTATTTCAATTGAGCGGGCGCCCGGCCGCGGCATCCGGCGCAAGCAGGCGTCTCTTCAGGCGAACGATCGCCTCGCGCTGCAAATCGCTGGCCTCGCCATAGGCATTGGCGACCTCGCCCAGCATATCGATAAGCTGTTGGCGCTCCGGCAGGGACAGGCGCGCCCGCAGAAGGGGCGCCAATTCCTCGGCGACCGGCGTGAACACCCGACCGCGATCCGTCAATTGCAAGGCCTGCTCATAGACATGCTCGCGATCGCCGATCCCGAGTGGATCGGCCATAAGAGCGAGGATCGTGTCCCGCTCGGCCCGGGTCAGCAAGCCATTGGTGCGGACAAGCTGGATCATCAGGACGACGGCCGCGAGCCTCGGATCATCGATGGTCTTGAGAGAGGCGCGCTCGAGCGCCTGCGGCCGAACCGTGTCGGAACCCCGGTCGAGCGGAAGGGGGACAACTTTCGGCACGGTCTCGAGGCGGCGGCCCGCCGCCGGCTTGCGGGCCTTGCCGCGCAACAGCCAGAACAGACCGACGAGGGCGGCCACGAATGCCCCGATCAGGATCGCCCTCGGCCCCTCCAGCAAGACCAGGCTGGTAATCAGCAGTGCGATAATCCAGATCGCATTCTTACGCAGGAAATCCATCGGCCGTGCCACCCGATCGAGACGGCGCGCATCTGCGCCGGCCACCCCAAAGCGTCTTTGCGCTTTGCTCTATCAACCAGCATTCCCCATAGCCGTCCGCATGGCGGCGAGCAAGGGATGGTCGGGCCGCTGGCCGTCCCAGGCGTCGAAGCTCAGCACGGCCTCCGGCGGCAGGCGCTGGCGCCAGCCCTTCACTTCCAGCTCCGGCCGGGCATAGGCTTCGTGCACATAACCAAGGCACAGATAGGCGACCGGAATTACGCGCTCGGGAATGCCCAGTGCCGCACGCAGGCGCACGGGATCGACGATGCTGACCCAACCGACCCCAACGCCCTCGGCCCGTGCCGCCAGCCAGATGTTCTGCACCGCGCAGACAGTGGAGTAGCGGTCCATGGCCATGTCATGGGTGCGGCCGAGCACCACGGGGCCGGCGCGGTCTGGATCGCAGGTGATGCACAGATTGACCGGGGAATCGAGGATGCCGGCAAGCTTCAGCGAGCGGTATTGCGCCTGCTTCTGCGGCGGAAACATCGCCAACGCTTCCGCATTGGCCTCCTCGAAGAGGGCCTGCACCTTGCCCCGGGCCTCAGGGCACCGCAGCACCAGGAAACTCCAGGGCTGCATGAAGCCGACCGACGGCGCATGATGCCCGGCCACGAGGATGCGCGCGAGGACATCGTCCGGAACGGGCTGCGGACTGAATTGGCTGCGGACGTCCCGCCTGGTGAAGATGGCGCGATAGACGGCGTCGCGTTCGGCCGGTGAAAACGGCCCGGAGGGCGCAAGCGCTCCCGTGGATGGGTCCATCGTCATTCCCCTTGCGATGGCAATCGCCGCGCCGTCCACGCGCGCCGATCTATCGCCTCCGGCCGGTCTTCTGACTCGGGATCCACCCATCCGGACGCCTTCCCCGCAGAGCGAGTGGCCTGAAACCTGCCCGGATAGTCCCCCTTACAGCGTTGGGCACGTCGCGGCTTCAAACCGCGTTCCCGATTCTCCCGCAAGCGGGCACCGAAGGTCTTGCGGATGTAGCATGGGAGGTGCCGACTGCCCAGCCGTTTGGGACGCTGATGCCGAGCGGCCGGCGGCGAAGTGGACAGGGTGCAGGCTTGTGGCCTAGAATCGTCGGCTAGGCTTTCGGGCAATGAAGCATCCTGGCAATCGCGCAATGAACAAGATCGACCTCAAACGACGCGCCGGCGATCACCCCGATCCCCTGGAACAGGCCAATCCCGTGCGGCTCGGCACCCGCCTTCGCCTGGCCCGGCAGACAAGGGGGCTGACGCTGAAGGCCCTGGCGACGGCCGCGGACTGTTCGGAAAGCCTGCTGTCCAAGATCGAGAACGGCAAGGCCTCCCCTTCCCTGCCCATGCTGCATCGCCTCGTGGAGGTCCTCGGCACCAATATCGGCTGGATGTTCGAGGAATCGGATAGCGAAGAGGGTATCGTCTTTCGCGCCGGCTCGCGCCCCCTGATCTCGCTGGACCCGCTCCGCCGGGGCGAGGGCATCTCGCTGGAACGGGTGATCCCCTATTCGCCCGGTCATCTCCTCCAATGCAACATCCACCACATCGAGGCCGGCGGCGAGAGCGCCGGGCCGATCCAGCACCAGGGCGAGGAAGTCGGCTATGTGCTGACCGGAACCGTGGAGCTGATGGTCGGTGAGCGTACCTTCAAGCTCTCTGCCGGCGATACCTTCGTGTTCAAGTCGGAATTGCCTCATTGGTACCGCAACACCGGAACGGAGCGCGCGAGCATCTTCTGGGTCAACACGCCTGCCACCTTCTAACGCCTCACGCCGTCGGCGTTTCAAGAATCCCCGAGACCGCCATTCAAGTAACTTGACATGAATTCAAGTCTCTTGAATGATGCTGATGTCAGAACTGAGAATGAGCCCGGCACGGGCCATCCATGAAGGGAACTGAAATGCGGCTTTCAAAATATCTCGCCGGCTGCTCGGCAGCGGCAGCCCTGGCGCTGTCCCTAGGATCGGTGTCCGCTTTGGCCGACACCTTCGCCCTGGTCACCATCAACCAGCAGGCCCTGTTCTTCAACCAAATCAACGAAGGCGCTGAGGCCGCCGCCAAGGCGGCCGGCGCCAAGCTCGTCATCTTCAACGCCAACAATGTTCCGAGCGCCCAGAACGATGCGATCGAGAACTACATCACCCAGAAGGTCGACGGCATCATCCTGATCGCCATCGACGTCAACGGCGTGAAGCCCGCCATCACCTCCGCCAAGAAGGCCGGCATCCCCGTCATCGCCATCGATGCCCAGATCCCCGACGGCGACAATGTCTCCTTCGTCGGCGTGGATAATCTCAAGGCCGGCGAGGACATCGGCAAGTTCTACGCCGACTACGTCAAGTCCAAGCTGGATGGCACCGCCAAGATCGGCGTGGTCGGCGCTCTCAATTCCTACATCCAGAACCAGCGGCTGGATGGCTTCAAGAAGGCGGTGACGGCCAGCGGCCTCAAGGTCACCTTCCTCGACACCGTCGACGGCCAGAACGTGCAGGACGTGGCGCTGAGCGCGGCCGAGAACCTGATGACGGCCAATTCCGACATGACCACGCTCTATGCCACCGGCGAACCGGCCCTTCTCGGCACCGTGTCCGCCGTGACCAGCCAGGGGCGCACCGAAGGCGTCAAGGTCTTCGGCTGGGACCTGACCAAGCAGGCCATCGAAGGCATCGACCAGGGCTGGGTCACCGGCGTGATCCAGCAGGATCCGGCCGGCGAGGGCAAGGCCGCGGTGGAAGCCCTGGCCAAGCTCAAGAAGGGCGAGAAGGTCGAGCCGATCATCAACGTTCCCGTGACGATCGTGACCAAGGAGAACGTCGACAAGTTCCGGGGCATGTTCAAGTAACGGGCTGACAGGCCCCCCACGCATAGTTGGGCCCAGGCCCGCTGCTCTTCGAGCCGCGGGCGGGGCATCTCATTGCCAGGCGGAACCATGATGGACAGTGGCGAACCCTACCGCGTCAAGATGACCGGTATCTCCAAGCGATACAACACGATCCAGACCCTGGACGACGTATCGCTGATGCTCAGGCCCGGCGAGGTGCTGGGACTGGTCGGCGACAATGGCGCCGGTAAATCGACCCTGAGCAAGGTGCTTTCGGGCGCCGTGATCCCCGACACCGGCGCGATCGAGATCGACGGCAAGGTGCAGTCCTTCGCCTCCCCTGCCGATGCCCGCGCGGCGCGGGTGGAGATGGTCTATCAGGACCTGTCGCTGTGCGACAGCGTCGATGTCGCCGGCAATCTCTTCCTCGGCCGCGAGCCCAGGCACCGCATCCTCGGCGTTCCCTTCCTCGACCAGCGCCGCATGCACGACCAGGCCCGCGACATGCTCGACAAGCTCGGCATCGTCATCGCCGATACCAGGCTGAAGGTCGAGAACCTCTCCGGTGGCCAGCGCCAGTCGATCGCCATCGGCCGCGCCGCTTCCTTCAATCCCTCCGTGCTGATCATGGACGAGCCTACGGCCGCCCTGGCCGTCGCCGAAGTCGAGGCGGTGCTCGAACTGATCCGCACCGTCAGCGCCCGCGGCGTCAGCGTCATCCTGATCACCCACCGCCTGCAGGACCTCTTCCTCGTCTGCGACCGCATCCAGGTGATGTATGAGGGTCGCAACGTCGCCGAGCGCCGGATCGAGGACACCAATATCGAAGAGGTGGTCAACCTCATCGTCGGCCGCAAATTCAACGCCCGCTCCGCCGGCGCCGCCCAAAAGAACGGCTCTCCCCAGGACAACGGAGCCCGCGCATGACGGCCTCATCCACCACCCCCGCCCATCGCCCCCGCGTCCACAAGGCGCGCTGGCGCGACAAGGCGATGGCGAATGGCAGCATCATTTCGATCGCCCTGTTCTTCATCTTCGTCTGCCTGGTCTTCTCGATCTGGACCGACGCCTTCCTCACCACCCCCAACCTGCTCAACATCGTGCGCCAGTCGGCACCGCTGCTGATCGTGGCGGCCGCAATGACCTTCGTGATCACGACGGGCGGCATCGATCTTTCGGTCGGCTCGGTGCTGGCGCTCGCGGCGACTCTGTCGGCGGCCTCGCTGCAGGCCGGGATTCCCTGGCCCCTCGTCATCGTGCTGATGCTGGCAATGGGCGGCGTGATCGGCGCCATACAGGGCTTCTTCATCGCCTATGAACGCATTCCCGCCTTCATCGTCACCCTGGCGGGCCTGTCGGTGATCCGAGGCCTCGCTCTCCTGATCACCGCCGGCTATTCGATCCCGGTCGAGGCCCAGAGCCCCTTCACTGCGATCGGGCGCGCCTGGTTCCTCGGCGTGCCCGTGCCCGCCCTGATCGCCCTCGTGGTGCTGGTGATCGCCTTCCTCGTCTTCAACCGGACGCCCTTCGGCCGCTATGTCACCGGCGTCGGCGCCAATGCCGAGGCTGTCCGGCGCTCCGGCATCAACACCCGCTTCGTGGTGCTGTGTGTCTATATCCTCTCCAGCATGGCGGCCGCCGCGGCCGGCGTCATCCTGGCGGCGCGCCTTGGCTCCGGCTCCTCCAATGCCGGCCAGGGTTTCGAGCTCGACGTCATCGCCGCGGTGGTCCTGGGCGGCACCAGCCTGTTCGGCGGGCGCGGCACCGTTGTCGGCACGGTGCTGGGCGCCCTGACGGTGGCGGTCATCGCCAACGGCCTGGTGCTGGCGCATATGTCACCCTTCCTGACTCCTATCGTCACCGGCTCGATCATCCTGATCGCCATCTGGCTCAATTTCCGCCTGTTCAAGGGCGCGATGAGGAGCCATTGAGCATGGATCACCTGTTCCAGCCCCGTCCCGCCGAACGCAAGCCGATCGGCATCCGATCCGGCACCGCCATGACCGTGCTCGGCCCGGTGCCGGTGGACGACCTCGGCATCACCCTGATGCACGAGCACATCCTGCTCGATGGCGCCCGCACCTGGAAATGCCCCTGCCATCCGGACGAGAAAGCGATCGCCGAGCAGGCGGTGAATATCGAGATCATCGGCGAGTTGCGGATGAACCCCTATATGAATCGCGACAATGTCTCGCTCGACGACAGTGACCTCGCTTTGTCCGAGCTCAAGCGCTTCCAGGCGCTCGGCGGCCATACGGTGATCGAGGCCACCAATATCGGCATCGGCCGGGCACCCGAGAAGCTGGCACGCATCTCCCGCGCTTCCGGCATGAAGATTATCATGGGTACCGGCTTCTATCTGGAGCCGACCCATCCGGACTGGCTGAAGGCAATGGATGTCGAGGCGGTGACGCAGTTCATCGTCAACGATGTCGGCGGCGGGCAAGAGCAGCCGCAGATCATGGCGGGGATCATCGGTGAGGTCGGCGTCAGCAAGGACTTCACGGCGGAGGAGGAAAAGTCGCTGCGCGCCTCGGCGCGCGCAGCCGGGATCACCGGCCTGCCGCTCTCCATCCATCTGCCGGGCTGGGAGCGTCTCGGCCATCGCGTGCTTGACATTGTCGAGGCCGAGGGCGCCGATCCCAGGCATACCGTGCTCTGCCACATGAATCCGAGCCATGCCGACCTGCCCTATCAGCGGGCCCTGGCCGAGCGCGGCGCCTTCCTCGAATACGACATGATCGGCATGGACTATTATTTTGCCGACCAGGACGCCCAGTCCCCTTCCGACGAGCAGAACGCCACCGCGATCCGCGCGCTGGTCGACATGGGCTTCACCGACCGCCTGCTGCTGTCGCAGGACGTCTTCCTGAAGATCATGCTCACCCGCTATGGCGGCTTCGGCTACGGCTTCATCCTCAAGCATTTCGTGCCCCGCCTCCTGCGCCACGGCGTGGAGCAGGCCGCGATCGACCGCGTGCTCGTCGACAATCCCAAATCCGTGTTCTCCGCCGCGGCGTGAGCCCACGACCCCTTTTCCTGGAGCAAAGCGCTTTTTATCGAAAACGCACTTTTGCTCTAACTCTTTGTTCGAACGCGTCTTTGCGATTCTTGGTGATCCCACCAAATCGCAAAACGCTATAGGAGTGACCATGTCCAAGAAGAAGATCCTGCTCGCCGGCGAATCCTGGGTCTCGACCTCGACCCATATCAAGGGCTTCGACCAGTTCCCGACCGCCACCTACCACACCGGCGCCGATGAGCTTCTCGCCGCCCTGAAGGACGGCGCCTTCGACGTGACCTTCATGCCTGCGCATGAGGCCCAGCGCCATTTCCCGCAGACGATCGAGGCGCTTTCCGCCTATGACGCCGTCGTGCTATCCGACATCGGCGCAAACACGCTGCTGCTCCATCCCGATACCTGGATCCACTCCAAGCCCACCCCGAACCGCCTGCGCCTTCTGCGTGACTATGTGCAGAACGGCGGCGGCCTGTTGATGTTCGGCGGCTATTTCAGCTTCCAGGGCATCAATGGCGGCGCGCGTTACCGCAAGACGCCGGTGGAGGACGTGCTGCCGGTCGAATGCCTTGCTTTCGACGACCGCGTGGAAGTGCCCGAGGGCTACGCCCCCGTCGTCACCGGCGCGGCCGATCATCCGATCCTGCAGGGTCTCGGCACGGAATGGCCCATCCTGCTCGGCTACAACGAGGTGACGCTCAAGTCGGGCGCCGAGGTGCTCGCCACGGTCTCGTCCGACTATGGTTCCCAGCCGCTGCTGGTGACCGGCACCTACGGCAAGGGCCGCACCGTGGCCTGGACGTCCGATGTCGGCCCGCATTGGCTGCCGCCGGGCTTCATCGCCTGGGACGGCTACAAGAAACTGTTCGAGCAGATGCTGGCTTGGGCGACCGAGAAGAATCGGGCGACCACGAAGGGCTGAACCATGGCAGTGCATGTCGTCGGCAATGTCTGTGTCGACACGACCTTCCGGCTGGAGCGTTTCCCGGTTCCCGGCGAAACGCTCAATGCCTCCGGTCACGCCGACGGCATCGGCGGCAAGGGCGCCAACCAGGCCATTGCCGCCTCCCGCACAGGCGCGGACGTGACGCTGTGGGCGGCTGTTGGCGACGACCTGGCGGGAGGCTGGATCACCGATCGTCTCACCGCGGAAAGTCTCGCCGGCCGCCTCACCGCCAAGCCCCTGCCCACGGATCGCTCGGCGGTGCTGGTGGAAACCGGCGGCGAGAACATCATCGTCACCGGAAGCCTGTGTGCCGAAGCCTTCGATCCCGACGCGGAAACGGATATCGCCGAGCGGATTGCGCCCGGCGATATTGTGGTGATGCAGGGCAACCTGTCGCCCCGGGCCACTTCGGCTTGTCTTGATATGGCCAGGCACCGCGGCGCCTGCACCATTCTCAATCCCAGCCCTCTCCCCGCCGAAACAGGCCCGGCACTGCCGTCGGCCGATATCGTCATCGTCAATGAGGGGGAAGCCCAGGCGCTGACCCGCTGCGACGATCCCGAGCAGGCCGCCGCTGAACTCCTCCGCCAGAAAGCCGGCATCGTCCTCGTCACCCTCGGCCCCCGCGGCTGCCTCATTGCCGAGGGCAGGACCGGAAGCATTCGCCGCCTGCCAGCCCCGGCGGTCACCGCTATCGATACCAGCGGCGCGGGCGATGTCTTCTGCGGCATCTTCGCCGGCGGCATCGATCTCGGCATGGCGCCCGTCGAGGCGACCAGCCTCGCCATTGCCGCCGCTGCCATCGCGGTTGGCCGCAGCGGCACATCGGAGTCCTGCCCCAGCCGGGCGGAGATCCGCGACCTCATCAGGAAATTGGAAACGGAAAAGCCATGACACCCTCCTCCAAACCCATCGGCCAGGCTGCCGGCGATGCGCTGACCAGCCTCTATGGCAGAACCAAGGTCGTCATCGGCGTGGTGCATCTCGCCCCGCTTCCCGGCTCCCCGCGCTATCAGGGCGAAGCGATCGAAGCCATCTATCAGCGCGGCCTCGACGATGCGAAAGCCTATCTGCATGGCGGCTGCGAGGGCGTGATCGTCGAGAATCATGGCGACATCCCCTTCGCCAAGCCCGACGACATCGGCCCCGAGACATCGGCTTATATGTCGGTGATCTCCGACCGCATCCGGCGCGAACTCGGACGCCCCATCGGCGTCAACGTGCTGGCCAATGCCGCCATCCCCGCCCTTTCCATCGCCAGCGCCGCCGGCGCGGGCTTCATTCGAGTCAACCAATGGGCCAACGCCTACGTCGCCAATGAAGGCTTCGTCGAGGGCGAGGCTGCCCGCGCCATGCGCTTCCGGGCCAAATTGCGCGCCAACGGCATCCGCATCTTCGCCGACGCCCATGTGAAGCACGGCTCTCACGCCATCGTCGCCGACCGACCGGTGGAGGAACTGGTGAAGGATCTCGTCTTCTTCGACGCCGATGCCATCATCGCCACCGGCCAGCGTACCGGCCATGCCGCGGATCTTGGCTATATCCGCATGATCAAGGAGGCAGCCGGCCTGCCGACCCTCGTCGGCAGTGGCGTTACCCCGGACAATGCCAACGACATCCTCTCGATCGTCGACGGCGTGATCATCGCCAGCGCCCTCAAGCATGACGGCGTATGGTGGAACCCGGTCGACCCCGCCCGTGTGACCGCTTTCATCGCCGGGCTGGCCCGATGACATCTCCGGCTATCAATGCCGAACGATTGCAGCAGCGTCTCGAGGCCTTCGCCCGCATCGGTGCCACGCCGGCGGGCGGCGTCAACCGCCAGGCCCTCAGCCCGGAGGATCGCGCCGCGCGGCGCCTGCTGGCCGAACTGGCCCAGGCCCGAGGCTTCGGGGTCTTCCAGGACGCCATGGCCAATCTCTTCATCCGCCGCGGCGGGCGTGACGACAGCCTGCCGCCTTTGCTGATCGGCAGCCATCTCGACAGTCAGCCCACCGGCGGGCGCTATGACGGAGCGCTCGGCACACTGTCGGCCTTCGAGGCACTCGAAGCATTGGAGGATGCAGGCCTGCAGACGCCGGGTCCCCTCGAGGCAGTCGCCTGGACCAATGAGGAAGGCAGCCGCTTCGCACCCGGCGTGATGGGATCGATGGCCTTTGCCGGCGCTGCGGATCCGGCGCAATGGCAGTTCCTGACCGGGAGCGACGGCGCCTCCTTCTCGGGCGAGTTGGCCGCGACGCTTGCATCCCTGCCTGAAGCGGCCCTGCGCCCCCTCGGCCCCCCCCTGTCGGGCTATATCGAGCTGCATATCGAGCAGGGCCCCTCGCTCGAAAAGGAAGGTCTCGCCATCGGCGTGGTCACGGGCGTCCAGGGCACGCGCTGGCTCAAGGTCACCGTCACCGGCGAGGCCGGCCATGCCGGCACCACGCCGCTACCTTATCGCCGCGACCCGATGGTGGCGGCCGTCGGCATGATGTATCAACTCCAGATCAGCGTGATGCCCTCCGATGCCGATGCGAGGCTGACGGTCGGGCGGATCGCCACCATCCCGGGATCGGTCAACGCCATACCCAAGGCCGTGATCTTCAGCCTCGACCTGCGTCATCCCTCGGCTGGCCGGCTCGAAGCCATCGAGGGCGAGGTGCGGGCCATCTGCCGCGCCGAGGGTGAGAAGCAGGGCTGCTCGGTCGAGATCGCCACCGCCTTCGACATGCCGCCCGGTGTCTTCGCGCCAGAGATGATCGACACCATCGAGGCAACGGCCAACCGTTTGTGCCTGCCCAGCAAGAGGATGGTCTCGGGCGCCTTTCACGACGCGCTGTTCCTTGCCCGCGTGGCGCCGACGGCAATGATCTTCGTACCGTGCCGAGACGGCATCAGCCATAACGAGGCCGAGCATGTCGAGCCTGCGAGCATAAGGGACGGTGCTCGGCTGCTGCTCGAAGCGACGATCGCGGTGGCGCATGGATCGGCAAGGACGGCGTGAAGAAACCTGGTCGGGAAAGAGCACGCTATATGAATAGGACAGGCTGCTCTATTTGATGAATTGGCCCTGCCAGTCTTTAGGACGCCAGTCGGGCTCATCGACCCAGAGCTTGAACGTCAGGGGCTTGTCCGTATCGCCGTTGACGGCAAGGCGGCGGGCATCGCGCAGGGCGATGGCTTCATCGTAAAGTGCCATGTCGCTATCCATAAAGCGGACTTCGACGACATAGTGAGGCGGGGCATCGGCCGGCCGTTGCGCGGTGAGGGCTGCGGGCTCCATCATCCCCGGTCGCACATCGCTATGATTGACCAGGGCAATGGCGACCACGAGGCCGGCTTCATTGCACGGCACCCATTCGCCGAGCTTCTCCTGCGTCTTGTTGGGACCGTTTTTGCCGAAATTCTCCGCCACAATGGCGGCATTGTAATTGAGGCGCTTCCAACCCGCCTTGTCGAACCTCGCAGCGATCTCCTGCGCCAGAGCCATCATTTGATCGAACGACAGTGGTTCACGCGGCAATGTCGCGGCAAAATTCGTCAGAAAGCCAGCCGTCTGCCCGAAAAAGACGTCACGTCCGGCCGGCAAGGAGACCGCACAATCGCCTTTCTCATAGCGCAGGATATAGCCATCAGGCTCGGCCGGCCGATCGGCGAAGGCATGCAGAAACATAAATCCCATATCGGGTAATTCGGCCCCGGCTTGCCCGAGATGGGGCTTGGGATCGATGGTCGGATTGGCGACAAAGAACTGGCCAGCCGCCTGACCCAATTGGGCGGTGACCATGATGATTGGCCTCGCGGCTCCAGGCTCTACAGAGGCCGCTTCTTGGGCGAAAGCTCGGGCGCCGGCAAGGAGCTGAAAAGTCAAGACAGGCACGACGAAGGCCACCGTCAGAAACGCCCGGCAAGAAGTTTTCGTCGTGGGCAAGGAACCCATACCGGCTCGCTCCTCCAAACTCACCAATTTCGGCTGGAGCCCCCTACTCCGCCAACACCCGCGTCGAGGGGAAGGTCACTTCCACCAGCGTTCCCGAATTCTTGGTGGACTGGATGGTGAAGCTCGCCCTGTTGGCTTCCACCAACGCCTTGGTCAGGGGCAAGCCAAGACCCGTGCCGCCCAGGGTGGTCGAGGCGACCTGGCGGAAAGGTTCCATGGCGATGGTGAGCTCGCGTTCGGTCATGCCGACGCCGGTATCGCGCACACGCAGCACGGCTTCGCCACGCTCCGACAGTGTGGTGGAGATGATCGCCTGGCCGCCCGCTTGGGTGAACTTGATCGAGTTGGACAGCAAATTGAGCACGATCTGGCGGATGCTGCGCCCATCGGCCACGACATTGGGCAAGTTCCCGGCCAGCGCCATGCGGATGATGATGCGGTCGCGGCTGGCCTGGGGCTGCATCAGGCTGACCGACTGCTGCACCACCTCGTTGAGATTGACGCTGGAGAAGCTGAGGTCGAGCTTGCCGGCCTCGATCTTGGAGAGATCGAGCAGATCGTTGACCAGGCTGATGACGTGCTCGCCGGAGGTGTGGATATCACGGGCATAGGAGCGGTAGCGCTCGTTGCCCATTGGACCGAAACGCTCCTCCATCATCACCTCGGCAAAGCCGATGATGGCGTTGAGCGGTGTGCGCACCTCATGCGAGATCTTGGCAAGGAAATCCGATTTCTGCGAAGAGGCTTCCTCGGCCTGACGTTTGGCGGCCGTCAGCTCGCTTTCGGCCTTCTTGAAGCTGGTGACGTCGCGCAGTACGGCGCAAAAGCGCTTGGCCTCCTCACCCGTCTTCTCGCTCCCGAGCCGGCCGATGGTCATGAACAGCGGCACGGCGCCACCCTGGCGCACGCGGCCGATCACCTCGCGGCCGTCGTTGAGCAGGCTCGCCACACCGTTGGAGCGTAGGCTGTCGAGATAGTCGAAGGCCGCGCGGTGGCTCTCCGGCGCGAACAGCAGCAGGAGGTCCTTGCCGATGATCTCGCGCTGCTCATAGCCGAACAATGCCTCGGCGCTGCGGTTGATGCTGACGATGCGTCCTTGCTCGTCGAGAATCACCACGCCGTCGGTCGCCGTGTCGAGCACGGCTTGAAGTTCGTCGGCACGGCGTTCGGCCGCATGCAGCTTGTCGGCACCGACCTCGCCGAGCGGACGGCGAACGGAAATGAGTAGAGCGCTCTCCCCATCCCAATGCGTGGTCTGCACGCGGCCGTCGACGGCGATGGTCTCGCCCGAAGCGGTTTTCAGGAGCACGCCGGGATTGGCATCCTCGCCCGTGGCAACGGGTCCGCTGCCGGCAAAGACATGGTCGAGGCCGCCGACCTGGCGGATCGCCTCGACATCGGGATAGCCCAGCAGTTCGAGCATGGTCCGATTGGCAAATTGCAGTTCCTCGCCGCGCGCGATGAAGATACCGATCGGAAGCCGGTCGATCAGGGCGACCGGCACCTTGTCGAGACGCCCGAGCTTGATCGGGCGCGCCACCGGCTCTGGCTCGCCTGCGGGCAGCGTTTCGGGCGAGACTGCCTCCGGTTCGGAAGCGGCGTCCTCCAGCCAGCGGATCTCATCGGCGCTCAGGGCCGGCGCAACGGCGGGGTCGGCGGGCTTGGGATCGGGCTGCGCCAGGGCTATCACGGCGCCGGGCTTTTCAAGGCGCGTTTCCGGTTCCGCGTGAGCGACCGGTTGCTCCAGACCAGCGTGATCGGGTTCAGCGGCCGGGGGCGCTTCCTGCTTCGCCGGTTCGACCCGACGTTCACCCTCGATACGCGCCCCCAAGGCCTTGGCAATCTCGTGGAAAGCGGTCCGTTCCGTCGCCGTCAGGCTGTGCCGCTCCGGCCCGGACCGTTCGGATATATGTTTTTCAGATACAGGCCGCTCGGGTGCGTGTTTTTCTTGGGTCACCTTGCTCGGCAAGCGTACCACATTGCTGTCGGCATTCCGCGGGGGCGTACGAACCGACAATGGTTCAGGAGCGGGTGCCGGTTCCTGCCCATCCGCCGGTTCGGCATCCTGCCAGACGACCGCGGCTTTCGCCGGCGGCACTTCAGCCTCGATCGGGGTGGATAGCGCCCGCGGCATACCGGCAATGCCGAAACCACGGAAACCGGCGAACTGACCTTCGCCCTGGAATTGCGGCGAAGCGCTCAGGCTGATCGGCGTTTCCTGTCGGGTGGCAGCATCGGGCCAGAGCACGGACAGCCCGGTCCAGGTCTGGCGCCCGGCAAGGGCCGAGACGATGGCCGTGCTGTCGCGCAGACCATGCGCCGCTGCGATATCGGCGAAGCGCCGGCCGGTCCAGTCGGCGGCCCGCTGGCCCAGGGCCTGCGCCAGTTCGGCCGATACGGAGACGAAACGTCCCTCGGCATCGGTCTGGAAGACGAAGCGAAGAGGTTTGGTGCGAGCGATGGGCAACGGCTCGGCTGGCTTGTTGTGCGCGGGCTCCACGGGCGAGGACAGCGGAGCGTCCGGCCTTGCCGGCTCGCTGCGCTCGCCTTCGGCTTCGACCCAGCGCCAGGCGCCGTTCTGTTCGAAGGGCTTGGCCGCAGCCGACTCACCGGACGGAATTGCCTCCGTCCCTGCGGCCGGCAAGGGCGGCAGCGTATCCGTCACCGAGGGCGGAGCCCAGCTCTGCTGCCGCCGTCCGCGCGGCAGATCGAGCGATTGCACGAGCAGTCCCAGAAACCCTTCCGGACCGTCGAAGGATCGGCAGGCACAGGACAGGGTGTCGAGCGCGCCCATGCCGGGCAGGCGCAGGCGATCGAGCCGCATGGCCCCCGGCCTCGGGAGTTTGCGGGCGATGGCCGCGATCTGCGGCGAGAGCGAAACCAGGGCGGAACTCGATTGCTGACGCAGGATGTCCGCCGGCGCCAGGCCCAGGCTCTGGGCTGCGGCGCGGTTGGCCCAGGCAAGCGCACGCCCGTCCAGATGCCAGACGAAGGCTGGGCGCGGGTCGTCCATCAGCGCCTGCAGGCGCTGATCGGCCATCAAAGCCGTCCGCAACATCGCCTCGATCATGCCGTTTTCCAAGAACCTGCCGAAATGACTAACAAAGTATGAATACAGATGGAAAACAAAAGGGTAAATCGCCGGCCCGCCGTCATCCCCCACTGATCTCAGGCATGGTTAAAACGCCAAGCCTGCGCTATCGTCACCTGCACCGTCACCGGCCTGGGGGCGGGGGCAACGGAGGATACGCCAATGACAACCAAGCCGCCGAACTTCGAAATTCCGTCCGAGATGCGCGACATGGCGGAAAAGAGCGTCGATCAGGCCAAGAAGGCATTCGACGGTTTCATGGGCGCGGCCTACAAGGCAGCCGGTACCCTCGAAGGCACCAGCGATGCAATTCAGACCGGCGGCAAGGATATCGGCCGCAAGGCCCTGACCTATGCCGAACAGAACGTGGCGGCTGCTCTGGACTTCGCCTCGAACCTCGTCAAGGCCAGGGACCCTCAACAGGTACTGCAACTGCAGAGCGACTTCATCAAGGCGCAGCTCCAGGCTTTCGGCGAGCAGGCCAAGGATATTGGTGCCACGGCCAGCAAGGTGGCTTCGGACGTCGCCAAGCCGAAGAAATAGAGATTATCAAGACAGCCGGGCCGGGATTGCCCTGACGGGCAGCCCCGGCAGTGCCGCATTCCTATCTCAACTGGCGCGGGTGCGAGGTAATATATTGCTTGGAACCCGCACGCTAATAATTCCAAATAACTGAACTATTCTTGGCGACCCTGCAAAAAGACAGCCCTGTCTTGCAATCACGGCATATCTCTTCGTCGCGGTGATACGCAATACTTTCCGCAGCGTAACGTTGCACCTCTCCTCTATGGCGGCAAAGCGCTAATTCGGCCACCAATTGTCATAAAAGTGGCAATTGCAGCGCAATATCGGGTAAAAACCCGTCAATCACCCTTGATCTGACCAAGCGAAAAATTCACCAATAGGCATAATTTTGGGCATGAATCGCCCAAAAATTGCGCTTTGATCTGACGATTGTGCACTGCAACAAAGTTATTGCATCGCACAAAGGCATTTGATATAGATTGCGGCAGGTGAGGTCGCCGCTCGTTGCAGCACGTCATGCCGACGCTTCCTCAAAGTCGTTTCGTTAAGTCCACTAATCCAATTTCACCCTTATCCCAAGGAGCGTTCTATGGTTGCCGCCAAGAACAAGACTGAAACTGAGCTGGCCTTCGAAAATCTCTCCAAGCTGGAAATCCCTGCTTCCGTCCGTGACTTCGCCGAGAAGGGCGCCGCCCAGGCCAAGGACACCTATGCCAAGATCAAGGTTGCTGCCGAGGAAGCCTCCAGTGCTTTCGAAGGCGCTTATAGCACCGCTTCCAAGGGCGCTTCGACCCTCGGCCTGAAGGTTCTGGAGTCGGCTCGCACCAACACCAACGCTTCCTTCGATCATGCCATCGCCCTGTTCGGCGTGAAGACCTTCTCCGACGTGATCGAGCTCAACACCGCTTTCCTGCGCAAGCAGGCTGAAGCCGTCTCCGCTCAGACCAAGGAATTCGGCGAGCTCGCCCAGAAGGTTGCCAACGAGGCGATCGCTCCGGTCAAGGCTCAGGTCGAGAAGACCTTCAAGAGCGTCGCCTGATTTTTCGGCACGTACGGCTCTTTCGAGGCCCGGACATGGTCCGGGCCTTTTCTTTGAGTGGGACGGATTAAAAAATCCCGCGCCCCACACTTGAAATAGCGGATCGATCCCGCTAAACGCATGCCCAGATGCAGTTGTAGCTCAGTTGGTTAGAGCGTCGGATTGTGGCTCCGGAGGTCGGTGGTTCGAGACCACCCAACTGTACCATCGCAAGGCTTGATGCCGTGGTGGTGCTTGCGACGTGACCGTCGAGAAATTTCTCCGGTTTGACGTCATTTAAATCAGGTCAAGTCGAGTTCACGCGGATCATGCTGCGCGTCTTGCCTCGACAGCCCGGCAAAACTCAATTTCACTCATGCGATCGATGAAGATTCCCACACCAGCGCGACAATAGACCATTCGATGGCTATTTTGCGCGGATAGACTCATTTCCATCACCATAACAGCCATATCGGGCCCGGAAGGAATCACGACCAAAGCAGGCTCGATATCCCTGCTGGCCGGCGACGAAACTTCTTTCACCGGTACCCGCCACTCTCATCATCGGGCACAGTTGGTCTATGCGGCGAGCGGCGGCGTCTCCGACACCACCGATCGCCGCGGCACCTGGGTTGTGCTGCCGAACAGCGCCGTGTGGGTGCCTGCCCATGTCGGCATGCGGCTGTCACGCGAGTTCCGTGTCGTGGAAATCTCACCATTCGTGCGTGAATCGATTCTCAGGCTCGACGGCGGCAGGGCCTGCTCGTGCTGATTTTGCCGGGCGCCTTTCGGCGTTGCTCGTCGAGGAACTGGTCTTCTTACCCACGAACCGCTCGGCCCGCCCTTGCCGCGGGCAGCGCAGTTCGGCCAACTCAGCGGAAGACCGTCTCCTGTCAGTACCTCAGCCCATGACGGCTACCAGGGCGATCACGCTGGCGAGCCCGAGCAACCTGCCGAGTAAGAAGGGACTTAGGAGGTCCGCCTAGTCGGCGAACGCTGGTCGCGTCGGAAGTCGCTGGGGTCGTCACAGATTGTTCTCGGCTTTGGACGTCGATGGCTCGGCCGCCGCCGGCGCTGCGCCGGGATCACCCATTCGAACCGTCGGGACGGCATGGGAGAACAACCTTTGTCGAGAACACGCCAGCCGTTCTGGCAGAGCCCTCAGGCAATAAAAAACGCCCCCGGCTATCGCCGGAGGCGTCAAACGAGCGTTCGCCCGTCTTGAATTGAATCAGACGCGTCCTGCGACGCGCCCGCAGGGCTTAGGCAGCCTGGAGGCGATCAGCCGACATCTTGCCGGAACGACGATCCTCGACCAGCTCATAGCTGACCTTCTGGCCTTCCTGCAGATCACGCAGGCCGGCGCGCTCCACGGCGCTGATGTGAACGAAAACATCCTTCGAGCCGTCATCCGGCTGAATGAAGCCATAACCCTTCTGGGAGTTGAACCACTTAACGGTACCTGTGCTCATGACGAACCTTTCCTATGGGCACGATCGAACTTCCTGCAACCGACCGGCGGCACGAAGCTCCATGGGTCGAAATTGGTAGGAAGGTCATCAGCGAGCGTGGTCGCAAAACCACACAGCCAAAACGTCCGGCCGAGATCGATGGGCTTTTATGCTGATATCGGCGCAAAAATGCAAGCGTGACCGTGCCCGTCATATTTGACATTGATTTCGCCTCGAATCGAGCCGTTTTCAGGTCAAATCGGGTCAAGATAGGGGTATAACTGCTTCGGACCAAGTGTGGGCAGATCCACAAGGCGTGCTGGATTCTCGCCACGCGAGTGCCACAAATGGCTTTTTAGGGCGAGTGCCGCCTCTTCCACTCGCCCCCCGGCAAGATGTTCCAGCACAGTTTTATGCATCCCGATCATCTGAGGAATGTCGGTGCGCTCGCCATAATTGCCGAAAGACAGATGTACCGAAATCAGCGGTAATTGACAGCGATAAAGCGTGGCACGCAACTCCTCATTGGCACAGCGCAGCACGATGTCCTGATGCAGATCCGTTTCGAGCCGGTGCAACAAGGATGCATCCGATCGCGCCTCGGCGGTGTGCGCCTGCGACACCCGTTCGAGTCTTTCCTCGATTATCGACGGTTCGAGCCCTGGCGCGGCCTGCCGAAGGGCGGCCGGCTCCAGCAGGATGCGCATTTCGTAGAGCTCGTCGATTCGAGCCGGTGTCAGCGGACCCGCATACCAGCGCGCATTGGCCTCCTGGCGCACCAGGCCGACGCGTTCGAGCCTCAGCAGGAGTTCATGGGCAACGGTGCGGCTGACGCCGAAATGCTCTGCCAGTGCGAGGGTACGAATCTGGAAGCGTCCGAACAGCAGGCATGACGCGACCTGGCGCTCCAGCGTGGGATAGATCAGGCTGCGCCAGTTGCGCTGCCCGAGCTCACTGCCAAGGCCCTCCGGCAGCGTGACGTGGCCGGCGAGATCACCCGGCCTTGCCGGCACCGCTTGGCTGAGGCCTACGACCACCCCCCGCAGCGCCGGCCTGCGATGGACCAGGCGTTCCGCCTCCAGGCGGGTCAGCGCGACCACGGCCGGCATGCGGCCGACACCGAACAGATCGGTGACCGCCTTTTCCCGGATGACGAACCCGGCCGGCAGCGCACCGGAGCGAATATGGGAGGCCAGCGTTTCGCCGACGATCTCGTTCAACCGTCGTCTTGTCGCCGGGATGCCCATGCCGCCCCTCCCCTCGCATCGTGCGTCACGCGCTCAACGGTAGCCCGCTTCCGACAGGGCCCGGATCCGGGCTGCATTGTCGCGGTCGACGATGGCGGCTCCGGCATCGAGGCTTGCCGGCATCAAGCCATACCGCAGATTGAGCACGAGCTGAATCACCGGATAGAAGCCCTGCGCATAGGGTTGCTGGTCGATGGTGAAGGCAAGCTGTCCCGCTGCGATCAGCCGCAATATGGCGGGCGACAGGTCGAAGCCGGCGACATAAAGCGCCCGGCCTTCCTGTTCCGCCGCCAGCCCGGCTGCTTCGGTGTCGGCCTGCCCGGTGGCGAGAATCGCCGAAATGCCGGGCTCTCTGGCCAGAACCGCCAGGATATGCCGGGTGGCCTCCTCGACCTGATGGCCGGTTACCGTCTCGATCCACTCGATGCCAGATCTTTCCAGGGCGGCCTTGATGCCGTCGCGTCGTTCCTCCAGCGCCGAGATGCCGGCATCGTGGAGAGTGAGCAGCACGCGGCTGCCTGGAGCGATGGAAGCGGCTGCCCGCCGGCCAAGGGTCCGGCCGGCCGCGCCGAAATCCTGCGCGATACCGCTGAGCGTGCCGGCGCTGCCGCTGCCCTGGTCGATGTTGAAGGCCACCACCGGAATGCCCCTGGCATGGGCCTCGGCGACCACGGGAGCGAAGGCGGCGCCGTTGAAGGCGACGAGTGCCAGCCCGTCCACACCATCAGTCATGCCCCGCCGTGCGAGCTCGGCCATTTCCTCGGTGTCCACCCCCTTGGTTCCCGTGAACACCGCTTCGACATCCATCAGGGCGGCAGCATCCATCATGCCCTTGCGGACGGGGCGAAAGAAATCCTCGTCACAGGTCACGGCGATGAACTGGAGCCTCAGCCGCCTTGCCATGACATTCCTCCTTCCCCTCTTTCGATCAGCGCGCCGTGATCCGCCTCGCCGACCCCTCGGCCTGCAAGGCGGCAAGGGCCCCTTCGTCCCAGTCGATACCCAGACCCGGCTCTGGGGAGGGCAGCGCATAGCCGGCTTCGATGCGCATTGTTTTGCCCGTCACGCCGTCGAGTTGGGGAATGTATTCCACCCAGCGTGCATTGGGCACGGCACAGCACAGACCGACATGCAGTTCCATCAGGAAATGCGGGCAGACCGCGACATTGAAGCTCTCCGCCATATGCGCCACCTTGAGCCAGGGCGTGATGCCGCCGATGCGGGCGACATCGACCTGCACCACCGAGCAGGCGCGCCGCTGCAGATAATCGCGAAAATGGGACGGGCTGTAGATGCTTTCCCCAACTGCGATCGGGATCGAAGTGGAAGCGGCCAGGCGAACGTGCCCATCGACATCGTCGGCCGGCAGCGGCTCCTCGAACCAGCCGATATCCGCCTCGCGATAATGATGGGCACGCCGGATCGCCTCGTCCACAGCGAAGGCCTGGTTGGCATCGGTGAAGATTTCGAAGCCCTCGCCGACGGCTTCACGCACGGCGATGAGGCGATTCACGTCTTCGCGCACCGGACGGCCAACCTTGATCTTGCAACCGCCGAAACCGTCGGCCTTGGCCTTGAGGGCGTCGGCGACAATCGCCTCCTTGTCGAGTTGCAGCCAACCGCCCTCGGTGGTGTAGAGCCGGATCCTGTCCTGGGCACCCCCGGCCATGACATGCAGGGGCAGGCCGGCCTTGCGGCAACGCAGGTCCCACAGCGCCGTATCGACCGCGGCAAGAGCGAGCGAGGTAACGGCGCCCACCGAGGTTGCATGGCTGAGGAAGAGCAGATCGCGCCAGATCTGCTCGACCATGGCGGCTTCGCGCCCGATCAGCGCCGGCGCGAACGTACGCGCCAGGAGTTCCAGGACGGAATGCCCCCCCGTGCCGATCGTATAGCTATAGCCGATGCCGACGGCACCATCGCTGTCGAAGACGCGAACGATCGGTGTCTCCTGGGCCACGAAGGATTGGATGGCGTCGACCCGCTTCACCTTGGGTTCGAGCACCACCATCGACAATTCGATGCGTTCGATCCTGGCCATGCAAGGCCTCCCTCTTTCTTGCCGAGGCATTCTGCTATCCCGGATCCCGGCCCGCGCAGACGCGGCTGAAATCAGAATATGTCCTGGCTCTGTTTCGAGGTCATCAGAGCGGCCGGCATGCGCAAAGTCAAGCATAGTGCATGGAATATGCATTATGACGCGGGCATCGTCTGGGAGAGGCTGCAGGAATCGACGGATTTGTCGGCGCACGCGCCATGCAACCGGTTCCGTCCCATCGGCGGGCAGCGTATAGTCGTGATCGTTATCCGATCATCCGATAAGAGAGGGGACTGACGTCATGCATGCTACCCCGATTACCGGTGCGCAGATCCGGGCCGGCCGTGCCCTATTGCGCTGGACTGCCCAGAAGCTGGCGGATGCCTCGAGCCTCGGCGTGGCGACAATCCGGCGAGCCGATGCCTTTGACGACATTCCGCAGATCACCAGCGCGAACGCCGCCGCCATCCGCCGGGCGCTCGAAACCGGAGGGGTGGAATTCATCTCGGAGCATGGCCGGGGCGTCGGCGTCCGCCTGGCCCGTCATCGCCTGCTACAAGGCGCGCAATTCGATCATGTCAGCGACGGGAATGAAGGGTGAGGAAGTTTTATCTGGCGGCGGCAGCGGCGGCTTTCATCGGTACGCCGTCCGCCCAGGCTTATGACTATATGGCGCTCGGCCTCGGCACGATGCCGTGCAAATATTGGCTCTCCACCACCCGCCTCGAAGGGGAAGGCAATAGCTGGATTCTCGGCTGGTGGACCGGGCTCAACAGCCGCAACGACAATCACTGGGTCGGCAGCCGCACCGATGGCAACGGCATCATCCTGGCGGTGAAGAGCGAATGCCAGCACCAGCCCGACAGGCTGTTGATGAACGCCATAGACAGCGTATTCAAGAAGATGGCCAATCCGAGCAAATAGGCTGCCCCTTCGGAGAAATACCGGAAATTTACCACATAGTCCGCTGTGCGAGCCTATTTTGGCCCGGCAGATTCGTGTGCATTGACACCTGCCGCTTGTATCCCTATACCGGATAACGTAGCATTCCCTTACGTTACATCGGCTGGGCGGCAGTTAATATTCACCAACGGAGACGGATACTATGTTAAGAATTGTAAAGATTGCTGCCGCTCTTGGATTCATCGCCGCGACGGCTGGGGCTGCGCAGGCCATGCCTGCCTCCACGCCGATGACGAAAGGCTCTCTGATCGTCAACGAAGTTGCTTTCCGCTGTGGCCCGGGCATGGAGCGTAATCGCTTCGGGCGCTGCGAATTCCGCCGCGCCGACCGCTTCGAGCGCCCTGCCCCGGCCTATCGTCGCCCAGCTTGCCCTCGCGGCATGCACCCGGCTCCGTCCGGCCGGCGCTGCGTTCCCAATCGCTTCTGATCGAAGGCACAGCTTTCCGATGCCGATATGAAAGGGCGGTGTGACCGGTTACGCCCGGGAGGCGTGGCCGGTCACGCCGCCCTTTCCTCAAGCGTTACTCGGCACCGGTGTGCCAGGGGCCATGATGGGCACCGGGCTGGTCGATGCGTTCGAAGCCATGGGCCCCGAAGATGTCGCGCTGGGCTTGCACCAGGTCCACTGTGGCTCTGCTGGCCCGCAGTTGCTGCAGATAGTTGAGGGCCGAGGTCAGGGCCGGCACCGGGTGGCCATTGGCGAGTGCAAGGCCGAGAATCTTGCGCGCGGCCGGCAGGCTCGCCTTGAGCTCGCCGGCAAAATCCGGATCGAGAATCAGCGATTCGGGCGCCGGCGTCGCCGAATAGGCGCGCGACATGCTGTCGAGCATACGCGAACGGATGATGCAGCCGGCGCGCCAGATCTTGGCGATCTCGGCAAGCGGCAGGTTCCAGCCGAACTGCTTGGAACCGGCGGCCAGGACGTCGAAGCCCTGGGCATAGGCCAGGATCTTGCCGGTCAGCAGAGTCTTCTCGATCTCGGCGATGATCTCGGGCGTCGCCGTGCCGATCGCGGCCCGCTCGGCATCGCCGAGGACACCGTTCACCGCCTGGCGCAGGCTGCGCATGCCGGAAAGGCCGCGCGCCTCGACGGCCGCGGCGATGGCGCTTGCCGGCACGCCGAGATCGAGCGCCTCGATGGCGGACCAGCGACCCGTGCCCTTTTGGCCGGCGCTGTCGAGAATGATGTCCACCAGCGGCTTGCCGGTGGCGGGATCGGTCGTGCGCAGGGCCTGCACGGTTATCTCGGTGAGATAGGAGGCGAGTGGGCCCTTGGTCCAGCCCTCGAACACGTCGGCGATGGCCGATGGCGTCATGCCCAAGCCGGCGCGCATCAGGCCATAGGCCTCGGCGATCATCTGCATGTCGGCATATTCGATGCCGTTATGCAGCGTCTTGACGAAATGGCCGGCACCGGCCGGGCCCATATAGGCGCAGCAGGATTCGCCCTGATAGCGGGCGGCGATCGCCGTCAACACCGGCTGGACCCGCTCCCAGGCCTTCTGGCTGCCGCCCACCATGATCGAAGGACCGTGGCGAGCGCCCTCCTCACCGCCGGAAACGCCGACGCCGAGGAATTCGAAACCCTCCGCCGAGAGGGCCTGGTCATGGGCGACGCTGTCGCGGTAATTGGCATTGCCGGCATCGATGATGATGTCGCCCTTGGCGAGATGTGGCTTGAGCTGGGCGATGGTCTCGTCGACGGCAGCACCCGCCTTCACCATCAGCAGCAACGCACGCGGCGGCTTGAGGGCGGCGACCAGTTCCTCGATCGAACGGCAGGCAATCATGTTGCCGGCGAGATCACCTGCCTCGACCAAGGCCTCATCGGTGCGGGCCGAGGAACGGTTGTAGACGGCAACCTTGAATCCCTTCTCGGCAATGTTCATGGCGAGGTTGCGACCCATGACCGCCATGCCGATGACTGCGATATCTGCCTGTGCCATTTTCGGCTTCTCCCTGTTTGCCCGGGGTGCCCCGAGCACATCGATCCTTTCCTTGCGCTATGCCGCCTTTGTCCCAGGATGTACAGGCCTCCCCACCCGCGGAAGCGCTGAATATTTGGGCAATCGCGCCATGAAGTCTTTCCAACAAACCGGTAAGCCGCCCGCTCGTTCAACGGCAGGCTGTCCCGACCGATTTGACAAAATACGGCATTTGCCGCCAGGTCCAGCGCCTTGCTACCAAAGCCCGGGGCTCTCTGCGTGGATTTGACCGCCATCGCCAAAACCGTCGCGCAGGCGCTCGCCGCCCTCGCCATCATCGTCGTGCTGGCCTGCCTCTCGCTGGGGCTGGCCGACGGCCTGCGCCGGCCCGAGGCCATCCAGGAAGCGGTCCGGGCGGCCATCGCCAGCCAGTCCTTCGGCGATCGGGAAGGTATCGAGCGCATCGGGCAGCACCGGCTCAGCCATTTCAGCGAATGCATCGGCCTCTCGACGGCGATCGCTCCAGCCGCGGCCAATCCCATCACCTTCACGCTGCAATCCCCGGCCCTGCTCTGGCAGCCGCCGAGATCGATCTGCGACAGCTTGCGAGAACAGCTTGCCGGCACGGAGCAGCCGCATTTCGCCTATTCGCGCTACTGGCACGGCTATCGCCTCGTCACCGAACCGTTCCTGTCGTTCTTCTCCTATCGCAGCCTGCAGCTTTGGGGCGGCGCCTTTCTCATGCTCTGCGCCTTTCTGGTGCTGGCTCCGTTCCTGCCTCCCGTCATCCGCGGCACGGCAAGCGCGGCACGGATCGCCACGCTGGTTGCCGTTACGGCCCTGGGCCTGGTGATGACGGACCTGCCGATATCAGGCCTCACCCCGACCCACATGGTCTCCCTCTCGGTCCTCCTGCTGTGCTGGGCGGTGGCCTTGCGCAAACAGGGCCCGATGGAACTGCTTCGCTTCGCACCCTGGGCCTTCGCCATGGGGGCGATCTACAATTTCTTCGACTTTCTCTACAATCCCGACCTTCTGGCCTACGTACTCGGCTGGACCTTTCTGCTGCGCGCCGTGCTGGCCGAGCAGCGCCCGCTCGGCGCCAGCCTGGTGCAGGCGATCCTTCTGCAGGGCGTTGTTATCGCCGGCTATATCGCCATGTGGGCAGCGAAATGGGTCCTGGTGGTGGTCGCCGGCAGGATCTTCGGCGAACAGACCTCAGTACCGAGCCAGGATTTCGCCCGCTGGTTCGGCGGCGGCGACGGTGTCTACCGGCCCCTGCAAAGCCTCTACGAACTGCTGCTCGAGAGCGCCACCATGCCTCTGGGCTGGTGGCCGATCGCAGCCTGCCTCCTGGCCGGGCTCGCGCTGTTCTCGGTAGCGCTGCGGCGCGGCCAGGCAGCGGCCATGCTCGGCGTTCTGGTGCTGACAGTCCTGCCGCTGCTGGTGCTAGAACTGAAGGCCAACCATAGCATCCAGCATGCGCCCTTCACCTTCCGCCTTATTCCCTTCGCCCTGGTGCTCAGCCTTGCAGGGGCGGCGGCGATGCTGGGCCGCTCGGCACGCATCACCACACTTGCGCCGGGGCACGCGGGACGGGTTCAGTCCTGAAGCCGAAGAGATAGCGTGTCCTGGTCTCCAGGGCCTGCGCCAACTGCTCCATGGTATCGAGGGCGCGCCGCAGTTCGGTGTTGGTGAAATAGGTGAGCAAATGCGCGGCGAGATTCGGCTCGCCGGCTTCGATCAGCACCGCGGCGCTGCGTGCGATTCTCGCATGCTCCACCGCCAGCATCTCCTCCATCGCCTGCCACAGCGTCAGGGCTTCGGGCAGGAAGGCTTCGTGGTGCTGGAAGAGCAGATTGAGCAACCGCTTGCCGGCGAGGCTGGCCGAGCGGGTCGATTCGGTGCCCTGCGGCACCGCCGACAAGGTTTCGGGGCGCCCCTTCTCGGCATGGCGTGTGTCGAGGAAGCGCGAGGCCTCCCCGTCGCTGAGATAGCGGTGCTGACGATATTCCTCCGCTACGGTCTCGATGCCCAGGAACACCGGCACGAAAGGTGCCGCCACCGCGCCGACCTGGGTGTGCCAGATGAGGCGCAAGGCCTCGGGAATCACGCCCAGCAGCGGCACCACCTGGCCGTAGCCGGCAGTGTCGCCGGTCAGCCGCTCCGTGCGCACGGCCCAGAAGATGTCCGCCAGGCCGATCTTCTCCGGCCGGGCTGCCCGTGCCGTCATTTCCTCTTCGATCCATTGCACACCGGGCCAGCGCCCCTTGCCGTCGCCATAGACGGCATTGGCATCGAAAGGCGCACCGGGCCGGTGCCAGCCGTGCTCCTGCGCGAAGGAGACGAAATGCGGTGGATAGAGAAAATCCGTCTGCGCCGGGTCCTCGACCGGCACCTGCCCGACATAGCCGGGCCGGGAGGCGCGAATGGCATCCGGCCCGAGACGCTCCGCCACCCACAAGCCCTGGCCGCCCGAGAACTCGATCACCACCCAGGCCTCGTCAGCATCGGCGATCAGATGCGAATTGCCGCCATAATCGGCATAGCCATGGCGGGCGATCAGATCGGCGATGATCTCGACGCCCTCGCGGGCCGTGTGCGCCCGCTCCAGCACGAAGCGGGCGAGGTCACTGTAATTGGGGCCGGTCTGGTCCGATGGCGTCATCGCCACCAGTTCGGCGCGGGAGGATGACCAGATGTCGCGCACGGCGACGCCATGTTCGTTGAGGCCGCCATTGGTGAGCGGGGCCGGCACCCCCTTGTAGTAGCTGTAGCTGACGCGCAGATGCCGCGCCGTTTCGGGAACCTGCGGAATCTCGCTCATCTGTCCCGGCAGATCGGCCTGAGGCGTCACGCCGACCGCAATCCGCGCATCCGCCGCATGCCGGCATCGAGGCACGAGCTCGAGCCAATGGCTCGAGGGCTCGTCGCCATAGCCGGCGAGATAGGCGATCCCATCCGCCGTATGGTTCCTGCCGATATAAAGACCGTAGCTCACCACCGGCCTCCGCCTTGGAATTCAACAGCCCTGAGGGGCGCCGACAAGGTAGGCCGTCATTCCGCCAAAGGTCACGTGGCATCGTGCCGCGCGCCCTGTGCGCGCCGTCACGGTCGAATAACGAGACATGCGTTAACCTTTGTGCAACCTAATCATCCCTAGCGTAAGGCTACCGGGCGGCGGGGCGCTGCAGGTGAACTGGAGTTCAACCAGGGAATGACAGATATTTCGCAAAACGCTCAGATTTCCAGCGACTGGTTCAGTTATTTTTTTAATTCGACCATGCTCAGCATGATCGTCCTCGATCTTATTGTAGCTCTCGTAATTTTAATTGCTCATCGCTGGTTCGTCTTGAACGAGCGGAAGATTAACGCAACGTCAACCACATCAGCAACTTCAACGGCTTCAGAACAGATCGAAACGCGCCTCCCTGGCATCGCCATACGTCCAGTTGCGCTCGCCTGAGCAGGACGATCGGCTGCCCCCTCATTCGGGGCCAGCCTTTCCACCTCGTTGCCTTTGCGCCTGGCATCACAGACTTTCCTTGATGCGGCCTCATCACGGCCCCGGGCGAAGCGTACTCCCTTCAGCCTAGTCCTTTCGGGGCAGGCCAACTCCTAATTGCTGACTTGGCCGCGCGACGCCTCGCTTTATCATGGCGATGTCCGTTTCTTTTCACCCAATCGATTGCAATGACCTCCGAACAAGCCAATCTTCTTCGCGCCTGCTATCTCTCCGGCCAGATGAGCGAGGCTCAGTGGCAGGAGCATCTCCGCAACGGCGATGTGACCGAGGAAGCTCCTTCTCTTGCGGCCGGCGCGAAGCCCTTGCCGGATATGCTCGCCGAGCTGGAAGCGACCTATGATCTGCGCCCACCAGCCAAGAAGCTGGCCCGCTCAGAAGTTTGAGGGGGATTGGCGTTCGCCGAGCCACAGGACGATGCTTATGCGGGCCGGACATCCGGCCCGTTTCATTTTGCCCGCGTCTCTTCCTCGGACGAGGACGATTCCCGGCGAATCTGCTTTCGCCCGAACAGCCTCGACCTCCCCGTTTTCGGAGAGCCCGGCCGAGGGCGGACAGGTTGAATGGACGGCTCAACCAGCCGAAGCCACAGCATGAACAATCAATTGTTTCAAGGATTTAGATGGTGCTGCAAGAGAGGATTGAACTCTCGACCTCTCCCTTACCAAGGGAGTGCTCTACCACTGAGCTACTGCAGCATCTGCCAAGGTACTTGCCCGGCGCGGCGCTCTAGTGCCACAAGGGAGGCTTCCGCGCAAGCCGGTTGCTGCATAAAGTCGTCATTTGATGAAAACACCCGTGAAAACCGAGGCCGATAAGCGAGCCGAGCGCCTCGCCAAAGCCCTGCGCGCCAATCTCGGCCGGCGCAAGAGCCAGTCGCGCGGGCGTGACGCCGTGTCGAGTGAAAACCGGGAAAACGCCGATGCGAAAATGCCACAGGACGATGCCGAATAGACCCCGCCGCGATTCCGCCCCGGCTTCGCCCTTGTCCGGCCTTTGCGCTTCGTTTACTCAAACCGGTTAACCTTATCTCTTACGTTGCTCGACTGCTTGCCTTCCGGCCGCCAATGCGCCGATCACGGGCGAGGCCGAAGCCATTCCGAAGGATCGAACATGGATCGAATCAAGATCACCGGCGGCGCGCCGCTTCACGGCGTCATTCCGATTTCCGGCGCCAAAAACGCTGCCTTGCCGCTGATGATCGCGAGTCTGCTCTCCGAGGACGTGCTCACCCTCACCAATGTGCCGCGCCTGGCCGACGTCGCCCTGCTTGCCCGCATCCTCGGCAATCACGGCCTCGACGTCACCATCGCCGGCAAGCGCCCGGGCGAGCTGGAACTGACCGGCCAGACGGTGCGCCTCGATGCCCGATCCATCGTCGATACCACCGCGCCCTACGAGCTGGTCTCGCGCATGCGCGCCAGCTTCTGGGTGCTCGGCCCGCTGCTCGCCCGCATGGGCCGTGCCCGTGTCTCGCTGCCCGGCGGCTGCGCCATCGGCACGCGCCCGGTCGACTTCCTGCTGATGGCAATGGAACGGCTCGGTGCCAAGATCGAGATCGAAAACGGCTATGCCGTCGCCGAGGCGAAGAACGGCCTGAGAGGCGCAGAGATCGATTTCCCGAAAGTCACGGTCGGCGGCACCCATGTCGCATTGATGGCCGCGACCCTGGCCGAGGGCACCACCGTCATCCACAATGCGGCGCGTGAACCCGAGATCGTCGATGTCGCCGACTGCCTGATCAAGATGGGCGCCAAGATCAAGGGCGCCGGCACTGCCACCATGGAGATCACCGGTGTCTCGCGCCTGCAGGGTGCGCATCACCGCGTCATCTCCGATCGTATCGAGGCCGGCACCTACGCCATGTGCGTGGCGATGGCCGGCGGCGACGTCATGCTCGAAGGCGCCCAGCCCGAGCTGTTCGAGAATGCGCTCGACGTGCTGCGCGAGGCTGGAACCGAGATCGCCGCTACCAATGAGGGCATCCGCGTGCGCCGCAATGGTCACGGCATCGATCCGGTGGCCGTGACCACCGAACCCTTCCCGGGCTTCCCCACCGACCTGCAGGCCCAGCTGATGGGCCTGATGACCAAGGCCAAGGGCAAGTCGCGCATCACCGAGACGATCTTCGAGAACCGTTTCATGCATGTGCAGGAACTGGCTCGCCTCGGCGCCCATATCCATCTCGACGGCCAGACGGCGATCATCGAAGGCGTCAGCACCCTCAAGGGTGCCCCGGTGATGGCGACGGATCTGCGTGCCTCGGTGTCGCTGGTGATCGCCGGCCTGGCGGCCCAGGGCGATACCGTGGTCAACCGGGTCTATCACCTCGACCGCGGCTTCGAGAGCCTGGAGCGCAAGCTCGCCGCCTGCGGTGCCCAGATCGAGCGCATTTCCGGCGAAGGCTGAGATTTTCCACTTCGCCAGCGTATGCCGGCCTGGTTATCTTCTGAAGGGGCGCTGCCATGTCGGTTCGCGCCCCTTTTGCGTAACGGACCGTCGAGCATGCTGAGAATCTGGGGACGCCAAAATTCCTTCAACGTCCAGAAGGTGATGTGGCTGGTCGGCGAACTCGGAATCGCCCACGAACATATTCCGGCGGGCGGCGATTTCGGCGGCCTGGATACGTCTGAATTCCTGGCGCTGAACCCGCATGGCCGAGTGCCGCTTATCGAAGATGCGGGCACTATCGTGTGGGAATCACACACGATCCTGCGCTATCTCGCCGCTCGATTCGGAGCCGGACGTTTCTGGCCTGATGGCGCCGGCGACCGCTCACAATTCGAGCGCTGGATGGATTGGTCGCAGACTGCCCTGCAACCGGCCTTCCTGTCCGACGTGTTCTGGGGCTTTTACCGCACGCCGGAAGCACAGAGGGACTGGTCACGCATCCGCCGCGGCATCGAGCACTGCAGTGCTCATTTCCTGCTGCTCGATCGCTGGCTGAAAGGCAGGGACTATATGCTGGGCGATCATCTCAGCCTGGCTGATATCACCGTCGGCACCACGCTCTATCGCTATTTCAATCTCGATATTCCGCGCCCTGAAATCCCGAATGTGCAGGCATGGTACGAGAACCTGGCGACACGTGCCCCCTATCGGGAGCATGTGATGATGCCATTCGACAATCTTCATGGCCGGCTCGCCTACTGAGAAACATTGATCCGCTCCCAAGCTAGAGCGTCTTGTCGAGGCGCTCCTTCAGATAGGCGCTGAACTCACTGGCAAAACGCTCCGCCACCTCGATACCGGTCTGGTTTGCCGAGCGAATCATCTGGAAGCCCGCATCGATGAAGATGCTGAAGGGGCGAAAGACGATGTCCCGGCTCGTGAACTCGCTTGCAGAAGCCGGATCGACCAGTGCGATGCCCGCGCCTTCGGCCACCAAGGTGAGGGCCGTATAGGAAAGCCCTGTTTCGAGCTTGGCCAGGCGTGGCACCCCGGCAAGCGCCAATTCCACCCGCATCGAAAACAGCGTGCCGGGATCCAGGTTGATGACGCGCTCGCCGGCAAGATCGCCTGGTTCGATGACCGGCCTGCCGACCAGACGATGGCCTGCCGGAAGCGCGGCAATGGCGGCAGCCGGATAAGGCTCGATGACAAAGCCGCGCCTGTCGAGCGGCTCATCCGCATAACCGATATCGGCCTGGCCTGACGCCACCGCCTCGATCACCATGGCGGAAGGAAGCGCATTCAAGGACACGTTCAGGCCCGGCTTGTCGCGCAGGAAGCGGGCCAGGAAGCGTGGCAGCAGGCTATTGCCCAAGGCCGGCATGGCTGCGATCCGCAGGGTACCGGCCGAATGCCGCCTGATCTCCTGGGCGAGGAAGGCAATCCTGTCCAGGCCGATAAAGGCCCGTTCCACTTCCTGTATCAAATCGATCGCAGCGCGGGTCGGCCTGATCTGATTGCTCTTGCGTTCGAACAGGATGAGGCCCGTGGCACGCTCCATATCGGCGATCAGCCGGCTGACAGCCGGCTGCGTCACCGACATCAGCTCCGCCGCCAAGGTCATCCGGCCGGTGCGCATGACGGCCCTGAAGGCCTCGATTTGTCTCAGATTGATCGGAGGTCCCATAACATCTGCTTATTCGTGAGCGTCAAATTCGAATTTGCGCGAATACGCTGCCGATGCAAGTCTGCTGCAGCCGAACAAGACGGAGAGACGGCATGGGCTCGCAGACCCTTCTGATGTCGCTATATCGCTACAAGTCCTGGGCCGACGATCTCATGCTGGACGCGATGATCGAGGTAGAGCGCGCCGGCCCGCTCCCTGGTTTCGGCGCGGCGCTGCGTATCCTCAATCATGCCCATATCGTCGATCGCATCTTCATGGCGCATCTTGAGGGGCGCAGCCATGGCTATGACGACAATGAACCGGACGACCTGCCGGCCTTGAAGGATCTTTCCGCTGATATTCGCCAGACGGACAGCGCCTATGTCGATTACATCGCCGGCCTGCCGGCTGAGGAATTACGGGAGACCGTTCGTTTCGGTTCACGGATGGACAGCCCGGACGCATGTCGCGCGAGGAAATGCTGGCCCATGTCGTCACACATGCCGGCTATCACCGCGGTGAGATCGGCCGGCTTCTGCCGCAGATTGTCGAGGCTGCTTCCGTGGACGTTTTCGCGGGCTATCTGCACCGGTCCGATCCGGATCGCAGAATCTAGAGCAAAGTGCGATTTTTCTGAATCGCACCTTTTCTCTAACTCCTCGTTTTAGCGCGTTTTCTTAATCGAAAAGTCTATCAACTTTTCTGGAAAATGCTCTAGCGGCAAGATGGTGGTTGAAACCCTGCGACTGCTGACAGGCTGCGGTCAGCAGACAAATCCTATATTCTGTCGGACAACGGTTAGCGGAGTTCGACACATGTCCAGCACCGACTATCAGGACGATCCCTGGGGCCGCCATTGGTGCCATGCACCCCGGCATAATGGCTTCCTCCTCACTGGCGGGGCACCGAAGCCGGGCATCTTCCGCATGCTCCTGCAACGCATCAAAGCGATGGCGCGCGGCAAGCCGGTGCCCTCCGATTACGAAGATCGATCGGCATAGATTGCCGCTTCACGCTTTCTTGCGCGTTCTCGGAGCAGGGCGGGAAGCATTTTAGGCATGAGCAGGGCTTGGCAAGCCCGTGCTCATTTCCCGTCGAGGAACCCGATCAACGCCGCATTGAACAGGGCCGGATCCTGCAGGAAGGCGAAGTGACTGGCATTGGGCAGGATCAAAAGGCCGGCGCCGGGGATGGTGGCGGCGATGTATTCGGTATGCTCGCGCTTGATCGCCTCGTCACGATCGCCATCAACAACCAGCACCGGCGTCTTGATCGCCTTGAGCTGCACATCGGTCCAGCTCGGCTGTGTCGCCCACATCTGGCTGATCTGGCCGACGAAGGCCTCATACTCCTTCGGGGTCTGCGACAGCTTGGCATATTCCTTGCCGGCCCGTTCGATATAGGCGGCGAAGGTAGGATTCTTGTCGACCCCGTCCTTGACACCGGAGGTCACGGTGTTCGCCGCGAAGGCGAAGATCTTGCCGACGCGGTCGGGATGACGGATGGCGAGATCGATGCCGAGAATGGCGCCGTCGCTCCAGCCGACGACATCGGCCCGCTTGATCTTGAGCTTGTCGAGCAGGGCGACCACGTCATCGGCCATCAGGTCATAGCCATAGGGCTTGGTATCCCGGCTCGAGCGGCCATGGCCGCGGCTGTCGACAAGGATCACCTTGTGACGGCGCGCCAAGGCCTTGGCCTGCAGGCTCCAATAGTCGGAATTGCCGAGGCCGCCATGCAGCAGCACGACCGGCGCTCCCTTTCCCAGGGTGGCGTAATAGAGCTTGATGCCGTTGATATCGGCAAAGCTGCCCTTGGTGACGGGTGCCGGCGTCGGCGGCAGCGTCTCCCAGCGCTCGGCCGCCCGGACCGCACCGAAGGAGGCTAAAAGCAGGACGCAGGCGGAAAAGGCGGCAAGGATGATGCGCATTGGAAGGCCCCTCGACTCGAAATCCGATCGAGCCGACGATCCATCATTTACACACCAACGTCAAAGTCTATTAAAATAGTGATCTATTCTCGGGATGCATAACGGTCGGAGCCTGGGCTTCCTCCACCGGTATTCTGATCAACCCAGCGATACCACGCTTCGGCGCTGCCGTTGAAGACGTTGAGGTCGATCTTCTCGCGGACACCATGCGAGAGCCCCGATCCCGAATATTGCCAGAAGATCCATCTCCGGCCTTCGAACACCTTGGAAGGATGCTGGGCGACCGAGCGCAGCCAGAAGGGATAGTCCAGGAAGGCGCCTTCCAGATTGTCGTGATAGAAGCCCGGCGCCGTGTAGATGATGGGTCGCTGGCCGTAATGCTGTTCCACCATGGTGAGGAACACGCGCATCTTTTCAACGATTTCGGCGGGCGACGGCCGCCGCTTGCAGGCCGAGTCGGCATTCCATTCGACATCGAGCACTGGCGGCAGCGCCCCGTCGACACGCGGTACGTTGCGGATGAACCAGCGTGCCTGCTCGGCGCCGCTGCGGCACCAATAGAAGAAATGATAGGCGCCGCGCCTGAGCCCGGCCTCGTGCGAAGCCCGCCAATTGCGCCTGAAGAGGGGATCGAGATGGTCGCCGCCATCGGTCGCCTTGATGAAGGCGAAGTTGGCACCTTGCTGGCGCAGCGTCTGCCAGTCGATGTCGCCCTGCCAGCGCGAGACGTCGACACCGTGAACCGCGAAGGCGCGCGGCGAAGCCTTGCCGAAATTGATCGGCTTGGCATCCCGGAAGCGGCGGCCATAGATGCGCTCGCGCAGGCTCTGCTTGATCACCGGCGCGGCCATGGTCGCTGCCGCGGGCTCGACGGGGAGTGTCACGGGCCGCAGTGGCGGCCTGGAAATCGGTGGCGACGCCATGGCCACCGTGTCCGGCGGCACGCCCTCGGGGAGTGGCTGCTGGATCGGTTCCGGCTCCGGCGGCGCCGGAATGGAGGAAGCAACCGAGCCCGTGGTCTCCGGCGGCCGGATGGGCCGGTCAGGATCGCCGCTGATGGCACTGCAACTCGCCAGAGCGAGGCAGGCGACGAGAATGGCTGGCAGACCCAGTACGCGCATGGATACTCACGTCAACAAACGCCGGAACGATCGGCCCCAGTCCCCCGGAAGCCGTAACGAAACGTTTGTGCGCAAATCGCCAACAAAGATTGAATCAGGGCGCCTCACCGTTGATTTCGCGCCACAAGGCGCGCCATTCCCGGAACATGGTAACTTTTCGGCTAGCAATCATGGTTACCACCACGGCTTGTTTTCGGCCGGCTGCTCCGTCTCGGCCCATGCCGTCATCGTAAGCGCCGCCAGGCGCTCGCAACGCGCCGGAGTGCTTCACGCCGTTCGCAATAAGGAGAAGCCGAGTTTCAGAGGCGGGCTTATTCCGCCGCGGCACGCAGCCGGAAGGGCAGATCGAGCTTGTGCCACACCGCCACCAGTGCCTTCGTCAACTCGGCGATCAGTTCCTCGCCATGGAAGGGTGTCGGCGTGATGCGCAGGCGCTCGGTGCCGCGCGGCACGGTGGGATAGTTGATGGGCTGGATGTAAATGCCGTGTTCGGCGAGAAGCAGATCGCTGGCAGCCTTGCAGCGTTCGGCATCGCCCACGATCACCGGCACGATATGGGTTTCGGAAATCGTTACCGGCAGGCCGGCATTGGCCAGCGCCGCCTTGGTGCGGGCCGCATTGGCCTGCTGGGCCGCGCGCTCGCTCTGCGAGGCCTTGAGATGACGGACGGAGGCCTGAGCCGCCGCTGCCACGGCCGGCGGCAGCGCCGAGGTAAAGATAAAGCCCGGTGCATGTGAGCGCACGGCGTCAATGATGGGGGCATTCGCAGCGATATAGCCACCGAGCGTGCCGAACGCCTTGGCGAGCGTGCCCTCGATCACGTCGACGCGTCCCATCTGACCGTCACGCTCGGCGATACCGCCGCCGCGCGGGCCATACATGCCCACGGCATGAACCTCGTCCAGATAGGTCATGGCATTGTAGCGCGCGGCCAGATCGCAGATCCGTCCGATCGGCGCGACGTCTCCATCCATGGAATAGACGCTCTCGAAGACGATCAGCTTGGGACGCTCCTTGCCAGCCTTGCGCAGGAGGTCTTCGAGATGGTCGAGATCGTTGTGGCGGAAGATCACCTTCTCGCGGCCCGATTGCCGTACGCCCTCGATCATCGAATTGTGGTTGAGCTGGTCTGACAGGATCAGACCATCAGGCAGCAGCCTGCCGAGGGTGGAAATGCCAGTCTGGTTCGAAACATAGCCGGAGGTGAAGACCAATGCGGCTTGCTTGCCGTGGAGATCGGCAAGCTCGCGCTCCAGCGTCACCACCTGGTGGCTGTTGCCCGAGATGTTGCGGGTACCGCCGGCGCCGACGCCCAGATGCTGCGCGGCCTCGACCATGGCGGCGATCGAGCCGGGGTGCTGCCCCATGCCGAGATAATCGTTGGAACACCACACCACGATTTCGCGCGAGCCTTCGGGCGCATGCCAGAGGGCGTGGGGAAAACGCCCGGCGATCCGTTCGATATCGGCGAAGACACGATAGCGCTTCTCACGCCGGAGAGCGTCGACAGCCGTTTCGAAAATCGCGGTGTAGTTCATCATCTCAACCCAAACTCGCCTTGAACCGGATTTACGGGGCCTGCCCCAAACCCGGCGACGCTGACCGAAGAAGCCAATGCTCGCTTCGAACTCTTCCAATCTAGCCCAGTCATAACCCGAATTTTGGGCCGATGCACCAGGATGGACAGTAAAGACGGCGATTGGTCGCGGGTCCTTGCGCTTTCGCACGCATCGCAATCTCACGCACCAAGCATAGGAGCAAGCCATCGGCCCGTCTTGCTTCGATTGCTGGAAAGTGTTTCCCGCCAAACGCGTGGGAAAGAATCCGGTCGCGGAAAGGAAGCGAAGCCGAGAAATATTTTCGCCGCCCAATGGACGATTCACCCCCTTCCTCATTAATGAAAGGAAACAAGATTTCCTGACACGCAGCGGTTGTTCCCGTGTTTTTGCCCGATATCGAGATCCGCGCAGCCCGTAACGGTGGCGGCACCGCTGTCGGGCCGCCGACAAGCCGCGCCTGCGCATATCGTGGCCCAAGCAGATTCCTCCTGATCGGGCCACGGGTCCGATCAGGAGGAATCTACAAGATATCAAACATTTGCAGCGTTTCCTGGCGAGACCCATCCGTGGGCCGCGCCAGGAAACTCTGCTTAGCCGTCGCCCCGAAGGTGCGGCCATGAGGAACGAGGCGTCGTTGCGCCCCATCCTGATGTCGGGGCTGGGCGTCACCTTCCTGGCCTTTCTCGACACCGGCATGAAGGTGATCTCGACCACCTACCCGCTGATGCAGGCCATCACCATGCGCTATGGCGCCGGGGCCGTGGTCGCATTGGTGATCTACCTGCTCTTTGCCAAGGGCCGTCCCAGTCCCGCAGCGCTCAAGCGCAACGCCCTGCGCGCCGTGGTAGTCCTGGCGACGGCGGCCTGTTTCTTCACGGCGATTTCGCGGCTGCCGCTGGTCGAGGCAATCACGCTCACCTTCCTCGCCCCGCTGCTGATGGCCGTGCTGGGGCGCATCATCCTGAAGGAGGCGATCGCCGTGCGGGCGCTGGTGGCCATCCTCGTCGGCTTTGCCGGCGTGCTGGTGATTGCTCGCGGCCAGGAGGCCAGCCAGGCCCATGCCTTCGACGTGATCGGCCTCCTGGCGGCGCTCGGCTGCGCTTTCTTCTACGCTCTCTCCATGGTGCTGATGCGTCAGCAGTCGAGCCAGGATTCGACGCTGACCATCGTGATGCTCTCCAATTGCTTCGCCTTCCTGTTCGTGCTGCCGGCCGGCCTGTGGCAATGGCAGCCGGTCAAGCTGGAACATTGGCTGATTACCGCCACCGTCGGCCTGTTCGGCACATTCGGCCATCTCTGCCTGGCCTGGGCCTATGCGCGCGGCCATGCCGCACGGCTCGGCATCATGGAATATACCGCCTTCGTCTGGGCGATGATCTTTGGCTACTATATCTTCTCCGAAGTGCCGACGAACTGGACGCTCGCCGGCGCCACGCTGATCATGGCCGCCTGCCTGTTTGCAACTTTCAGCGTCCCACGGGCTCGCGCGGCATAGAGCAAAGCGCGTTCAGGCGAGAACGCTTGTTTTGCCCTAATTTGCTGTTTCGATGGGTCTTTGCGAGGCGCGGCGTCCGCGTCCAATCGCAAAATGCTTCGGGCGCGCCATTCACCAAATTCGCTTTGGCTAAAATTGTTTACGGGCGCGCTCCTTGACAGTCCCGAGGGGGCTGACTAAATCCGGGTCAGTCGTTAGCACTCGCATTCAATGAGTGCTAACGATCTTTCATAAAATCCCTTCGATGTGGACCAAGGGGCCTAGCCCCTCGCACAAGAGGAAGACCAACATGAAGTTCCGTCCGCTCCACGACCGCGTGGTCGTACAGCGCGTCGATGCCGAGGAAAAGTCCAAGGGCGGCATCATCATTCCTGACACCGCCAAGGAAAAGCCCCAGGAGGGCAAGGTCATCGCCGTCGGCCCCGGTGGCCGCGATGATTCCGGCAAGCTCACTCCCCTCGATGTCAAGGCTGGTGATCGCGTGCTGTTCGGCAAGTGGTCGGGCACCGAGATCAAGCTCGATGGTGAGGATTACCTCATCATGAAGGAATCCGACATCATGGGTATCGTTGCCTAAACGGCAGCTACCATCTCCCCATTCATTCTGAGGACACCCAAATGGCTGCCAAGGAAGTTAAATTCTCCACGGAAGCGCGCGACAAGATGCTGCGCGGCGTGGACATTCTCGCCAATGCCGTCAAGGTCACGCTCGGCCCGAAGGGCCGTAACGTCGTGATCGAAAAGTCGTTCGGCGCACCCCGCATCACCAAGGACGGCGTCACCGTCGCCAAGGAGATCGAGCTCGCTGACAAGTTCGAGAACATGGGCGCCCAGATGGTGCGTGAGGTCGCCTCCAAGACCAACGACACCGCTGGCGACGGCACCACCACCGCTACCGTGCTGGCCCAGGCCATCGTCCGCGAAGGTGCCAAGGCCGTTGCCGCCGGCATGAACCCGATGGACCTCAAGCGCGGCATCGACCTCGCCGTCACCGCTGCCATCAAGGACATCGCTGACCGCTCCAAGAAGGTCGCGAACTCGGCTGAAATCGCCCAGGTCGGCACGATCTCGGCCAATGGCGACGCCTTCATCGGCGGCGAAATCGCCAAGGCCATGCAGAAGGTCGGCAATGAGGGCGTGATCACGGTCGAAGAGGCCAAGAGCCTCGACACCGAAGTCGACATCGTCGAAGGCATGCAGTTCGACCGCGGCTACCTGTCGCCCTACTTCATCACCAATGCCGAGAAGATGATCGCGGACCTCGAGGATCCCTATATCCTCATCCACGAGAAGAAGCTCTCGGGCCTCCAGGCCATGCTGCCGGTGCTCGAAGCCGTCGTGCAGACCGGCAAGCCCCTCCTCATCGTCGCTGAAGACGTCGAAGGCGAAGCTCTCGCCACCCTCGTCGTCAACAAGCTGCGTGGTGGCCTGAAGATCGCCGCCGTCAAGGCTCCGGGCTTCGGCGACCGCCGCAAGGCCATGCTGGAAGACATCGCCATCCTCACGGGCGGCCAGGTGATCTCCGACGACCTCGGCATCAAGCTCGAAACCGTCACGCTCCAGATGCTCGGCCGCGCCAAGAAGGTGACGATCGAGAAGGAAAAGACGACGGTTGTCGACGGCGCCGGCAAGAAGAAGGACATCGAAGGTCGCGTCGCTCAGATCAAGGCTCAGATCGAAGAGACCACCTCCGACTACGACCGCGAGAAGCTCCAGGAGCGCCTGGCCAAGCTCGCCGGCGGCGTTGCCGTCATCCGCGTCGGTGGTTCCACCGAAGTGGAAGTCAAGGAGAAGAAGGACCGCGTTGATGACGCTCTGAACGCCACCCGCGCGGCCGTTCAGGAAGGCATCGTTCCCGGCGGCGGCACGGCTCTGCTCCGCGCCAAGGCTGCGGTTTCGAAGCTGACCTCCGACAACTCCGACATCCGCGCCGGCATCAAGATCGTCGAGAAGGCTCTCGAAGCCCCGATCCGGCAGATCTGCGAGAACTCGGGCGTCGAAGGCTCGATCGTCGTCGGCAAGATCCTCGAGAACAAGTCGAAGACCTTCGGTTTCGACGCGCAGAACGAGGAATATGTTGACCTGCTCGAGAAGGGCATCGTCGATCCGGCCAAGGTCGTGCGCACCGCGCTGCAGGACGCCGCTTCGGTGGCTTCGCTCCTGATCACCACGGAAGCGATGATCGGCGAAGCGCCGAAGGACAAGGGCGCTGCTGCTCCGGCAATGCCGGGCGGTGGCATGGGCGGCATGGACTTCTAAGAAGTCCATTCGCCCAAAAGCGAAAGATCATCAAGTCCGGCAAGCCGGACTTGATTGGGCGGCATGGACTTCTAAGTCCGGCTTCCTCTCTGGCTTGACGAAGGGCGGTGCCGCAAGGTACCGCCCTTTTTCTTTTCCGTGAGCAGACCGATCAACGGCTGCCCTTGAACCGGCCTCCGAGGAGATTAAATCTGGGAGACCTCCTCTCTTTTTTCTACCATCCTCCAAGTACCTCCGATCCCTTTCCGGACACTGGTCGTCCCCAAGGAATTGACCTGACCGCTCTCCAATTGCATGAAGGCTCATGGAACATTCCAACGCCAGTTTTCTTCCCAGCCTTCTGCTCTTCCTCGGCGCCGCGGTCGTCGCGGTACCCATCTTCAAGCGCATCGGTTTCGGCGCCATTCTCGGCTATCTGATCGCCGGGCTCGCCATCGGCCCCTCCGGCTTCGCGCTGTTCACCGACACCGTCACCATTCAGCATATCGGCGAGATTGGCATCGTCCTGCTGCTTTTCGTCATCGGGCTCGAGTTGCAGCTCTCGCGCCTTCTGGCGATGCGCAAGGATATTTTCGGCCTCGGCGGCCTGCAGCTTCTGGTCTGCGCCCTCGTGATCGGCGGCATCGCCAACGCATTCGGTCTGTCGGTGATGGGAGCTGCGCTCACCGGCATTGCCTTGGCTCTCTCCGCTACGGCGATCGCCTTGCAGGTTCTGGGCGAACGCGGCGAATTGCAGGCACCCTATGGCCAGCGCAGCTTCGCCGTCCTGCTGTTCCAGGATATGTCGGTGGTGCCGATCCTGGCGCTCATCCCGCTTTTCGCCGTCGAGGCCAGCCACGTCGCCAGTGAAGGCGGCGGCTGGCTGCGCACCGGCATCATGGTCGGCTCGATTGCCGTGGTGGTGCTGGCGGGCCGCTATCTGCTCAACCCGCTGTTCCGCATCCTCGCCACCACCGATGCCCGCGAGGTGATGACGGCCGCGGCCCTGCTGCTGGTGCTCGGCACCGCCCTCCTGATGCAGTGGGCGGGCATGTCGATGGCGCTCGGCGCCTTCCTCGCCGGCGTGCTGCTGGCCGAATCGAATTTCCGCCACGAACTCGAGGCCGACATCGAGCCCTTCCGCGGTCTCTTGCTCGGCCTGTTCTTCATGAGCGTGGGCATGGACATCAATGGCGCGCTGGTGCTGCAGCACTGGCTGGCTTTGGTGATCGCCGCCCTCGGCCTCATCCTGGTCAAATCGGTCTCGGTCGCCGCCGTCTTCCGCCTCACCGGCTCCACCAGGCTCGATGCCATCCGCTCCGGCATCCTGCTCTCGCCCGCCGGCGAATTCGCTTTCGTACTGATCCCGCTCGGGCTTTCCTACGGTTTCCTCCAGGGCGAGCAGGCCGGATTCGTCAAGGCACTGGCTGCATTCACCATGCTGTTCGGCCCCCTGATCGCAGCCGGATCCGAACGCCTGCTCACGCGTTTCGCCCCGGCTGAGCTGACCCGGGAGGAGGATTATTCCGACGCTCACGGCAAGGCCCTGGTCATCGGCTTCGGCCGCTTTGGCCAGGTCGTCTCCCAGGTCCTGCGCACCGCCGACATCGAGACGACCATCATCGACAAGGATGTCGAGATGATCGACGTCGCCGCCCGCTTCGGTGCCAAGGTCTATTTCGGCGATGGCGGCCGGCTGGACGTGCTGCGCGCGGCCGGGGCCGGCGAGGCCCGCGTGATCTGCGTGGCGATCGATGACCGCGCCACGGCGGTGAAGATCGTCGAAATGATCAAGGCCGAATTTCCGCTCACCGAAGTCTATTCCCGCGCCTATGATCGCCAGCACGTGCTGGCCCTGCTGAGCGCCGGCGTCGACTTCCACATGCGCGAGACCTATGAGAGCGCCCTCGCCTTCGGGCGATCGACCCTGGAAGCCCTCGGTATCGACAATATCGAGGCCGAGGAGATCATCGAGGACGTGCGTGACCGCGACGCAAGACGCATCGTGGCGCAGCAGCAAGGCGGCATCTATGCCGGCATGGACCTGGTCAATTCCAAGCGCCTGATGAAGCCCGAGCCGCTGGAACGCCCGGACACGGTTGGCGTCACCCTGAACAAGGAAGCCATCGACGCGGCAGAGGAAGCGAAGGAAGACGAAGAGACCGGCTGATACCCCTCGCAATCGCTGCTTCCCTTGCCAGCGATTGTGTGGGGCACAGGCTTGAGCTCTCCCAAATTGTTTGTAGACTAACGATCTTGAACAATTCGGGAGGAGCGCATCATGGCGCATGAGGAAGCCAAGGCCGGCGGTGCCAATGACAAGCTTGTCATCCGCAATATCGGCCTGCTCTTGAGCGGTGACATCGCCAATCCCATCCTCGATGCCGATACGATCGTGGCGGTCGGTGGCCGCATCGCCGCTATCGGCAAGGCGAGGGATCTCGACCTTTCCGGCGCCGCCAGCGTGATCGACGCCTCCGGCACCGCTGTTACACCCGGCCTGATCGACAGCCATGTCCATCCCGTCGCCGGGGATTGGACGCCGCGGCAGAACCAGCTCGGCTGGATCGAATCCAACCTCCATGGCGGCGTCACCACCATGATATCCGCCGGCGAGGTGCACACGCCCGGCCGCCCCAGGGATGTCATCGGCCTCAAGGCAATGGCTGTTTATGCCCAGCGCACCTTCTCGGCCTTCCGGCCCAGCGGCGTGAAGATCCATGCCGGTGCGCCGGTGATCGAGCCCGACATGGTCGAGGACGATTTCCGGGAACTCGCCGCCGCCGGCGTGAAACTGCTCGGCGAAGTCGGTCTCGGCGGCGTCAAGGACGGCCCGACCGCGCGCAGGATGGTGGGCTGGGCCCGCAAATACGGCATCCAGTCGACCATCCATACCGGTGGCCCCTCGATCCCCGGTTCGGGCCTGATCGACAAGGACGTCGTGCTGGAGGCCGACACCGATGTGATCGGCCACATCAATGGTGGGCATACCGCCCTGCCCCTCGACCAGATCCGCTGCATCTGCGAGGGCTGCGGCCGCGGCCTGGAACTGGTGCACAATGGCAATGAACGGGCCGCCCTCTACACGCTGCGCACCGCGCGCGAGATGAACCAGCTCGAACGCGTCATTCTCGGCACGGATGCGCCGGCCGGCTCGGGTGTGCAGCCGCTCGGCATCCTGCGCATGGTCTCGATGCTGTCCTCGCTCGGCGATGTGCCGGCAGAGATCGCCCTGTGCTTTGCCACCGGCAATACCGCGCGCATGCGCTCCCTCGATTGCGGGCTGATCGAAGTGGGCCGGGCTGCAGATTTCGTGCTGATGGACAAGGCCCAGCATTCGGCGGGCAAGAACCTGCTTGAAAGCATCGAGTTCGGCGACCTGCCCGGCATCGGCATGACCGTGATCGACGGCGTGGTGCGCACCCAGCGCAGCCGCAACACGCCGCCGGCGACGAAGGTGCCGGTGATCGAGGGGGCTTGACGGCCGGTCGCGGCTAAGCAGATTCCTCCTGATCGGGCCTCGCCAAGAAACTCTGCTTACGGGCGGACGAACGCCGCTCTCATCGAAACGACGGCGGAGCCACCAATACGGCCCGCTTCAGCGTAGCAGTGCCTTGTCCTGTGCCACAAGGGTGCCCCCGGTCACATAGTCGGTACGCGGGTACTGTGCTTGGCTGAAGGCCCGCGCCCCCGATGTCCTGTCTTCCCCCTGCATCCCTGTTCGGGGTCCCAGCGCGCCACGTAGGGCGGCGGGGCCAATGACGGATGAGGGCCTATTGGCCCCAGGAGGGGTGACATGAATTATCTTGGTAAAGCATTCGCCATTGCCGGCCTGCTGGTGGGCTTTTCCGCGCCTGCCTTTGCGGGCGAACCGGAAAGCTGCAAGGCGGTGCGGTTCTCCGATGTCGGCTGGACCGACATCACCTCGACCACCGCCATCGCCTCATCCATCCTCAAGGGGCTGGGCTATCAGCCGGAGACGACCGTACTCTCCATCCCGGTCACCTATGCCTCGATGAAGGCCAAGGATATCGACGTCTATCTCGGTGACTGGCAACCAAGCATGGAAAATGACCGCAAGCCCTATCTTGAGGACAAATCCATTACGGTCATCGGCGCCAATCTGCCGGTGGGCGCGAAATATACCCTTGCCGTGCCCGAGTACACCTATGACAAGGGCCTGCACGACTTTGCCGACATCGCCAGGTTTCGGGACAGCCTTCAAGGCAAGCTCTATGGCATCGAACCGGGCAATAATGGCAATCGCCTGGTGCAGGGCCTGATCGACGCCAACAAGAACGGCCTGAAAGGCTTCCAGGTGGTCGAATCCTCCGAGCAGGGCATGCTGGCCCAACTCCAGGGGGCCGTCGCGCGCCATGAGGACATGGTATTCCTGGCCTGGGCGCCGCATCCGATGAACGTCAACTTCAAGATCCGCTATCTTGCCGGCGGCGACGATACCTTCGGGCCTGATTACGGCAAAGCCGTCGTTTACACCAATGTGCGGGCTGGCTGGGCTGAACAGTGCCCGAATGCCGCCCGTTTCATCGCCAATCTAAAGTTCACGGTCGAACTCGAAAACCAGATGATGCAGATGATCACCGGCGATGGTCTGGACGGCCCGACGGCGGCGGAGAAATATCTCAAGGCTAATCCTGCTATGCTGGAAGCCTGGCTCGCCGGCGTCACCGCCTTTGGCGGGCAGTCCGGATTGCCAGCTGTGCGGAAAAGCCTCGGTTTGTAGGGTTGGGCGTTGACGGGCGGGTCCGCGGCTCCCATCCGTCAACCTTCACTTGACATGACCCCGGACCTCGATAATTTATTTGTACACTAACAATTTCTCACTGCGTCGCGAGGTGGGATGTATCTGCGCCCCAGAACGGTGAACGAAGCCTGCGCGGCCCTCGCGGCCGAGCCGATGCGTATTCTCGCCGGCGGCACCGACATCTTCCCCGCACTCGGCGACAGACCGCTCACTGGCCCCGTGCTCGATCTTTCCGCCGTCGAAGGCCTGTCGGGCATCGATCTTGGCGCCGATGTCATTCGCATCGGCGCGCGCACCAGTTGGTCCACCATCACCAGGGCAACGCTGCCGCCAGCCTTGCGCGCCCTGCAGCAAGCCGCCCGCGAAGTCGGCGCAATCCAAATCCAGAATGCAGGAACCATAGCCGGCAATCTATGCAACGCCTCCCCGGCCGCGGACGGCGTACCGCCTCTGCTCGCCCTCGATGCGCGCGTCGAACTGCGCTCGGCGGCGGGCAGGCGCGAACTCCCTTTGGCCGATTTCATCACGGGCTATCGCAAGACGGCCCGACGGCCCGACGAATTGGTGAGCGCCATCCTGGTACCGCGCTGCATCGAGACGGCCCGCTCGGCCTTCCTGAAGCTCGGGGCCCGCAAATATCTGGTCATCTCCATTGCGATGGTTGCCGTCATCCTCGCTTGCGATGACAGGGGTATCATTCGCGATGCACGTATTGCCGTCGGCGCCTGTTCGGAAGTCGCCCGGCGCCTGAACGCCCTGGAGACTGCCCTGATCGGCACCAAGGCGGAGCCTGGCCTGGGTGCGGCGATCCGGCCGGAGCATCTCGCCGGCCTGGCACCGATCGACGACGTCAGAGCCAGCGCGGACTATCGGCGGGATGTGGTGAGAACCTTGATCGCCCGTACACTCGATGCGGCCCTACAATAAGGAGAGGCGGGATGGACCAGAAGCTGCCCGGCTTCACGCTCAACGGCGGGGCCGCCACCATCGCCGCGACGCCCGGCGCCCGCCTCAGTCAGGTCCTGCGCGAGACATTCGGGCTGACGGGCACCAAAGTCGGCTGCGACGCGGGTGACTGTGGGGCCTGCACGATCCTGCTCGACGGCGAGGCGACCTGTTCCTGCCTGGTTGCGGTTGCTCAGGCCGAGGGACGCCGGGTCGATACCATTGAAGGGCTGACCCGCAGCAACCCGCTCACTCGGGCCTTGCAGGCCTCTTTCCTGCGGCACGGCGCGGCCCAATGCGGCATCTGCACGCCCGCCATGCTCACGGCTGCAACGGCTTTGCTGCAGGATGGCAGCGCGTGCACCGAAAGCGCTGTCGCCGATGCGCTCGGCGGCGTCCTCTGCCGCTGCACCGGCTATCGCAAGATCATCGACGCAGTGCTCGAAGTGGCCTGTGGCTCTTCAACCGCCGCTTCTTCCAGCTCCGAGGGCCCTGTCGGCTCGCGCATCGATCGTCTCGACGGCCTTGCCAAGGTGGAAGGGCGTGACATTTTCGGAGCGGACGAGAAGCCCCGGGATGTCCTGGCGCTACGGGCCATACGCAGTCCTCACCATCGCGCTGCCTTCGAGATCGGTGACATCGACGCCTTCCTCGCCGCGCATCCCGGCCTCCTCAGGGTCTTCACGGCACGGGACGTCCCCGGCCGCAATTGCTACGGCGTCATCCCGGCCTTTGCGGATCAGCCTGTCTTCGCCAGCGGCGAAACCCGTTTTCGCGGCGAGGCCATCGCTGCCGTGGTGGGTGAGCCGGCCGCCGTCGAGGCGCTCGACCTCTCGGCCTTCCCGGTCAGCTGGACGCCGCTCGCCGCCCTCACGGCCATCGACGAGGCCCTCGCCTCGACCGAGCTCCTTCATCCAACCCGCCCCGGTAACATCCTCACCCGCGGCCGCGTCGTGCGCGGTGACGTCGAAGTCGCCCTTGCCGCGGCCGATGTCGTGGTGGAAGGTGAATTCGAGACCGGCTTCGTCGAACATGCCTATATCGAACCGGAAGCAGGCTTTGCCCGCCGCGTGGGGGACCGCATCGAGATCCAGGCCTGTACCCAGGCGCCTTATATGGATCGCGACGACGTCGCCGGCCTCCTCGGCATCCCGCCGGAGAATGTGCGCATCATCCCCACCGCCGTCGGCGGCGGCTTCGGCTCCAAGCTCGATCTGTCGATCCAGCCCTTCATCGCCGTCGCCGCCTGGCAGCTCGATCGTCCCGTCCGCATGGTCTATTCGCGCTCCGAATCGATCGCCACCACCACCAAGCGGCATCCGGCCCGGATGAAGCTGCGGATCGGCGCCTCGCGGGAGGGCAGGCTCACCGCGATGGACTTTTCCGGCGATTTCAACACCGGCGCCTATTCCTCCTGGGGCCCGACGGTGGCCAACCGCGTGCCGGTGCACGCCTCCGGTCCCTATTACATCCCGCATTATCGTGCGCTCGCCAGGGCCGTGCACACCCATCTGGTGCCGGCAGGCGCCTTTCGCGGCTTCGGCGTGCCGCAATCCTCGATCGCCCAGGAACAGCTTTATGACGAGCTTGCCGACAGGCTCGGTATCGACAGGCTGGAATTTCGCATCCTCAACGCCCTCACCAATGACCAGCCGACCGTGACGGGCCAGGTGCTTGGCAAGGGCGTCGGCATCAAGGCCTGCCTGGAGGCTTTACGCGCTCCCTGGCGGCGCGCCCGCGAGGAGGCCACCGCCTTCAATGGCGCGCAGGCGGGTCCATTGCGGCGAGGCGTGGGCGTCGCCGGCATGTGGTATGGCTGCGGCAACACCTCCCTGCCCAATCCCTCCACCATCCGGCTGGGCCTCAAACCTGATGGGCGATTGGCATTGCACCAGGGGGCCGTCGATATCGGCCAGGGGTCCAACACGGTGATCCCCCAGATCTGCGCGCAGGCCCTTGGCGCGCCGGTGGAGGCCTTCGACCTCGTCTCCGCCGATACGGACCTCTCGCCCGATTGCGGCAAGACCTCGGCCTCTCGCCAGACCTTCGTCACCGGCAAGGCGGCGGAACTCGCGGGGCGGGACCTGCGCGCGCAGATCCTGCGCCAGACCAATGCCGGCGAGACTGCCACGATCCGCTTCGGGGATGCCGTGCTCACGGTGGAAGACGGCGAAAGGGTGCGCACGCTCGCTCTGGCGGACCTGCCGACCAACGAGCTCGGCTATGCCCTCTCGACCGAACAGACCTTCGATCCGCCCACCAGCCCCCTCGACGCGGATGGCCAGGGCGACCCCTATGCTCTCTACGGCTTCGGCGCCCATATGGCGGAGATCGAGGTCGATTGCGAGTTCGGCACGATCAAGGTCCTGAAGATCACCGCCAGCCATGATGTCGGCCGCGCCATCAATCCGACCCTGGTGGAGGGCCAGATCGAAGGCGGCGTCGCCCAGGGCCTCGGCCTGGCCCTGATGGAGGAGTTCCATCCCGGCCGTGGCGAGAACCTGCACGATTATCTCATCCCCACCATCGGCGACGTTCCCCCGGTGGAGACGATCCTGATCGAGGATGCCTCACCTGTCGGTCCGTTCGGTGCCAAGGGCGTCGGCGAGCAGGCTCTCATTCCCACCGCGCCAGCCATCCTCAACGCCCTGCACGATGCGGCAGGGATCAGGCTGCGCCGAGTTCCGGCGACACCGGACCGGGTACGGGCGGCGATCTTGGAGCGCGGACTTCCAGTCCCGAAATAGGATTTCCCGGGTGCGCGGGCATCTTGCCCGCTCTTGGAAACATCACGCGTGTGGAGAAAAAAGGCGGACGGAACGTCCGCGCTCCAAATCACCGCTTGAACAAACGCGCATCCGCCGGCGTAGGATCACCAGGCAGTTGGGCGGCGCGATGGCAGACCTTGGCCTCCTCGATGAGCTGGTCGAGCAAAGCTGTGAACAGCACCGGCTTGGCGGCAGCCTCCCAGAGGAAATAGCCGAAGGAGCCGGGGCAGGGATTGACCTCGTTGAGCCAGACCTCGCCGGTCCGCTCATTGGACAGGAAATCGATGCGCGGCGCGCCGGTGCCGTTCACGGCATCGAAGGCGTCCGTTGCCCATTGCCGGATATTGTTCTCCAGCGCCGCCGGCAGTTCGGGATTGATGTCGCGCGTCAGCGACAGCATGCCCTGGCTCGAAGCCCCCGGCTGCTTGCTGCCGCCGGTCTTCTTGGAGCCACCGGACATGTATTTGGTCTTGAAGTCGAGCAGGTCGCTCTGGCGCTTCGGCCGCTCGATGGCCGAGGTGACGATCTCGCCCTTCTCGCGGCGCACGGCGACATTGTATTCGACCAGATTCTCGACGAAAGGCTCAATGATCGCGTGGGTGTCGAACTTGAAGATGCCGGGCAGCACCTGGCGCACGGTGTCGACGTCCTCAGCCCTGGCGACGCCGATCGAGGAGCCCAGATGCGCCGGCTTGACGATCACCGGGAAGGCAATGTTCTTGAGCGCGGCTTCCAGGCCCGCCTTGTCCGGCACCAGGCCGGTCGCGGGGCGCGAGACCACCACATCCGGGAGCATGACGATGCCGCGCCCGGCAAAGGCCCGCTTGGTAATGGCCTTGTCCATCAGGATGGCCGAAGCCATGGTGCGGGCGCCGGTATAGGGCACGTTCGCCGTCTCGAACACGCCCTGGATCTGGCCGTCCTCGCCGATATTGCCGTGGAAGGCGAGCAGGGCGACGTCGAACTCGATCGGCTCGGGCTTCTTGGCAAAAAGCCCCGTCTTGCCGCGCGGAACCAGAAGCCCCTTGCCAGCCGACAGGTCGAGATCGACCCGCGTCAGCGCGCGCCGTGCTTCCTCATCCGGGATGTAGTTCGCGCGATTGCGCAGGGCATCGCCGGTGAACCAGGCACCGTCCCCCGCGATATACACGGGAAAACCCTCATATTTCGAGCTGTCGAGCGCGTTGAGCGCCTGCAGACCTGAAACGATGGAGACGTCATGCTCCGGCGAGCGCCCACCGAACAGTACCGCGACGCGCGTTTTCGACATCGTGTTTCCTTATAGCGTTTTGCGATTTGGCGGAATCGCCAGGAACCGCAAAGACGCGTTCGAACAAAGAGGGAGAGCAAAGTGCGTTTCCGCTTAAACGCACTTTGCTCCAGAGATTGAACCGAATCGTTGCCTCGAAAATAAGGTGCCGCAAGCACCGAGGCAAATCGCGATCCTGTTGCCGTTCCATGGAAATTCTGTGGCTGGTACACCGGTAGCGGCGATCTTGGGTGCCCGGGCTTGCCACGAGGCGCGCCATGAAGCACTTTGCGCGGCGATGGAGGCCCGCCACGATCGAATTCCGGTCGTGACATTCATGGAATGAACGCGCCTTTCCGATCCCGAAGCGCTTTGCGATTTGGCGGACTCGGCAGGCGCTTCAGCGGAGGAACGATGTCGAATACCCTGTCTCAGATTCCATTGTTCCAATCGTTGGACGAAGCCACGATCAAGGCCTTCGACGGCCGAGTACGCTGGGCCAAGTTCGAAGAGAACGAACTCGTCGTCGACTATGACGACAATTCCAACGACGTCTATTTCCTGCTCTCCGGCAAGGTGCGAGTGCTCTACCGCACCATCACCGGCAAGGAAGTGATTCTGGCCGAACTCGGCGGCGGGCAGTTCTTCGGGGAATTGTCGGCCATCGACGGTGTCGGGCGCTCGGCCAACGTCACCGCGCTCAACCGCTCGCAGATGTGCATCATCTCCGGACCGGTCTTCATGGAGATGCTCACGCAGAACGCCTCGGTGTGCAAGCAGATCCTGCTGCTGCTCGCCGGCCGCGTGCGAGCCCTCAACACCAAGCTCGCCGAGCATTCCTTCCTGCAGACCAAGCACCGGCTCTATGCCGAACTCATCCGCCTCTCGCAGCCCCGCGCCAGCCATCCCGGACAGCGCGTGCTCTCACCGCCCCCCTTCCATCACGACCTCGCCGCCCGCATCGGCTGCCGCCGCGAAGCCGTTTCCCGCGAACTTTCGGCGCTGGAGAAGGAAGGTCTGGTCAGCAAGACCCGCGGAGCCCTCGCCTTGGTCAATCCGGAAGAACTGAACAAGCGGATTTCGGCAGCGCTGGCGGACTAGAATAATCAGTGGCGTACTTAGCCTCTCTGGTCGAGTTCCTTAATTCGGGAAAGCTCGGCCCCCTCTATCCGGGCGTCGGCATCCAACAAGTCATAGACTTGCTCGGACCACCGAAATGGTGGGTTGCGAAAGACGAATGGAATTTTCGTCCAGTTCCGGACTATTGGGGATATGGGCGCCTGGAGTTGCAGCTCGACTTTGGCTCAGAACCGAGCTGCGAGTGGTTCCAACTTGAGGATATCAATCATCTCCGAGGCGAGGTGGATGTCATAACAGGCAACTTTGCGATCACCCTCGACGGCTTGAACGGCGATTCAAACATTTCGGACGTCATCAAATCCATTCGCGACCTCTCCTCGATCTCCATCCACCTTGCCGATGTGACGGGAAATCTAAATCCAACCCTTTTTATCGGCCCACATATACATTTCGGCTTCGGAATCCAGGAAGACACGCATGTCCCCGGAGAAGATCTCAAAACATTGTGTGGGCGCCTCGATCGAGAATGCATTCCTCTCGACATCTATTCGATGAATGGGACGGTCAGTCAGGAACACGGGAAAAAGGTCCTTCGGGAGAAGGGGTTGCAAGACCTGATCCTGAGCGGATCGGACTTTCTCCGGCTGGTTCAATAAAGGCGCGTATTACACGTATATTATTTGTCAATCCTGCCATCTCGGCTTGAAGCCGTTGCGGAGCGCCGCGACGCTGGCCGGCGGGGTCAGCAGCCGAGCCGGTCGATCCTGCCATTGGACGGCGTGCCAGCCTTCGGGCGACCAGTGCAGCACTCTGCCCTCGCGCCGGGTGAAGGCATCCTTGCCATCGGCCCAGACGGCACCGTCGGGGAGGTCCCCGCTGTCTTCCAACCGATGTTCAGCGAGACGCTCGGCATGCAAGATCTCGTCCATGCGATCGGCACCCGCTCCCTGCTCGGGAAAGGCAGCCTGGTAGGCGAGCGCGTCAGGGCGGCGGCATTCGAAACAGGGGCGATGCCCGGCGGCCAATGCCGTAACCTCATCCAGGAAGAACAAATGCGTGTAGCCGGGGCCCATGACCTCCCGCCAGCGCCCCTTGAAAGAGAGCTCGCAGCAGATCCAGCGCTTGGAGGTCCAGCGTCGGCGCGTCAGGCGCTTGGTCTCGTCATGGATGCGGCCTCCGCGAATGCCCATCATCGTGCCACGTGCCGTCATGGCAACGATCTCACCGAATGGCGTGACGCGATTCTGGAGCGGACGGCTCATGGCTTGGCTTTTCCTTCCGCGTCGAAGGTCGCGAGATAGGCGATGACATCATCCACCGTCGCGTCATCGCGAATACCGGCAAAGGTCATCTTGGTACCGGGAACGACAGCCGAAGGGTGGGCAAGGAAGAGGCGCAAAGAGGCCTCGTCCCAAATCTTGCCCGACGTCTTCAGCGCTTGCGAATAGACATAATCCGGCGCGGAGGCGGCGGGGCGTCCGACAATGCCGTTGAGTTGGGGTCCGACCACGTTCTTGGCGCCCTCGCCGACCCGATGGCAGGCCGCGCAACGGGTAAAGCCAGCCTTGCCTTTCACGGCATCGCCGGCAAAGGCAGGCGATGACAGGAGAAGAAGGGCGAGAAGCGCTCCTGGGACCGCCGCGCGAAGCCCGGTGTGCCGATCTCCAGATCGGCATCCGCTTGCCTGATCGACGCACCGTTTCCAAGTATGCCGATCTGGAGATCGGCACACCATTGTCACGCCTGGAAGCCAGTGGTCCCAGGAAGAACCTGTCATTTCGCCAGCGCCTGCTCGCGGATCCTTGCGATGGTGGTCATCGGCGTGATCGCCTCCGGATCCATGCGGCAATGCAGGATGGCGGGCTTACCGGAGGCCGCCGCCCGCTCGAAGGCCGGACCGAATTCGGCCGCCGTCGTCACCGTCTCGCCATGGCCGCCAAAGGCGAGCGCATAGGCGGCAAAGTCCGGATTCCTGAGCTTCGTCGCCGAGACCCGCCCAGGGAATTCCCGTTCCTGATGCATGCGGATGGTGCCGTACATGCCGTTGTCGACGACGACCACGATGATCGGCAGGTCATACTGCACGGCGGTGGCGAATTCCTGGCCGTTCATCATGAAGCAGCCGTCGCCGGCGAAACAGACCACCGTTTTCGAACGGTCGAACGCCTTGGCCGCCACCGCAGCAGGCACGCCATAGCCCATCGAGCCCGATGTCGGCGCAAGCTGCGTGCCGAAGCGGCGGAAGCGCAGATAGCGTTGCACCCAGATGGCATAGTTGCCGGCGCCGTTGCAGATTACCGTGTCCTCGGGCAGGCGGTCACGCAACCAGAGCAGCGCCTCGCCATATTGGAACGTGCCGGGAATGGGCTTGGGCTCGTCGGTCCAGTCGTGGAAGTCCCGGTTCGCCTGGCGCGTCTGCCCCGACCATGACAGGCTGCCCGAGGGCTGAAGCCCGTCCAAGGCTGCGGCGAAGGCCTGGGCCGTCGCATGGATGGCGAGCGTGGGCTGGTAGACCCGTCCCAGTTCCTCGGCTCCGGCATGGATATGCACCAGGCGCTGGCGCGGAGTAGGAATATCGACCAGCGAATAGGAAGAAGACGGCATTTCCGAAAGCCGTCCGCCGGCCAGGATCAGGAGGTCGGCCTCCTTGATACGCTGGGCGAGCTTTGGATTGGGGCCGATGCCGACATCGCCGGCATAATTGGGATGGTCGGCCGGAAACAGCATCTGGCGCCGGAAGGAGGTGCCGACAGGCAGGTCGAAGCGCTCGGCGAAGCGGGTGAGATCAACCACCGCCTCATCAGACCAGCCCGACCCGCCGACGATCAGGAAGGGATTTTTCGCCTCCCCGAGCAGGCCCTCGAGGCGCGCCATCTCGGCCTGGCCGGGATAGGTCTGAACCGGCTCGACGAAAGCGGCGTCGGCAACCGTGGCTGTTTCGACCAGCATGTCCTCCGGCAGGGCGATCACCACCGGGCCGGGGCGGCCTTGCATGGCGACGCGGAACGCGCGGGTCACCAGTTCGGGAATGCGCTCTGCCTTGTCGATCTCGACCACCCATTTGGCCATCGAGCCGAAGAAGGCCTTGTAGTCGACCTCCTGGAAGGCCTCACGCTCGCGCATGCCCGTCTCGATCTGGCCGATGAAGAGAATCATCGGCGTGGAATCCTGCATGGCGATATGCACGCCATGGGAGGCATTGGTGGCGCCGGGCCCGCGCGTCACCATGCAGATGCCGGGCCTGCCGGTGAGCTTGCCGACCGCTTCCGCCATCATCGCCGCGCCCCCCTCCTGGCGACAGACGGTGACGTCGATCGGGGCATCATGGAGGGCATCGAGCACGGCGAGATAGGATTCGCCCGGCACGCAGAAGACATGTTCGACACGCTGCGCGACCAGTGCATCGACGATCAGGCGGCCGCCATTGCGGGGTTGAGACTCGGATCTGGGCTCTACTTTGGACACCGACATGGGCATTGGCACTCTTGGATGAACAGCCCGAGTCATACGCCCAGGATCAGCTTCGTGGAACCGCCATTCTTCCGGGCAGTCTCGGCATCTTGCCATCGGCGCCGGCGTTGTTGCGGAAGGCGTGTCTTGGCGCCCTCGATCTCCGCGACCTCTTGCCGCGAGGCCTGCGGAACATTACATGCAGCTCATGTTGTCGCCTGAACCCCTTAAGCTGCTTGCCTTCGATGGAGAGGACCTGGAGGTCATCTCTACCCATCTGCAGGAGGCGGCCGTCGTGCCGGCCGAAATCGCCTGGTTGCCGCGCGAGAAGCGCTTCGCCTTGGTGATGGATCGCTATGACTGGTGCCGTGCCCAGAGTGGTGAGCGCACGAGGCGGCGCTCTGGCCTGCATTTCGAGCGGGTTCTCGGGGTCAAGCGTTCGCATTTCGAGCAGAACGCCGGCCAGAAGGCAGTTCTGCTTTCGATCTCCTTCGAGGTCAGCGACGATCCAGCCGGGCTGGTGACCCTCTATTTCGAGGGCGGCGGCGCCATCCGCCTCGAAGTGGAATGCCTGGAAGCGGCGATGTCCGATCTCGGTCCGGCCTGGCCCTGTGGCTCCCCGCCACCGGAGCGGGTGTGAGGCAAAGTCTCTCGCCGACGTATTTTTCTTGAAGCGCCCCGGCATTTCTTGTCATTAGCGGCCCGCCCCTTTCGTTCTTCCCGCCGCACAAGGAAATGCCATGCCGGTTCGGCTCCACAGCGTCCAGGCCGATTTCGCCGACGCCTTCGCCACCCTTCTCGCCGCCAAGCGTGAGATCTCGGAGGATGTCGACGCCTCCGTCAAGGCCATCATCGAGGATGTGGTCGCGCGTGGCGACGCGGCGGTGATCGACTATACCGCCCGCTTCGATCGCCTGACGCTCAGCGCCGAGACCATGCGTGTCACGACGGCTGAGATCGAAGCGGCACATGCCCAATGCGATGCCGGTGCGCTCGAAGCCCTGGCACTGGCCGCCAGCCGCATCCGCGCCTACCATGAGCGCCAGAAGCCTGTAGACACGCTGTTCAAGGATGCGCTCGGCGTGGAGCTAGGCTGGCGCTGGACGGCGATCGAGGCCGTCGGCCTCTACGTGCCCGGCGGCACCGCAGCCTATCCCTCCTCCGTCTTGATGAACGCCATTCCGGCCAAGGTCGCCGGCTGCCCACGCCTGGTGATGGTGGTGCCGAGCCCCGGAGGCGTCCTTAACCCACTGGTGCTCGCAGCAGCGAAGCTCGCCGAGGTCGACGAAATCTATCGCATCGGCGGCGCCCAGGCCGTCGCCGCGCTGGCCTATGGCACCCGGACCATCGCGCCGGTCGCCAAGATCACCGGGCCCGGCAATGCCTATGTCGCTGCCGCCAAGCGCCGTGTCTTCGGTCATGTCGGCATCGACATGATCGCTGGCCCCTCCGAGGTGCTGGTGATCGCAGACGACAGCGCCAATCCGGCCTGGATCGCCGCCGACCTGCTGGCCCAGGCCGAGCATGACAGCGCCTCCCAATCGATCCTGATCACCGATAGTCCTGCGCTGGCGGAGGCGGTGGAGCGCGAGGTGGAAGCCCAGCTTGCCACGTTACCCCGCGCCGAGATCGCCGGGGCGAGCTGGCGCGACTACGGCGCCCTGATCACCCTCTCCTCGCTGGACGAGGCTCCGCCCTTGGCCGACCGTCTCGCCGCCGAGCATCTGGAGATCGTCACCCGCGATGCCGAGGTCCTCGCGGGCCGCATCCGCAATGCCGGCGCCATCTTCCTCGGCGGCCACACGCCCGAGGCGATCGGCGATTATGTCGGCGGCTCCAATCACGTGCTGCCCACGGCCCGCTCGGCCAAATTCTCCTCCGGCCTGGGCGTGCTCGACTTCATGAAGCGCACCTCCATCCTGAAATGCGGACCCGAGCAGCTTGCGGCTCTCGGCCCGGCCGCGATCGCGCTCGGCGAGGCGGAAGGGCTTGCCGCCCATGCGCGTTCGGTCTCGATCCGCAGCAATCGCCTTTGAGATTCGTCGGGCAATAAACGGGCCGAATTGGCTCGACCTTTGTCATTGCCGGGCTTGACCCGGCAATCCAGCCCTCCTTCCGGGCATGGAAGACGGGGCCGCTCGATGCCCGGATCAAGCCCGGGCATGACAAAGCGGCGTTTCAATTGTTTCTGGACAACAACTCCAGGCTGACGCGAAGCCACGTTCCGTTTGACCGCGCTTTGCTCTATGAGAGCCCATGCACCGTGCTATGAGATGCCATGGACAATGAGGAATTCAGCCCCACCTGCCGGTTGATCGCCGTTCATCTCGATGAGCGCAGCATCGGGCGCGGCAATCAGGATCAAGAACATGAGCGGCGGGTCGCCGCCTATGACCTCATCGAGGAGAATGCGTTCTCGCCGGTCGGCTATGACGCAGGGCCCTACGGCCTGCATATCTCCTTGCAGGATGGCCGCCTCGTCCTCGATATCCGCAATGCCGACAGCCAGCCGGTCGTGGTGCATATCCTCTCGCTCACGCCGCTGCGGCGCGTAGTGCGCGACTATTTCACCATCTGCGACAGCTATTACGCCGCCATCCGCAGCGCCACGCCCTCCCAGATCGAAACGATCGACATGGCCCGGCGCGGCCTGCACAATGAAGGATCGGAGATCCTGCGCGAAAGGCTGGCCGGCAAGATCGCCCTCGATCTTTCCACCGCAAGGCGGCTGTTCACTCTTGTTTCCGCTCTCTACTGGAAAGGCTGAGGCGTGAAGGAGGGCCGCCGTCCACAGTCGGTCCTGTTCGCCTGCGCGCATAATGTCGTCCGCTCGCCCATGGCGGAGGCGATCGGGCGCTATTATTTCGGACGTTCCATCTTCTTCGGCTCGGCGGGCGTGCGCCCGGGCGAGCCGGACCCTTTCGTCGCCGCCGCGCTGGACGAAATCGGCATCTCACTCGGCAAGCACCGCCCCCAGAGCTTCGAGGATCTGGAAGAACTGGAAGGACTGAACTTCGACCTGATCATCACCCTCGCCCCGCAGGCTCACCACAAGGCGCTCGACCTCACGCGCACTCTGGCCGCCGACGTCGAATATTGGCCGACCCCGGACCCCAGCCTCGCCAGCGGCAACCGCGAGCAGAAGCTCGATGCCTATCGCGCCCTGCGCGAAAGCCTGATCGACAAGATCACTCACAGACTAGGCTGACGCCGCCTCACTCCGCCGCTGCTGCCCTGCCTCACGGCCTGTTCCACAAGATACAGTTTCGCGCCCGGGAACATCTTTCTCTCCAACGCGTGTATCATGTATAAGCCGCGTTGCGATTTTTCAGCTCCGCCTCTATCGTGCGCAGCAATGAACCGGAGGTTTTGATGCGCGTTCTGCGTTCCCTTGTCCTTGCCGCCCTGTCGGCCGTTACCCTGTCGAGTTGTTCGATGTTCGGTTCGGTGCCGCCGAACAATGTGCCGCCGACTTTGCCCAAGCCCATGGACAGCAAGGCCTCCCGTCCCTTCCCGATGAACCGGACCTTCGCGGCGATCTCCTACAAGGATCAGACCTTCAAGGACGACCGGCCGACCATCCTGGTCTCGGACAGCTATCGCGGCACCGGGTTTTCGGCGTGCAACAACTGGTCCGCCACCATCATTCCACGCGCCGACCAGCGCATGGCCATCGGCCCGGTGGCGATCAGCAAGCGCAAATGCGCCGATCGCCTGATGCACAACGAGCAGGTCTTCCTGTTCGTGATGCGCACCTCTACCGATTGGTCCTATGACGGCTACACGCTGATCCTGCGTGGCCCCTATGGCGAGATGAAGTTCCAGCCGGCGGCGTAAGCCCGGGCCTCGGAATGGAATTGAAAAGACCGGTCTCGCGGCCCAACGCGGGTCACTTAAGCGTCTTCGAGTTTTGCACGAGCTTTGTCATTGCCGGGCTTGACCCGGCAATCCAGCCTGTCATCCGATTACACGCGTGGCTTCTGGATAGCCGGGTCAAGCCCGGCTATGACAATTCACAGTGGTTCCCGCTTAAGTGAACCGCATTAGGTCTCGCGACCGGCCTTTTCATTATACCCCTTGCACGCTTTCTCGCGGCGCGCCTTGCGGAGGCACATCGTCGAGCGTTGCTTCGAAGGCTTTTAGACGTTTGTGGATCGAAAGCAGTTCCACGATCGTCGACCAGGAATTGACCAGGTACTGGAACGAGTCCGTCACGCTGGAGAAGGCAAAACGGATCTGCTGGTAAATGCCGAAGGTAATCGCCCCTGCCGCAATGGTCGGAACTAGCAGAATAAGGCCGAAGACCACATCCGCCTGTACATAGATGGCAGCAACCACGTTGAAATAGACATAGTGGAAATAGAGCTTGAAATAGTTCTTTCGCACGTTCCGGAACAGCTCTGTCACAGTCAGCGGCTGGGCCCGGTCGGCGTGATCCTCGCCATAGACCAGTTCCTTACGATAGGCCGCCTCCACCTTCTGATTGTTGAAGTAAAGCCCTGGCAGCTTGATGCCGGCGACGGCAAGCAGCACTGTGCCGAAGATCGACCAGATCAGGGCAGCAAACAACAGGGGATAGGGAATAACCCCGACGATCGGTAGCGCCACGATATGGCTGGACAGTTGCGCCAGCAGCGGCAAGAAGGCAATCAGGGTCATCACCGATTTGACCAGCGAAATGCCGAGGGTTTCCAAGGTGCTGGAAAAGCGCATGGTGTCTTCCTGCACGCGCTGCGAGGCACCTTCAATATGGCGCAGCTGGGTCCAATGGCTCATGAAGTAGTCATTCATGGCCGTGCGCCAGCGGAAGATGAAATGGCTGACGATGAAGCTGGTGATCACGGCCACCGTGATCGCTACGCAGGCGATGATCACGAACGTCAAGACGCCGCTATAGAGCTGCGATGGCTCGACTGAATTTGCTTTCGTCAGTGCTTTCTGAACGAGATCATAGAAAGCCCCACGCCAGCTGTTGAGCACGACGCTGACTTGCACGCTGAAATAAGTCAGGAACAGCAGGACGGCGGCGACCAGGATCGACCAGTTCTGCCAGGGATGCGGGCTGGTGATCGCCCAAAAGCCATAGAAGAGGCCGACTATCACGATGAAATAGACATAGAACCATAGGAACGATTTCGTCCAAAAATAGCCGAGTCCGATCACTGGCGGGTCATTCGGGCCTGCAGGAGGCAAGCCGAATGTGGCTCCCAGATCTCGCGCGCCGAAGTACCAGAGCAGGATGGCGGCGAGGCACCATAGGGCCGCGGAAATAAAGAACAGCTTCGGCTTGGGGAAGAAGGACGTGAACACGTGGGAAATCCCTTTGTATAGGGGGCGTTAGGCAGCGCGACTTGTCGACCCGACACCGGATCGGAGGTTGTTTCGGGTCAGTCATCCGGATCGCCTTGGTGGCGGATGGATGTTGTTGGTCGAGAATGAGGCCAGCGGCCCGTCGCGGTACCTTTGCAGCACGCAGCGCCAGACTGGTGAAGCGAACGATATGGCCGATGGTAAGATCATCGCGCACCGAATTCGGCCAGTGGGCGTTCCTCGATATGAGCCGCCGTCTCGTCCGGCACGACCGCAAGACGGCGGTCGTGCAATCCGGCAAGCGAGGAGCGGTGCCCGATCGAGACGATCGTGGTATCGGGCAAGGCTCGACGAAGCAGGCCGTAGAGATCGGCCTCGCTCGTTTCGTCAAGCGCAGAGGTCGCCTCGTCCAGCAGCAACCAGGCGGGCCGACGCAGGATGGCGCGCGCCAGAGCGATGCGCTGCTTCTCCCCGCCCGACAAGGTGTTGTCCCATTTGTCGTCGGCATCGAGGCGATCGGAAAGTTCACCAAGACCGACCTGCTCCAGTACGGCACGATAGTGCTGTTCTTCGAAGGCTTCGGCCCCGTGGGGATAGGCCAGAGCCGAGCGCAACGATCCCAGCGGGAAATAGGGCTGCTGCGGCAGCAGCATCACGTCTTCGGTCTCCGGCAGGGCAATGGTGCCCTTGCCATAGGGCCAGATGCCCGCAATGGCACGGAACAGGGTGGTCTTGCCGGAGCCCGACGGCCCCGTCACCAAAGTTCGGACTCCCTTGGGGAGGCTGAAATCCGTCTTCTTGAGGAGATTGGCTCCATTGGGCAGCGCCACATCCACATCCTTGCCTTCGATGATCCCTTGCCGCGGAACGGGTATGGCGTGGACGCCCTCATCGCGCGCCGCGTTGGCCCTGACGATGGCCAAGTCGAAGCCGGTAAGACGGTCGATCGTGGCCTTGTAAGCCGCAAGGATGGCGTAGGACGTCACAAAAAAGGAAAGAGCGGGTATGATATTGCCGAATGCATCGGCAGTTTGCATGAGCGTTCCCGACTTCATGGCCTCATTGGCGAAATAAGCCGGGGCTAACAGGAAGAAGGGCAACACGAGATTGAACTGGCCGTAGGCGAAAGTGACCGATACCAGCTTGAGCTGCCGCATCAGCAGATCGAAGCGTGTCTGATAGACGGACGCGAAACGTGCCAGCAGACCCCGCTTTTCTTCCTCCTCGCCGTGCAGGAGAGCAATCTGCTCGTCATTTTCGCGCACGCGCACCAGATTGTAGCGGAAATCGGCCTCGAGCCTCTGAACCTTGAAATTGAGCGGCACCAGCGGCCGGCCGATAAGATGTGAGAGATAGGTGAACAGGATGGCCCAGGCCAGGAGCATCCACACCAGGTAGCCGGGAATATTACTCAGATCATATCCAGCAATTTTGTAGGGAAATTCAGCCGATATGCCCCACAATATCGTGACGAAGGCGTAGATGTTGAGAAGTTGCGAGAATATGCCGGTATAATTGTCGTAGGAACCCTGGACGAAATCGCGAACATCCTCGGAGATACGCTGGTCCGGGTTGTCCGTCTTATTACCGGCAACCGACAAGCGATAATGGACCTTGTCGGAAAGCCAATCTTTGACATAACGGCCCGAAAGCCAATTGCGCCAACGCAGGGCGGCGTAGCTGCTGATATACAGATCGACCATGCCCCTCAGAACCCAGAAGAAGGCGAGCGCCCCATAGACGCCCATCTCCGTCCAAAAAGCGGCCGCGGCCTTGTCCTGGATGGCTGTATAAAAGCGGTTCTGCCAAAAATTGAAGAGAACGTTGAGATAGACGAACAACACGTTCGAAACGATGACGAGGCCGAGCAGGCCGAGAGCCACGTTCCTTTCCCGCATCGCCCATTTGCCGAAGAGGCCGAGGTTGAGTTCCGCCCGGTCTTCCGCCTCGAAATAGGGGTTTACCAAGTCGACGATCCGTCGAAGCACCGGCACGAAATAGATCAGGTAATGCAGCAGGGCGAGAATACTGGCGACGATGGCGGCGTTAGCAGGAGGCAGATAGGGCTGAACTGTCTCCGAAACTTTACCCGCCTCGTTCAGGGCCGTGACGCCACCGAGGATCAGAAATGACAAGGCAAATAAGCTCACCAGGAAGCGCAGGACTGTCGGAATGCGGGCGGACAGAAACAAGACAACCGTGAGCACGAGGGATGCCAGGGGCAGATACAGGGGCACCGGACCGACGATGGAACCTGCAGCAAAACCAATCGTGGAAACAGCACAAAGACCCGCGAGGAGCCGGATCATGAAGACGGCCTTTCAGAAGTACGCCATCGGTCAGGCGAGGAATCCATTGCCTTTGACCATGCGGAATTAAGGTTAATACAACCCTGTCGTCCGCCCCCAAGCGGAAGGATATTGAGCATCCTTTGCCGCCTGCCACAAATGATCAAATGGTAAGGTGGTTCAGCATTTCGTGAAGGCCATCCGCGGTTCACAACCGTTTCGGCCAATAAAAAAGACGCGCCGGGGCGCGCCTCTGAATGGGATTGGGTGAGAGACTGCCCGACCCTATGCGCCGGAGAGGCCCTCCATTCTTGTTATTCGTCGCTTGCCTTCACGCGAACCGGTGACCCTGCCGCTTGAAGATGCTTTGTCGGGGATCACACAGTCTTGAGGTTGCCGGCTGCCGCCTTGCCCGTCTTGCGATCGGTCAGGATCTCGTAACCGATCTTCTGGCCTTCACGCAGTTCGGGTAGACCGGCACGCTCGACGGCGGTGATATGCACGAATACGTCGTGACCACCGTCATCAGGCTGAATGAAGCCATAACCTTTCTGGGTGTTGAACCATTTTACGGTTCCCGTGCTCATAGATAGATAGTCCTTTACTTCGTTCCAAAGCATGGACGCCCCACGGAACTCCGTGCTTCGCCCGGTTTTGTGAAATTTGGGGAGGGTGTCCTGAACGTACGTCCCGCTAGAGCCGCCCGAAGGCAGCTCAAGTGCATGGATGTACCGGCCCAGTCGTCCGGCCAAATGACGTCAGATCGATAACACAGGTTTGTCGAAATTCACAAGAGCGTGGCCCAAGCAGGCTTAAGAGGCGGGAAAGATCACAGTTCTGCCATTCCCAGCTGCCACGGCTTGGTCTAGAGCAAAGCGCGTTTGGACAGAAACGCTTGTTTGCTCTAGCTCCCTGTTTTGACGCATCTTTGCGGTTCTTGCCGGTTCCGGAAAATCGCAAAACGCTATAGAGGCTGTGCCTGTCGCCTCCTTCTCTCGCCCCGTCAGTGGAACCGTGCCCGGTATGATCGCCCTTCTGCGCCCTGCTCTTATCCTGCTTGCTCTTTGCGCCAGCACGCCCGCTCTTGCCGACAGCGCCGACCGGGATTGCTCGAAAGGGGTGGCCGAGCAGCGCATTCCCGCCTGCACGCAATTGCTCGACCGGAAGCTGGCCAAAACGACGCGGGCGCTGGTGTATTTCCGGCGTGGACAGGCCTATGCGGAAAACAGCGACGACGCCAAGGCGGTGGCGGATTTCGGCGCGGCGCTCGAATTGCGGCCGCGCGACGCCGCCAGCCTGACCGCACGGGCCGATGCCCAGTCCCGCCTCGGCGAGATGGACGCGGCGCTGGCCGATTATGCCGCCGTGATCGCCGTCAATCGGCGTTCGGCCCTCCCGCTGGTCAATCGCGGCTTTGCGCTGCTCCAATTCGACCGCAACGAGGAGGCGATCAAGGATTTCGATGCTGCCATCGCCCTCAACGGGCGCGAGGAAGAGGCGTATAAGGGCCGTGGCGATGCGCATCGCGCCCTCGAGGAGCATATGGCCGCCATCGACGACTACACGCAGGCCATCCGGCTCGACAAGACCTACAAGAATGCCTTCTATGCCAGAGCCCGTTCCCTCATCGAGATGAAGGACTATACTCGCGCCCTGGAAGACCTGCAGAAGGCGCTCGACCTCGATAGCGATTTCGATTCCGCCTATTTCAGCCGCGCTTTCGTGCAGTGGCAGCTCGGCGACACCGAAGGCGCCATCGCCGACTATACCAAGGCGCTCGCGCTCGATACCAGTTTTCCGTCCGCGCGCCTGGAACGTGGACAGCTCTTTGCCGCCCTGCATCGCTATGACGAAGCGATGGCCGATTATGACGAGACTATTCGCGAGCAGCCGACCAGCGACCAGGCCTATGTCTCGCGCGGCATGGTCTGGCGCGAACTCGGGGACTACGACAATGCACTGGCCGATTTCGGCAAGGCGCTCGAACTCACCAAGGACAAGCCCGATACCCTCAATGAACGGGCCCTGACCTATCTCGCCGCCGATCGCTATGACGAGGCGCTGCGCGATGCCAATGCCGCCATCGCCGCCAATGCGCAAGTCACCGACTATTTCGTCACGCGCGCGCGCATCCATGAGAGCCGGGGCGAGCGCGACGACGCCATTGCCGATTTCAACAAGGCGCTGGAGCTCGACCCCGCCAACAAGCCGGCCAAGGGCGGCCTGTCGCGGCTCGGCGCCAAGCCGTAAGCTGCCCGGGACCGCCGGCTTCTCAGCGACATTGAGCTTGGCTCAATGTCGCGATACCCGCTTTTGAAAGCAGCGTGCTTGCCCGAGAGAAAGAGGCGGACGTCAGATCTTGTCCAGCCAGTCGACCAGGCGCTGCGTGGCGGCCTGGAGCTGCTCGGGGCTGCGCAGATAGCACAGCCGCATGAAGCCCTCGCCACCAGCGCCAAAGGCCGTGCCGGGCGCGAGGCCGACATTGGCCTGATCGACGATCTCGAGGCCCAGGCGACGCACGTCCGGCTTCCCCTCCACGGAGAAGAACAGGTAGAAGGCGCCGCTCGCCGGGGCGAAGCGCACCTTGCCGGTGGCGCTCAGGCCGTTGATGACGATATCACGGCCCTGACGAGCGCGGGCGATCTGATGCTCGACGAAGCTCTCGCCCCGCTCCAGGGCCGCGATGCCGGCGCGTTGCAGGAAGGTTGCTACACCCGAAGTGGAATATTGCAGCAGATTCTCGATGGTCTGCCCGAGTTCAGGCGGTGCCTCCATCCAGCCGATGCGCCAGCCGGTCATCGCCCAGTTCTTGGAGAAGGTATCGGTGAAGATGATCCGATCCTCCGGCGTGCGGATGTCGCGGAAGGAGGGCGCGCGACCGCCGGCATAATGGAAGCGCGTATAGATCTCGTCGGCGAAGATCCACAGCCCATGCCGGCGGGCGAGATCGAGCACGAAGGCGATATCCTCCGCCGTGGCGACCCAGCCGGTGGGGTTGGACGGCGAATTGATGAAGATGCCGCGGGTGCGCGGCGTGATGGCGTCGGCGAGACGCTGGAAATCGAGCTTCCAGCCCTGTTCGGTGAAGATCTGGGGCACCATCACCGGCTTGGCACCGGCCACGCCGATGGCGGCCGCGAAATTCGGCCAGGCCGGCGTCGGCACGATCACCTCGTCGCCGGCACCGGCGATCAGGCGAACCGCGGTTTGGATCGCATGCATACCGGACTGGGTAACGAAAAAGCGATCGGCGGAGAATGGTTTGCCGAAAAGGTTGGTGTGATAGCGCGCCAGGGCTTCGCGCAAATCAGGAATGCCACGCTGCCAGGTGTAGAAGGTTTCGCCGGCGGCCAGCGACCGTGTCGCCGCTTCGGTGATGAAGGCCGGTGTAGGCACATCGCCCTCGCCGGCCCAGAGCGGGATCATGCCCTGGCGCGTGCGCCCATAATTCATCACCTCGACGATGCCGCTTTCCGGTGCGCCGAGCGCCTCCGGCCTGATGCCATCGAGGAAGGTGGGAGCGGAGGGAATCGTCTCGAAGGCGGCAGTCACGGCATTATCCTTGCAATGGGAATGCCGGACTTTATGACATCAGCGCGGGCAGCAGAAACCAAAACTTGGAATGGAATCCATCGCCTGCATGCATGGATACCGATAGCAGCCTCTCCCGACTCGCGGAAAAGGCTGCCCACACGGCAGGCTCACCTCCTGGCGAGCAGGTCGCGGATTTCCGTCAGCAGCAGCACATCGGCGGGCGGAGGAGGAGGTGCAGCCGGGGCCGCCTCGGCCGCAGGCTTCAGATTCTTGACGCGGTTGATGCCCTTCACCACCAGGAAGAGCACAAAGGCGATGATCAGGAACTTGACGGTGACGGTAATGAACTTGCCATAGGCGAAAACGGCACCTGCCTTGCGGGCGTCATCGAGCGAGACACCCTCGGGGACCTTGGAGCTCAGGCCGACATACATGTTCGAGAAATCAAGTCCACCCGTGATTGCGCCGATGATCGGCATGATGATGTCATCAACCAATGACGCGACGATCAGGCCGAACGCCGCACCGATGATCACACCGATGGCGAGGTCGACGACGTTGCCCTTGAGGGCAAATTCCCTGAATTCCTTGAGCATGGAGCCTCCGCTTGTGCCTGCCTGGACCGACGTCAATGCAACCGATCCCTGGCTCTGTCACCCGATGATACCGGCGCCAATGCCAAGATTCGTTACTATAGGGAGGTAATGATTAGCCTCCTCGCGCAGGGATGCAAGTCATTGTCCACCCGGACGTTCCAGCTCAAACGTGCTTTCCACTACGGAATAGTCCCGATAGCCCAGGCGCGAGACCACGCGCATCGCTGCGGTATCGACGCGCCCGTCACGAATGAAGCGGTCGTCGACATGAATGCCGACCACTTCGCCGCAAACGAGCCAGGCATCGCTCGGCGCGCCCTCCGCATCGACGAGATGGATCGTCTGGGTCCAGCGGCATTCCAGCGCGGCAGCGGCCCGGGCCACGCGCGGCGGCTTTACCAGGCGCGAGGGCGCGGCTTCCAGCCCGGCATGTTCCATCTCGCTCTGGCCGCGCGGCAGCCGGGCCGAGGTGGCATTCATCGCGTCCATCAGATCTTCGGTGACGAGGTTGCAGACGAATTCACGTGTCTCCTCGGCAAAGACGACGCTGTCCTTGCGGCCGTCCGCAGCAAAGCCGACGAGATGCGGACGCGACTGGAACGCATTGAAGAAGGAGAACGGGGCGAGATTGAGGGCCCCGGCCGCCGACCTCGTGGTGATCCAGCCGATTGGACGCGGCGTCACCAGCGCCTTGAAGGGATCATGGGGCAGGCCGTGATCGCCCTTGCGTGGTTCGTAAAACATCGCGTCAAACCTCCAGCGTCTGGCCGAGCCGTCGCAGGAAACCGGCACAGGCCTCGAGTTCGGACAGGGCGATCCACTCGTCGGCGCCATGGGCCTGCTTGATCGAGCCTGGGCCACAGATCACGGTTGGAATGCCGGCAAGCTGGAAATGACCGGCTTCGGTGCCGTAGGACACCGCCTGGGTGCGGTTGCGCCCGGCAAGACGCAGGGCCAGCGTCTCCGCATAGGAGCCGGGATCGGGCGACAAGGCCGGCACCGCCACGTCGAGTTCGGTCACGATATCGGCCTCCGGCGCATTGCGCCTCAGCCGCGGCAGCACGACCTCCTGGCTGAAGGCCCGTATCCGGTCCGGCACGAACTCCACCGGCAAGGAGGGCAGCCCGCGGCATTCCCAGACGATGTGGGCCTCGTCCGGCACGATGTTGATGGCCTTGCCGGCCTGGATGAGGCCCGCCTGTACCGTGGAATAGCCGGGCTCGAACCGGCCGGAAGGATCGCCTGCGGCCCGCAATTCGTCGGCAATGTCATCGAGATGGCTGATGATGCGGGCGGCCGCATGCAGGGCGTTGGCGCCGAGCGCCGGCATGGCCGAATGGGCGGGCCGGCCGGTGATGCGGGTGAGATAACCGGCAAGCGACTTCTGCGCATCGACCACTTCCATCAGCGTCGGCTCCCCGACGATGCAGGCGCGCGGCAAGGGCAGGTCCTGGCCGAAGCGGGCGATCATGTCGAGGCTGCCCAGGCAGGAGATCTCCTCGTCATAGGAGATGGCGATATGAACAGGCGCTTTCAGCTTCATCGCCAGGAAATCGGGTACCAAGGCGAGCGCGGTGGCGACGAAACCCTTCATGTCGCAGGTGCCACGGCCGTAAAGGCGCTCACCCTCCAGCCGCGCCTCGAAGGCCGGCGCGCTCCAGGCCTGGCCTTCCACCGGCACCACGTCGACATGGCCGGAAAGCACCACGCCCGGCCGATCTGCCGGGCCGATGGTGGCAAGAAGCGCAGCCTTGTCGCCAGCGGCGTTGGGCAGGCGGACGCTCTCGACGCCATGCCCGGCTAGGTAGTCGGCAACGAAATCGATCAGCGCCAGATTGGAACGGGAGCTGACCGTATCAAAGGAAACCAGCTTGGTGGTGAGTTCGGCGGGGGTATAGCGAGAGGGCATGATGTCCGCTCTTCCTCAATTGCAGGCGCTTCGTTTCCAGGAGTGGACGTCGCCGAGATAGCACAGGAAGCGGCGCGGCTGGGACCGCGGACAACAGCCACATGGAGCTACGCTCAACGTGGCGGCGACGTCCGCTCCTTCTTTCCCACTGGTGTCGCCACCTACGCGTTCACCAGCTCTTCCGTCTCGGCCTTGTCGAAATCGTAGCGGGCGTTGCAGAACTCGCAGGTCACCGTGATCGATCCGTCATCGGCGACCATGTCACGGCGATCGGCTTGCGAGAAATTGCGCAGCATGGTGGTGACGGCCTCGCGCGAGCAGCGGCATTTCTCGATGATGGCCGAGCTGTCGAACACCCGAGCTCCGCGCTCGTGGAAAAGGCGATAGAGCAGTTCCTCGGCCGGCACATTCGGATCGGTGAGTTCGTGATCCTCGACCGTCCCCATCAGGAGCTTGGCCTCGACCCATGCGTCGTCCTCGCGATGCTCCATCACCTCGGCCCCCTCGGGCGCATCGCCCGGCGGCAGGTCGGCCATGCGCATGCGCTCGGGCGAGGACGGCAGGAACTGGATCATCATGCCGCCGGCGCGCCAGCTCGTCCCCTCCCCGGCCACGTAATTTTCGGCCACGGCCAGACGGACGCGGGTGGGAATCTGCTCGGACTGGCGGAAATACTGGTCCGCCGCCGCTTCCAGGCTCTCGCCCTCCAAAGCGACGATACCCTGGTAGCGCGCCATGTCCGGGCCCTGGTCGATGGTCATGGCAAGATGGCCACTGCCGAGCAGTTCGATGGTGCTGGTCTTGCCGGCATCGATGGCAGCAGCCACGGCCTCCTTGTCGAAGGTGGCGCAGGCCCGTACCCGATCCGGTGCCTGGAAATCGACCACCAGCATCCTCACCGGCCCGTCGGTACGGGTCTGCAGGATGAACCGGCCGTCGAATTTCAGCGTGGTGCCCAGCATCAATGCCAGCGCCGTCGCCTCGCCAAGCGCGCGCGAAACCGGCGCCGGATAGTCGTGCCGGCGCAAAATGGTGTCGATGGCCGGACCGAGCCTGACGACGCGGCCCCGCACGTCCAGCCCCTCCGCCTGGAAGGGCAGGATGTGATCATCTTCCATCAGATGAGGCTCGCTCATGCCGCGGCCTGCCCGAAACACCAGGCGAGCACGCCCTTCTGGGCATGCAGGCGGTTCTCGGCCTCGTCGAACACCACCGATTGCGGCCCGTCGATCACCTCGTCCGTCACCTCCTCGCCGCGATGGGCGGGCAGGCAATGCATGAACAGGGCATCCGGCTTGGCAAGACCCATCAGCTTGGCGTTGACCTGGTAGGGGCGCAGCAGATTGTGGCGATAGCCCTCGGAATCGCCCATCGAGATCCAGCAATCGGTGACGACGCAATCGGCGCCCTCCACCATCTCGCGGGGATCCGTGCTGACTTCCAGCCGGCCATTGTTGGCACGGGCCCAGTCGACGACCTCCTTGCGCACGGAAAGGTCATGGGGCGCGGCGACGCGCATGGTGAAGTCGAAGCGTTGTGCTGCCTCGATCCAGGACGTCAGCACATTGTTGGCATCGCCCGTCCAGGTCACCGTCTTGCCCTTGATCGGACCGCGATGTTCCTCATAGGTGAGGATATCCGCCATGATCTGGCAGGGATGGGAGAGCTTGGTCAGGCCGTTGATCACCGGGATCGTGGCATTGGCCGCCAGTTCGCGCACCGCGGCATGGTCGAGCATGCGGATCATCACCGCATCGACATAGCGCGAGAGCACGCGAGCCGTGTCGGCGATGGTCTCGCCGCGACCGAGCTGCATCTCAGCACCGGTCAGCATCAGGGTCTCGCCACCAAGTTCGCGCATGCCGACATCGAAGGAAACCCGCGTACGCGTCGAGGGCTGCTCGAATACCATCGCCAGCACCTTGCCGGTGAGCGGACGTTCGCTCGCCACCTTGCCCTTCACGCGCTTGGCCTTGATCGAGGCGGCGAGGTCGAGAACCGTCCGCAAATCCTGGGTGGGAAGGTCGGAAAGATCGAGAAAATGCTTTACCATCGTCAATGTCCGGCAGTCTTTGGCTTGCTCGAGAGGGCGACACAGGCAGCCTCGATTCGGCGCACGCCTTCGAGAAGTTCTTCATCCGAGATGATCAACGGCGGCAGCAGCCGCGTGACGTTGTCGCCGGCCGGAATGGCCACCAGCTTTTCGGCCCTGAGGGCACCGACGAATTCGCCCGGCGTCACGCGCGTGCGCAAGCCGAGCATCAGGCCTTCGCCGCGAATCTCCTCGATGATGTCGGGGAAGCGGTCCTTGAGCTCGGCCAAGCGCTGGCGCAGCAGCAGGCCGGTTTTGGCGACATGCTCCAGGAACCCTTCCTCGAGCACGACGTCGAGCACGGCATTGCCGACCGCCATGGCGAGCGGATTGCCGCCGAAGGTGGTGCCATGCACGCCGGCCGTCATGCCCTTGGCCGCCTCGTCGGTGGCGAGGCATGCGCCCATCGGGAAGCCGCCGCCAATACCCTTGGCGACCGCCATGATGTCGGGCGTCACGCCAGCCCATTCATGCGCGAACAGCCTGCCGGTGCGGCCAACGCCTGTCTGCACCTCGTCGAAAATCAGGAGAAGCCCCTTGTCGTCGCACAGTTGGCGCATGCCCTTGAGGCAAGCCTGCGGGAAGGAGCGGATGCCACCCTCGCCCTGGATCGGCTCGACCAGGATGGCGGCGGTTTCCGGCGTGATCGCCCGGTCCAGCGCCTCGTGGTCGCCGAAGGCGATCTGGTCGAAACCGTCGACCTTGGGGCCGAAGCCTTCCAGATATTTGGCCTGGCCGCCGGCAGCGATGGTCGCCAGCGTACGGCCGTGGAAGGCGCCCTCGAAGGTGATGACGCGGTAGCGCTCGGCATGGCCGTTGGCCGACTGATATTTGCGGGCCATCTTGATGGCGCATTCGAGCGCTTCCGCCCCCGAATTGGTGAAGAAGACCTTGTCCGCGAAGGTGGCGTCGGCCAGCCGGCGGGCAAGCTTCTCGCCACCCGGCATCTGGAACAGGTTGGAGGTGTGCCAGATCTTCTGGGCTTGCTCAGTCAGCGCCGACACCAGATGGGGATGGGCATGGCCAAGCGAATTGACGGCGATGCCCGCACCGAAATCGAGATAGCGCTCGCCGTCCGAAGCGATCATCCACACGCCCTCGCCTCGCTCGAAAGCCACGTCCGCTCGGGCATAAGTCGGCAGGATGGCCGACGGGGCGGGATCATGGGAGAGCTGAGATTTGACGGAGGCGTTCACGGGTGTGGCTTTCAAGTTGGCAATTCTAGAGGTTTGAGACAGTCCTGGGATTTGAGATAGTCCTGGAACATCATGATGACAGGAGCAAAGCGCGTTTTGGCGAAACCGCACTTTGTTCCAACTCTTGGTTCCGACGCGTCTTTGCGATTCCTGGCGATGCCGTCAAATCGCAAAACGCTTGGGCCAAAAAATCAAAACGCCGCCCCAAGGTTGCTGCTTGAGGGCGGCTGTTTCAACGAAAAATATATTAGGCGTGAGGGCGATGCTGTCAATGGCAGCGTTGGAGCGGACCGGCGCGGTCAGGTCAGGCCCGCGCCGTGTCCCCGTTCATGCACCCACCTTCAGCCGTTGTGCTTGGCATCGTCCACTTCCGGCGACCCGTTTCCGTCGGGGCGGCCAACGGTCGGCGCCTTGTGTCCTGCGCCTCCGAGCGAGGCGGCCAGTAGTGCCTGGGTGGGATCGGCCCCCTTGAAGCCGGCCTGGGCCAGGATCTCGTCGAGGATGGGCTTTTGGGCGGTGAAGCTGAGTAGCTGGCTGGACAGGTCGCCGATCGGATGGCCGCCCTGATCACCGCCGGCGCCCGCGCCGCCGAGAGCACCGGCCAACCCACCCGCGCTGAAGATCCTGATGTCGGAAATCTTCTCGATCGGCTTCATCGCCTGTTCCAGTGCCAGCGGCACGATCGCCACCCGGGCCTTGGCGAGTTCGAAGCCGATGATGTTTTCCGCCAGTGCATTGCGCGCCTCGTTCTTGGCCCGCTCGGCCCGCGCTTCGGCTTCGCCCAGTTCGATCACGCCGGTAGCGCGGATCTTGGCCGCCTGCGCTTCGGCGTCGGCCTGGATCTTGGTGGCGGCGGCCACGTTCTCGGCCGCCTGCCTCTCCGCCTCGGCCTTGACCGTGATGGCGGTCGCCGCCTGCTCGGCCGCCTTGCGGGCATCGATAACGGCGATGCGCTTGGCGCGCTCGGCGATTTCAACCTCGCGGGCGGTGGTGACCTGCTCCTCGGCAGTGATGGCTGATGCTTTCGCCTCATCCGCCTTGGCGCGGGCAGCCTGCTCTTCCTCCATCTTGCGGGCCACCATGATCGCTGCGTCGATACGCGCGGTCTCGGTGATCTTGCGGGCCACCGCTTCACGCTCGGCGATGCCCTGCTCGGCCCCGATACGCGCAGCCTCGCGGGCCTGGCGCGCTTCCGCGTCGCGCTCGGCGATGCCCCGGTCGGTATCGAGCCGGGCGGTCTCCTGGCTCAAGCGCGCCAATTGCTCGGCCTTGGCCGTTTCGGCGCGGGTTTCGGCCGTCTTGTTGGCGATATCGCGTTCCTGGCTCAATTCCGCATCGCGCTGCTCGCGCTCGATGGTGAGACGCCTCAGCGCGGCCTCGCGGTCCTTGGTGGCGATCTCGACCTCGTTGTCGCGCACGATCTGGTTACGCTCGCGCTTGCGCTCTTCGGTGATCTTGGTGAGGGCGGTCAGGCCCTCGGCATCGAATGTGTTGTTCGGATTGAAATGCTTGATGTCGGTCTGGTCGAGGCGGGTGAGCGAGACCGATTCGAGTTCGAGACCGTTGGACTGCAGGTCGTGCGCCACCGCCGCCTGCACCGATTTGACGAATTCGGCGCGCTGCTCCTGCAGATCGCGCAGCGACATGGTCGCAGCTACCGAACGCAGGCCGTCGACGAATTTGGCTTCCACCAGAGCCTTGAGCGCATCGGCGTCGTTGGTGCGATCGCCCAGCGTCTGGGCGGCGAGCGCGATGTTCTCGGCATCGGGCTTCACCCGAACATAGAATTCGGCGGTGATGTCGGCACGCATGCGGTCCTTGGTGATCAGCGATTCATGTTCGGAACGCTTGACCTCGAGCCGCAACGTGCTCAGCGACACCCAGGAATAGGAGTGGAAGATGGGCAGGATGACCGAGCCGCCGTCGAGCACCACCTTCTTGCCGCCGAGGCCGGTACGCACATAGGCCTTGTCGCGCGTGGACCTGGTGTAGAGGGTCGTCATGATGATGCCGATGACGACGATGGCCGTCACGATCACACCGGCAATGAGCCCCAACGAAAGGAAGTCCATGGTCGTTCAGCTCCTGTTGTTGTCGAGATCGAGAGGCTGCGGCGCGGGAATGGCCTGGAAGAGACCATCGACCCCATCAACGATCACCACGAGCGCGCCTGTCTCGATGACATGCCCCGGCGCGGCTTTCGCGCGCAGGGCATGAAAATTGTCGTAGCGGTCCTTGACCCGCACGCTGCCGGGATTGCCCTGGTCGAGCGGGCCGATGGTCACCGTGCCGATCAGTCCGACGAACTCGTCCTGGCTGAGCACGCTGGTCTCGTCGCGCGGGATGATCCGGGCGACGCCCCGGCCGATCCAGCGTGTGGAGGGAAGGGCTGCCGCCAGCGCGCCAGGAACGGCAATCAGGCTCGGCAGCGGCCCGGCAAGGCCGGAGGCAACCGCCTGGATGGCGAAGCCGAAGGCCGCAAAGGCCGAAAGCAGGATGACGATGAGCACGAGGATGGGCACGCCGCCCGCATTGAGCCATGACGACCAAGCGCCGAGCAGGCTGCTATCGTGATCGCCGGGGGCATGATGCCCGAGGCCTTGATGCTCGAAGCCCTGGAATCCGAAACTATCGTCGAGCAAGGCCGAGACGGAAGCGCCAAGCAGCACCGAGACGAGCTCGACCACGCCGATGCCGATCACCGTCAACAATGCCACCCAAAAGGGCGCCGTGCCCGGCTGGACCAAAGTTTCCATCATCACGGGGCTTCCATCAGCGCTGGCCTTCCCTGAACGCCTTGAGCCGCGCCTCGATCGCATCCTGGCGCTGCAGCCGCCCGAGTTCCTCTACCTCGACGGCCGCGGCGACGGGCTTGGTCGGGACCCCAGTCACACGCTCCACGGCCGCCAGCGCGTCGGCGAGCCGCTGGTCGTTGCGCTGAGAGGGCGTCACGGCTGCGGGAACGGCGCGCTCCGCCCGCTTGGCATCCTCCAGCCTCTTCATCGCATCGGCCCGGGCCGATGCTATGCTGCGCAGTGTGGTTTCGGCTTCGGCAATCTCGGCGGCATTTTCGGCAATCGCCTTGGAGAGTGCCTCCCGTTGGGCTTCCAGATCGATCTGGACGCCCGTCGCGGCGCGGGCGAGATCCTCTCGCCCCTTCTCCAGGCCGATCTTGATCTTGCCGTCGAGGTCCCGGATCTCGGCATCGAGATCGTCGGCCTTGGCCTTGAGGCGGTGGCCAGCGGCAACGGCGACGCCGAGCGCGGCCCGCGCCTCCTCGGCGATCTTGCCGATCTCGCGCACGGCCTGTTGGGCAACCGCGGTGGGATTGGAGGCCTCAGCCGTATCGACCGCATTGTTGACGACACCGGCGATGACCCGCCCGAGCCGGGCGAGAATACCTTCGTTGGACATCGGGGTCTCCTTCTGAGAGTGGACGCTGGCCTGCACGCCGACATCGATATGCAGCGAGGGGCCTTCGAAGACGAGGCGGGCTTCGGCGAAATCGTCCCAGCCGCCACGATAGCCGCTGACCGAATAGGGCATGACCACCCGGCCATCGATGGTGGCGATGCTGACACTGTCCGGCCCCTTCACGGCGAACAGCTTGGAGTCGAGCGGAATGTCGTCGATCGGCACGCCCGACTGCCGCCGGCTGTGATCGCGCAGGGCCAGGGTCGCCATGCGCGAGGGTAGCCCGGTCTTCAGGCGGATTTCCTCATAGGCTTCCTCGTGCAAAGCGACGAGATTAGCCCCTTTGGTCCCGTCGAGAATGGCCATGGCCCGGCGATAGGCAATGAGGGTGGCCTGCAGCGCACCGCGATCTTCGGCGGTTGGTGCCAGGACGAAAACCATGGTGGCATCAGGCTTTCCGGTCATGTTTAATATAATAAAGCACTTCCTTGTTGCTTTCAAGGAAGAGAGGTGCATTTTTGGGCGTACTAGGTCAGAATCGGGGCGTAGACAGTGCGTTAGCCTCTTGCTCCCCAAGCGAGCGCTTCCAAAAAACGGACATCGCGACATGCGGACATGTCGCTGTGATGTCCGCGCTCCTCGGGTTCAGTTGACGCTGCGCTTGGCGTAGGGGCTGTCGAGCGAGAAGGCCGGAATGGCGACCTCGAAATTCTCGCCGCTGTCGGCCACCATGAGATAGGTGCCCACCATCAGGCCGGACGGCGTTCCGAGGGGACAGCCGGAAGTGTATTCGAAGCGCTCGCCGGGCTCCAGCACGGGCTGCTCACCGATGACGCCCGCGCCCCTGACTTCCTCTCGGCGGCCATTCTCGTCGGTGATTTCCCAGGCTCTCGACCGAAGCTGCACCGTTTCCGGGCCCATATTGGCGATCTCGACCGTGTAGGCCCAGAAATAGCGTCCCTCCGCCGGCCGCGATTCCTCGGCAAGGAATCGGGGGCGGACCGTCACTTTGATATGACGTGTGATGGCGCTGTACATGCCCTGATTTACGCATTCACGGGCTTCGCCGTCAAACCCGCTTATGGTCCGACCATTGCAGACTCCTTCGCGACTCTTCATGCTTTGCAGGTTTCCGTGCACAGGACCCGCCATGGCTGCCTCCGTCATTCTCGTCGATCCCCTGCCGCGTACGCTCGAACAGATCATGGCACCGCCGGTGCGAGCCCGGCTCGAACGTCTCGGACGCCTGGTCATCAGCGAAGCCAGGCCGATGAGTGACGACGAAATCGAGGCGCTGCTGCCCCACACCGTGGCCATCATCGGGCAGACGGCAATGCCCGCCGAGAGGCTGGAGCGGGCCCCGCGCCTCAAAGCCATCATCAATGTCGAAACGAATTTCCTGCCCAATATCGATTATGCCGCCTGCCAGGCGCGCGGCATCTGGGTGCTGACTCCGGCCTCGGCCTTCGCGGCTCCGGTGGCGGAAGCGACGCTGGGCCTTGCTCTCGACCTTGCACGCGGCATCAGCGCGGCCGACCGCACTTTCCGCGCCGGCGCCGAAACCTATGGTCTGGAGGCCAATAGCGATACGATCCGCTTCGAAGGCGCCTCGGTCGGCATCATCGGCTTCGGGGATCTCGGCCGCAAATTCCGCGAACTCATCCGCCCGTTCCGCAACGAGGTCAGGGTCTACGACCCCTGGCTGCCGGCCGAGATCATCGAACGGCTGGATTGCCGGCAAAGCGACCTCATGACGCTGCTGGAAGGCAGCCGCTTCGTGGCGGTGTTCGCCGCCCCCACCACAGAAAACGCCCATTTCATCGGCGCATCTGAATTTGCCCGCATGCAGAAGGGCTCGGCCTTCCTTTTGATGAGCCGGGCCGCCGTCGTCGATTTTCCTGCCATGCTTGCCGCCGCGCGCAGCGGCCATATTCGCGTGGCCACCGACGTCTTTCCGGTCGAGCCGGTTCCGGCCGACGATCCCGTGCGGGCCACGCCGAACATGGTGTTCTCGGCCCATCGCACCGGCGGCACCAGGGATGCCCTGCTCGAGATCGGCAGCATGACGGTCGCCGATCTCGAACTCATCCTCAAGGGCTTGCCGCCGCAGCTCTGTCGCCGCGCCGATCCCTCCCTTGCCAGCCGCCTGCGCTCCCAGCCGGTGAGCAAGACCTGATTCCGGCTTCCTATCCACGGCCTCTCCACTACACTCGGCAACGAGTCACGAGGACAGAGGAAACCGGCCCATGGATCGACGCCGCCTGGAAATGACCGTCTTGATGACACCGGACATGGCCAATTTCAGCGGCAAGGTGCATGGCGGCGCGCTGCTCAACCTGCTCGACCGCGTCGCCTTCTCCTGCGCTTCGCGGTTCTCGGGCCAATATGCGGTGACCCTGTCCGTCGACCAGGTGATGTTCAAGGAACCGATCCAGGTCGGGGAACTCGTCACTTTTTTGGCCTCGATCAACCACGCCGGCCGGACATCGATGGAGGTCGGCATCCGGGTGGAGGCGGAGAACATCCGCTCCGGTATGCGCCGGCACACCAATTCCTGCTACTTCACCATGGTCGCTGTTGACGACGAGGGTCGCCCCTCGGCCGTACCGGCTCTCGCAGTGAGCGGGCCGACAGAGGAACGCCGCTATAAGGCTGCGGAACTGCGACGAACCCTGCGCCGCGAGATCACTGCCCGTCTGGAAGCCGTGGCGGAGACCGGCGTCGACAGCGGCGGCTGACGGAGCTCCACTATCGACATATCAACTTGATCGAACCTAACGATCGAGATTATGCAGGTTTCCGATATGCCTATTTCAAGGCATGGAGTTTTGCAGTCGAGGTTGCGTTCGAGCGCCTCTTCCGCTTTGGCAAATTTTCATTGAGAGAAATTCTTCTCATGTCCAAGACCTTTATCGACCATATCAAGACCCGCCGCACGCAATATGCCCTGGGCAAGACGTTGCCCAAGAGCCAGGAAGAGATCTCACTGCTGATCCAGGACGTGATCAAGCACGTACCTTCCTCCTTCAACTCGCAGAGCTCGCGCGCCGTGATCCTGTTCGGCAAGCAGAGCGACAAGTTCTGGCACCTGACCAAGGAGATCCTGCGCAAGATCGTGCCGGCCGACAGCTTCGCCTCGACCGAGGCCAAGATGGACAGTTTCGCCGCCGGCGCTGGCACCGTGCTGTTCTTCGAGGACCAGAATGTGGTGAAGAACCTGCAGGAGCAGTTCCCGCTCTATGCCGACGCCTTCCCAGCCTTCTCCGAGCAGTCCGGCGGCATGGCCCAGTTCGCCGTGTGGACGGCGCTGGCCGAGCATGGCATCGGCGCCAGCCTGCAGCACTATGCACCGCTGGTCGACGAGGCCGTGCAGAAGGAATGGCATGTGCCGACGTCCTGGAAGCTGCGCGCCCAGATGCCCTTCGGCTCCAACGAGCAGCCCTTCCCCGAGAAGAACTTCATGAGCGACAACGATCGCTTCAAGGTCTACAGCTGAGATTCGTCGATACGGGCTGGCGCCGTGAACCGGCGCTATGAGCGAATGATTGCGAGATCGTCAGGCCCGGCCTTGTGCCGGGCCTTGTCACATCCAATGAAAAGCGTGTGGGTGGCCTTGATCCACGCCCGAGAAACAGGCTACAAGATCGCAGCAATCGCTACGCGGGTGTAGTTCAGAGGTAGAACGTCAGCTTCCCAAGCTGAATGTCGTGGGTTCGATTCCCATCGCCCGCTCCAAAACCCCCTTTAAAGATCAACAGCTAAACGACTATCGCGCATTTGGCGAAAGCAGGTTGAACAAGGGCCCAGACGCAAAAGGCACCCCTCCAACCCGAAGATCGAGGGGGCGGATATGCCGCTGTCCGCACGGCAATGAGCTATCGTCGACGCGGCGGAAGCTTTGGCTGTGCGTTGGCCTTTTCCGAGGCCAAGGAAGGCGCTGCAATCTTGGCGACTGATACCCTGGTCGTGCCCGTCTCGATCATCCCGACGGCCTTGGCGGCTCCGTAGGAAAGGTCGATCATGCGACCCCGCTTGTGAGGGCCTCGGTCGGTGACGCGGACGACAACGCTCCTGTGGTTCTTGAGATTGGTAACGCGCAGCTTCGTTCCGAAAGGTAAGGAGCGATGGGCCGCAGTCAGTCCTGCTGGATTGAAGCGTTCTCCGTTTGCGGTACGATATCCCTTCAGCTCCTGGCCATAAAAGGATGCCGTGCCTAGGGTTTCTGCATGTCCAGAGACCATAGCCATGAATATAATGATCATGGAAAAGCTGAAAATTCCGCTTATGATACGCATGCCCATCCAGTCAATTCCTTCTGTAATTGACGATTAATTACGGTAGGAATCGAATGGTTTCGATTTTATTACCTGCCAGTTGCGACCACTAACACGGCTCAAGAACTGCGAGGAGGTCCCCCCTAAGTCAAAATCACTACGGAACCTCGAAAGGACGCCAGCGTTTGTGAACTGGGGGTCTGCATTCAAGGGAGTAACCGAGTGAACAGCACAACGGACAAGGTCAAGGGTATCGCCAACAAGGTGGCGGGTTCGGTGAAGGAAGGCGTCGGCAAGGCGGTGGGTAATCAGGAGATGGAAGCCGACGGCGCGATTCAAAAAGCCAAAGGAGAGGTCCAGGAGGCCAAGGGCAAGGTCAAGGACGCGGTCAAGTCGGTAATCGACAAGGCGTGAATCCCAGACAATCCGATAGATGCAAAGGTGAATGAATGGATCGTCCCGAGGTTGGTTGGATCGCCGCGATAATCATTGGCGGCTTGGCCGGTTGGCTGGCTGAAATGTTCATGAAGAGCAATACCGGCGTCCTCATGAACATCATTCTTGGCATCGTAGGTGCGGCCCTCGCCAGCTTTCTGCTGGGCTTGCTAGGCGTGGGCTTCGGTGGGTGGCTGGGCTACCTTATCGCCGGCTTTATTGGCGCCTGCATCCTCATTGCCCTCGCGCGAATGCTCAGCGGTTCTCGCGTCTGATGCTCGAGGCCAGATGGGGCAAACGCCACCCCATCTGGCCTCTCTCGCGGCATACGACGGAAGATGCGCCTCGGCAGCGCCGAGCTTTTCCATTCAGCCTTGAAACGTCAGCATCGTATCGTTGCGGCCTTGACTATTTCACCCCCGGGTGTTACCGGTAAGTAACATCGATGGAGAATCAGAAGGCTTTCGGGGGAAGGGGGTTCTCGCCGATTCAAACGGCTCCAACAGCCGCCCAAACATGGATCTTTTCGCCTGCATTGCGCATGTTTGAGTATGCGCCCACTAGGCAAGGGCCAGGTCGTTTCTTATTCAATAACGAAATAATATTTAATTTTTAGCTTGCGTGAAATTTCATCGCGCTTGTGGAGCATAAAACCTCCTCTTTGGAAGCTTTATCTCCGTATATTTTCGAAAGATTCCAGAAATGAAGATTATCATCACGTCTATATTTCTACTTCTTAGCGCCGTTACGGCCATCACGCTCACCTCGGTCTCGGCTGAACCTGCCGGCGACAACACGGCCATTACGCATGGGCAGGCCCACGAAGCCACGCCGGACACGCGTTTGCTCGCCTGACCAGCCAACGCCCTCCGGATCGGTCCAGCAGCCGGAGGGCGCTCCTTTAGCCGAATACCGCTTTCGTCAGCTTGTCCCGGTCGTAATTGGCCCCGCACAGCACCACCACATTGACCTGTTCGCGGCAAGCGCTCGCAACCTTGGCGAATCCCGCCAAGGCCAGGCCGGCAGAGCCTTCCACCAGCATGTTTTCCTTGAAGGCGAGATCGCGGAGTGCTGCGACGATTTCCTCTTCCGTGCAGATGATCGTCTCATCGACCACCGACATTGCGAGACCAAGCGTCATCGTCTCCTCGGCGACACCGCCGGCGACGCCGTCGGCCAGCGTCTCCAGGTGCTCGGTCTCGACCACCTTGCCCGCCGCCATCGACATGGCGAAGGCGCAGGAATTGCGGGCTGCGATCCCATAGATGCGCGCGCCTGGCAGGAAGCTCTTCAACACGCTGCCGATCCCACTGATCAGCCCGCCCCCGCCCATCGCGATGAAGACATTGTCGATGGCGGGGTGCTGGTCGAGGAGTTCCAGCCCGATGGTGCCCTGCCCGGCCACCACATCGGGATCGTCATAGGCCGAGATATATTCATGACCCTTGTCACGGGCGAGCTCGAGCGCATGCTGCTCGGAATACCAGGTCTCGGCGCCGAACAGCCGCGTCTCCACGCCATAGGAACGGATACGGGCGAGCTTGGCGGCAGCGACCGTTTCAGGCAGTACCACGGTGAGGTCCCGCCCGAAGGAACGGGCAGCCTGGGACGAGCCGATGCCATGATTGCCGGACGAGGCCGTGACGAGATGGCGTCCCGGCGCCATGGCCGAAATCTTGGCGCTGGCGCCGCGGATCTTGAAGGAGCCCGTGAGCTGAAAATTCTCGGCCTTGAAGAAGAGCTGGCTGCCTGCTTCGGCGCCGATCTGCCGCGACGGCAGCAGAGGCGTTTCGTAGATATGGGCCTTGATGCGCTGGCGCGCCTGCACGGAGCGGGCGGCCGAAGCCAGAACGTCGGGGTTCATGACAGTCTACTCCTTGGCTGACACCCGATATCCAGATCAGTGCCGCGCGATCTGGTGCAGGAAATCCCGGGTGCGGGGATGCTGGGGATTTTCGAAAAAGGCCTTGGGTTCGGCGCTCTCGACGATGCGGCCACCATCGAGGAAGACCACGCGGTCGGCCACATTCCTGGCAAAGCCCATTTCATGGGTCACCACAACCATGGTCAGCCCCTCGCGCGACAGATCCACCATGACATCGAGCACCTCCTTCACCATTTCGGGGTCGAGGGCGGAAGTTGGCTCGTCGAACAGCATCACCTTGGGCGCCATGCAAAGCGCCCGGGCGATGGCCACGCGCTGCTGCTGGCCACCGGAGAGTTGGCCGGGGTAGGAAGCGGCCTTATCGGCGAGGCGCATGCGCTCCAGCATCGCCATGGCGAGATCAGCCGCCTCCTTGCGCGCGAGGCCGCGCACGCGGCGCGGTGCCAGAATCAGATTTTCCAGCGCGGTTTTGTGCGGGAACAGGTTGAACTGCTGGAACACCATGCCGACCTCGCCGGCGAGGTCGAGCACATTGGTGCAATCGGGCGCAAGATGGTGGCCAGCGATGCGGATATCGCCACCACTGCGCGTCTCCAGGCCATTGAGGCAGCGGATCAGGGTCGACTTGCCCGAGCCCGACGGACCGCATAACACCACCCGCTGGCCCTCCCCCACCGACAGGCTGACGCCCTTGAGCACGGTGTGGGGGCCATAGGCCTTGGTGAGATTGGAGGCCAGGATCATGGCGCGGCCTCCGCGGCCTGGCGGGAGGGCGCGCTCGCCTTGGACGACCCGAAGCCGGTCGAACGGAACAGCGCGCTCTCGCCGGCCCGGAAGATCAGGCTGAAGGCAAAGCCGACCAGGAGATAGACGAGGCCGGCGACGATGAACACTTCGAAGGGAGCATAGGTCTTGGCGGTAAAGGCACGCGCCGCGCCCGTCATCTCCATCACGGTCACGGCGCTCGCGAGCGAACTCGCCTTCAGGACGAGGATGAGCTCGTTGCCGATCGATGGGAAGATCGCCCGGTAGGCCTGAGGCAGCACAACATCGATAAAGGTGCGCCGGCGCGACAGGCCGAGCGACACGCAGGCCTCGAACTGCCCGGCCGGTATCTTGCGGATGCCGCCGGCGATCACCTCGGCGACATAGGCCGAGGAATTGATGCCGATCGCCAGGATGGCGCAATAGACGGGATCGCGCAGAACAGGCCACAGCACGCTGTTGCGAACCGCGGGAAACTGCGCCAGGCCGTAATAGAGAATGAAAAGCTGCACCAGCAACGGACTGCCGCGCAGCAGGAAGGTGTAGAGCCAGGTCGTCCCGCGCAGCAGGCGGAACTTCGAGACCCGGCCCAGGGCGACCGGCAGCGCCACGAACTGCCCGACCGCAAAGGCAGCCAACGTGATCAGCAGCGTCAGCTTGAGCCCGGTCAAAACGACGGGAATGGCGCGGAGCAGCATTTCCAGGGACATGTCGCCTCCTAGAGCAAAGCGCGTTCATGAACGCTTGTTTGCTCTAACTCTTTGTTTCGACGCGCTTTGCGGTTCCAGATGACTCCGTCAAATCGCAAAACGCTTTACCGCATCCAGGTCAGACGGCTGTTTCCGAAGCTCAGAACAGCGGTCGAGACGGTGGTGATCAGGATAAAAAGGGCCGCGACGATGAGATAGAAGGTCATCGGCTGGTGGGTGGCACCGGCCGCCACCACGCCCTTGCGCATCAATTCCTCCAGCCCGACGATGGAGACAAGCGCGCTTTCCTTCAGGATCACCAGCCACTGATTGCCGAGGCCGGGAAGCGCGTGGGAGAACATCTGCGGCAGGATGATCTTGCGGAACAATTGGCCCTGCTTCAGGCCGAGGCTGCGCGCCGCCTCCCATTGGCCCAGAGGAATGGTCTGCAGGGCGCCGCGCATGATCTCGGTCAGATAGGCGCCCGACACGAAGGACAGCGCCGCGATGCCCGCCGCCAGCGCGCTGACCTCGACATAGGCTCCGACCAGTCCGGTGAGCAGCACCGTCCCGCCATAGAACACCAGGAAGATCACCAGGAGTTCCGGCAGGCCACGAATGACGGCCACATAGGAGGCGACCAGCCAGCGCAGGGGCTTGGGACCCGAACTCCAGGCGAAGACGGCTGCTATGGCAAGAACGAACCCCACCATGAAGCTGCCGACAGCCACTTGCAGGGTGACGAGAAGCCCCTGGAGGAGTTGCGGGAGATAGGCTGAAACCACGGACATGGAAGAGATCTCGCTTCGGGAGCACGTTGGAGTGCCCGTCCCCCTCCCCTGAAGCGGGAGGGGGCGTGCATTACATTGGCTCTAGGCGGTGCTCAGCGGCGCCGGCGGGTACGCTCATTTCTTCTTGAAGGAGACGTCGTACTTGAACCACTTCTCCGAAAGCTTGGCGACCGTGCCGTCGGCAAGCATGGCGTTGACGGCCTCGTCGATCCGCTTCTTCAGATCGTCCCGGCCCTTCTTCAGGGCAATGGCCTGCCCCCGGCCGAACTCGGCATAATCGGCACTGGTGATCAGCGGACCGGCGATGGTGATACCGCTGTCCTTGCGGGACGACATCATGCCTTCCCAGGCGGAGCGCTCCATCAGTCCGGCATCGAGGCGACCGGCCACGATATCGTCGGCGACCTGCTCGGCCCGGTCATAGAGACGGACGTCGGCACCCTTGAAGTGAGCCCGGATCACGGCCTCGTGGGTCGAACCCGTCTGCGCGCCGATCACCTTGCCGGCCAGCCCTTCTTCGAGGGCCTTGGTATCCTTGGCCTGGGCCACGGGGCTCCCCGCAGCGACGACGATGTTGTTGGGCGCATCGGCATAGGGCGCCGAAAAATCGACCTGCTTCTCGCGCTCGTCATTGATCGACAAGCCCGACATGATCAGATCATATTTGCCGACCTGCAGCCCCGGTAGAAGGCCGTCGAAAGCCTGGTTGCCCCAGCTGCAGTCGGCGCCGATGCGCGTGCAGACCTCGTTGCCGATGTCGCGATCGAAGCCGACGATCTCGTTGGCGGCATCAACCGACTCCCAGGGCGGAAAATCCGCGCTGGAGGCGATGCGCAGGCTCTCCGCCTTCGCGGCCGAAACGCTCAGCAACGCGGCGAGCGAAACCATCAATAGTCTCTTCACGGCAGTCCCCTCTCAAAACAAACTTGAACGGATGTGGGCGTGGCAGCCGCCCGCCAAGACGATGAAAAACGCCCTCACATCACCAGATCGGGCACCCTCTGCAGGGCGGTCCTGGCGATGGCGATGTCCTGGGTGGCAAGACCGGTGAGGTCGGCAATGGTGATCGCGTCGCTCGAACTGCGGCCCGGCTTCGATCCGTTCAGGATGGCACCGAGTTCGAGGCAGTCCTCCTGGCGGAACAAGCCGTCCTGGAAGGCGGTGGCGAACTCGCCATGGTCGAGGCTCTGGCTGGCGAGATCGGCCACCAGCAGATCGGCCCTTGCGATCAGGGCCGGATCCAGTTCCTGCTTGCCAGGCGCATCCGCCCCGACAGCGGTGACATGGGTGCCGGGCGTGATCCATTCGCTCGCCACATAGGGTGCGGTCGCGGGCGTGGTGGCGATGATCACGTCGGCCGAGCGGCAGGCTTCCTCCAGATCCGCGGCCTGCGACACCTGGATGGCGGAGCCGGCGAATTCGGCGACGAGTTCTCTTGCCTTTTGCGCCGAGCGCCCCCAGACGAGAAATTGCACGGGGCGCTTGGCCAGCGCCGCGGCGGCGCGGATCTGGAAACGCGCCTGCGTGCCGGTACCGAGCACGGCAAAGACCTCGCTGTCCGGACGGCAGAGAGCGAAGGTGGCGACGGCGCCACCGATGCCGGTGCGCAGATTGGTGAGCCAACCCTCGTCGTTCAGGATGGCGACGGTGGCGCCGGTAGCAGCTGAAATCGCGATCATCATGCCGCTGCTGGACGGCAAGCCACGCTTGGGATTGTCATAGAAGCCGGAAGCGATCTTCACCACGAAGATCGGATCGCCGGCGATATAGCCATATTTGATGTGGCAATCGGCATTCTGCGCGCGCAGCTCGAGATAGCCGACCGGCGGCACGTTGGCCCGTCCGTCCGCCACGGCGACATAGGCATCGGTGATGGCTGATATGGCGGCGGCGTCGATCGAAACCAACTCCTGGAGCTGGGCCAGCGAAAGGCTAATCATTTTTCATTTCTCAAATATTTGTAGACGGTCGCGCGCCCCATGCCGAGCACGCGCGAAATATAGGCGGCGGCATTCTTGCCGCTGAACGCGCCGCTCTCGGCGAGCGCGACGACCAGGTCCTTGCGGTCGGCATGGGTCATCGCCGAAATCGCGACATTGCGCCCATGCGTCCATTGCCGGATGAACTCGTTGATTCTTTCGTGCCAGTCCTCCTTGAACAAGGCGTCCGGCCGATAATGCGGCTCCGGCACACGCACGAGCGCCGACAGCGTCTGCATGACGGCGTGGAAATCGGAGACGTTGACATTGATGCACATCACGCCGAGCGGGCTGCCCGCCTCATCGCGCAGTACGACGGTAATCGATTTGAGAGCCCGGCCATCCCAATTGACCTTCTCATAGGGACCGATCACCGGATTGTGGCTGTCGAAGTCGACCTCATGCAGCAGCGAGGGTTCCCCGGGGACGCGCTTGGAGAAATTGCCGGCAAAATAGACGGCCTTGTCGGTGGAGAGCTCGTGCAGCACCACTTCGACATAAGGCTGAAACAAAGCAGCGATGGCGTCGCAGATCGGGCGATAGCGATGAAGGCTGTCCATTTGATCCGAGCAGGCTCCCACCTCAATCCTGGCGGCCACTGGCGGCCACCTCCAGCCTCTTCCAACACCTAGGGTACTGGAAACAAAAAGTCTACAGAAGATTATTTGTCTACGATAGAGCTTGCTCGGCCGTTGCCACCAACAAGCGGACGCCGGTGCCTATGATGGCATCGTTGAAATCGTAGTCGGGCTGGTGAAGCCGGCCATGCTGCTCCGACGGACCATTGCCGATCCAGGCATAGGCGCCGGGCAGATGCTCGAGGAAGGCGCCGAAATCGTCGCCCGCCATGGTCGGCACGCCGACATGCAAGGCCGGGCTTCCGGGCAATGCACGCGCAGCTCGCCTCATGATCTCGGCTTCGGCCGGTGTGTTCACCACCGGCGGGCTCGGCAACTCGTCGAAGCCGATCTCGACCTCGGTCGAGGCGATCCTGGCGGCCGACTGAGCGATCTCCTCGATGCGCGTCCTCAGGAGAGCCAGAATGTCGGGGCGCAGGCCGCGGAAAGTGCCGGCCAGCGTAGCTTCGCGCGAAATCACGTTCTGAGCAAAACCACCCTGGAACGAGCCGACGGTGACGACGGCGGCATCGAGCGGATTGATGGCCCGGCCCACTGCCTGCTGGATGCCGGTGACGAAATGGCTGCCGGCCAGCACGGGATCGCCGGTCATGTGCGGCATGGCGGCGTGGCCGCCAGGCGCCTTGAACGTCAGGGTGAACTCCCCGGCCCCGGCCATCACCGGGCCGTCATGCACCACCACCTCGCCGGCCGGCACATCGGGCCAATTGTGCAGGCCGAAAATATTGCGGACGGGGAAGCGCTCGAGCAGGCCGGCATCAAGCATGAGTTGGGCGCCGCCATAGCGCTCTTCCGCCGGCTGGAACACCAGATAGACCGTGCCGCGGAAACGGCGGGTCTGCGAGAGATGGGAAGCCGCGCCCAGAAGCATGGTCATATGCCCGTCATGGCCGCAGGCATGCATGGCACCTTGTATCTGCGAGCGATGGGCGAAGCTGTTGTGCTCGTCCATGGCGAGAGCATCCATATCGGCGCGCAGGGCCACGCCCGGCCCCTCGCCGCTGCCCTCGACGACACCGACGACGCCATAGCCGCCGACACCGGTATGGACGGGAATTCCCATTTCGGTCAGGCGCTCGGCGACGAAGGCCGAGGTCCAGGCTTCCTCGCGGGAGATCTCCGGATGGCGGTGCAATTCGTGCCGCATCGCAATCAGGCGGGGCATGGCGTCGTCGACAATATCGGTCATCGCTGGAATCGTCCGTCAAATGGCAAGCATAGACGAACTAGTCCACAATGAATGTTTTGTCTATAAGTACGGGAGACGGTGATGCTGCCTCCACGGAGGCGGGCGCGAGATCGGTGTGCCGGCCCTGCTCCATCGGCATACCGATGGAGCAGGGCCGGCATATCGGATTTCGCACGCCTCACCCGCGCAGGCGCTTGCCGTTCTCGTCGAAGCGCAGGGTCCGTGCCGGATCCGGCGTGGCGTAGATGGCGGCACCCGGCTCAACCTGATACTCGCCCGAGAGACGCACCGTGATCGAGCCGGCCTTTTCGGTGTCGAGATAGAGATAGGTATCGGCGCCCAGATGCTCGGCATAGACCACAGTGCCCTTCCAGTCGCCGGCCTCGCGGCTGACGGTGACATGCTCGGGCCGCACACCGATGGTCTTCACGCTCTCGCCGAGGCGTCCGCCGTCGACGAAATTCATCTTGGGCGAGCCGATGAAGCCGGCGACGAAGGTGTTGTCAGGATCGTTGTAGAGCTGCATGGGCGCGCCGACCTGCTCGATATGGCCGCCATTCAGCACCACGATCTTGTCGGCCAGAGTCATGGCCTCGACCTGATCATGCGTCACATAGACCATCGTCGCCCTGAGGCGCTGGTGAAGCTGGGCAATCTCGATGCGGGTGTTAACACGGAGCGCTGCGTCGAGATTGGACAAGGGCTCGTCGAACAGGAAGAGCTTGGGCTCACGCACCACGGCACGGCCGATGGCGACGCGCTGGCGCTGGCCGCCGGAGAGCTCGGAGGGCCGGCGCTCGAGATAAGGCTCGAGAGCGAGCATGGTCGAGGCCTTCTTGATGCGCCTGTCGATCTCGGCCTTGTCTTCGCCAGCCTGCTTGAGGCCCAGACCCATATTGTTGCGCACGGTGAGGTGGGGATAGAGCGCATAGCTCTGGAACACCATGGCGATGCCGCGCTTGGCGGGCGGCACGTCATTGACGGGCTGGCCGTCGATCTTCACGGCGCCAGAGGTGGTGTCCTCCAACCCCGCGATGATGCGCAGCAGGGTGGACTTGCCGCAGCCCGACGGCCCCACGAAGACGACGAACTCGCCGTCTTTCACGTCCAGATTGATCCCCTTGAGGATGTCGACCGAACCGAACGACTTCTTCACATTCTCGATATTCAGCGAACCCATGATACTTCCCCTAAAGGTTGACGGTGGGGCGCATGCGCGCTTCTTCATCCGCTCGATGCGGACCACGAAAGAATTTCATTGCAGATTGGGGGGAGGCCGGATGCCCTTAAGCCGGCTCGTCACCGTGCCGTCTCGCGCTGAGCGGGGCGGCATGGCGTGGAGCCAGGCTCTACTTGACGGCGCCCGAGGTGATGCCGCGGATGAGCTGCCGCGAGAAGATCACATAGAGCACCAGCACCGGCAGGATCGCGAGTGACAGCGCCGCCAGTACGGCATTCCAATTGGTGACGAACTGCCCAATGAAGACCTGCGTACCGAGCGTGATGGTCTTGGTGCTCTCGCCCGGTGCCAGGATCAGCGGGAACCACAGATCGTTCCAGATCGGGATCATGGTGAAGACCGCAACCGTTGCCATGGCCGGCCGCACCAGCGGCAGGACGAGGCGGAAGAAGATACGGTATTCCGACAATCCGTCGATGCGACCGGCGTTCTTGAGATCGTCCGAGACCTGTTTCATGAACTCGGACAGGATGAATACGGCCAGCGGCAGACCCTGCGCCGTATAGACCAGGATGAGGGACGTCAGCGTGTTGACCAGACCGCTGGCGACCATGAGCTGCAGGATGGCGACGGTGCCAAGCCTGATCGGGATCATGATCCCAAGGGCCAAATAGAGGCCCATTAGCGTGTTGCCCTTGAAGCGATATTCGGCGAGCGCAAAGGCCGCCATGCCGCCAAGCAGCAGCACGAAGAACAGGGAGACCACCGTGACGATCATGCTGTTCTGGAAGTAGAGGAAGAAGTCGCCCTGGGCGAGCACGGTCTTGTAGCCGATGGCGTCGAAGGTGGCCGGTCCCGGCGGTGTCAGAGGCGAGCGGAAGATCGCATCCCTCGATTTGAAGGAGTTGATCAGGACCAGGATCACCGGGAACAGGGCGATCGCTGTGTAGACGATCAGCACCGTATGGGCGGCGATCGAACGGGCCGGAGAGTGCGTGGCTTTGCTCATGTCGATCTCCTCAGAACTGATACCGCCGCAGCCGTGTCTGGATGGCGAACAGATAGACGCACACGCCGGCCAGGATGATGAAGAACATCATGGAGGCGATGGTGGCGCCCATGTTCGGATCGCCGAGCTGCAGCTGGAAGCCGAAGAAGGTGCGGTAGAGAAAGGTGCCGAGAATGTCGGTCGAATAGTTCGGCCCGGCCAACGCTCCCTGCGCCGAGTAGATCAGGTCGAAGGCATTGAAATTGCCGACGAAGGTGAGGATCGAGATGATGCCGATCGAAGGCAGGATCAGCGGCAGCTTGATCTTCCAGAACTGAGCAACGCCGGTGATGCCGTCCATCTCGGCCGCCTCGACCACCTCCTCGGGGATCGATAGCAAGGCTGCATAGATCAGCATCATCGGAATGCCCACGAACTGCCAGACCGAGACGAGGCCGAGCGTGGTCAATGCATAGGCTTCCTTGCCGAGCAGCGGCGTGAACCAGCTCTTGAGGCCGATCAGGTCCAGCATCGAGGGCGCCACGCCCCAGAGCGGGGAGAGGATCAGCTTCCACACGAAGCCGACGATCACGAAGGACAGCACGGTCGGGATGAAAATCGCCGTGCGGTAGAAAGCCGCGAAGCGCAGCTTGGGATGGGAAAGCAGGGCCGCCAGCACGACGCCTATCGGGTTCTGGACCACCATGTGGATGAGGAAGAACCAGCAATTGTTGCGCAGGGCATTCCAGAAGCTCGAGGCCCAGCGCGGGTCGCCGAACAGCGTGCGGAAATTGTCGAGTCCCGCGAAATGCGACACACCATCGACGGTCCGGAACAGCGAAAGCTGCAGGGTGCCGATCAGCGGCAGGATCATCACGAGCGTGTAGATGATGACGGCTGGCGCCAGAAAAATCGGAATGTGCCAGCGAAACGCTTTTCTATTTGGTGAATCTTCGAGAGACATTGCAGCAATCCTCGCATGTGCGTTGCTGTTGTCGGAGACGGCGATGATGGAGGGGATGGCCGCGCCTTCTCGAGGCGCGGCCGAAGCAAGCTCTACTTAGCCGGCTTATACCAGCTGTCGAGACCCTTCTGGAGCTTCTCGGCAGCGACTTGCGGCGTGTCGGTGCCGTTGATCACATTGGCGGATTCGACCCAGGTCTCGTTCTCGAGATTGGGCGTGCCGCGCGACAGGATCTTGTAGGTTGAACGGATGGTCGACCTGCACTTGCCGCGCCAGGACACGAATTCCTGCGCCAGGGGATTGTCCAGCTTCACCTCGCTTTTGGCGAGACTGAAGAAACCCGGCAGCGCATTGGCATAGAGCGTGGCGAATTCCGGCGATGCCATCCAGGCCAGCAGCTTCTTGGCCGCTTCCGGATTCTTGCTCTTGGCGTTCAGGCCGAAACCGATGTCGTTGTGGTCGGAGATGTAGCAGGGATCACCAGCCTTGCGCACGGGCGGCGGGAAGGCGCCCATCTTGAACTGCGCCTGGGCGCCGAAGGGGGAGATCTCCCACGAACCTGCCGGATAGATGGCGGCGCGGCCGAGGGTGAACAGGTTCTGGCTGTCGGGATAAGTCTGCGCCTCGAAGCCGTCGCCCAGATAGGACTTCCACTTGGCCAGCGTGACGAAGGGCTCGACCCAATCGGCATCCGTCAGCTTCTGCGTGCCCTTGATCAGCGCCAGGCGACCGTCCTCACCCTTCCAATAGGTCGGGCCGATGTTCTGGTAGCCCATCGTGGCGGCTTCCCAGAGATCCTTGGTGCCCATCGCCATCGGGATATAGGTTCCGTCGGCCTTGATCTTGTCGAGCGCAGCGAAGAACTCTTCCTCGGTCTGCGGCGGCTTGAGGCCGAGCTTGTCGAAGGCTTCCTTGTTGTAGATGAAGCCGTGGATCACCGAGGCCACGGGCACGCAGAAGGTCGTTTTGGCGTCGTCGGTCTGCCAGGCGGCCTTGGCGGTGTCGGTGAAATTGTCCATACCCTGGAGAGCCGACAGATCCGTCAGATGCCCCTTCTTGTAGAGTTCGAGGGAAGCATCGAAGGGGCGGCAGGCGATCACATCGCCAGCCGAACCGGCATCGAGCTTTGCGTTCAACGCGGCATTGTATTCCGGCGGCGCCGAGGGCGTGAAATTCACCTTGACGCCGGGATTGGCCTTCTCGAAAGCGGGGATCAGTTTTTCCTGCCAGATGGCAAGGTCGTCATTGCGCCAGCTTTCGATCGTCAGCGTGGCGTCCTGCGCCGAAGCAGCCGTCGCCGCGAGAATGGTGGAGCCCAGGAATAGGGCCATCAAAAGTCGCTTCTTCATCCGTCTTCCTCCCTGTACCGGCCACTGCCAGGGCCGGCTCTGGTCGACTTGGGGGTCTCCAGCCCCAGCGGAACGCACGCTTTGCGCTGCCCTTCCGGCCGGCAACTGGCCTGTTGCCCGGAGGCCGATGAACTGCGCGACCGCAGCCGCCGCCTGGTGGCGCCAGCCTAGGCCCGGCACCGCCCCCTCCGATGGCCAGGACAATACCAAATAAATACCACTTGTCCAGAGGTCTTATGGCACTTTTCTCATCAAATTGCTTCAAATTGCATAATGCATTGATTTTGCTTAGTTTAATTTTTTTACCGCAATCACCACTTGACGAGTGGTAGCTTATTGGTATTGTCTTCTCATAAGGAGAAGACGGCGATGATGGTCCTTGGCGTCGATGGTGGAGGAACAAGCTGCAGGGCTGCGCTCGCAACAGCGCAGAGCCAGATCATCGGTCGCGCCAAGGCCGGGCCGGCGAACATCCGCACGGATCTGGACGGGGCCTGCGAGAACATCATGGCCGCTGTCCACCAGGCCTTCGCCGATGCGGGCCAGGATCCGGCTGGCATCCCCGACACGCCCATCGTGCTCGGCATGGCGGGTGCCAATATCGCCATCTATGCCACCAAGCTGCTCGCCCGCCTGCCCTTCCGCCATTGCCGCATCGAAACCGATGTCCTCATCGCCCTGGAGGGTGCGATCGGGGCGGGAGACGGCGCAATCGGCATCCTGGGGACCGGCAGCCATTATCTGGCCCGGCAATCGGGACAGGCACGCTATCTTGGCGGCTGGGGCCTCGCTGTCGGCGACCAGGGAAGCGGGGCGCGGATCGGACGCGACCTGCTGGAGGAGACACTGCTCGCCCATGACGGTATCGCCCCCCGCTCGCCCCTGGTCGAGGCGGTGCTGGCCGCCCACCACGACGATCCGCAGGAGATCGTCGAGTTCACCAAGACCGCCCAGCCGCGCGACTTCGGCACCTTCGCGCCGATTGTCTTCGACCATCTCGACCGTGGCGACCCGACTGCGGCCAGGATCGTCAATCGGGCCATCGCCGCGGTCGAGGTTTCGCTGGATGCCCTCGGGCTTGCCAATGCGACGCCCCGTTGCTTATTGGGCGGGCTGGCAACGCTGATCGGACCTCGCCTTTCCGCAAAACACCGGGAGCGGCTCGTACCGCCGCTGCAGGACGCCTTGGGCGGCGCAGTATCCATGGCTGCCCGACTATTCGGCCTCGAGCGGTCATTGTCGGATGGCAAACAAGGACTGATCCAGCCATGATCGCCAGAGCGTTGAGTCACGCCGAACTCTTGCCCTCCTTCAAGGGACAGGTCCGAGATTTCGGCTCGGAAAGGCAAGCCATGAGTGACGCCATCGACCTCATCTTCCGCTCCCTGGCCGATGCCAAGGGCAGCAATGCGCCGCTCTACCTGCAATTGCGCAAAACAATCGAAGAAGCGGTCCGGGACGGCGTGCTGACGCCCGGCGACGCACTTCCCTCCGAGCGGGACATTGCCGTCAAGGCCGACATCTCGCGTGTCACGGTGCGCAAGGCGCTGCAGAACCTGGTGGAACAGGGGGTGCTGATCCAGCGCCACGGCTCCGGCACCTTCGTGGCGCCCCGGGTCGAACGTGTCGAGCAATCCCTGTCACGCCTGACCTCCTTCACCGAGGATATGGCGCGGCGCGGCAAGCAGGTTCATTCGGTGTGGCTGGAGCGAGGCGTCTACGTCCCCTCGCCGCAGGAGACGATGGTGCTCGGCCTGACGGCCAACGAGATGGTGGCCCGCGTGAACCGCCTGCGCTTTGCCAATGAAACCGCCGTGGCGATCGAGCGCGCTTCCATCGCCGCTTCGCTGCTGCCGAATCCGGAAGAGGTCGGCTCTTCGCTCTATGCCGCCCTCGCCGAGCACGGCAACAAGCCGGTGCGCGCTGTCCAGCGCATCTCGGCCGCCAATCTCGGGCCGGAGGATGCCCAGCTCCTGCGCATTTCTCCAGGTGCCGCCACGCTCAATATCGAGCGCGTCTCATACCTGCCCGGCGGCAAGGTGGTTGAATTCACCCGGTCGATCTACCGGGGCGATACCTATGATTTCGTAGCAGAATTGCGGCTGGCCGAGCCCAGCGAAGGAGAAACATCGTGATGTCCGAAACCCATATGCGCCGCGAGGTGCTGGAAATTCCCCAAGCCGTCGCACGGCTGTTCGAACAATCGGCCGCTGAGATGGAGCGGGCAGGCACTGCGCTGAAGGACGTCGATCCACATGTCCTGGTCACCGTGGCCCGTGGCTCTTCCGACCATGCCGCCTCCTTCCTCAAATATGCGGTCGAGCTGACCACCGGCGTGCCGGTCGCCTCGCTCGGCCCTTCGATCGCCTCGATCTATGAGGCACCGCTCAAGCTCGCCGGCGCCGCCAGCCTGGCGATTTCGCAGTCGGGCAAGAGCCCCGACATCGTCGCCATGGCAGAGGCGGTGCGTCGCAGCGGCGCGGTCGCCATCGCCCTCACCAACACGGCAGGCTCGCCCCTGGCACTTGCGGCCGACCATGCGATCGACATCGCCGCCGGCACCGAGAAGAGCGTTGCCGCTACCAAGACTTTCGTGAATTCCGCCGTGGCCGGGCTCGGCGTCCTCGCTCATTGGGCCGGCGACAAGGCGTTGCTATCAGCCCTCCACGACCTGCCTCGTCATCTCGAGCAGGCCGTCGCCTGCGATTGGACCGCCTTTGCCGATGCCCTGGAAGGCACCTCTTCGGTCTTCGTCCTCGGCCGCGGGCCGGCCCTGGCAATCGCCAACGAGGTGGCGCTGAAGTTCAAGGAAACCTGCTCAGTGCACGCGGAAGCCTATAGCGGCGCCGAGGTGATGCATGGACCGATGGCGCTGGTGGGACCGGGTTTCCCGGTGCTGGCCCTGGCGGCCCGCGACAAGGCGGAAAGCTCGATCATCGGCGCCGCCGACGCCTTGGCCGCCAAGGGGGCAGCCGCCTTCATCACCGCCGACGGCGCCCACCAGGCCACCCGCCTGCCCTTCGCGGCCACCGGCCACCCATTGACCGACCCGCTGGTGCTAATCGCCTCCTTCTATGCCTTCGTCGAGGCCTTCGCCCGTCGTCGTGGCCTCAATCCCGACGAGCCCCGCAATCTGCGCAAGGTCACGGAGACGGTATGAGCACGCAATCGGCCCTGCTGGCCCCGCGCATCTTCGACGGCGAGGGCTGGCATCAGGATGCGGCCGTGATTGTCGATGGCGAGCGCATCGAGGCGATCGTGCCTCGCAGTGCCGTCCCGGCGGGCATCGCGGTCGAGACGGTGGAGGCCGGCTTCATCGCGCCCGGCTTCATCGACCTGCAGGTCAATGGCGGCGGCGGGGTAATGCTGAACGACCGCCGCAACGCCGAGACCATCGGCACGATCTGCGCAGCCCATGCGCAGTTCGGCACGACGGCCCTGCTCGCGACCCTGATCACCGATACGCCCGGTATCACCGCAGAGGCCCTCGAGGCCGGTGCGGAGGCCGCACGACGGAAGGTGCCGGGTTTCCTCGGCTTGCATATCGAGGGACCGCATCTCGCCGTTTCGCGCAAGGGCGCGCATGACCCGAAACTGATCCGCCCGATGGAGGAGACCGATCTCGCCAGGCTGGTTGCCGCCAGAAGCCGGGTTCCCGTCCTGCTCACGACGGTGGCCACGGAGTCAGTGACGCCGGCCCAGGTCCGTCGCCTCGCGGAGGCCGGCCTGGTCGTCAGCCTCGGCCATTGCGATGCCGAATATGGCGATGTGGTCGCGGCGACGGAGGCCGGCGCTTCCATGGCGACGCATCTGTTCAACGCCATGAGCCAGATCAAGAACCGCGAGCCGGGACTAGCCGGCACCGCGATCGCCCTTGGCGGCCTCTCCGCTGGCCTGGTGGCCGACGGCATCCATGTCGATCCCATCACCATCGACATCGCACTACGGGCCAAGAGAGAGCCCGGCCGGATCTTCCTGGTCACCGACGCCATGGCCACGATCGGCACGGACATGCAGCAGTTCACGCTCAATGGCCGGGTGATCAAGCGTGAGAACGGCCGCCTGACGCTGGATGACGGTACTCTCGCGGGTGCCGACCTCGACATGATTTCGGCCGTGCGTTTCGTGCATGAGAAGATCGGTGTCGATCTGGGCGAAGCCCTGCGCATGGCCTCGCTTTACCCGGCCATGGCCGTGAGCATGGATCGGCAGTATGGCCGTCTGCGCCAGGGCAGCAGATCCGACATGGTGGTGCTGACCGATGAGCTGGCGATTGCTTCCGTCTGGATCGGAGGGGCGGCCGCTTTTCGATCGAAAACACAGCACTGATATAATAGAGCATCGACCCGCACAGGGGCACCTTCTGAAGTTATAAATCAGGAGGTGTTCCTATCTTTATTTTACTCTCGGATTTTTTCAATAAACCTATATTATTTGCTATTGTTACCTTTACGGTAGATGGATGCATCTGCTTGTTGTTCGACTCAACAAATTTCTCAGATGATATATTTCGTATCACGCCCATGTCACAGCCCACCGTCATAGGGAAGGCAATTATTGGACTTGGCATTGGATGGTTGAATGAGCGTTCCTTCGGACCCGCTCGAAAGCGGAGACGGCTCGGTCGTCACGCCGCTTCTCACGAAATTTCGCGGCCTGACTTCGCCGGAGCATCGGCAATTTGCCGTAGCCGAATTCGAATTTGCGGATGGGGCCATCATCCGAATTCCAATCGCCAGCGACGCGGTCGCCTCCTTCAATGACGCGCTGGTGGTGTGGATGTCGAAAGGCAATCCGACCGGTGTGGTCGTGCATTAGCCATCTCATCGAAAAGCCCGAGGACTTTTCGGTCAAGAAAATGCGTCAAAACAAAAAATTGGAACAAAACGCATCCCTGGTGCCTAGAGCAGAGCGCGTTTAGACGGAAACGCTGTTTTGCTCTAGCTCTCTGATTCGGCGCGTCTTTGCGATTCTCGGTGATTCCACCAAAGCGCAAAACGCTTAAGGCTTGCCTTCAGCCATGCAGATGTCGCCTGCCCCATTTGCGTTCGGACAGCTCCGCATTGCAGCGTTCCTGCTTCCTATGCCAGAGATATCCCGACAGGATGACAGCGCCAATGGCCACATCGGCGGCCAGGATCTTGAGCAGGGCCGGCATCCAAAGGGCTGCCAGCAGCGCACTGACATCGATAGCAAGACTGGTCATCGGAACAACTCCCTCGATCGTCCCAAACCAGCCACAAACCTACGCCCCGACCCCGGCATTTTGATGTCGTAAACCATGAGGGCTGGAAAAATACCTCACAGCCCGCCGAGGAAGCTGGCGAGATTGTCGCCGAGCGCGTCGCAGACATAGCCGCCCTCCTGCACGATCGCCATCGGCAGCCCGAGGCTGGCAATACGGGCGGCAATGCGGACAAAGCCCTTGGTGGTCACCGTCAATTCCTGGAAGGGATCGCCCTCGAAGGCGTCGAGGCCGAGCGCCACCACCAATGCGCCTGGCGCGAAGGCAGCAATACGCTCCAGAGCCACATCGAGCGCGGCAAGGAAGCCCTCGTCCCCCGTCTTGCGCGGCAGAGGCAGATTGAGATTGTAGCCGAGCCCCTCGCCTTCGCCGCGCTCGTCCGAGTGCCCCCAGAAGAAAGGGTAGAAACGGATGGGATCGGCATGAACCGAAACGGTGAAGATGTCGGGGCGGCCATAGAACATGCCCTGGGTGCCGTTGCCGTGGTGCAGGTCGACATCGAGAATGGCGACGCGGTCGTAGCGGCTGCGCAGGGCCTGGGCCGCGATGCCGCTGTTGTTGAAGAAGCAGAAGCCACCGGCAAGATCGGCGAAGGCATGATGGCCCGGCGGACGGCAGAGAGCATAGGCTACATGCTCGCCTGCCAGCACCAGGCCGGCCGCATGATAGGCCGTGTGGGCGCTGGCCAGGGCCGCCTCATAGGTTCCGGACGAGATCGGGCAGGCCGTGTCGGCCATATGATAGCCCGCCTGCCCCACGGCGGAAGCGGGATAGGCCCCGTTGCGGCGATCGGGATGGATATTGGGGATCACCTCGGCCGAAGCCCCATCGATCTCGCGCCAGTGCGCATGGATATGGCGCAGGAAGTGAATGTAGTCGGGCTTGTGCACGGCTGCGACGGGCGCCAGCCCCGCATCGTCGGGGGCGACCTGTGTCAGGCCGGCGCCAAGGGCAGCCTGCAGCAGGATGTCACAGCGGCGCGGTATTTCCGGATTAGGCCGCTGCGTACCGCTCGATAGGAAGAAGGTCGGATCGTGGCGCCTCTGGGTTTCGCTGAATACGACTTTCATGCCCGATATTCCTCCCTCGGCTGCGACTCGATCCGCCCCTGTTTAGCCGATTTGGCTGTGACCGGCGAAACTGCCGTGCAGATCAACCGATGCGAAAAATAGACAGCATTTCCCCGAGGGCTTCCTTCATGCGTCCGAGTACGGGTTTCCTTGCGCTGCTGGCCCTCGGCTGCGCCATGCTGGTCTTTTTCGAGACGCGAGGACACTATCTGGCACGGCTGATCGACAGCCGGTTTCCCTGCCATCAGAATCCCGCCAATTCGGCACCCTGCTATGTGACGACGAGTCTCACCGTCATCGTCGCAGCCGCTGCCATCGGGCTGGCGGCCCTGGCCGTGGTGCTGGTGCGGGCCCTGATAGCCCGCCGCTCCTGACGTTCGGTCAATAGGTGGCGCGGCCGCCGGAAATGTCGAACACCGCGCCGGTGGTGAAAGAACATTCCTCGCTGGCGAGCCAGGTGATGATGGCAGCCAACTCCTCCACGGTGCCGAAACGGCCCATCGGAATCTTCGACAGCATGTAGTCGATATGGGCCTGGCTGACCTGCTGGAGGATCGGCGTATCGACCGTCGCCGGCGTGATGGCGTTGACGGTGATGCCTTCCTTCGACAATTCCTTGCCCAGCGATTTGGTGAGCCCGATCACCGCCGCCTTGGAAGAGGAATAGGCCGATGCCGTGGGATTGCCTTCCTTGCCGGCGATGGAGGCGACGTTCACGATGCGGCCATAGCCATGCTTCTGCATCAGCGACGCAACGAAGCGGTTGCAATAGAACAGGCCGTTGACATTGATGTCATAGACCCGCTTCCACTCCTCGATCGGATAATTGACCAGCAACTCGTTCTTGCCGGCCACGCCGGCGGAACAGACCAGGACGTCGATGCGGCCGAGTTGGCTTTCGGCCTGCTGTGCCGCCTTCTCGACGGCGGCAGGATCGGTGATGTCGATAGCGATGCCATGGGCCCGCGGCCCCAGCGCCTGGCGCACCGTCTCGACGCGGGCGGAATCCACATCCCAGATCGAGACCGAGCCGCCCTCGGCCACGATGCGCTCGGCCGTCTTGAGGCCAATGCCGGAGGCCCCGCCGGTGATGATGGCGCCGCGGCCCTCGAAGCGAATGATCGTGGTCATGCCGGTCCTTCCCCTGCCTTCCAAATGCCGGCCATCCTGCCGGCGCCTGCGTGTTTCCCGAGGCAATCGGGTGATATCGGATTATTTGTCAGACAACAAGAGAGCGAGGTTTCGAGAATTTGTAAACTTGACTGACAAGTTTCTTACGTCACTATTCCGCGCAACCAAACGCAGGAAGGACGAGGCATGGCATCTCCCCGCATCAAGCAGGTCAGGACCTATCTGGTCCGCAGCGAGGGTGGCGGCGATTATTTCAGCCAGAAACAGGGGCATTGGCTGATCGACACGCTGATCGCCAATCCGATGTCGGGCTATGCCGATTACAAGGCCTCGCGCACCAGCTGGGGGATCAATGTCATGGGCTCGATCGTGGTGGAGATCGAGACAGAAAGTGGCCATGTCGGCCTCGCCACGGGTTTTGGCGGCGAGCCGGCGTGCTGGCTGATCCAGCACCATTTCCGCCGCTTCCTCGATGGCGCCGATCCGCGCGACCTCAATCGCCTCTGGGACCAGATGTTCCGGGCCTCGATGTATTACGGTCGCAAGGGGCTGCCGCTCGCGACCATCTCCGTGGTGGATCTTGCCCTCTGGGACCTGATCGGCAAGCTGCGCGAGGAGCCGGTCTACAAGCTGATCGGCGGGCGCACCAAGGAGGAGATCCGCTTCTATTGCACCGGTCCGCGGCCGGAAGCGGCCCGCCGGCTCGGTTTCTGGGGCGGCAAGGTGCCCCTGCCCCACGGCCCGGCCGACAGCATCGACGGCCTGCGCGCCAATGTCGCCTTCCTCGCGGCGCATCGCGAAGCGGTCGGCCCCGACTACCCTCTGATGGTGGATTGCTACATGGCGCTCGACGTGCCCTATGCGATCGAGCTCGCCACCGCCTGCAGGGACCTCGACATCTATTGGTGGGAGGAGGTGCTGCATCCCGACGATATCGACGGCTATGCCCTGCTCAAGAGAGCTTTGCCGGCAACCAAATGGACCACGGGCGAGCATGAATATTCGCGCTACGGCTTCCGCAAGCTGATCGAGGGCCGTCACATCGACATATTGCAACCCGACGTGATGTGGGTCGGCGGTCTCACCGAATTGCTGCGAATCTCCGCCCATGCGAGCGCCTACGACATTCCGGTGGTGCCGCATGGCAGCGGCCCCTTCAGCTATCACTTCGTGATGTCGCAACCCCATTCGCCCTATTGCGAATATGTCGCCAACAGCGCCGATGGCCAGGATGTGTTGCCGGTGTTCGGCCCCCTCTTCACCAATGAGCCGGTGCCCCGAAACGGGCGTCTCGACGTTTCCGGCACGCCCGGTTTCGGCCTCACCCGCGATCCGTCGGCAGTACTGGTGGAAGCCGGGACATAGCGGGGCATGCGCCGTTCTGCTTCAGCGCTTGCCCTCGGGCTGCCAATGTGATCACAGTCAGCGATGAGCACCGATAGTCTCGCTGCCGTCGAACCGGCCGACACCGCGACCAATCCGCTACACCAGCAGGTCTACAGGACGCTGCGTGAGCAGTTGATCATCGGCAATTTCCATCCCGGCAAGAGCATGAGCCTGCGCGGCATCAGCGACATGCTGGGCGTGGGCGTGATGCCCTGCCGCGAAGCCATCCGCCGCCTGGCGGCCGAGAACGCCCTGGAAGTCCAGCAGAACAGGCGGGTCTGCGTGCCGCATCTCACCGTGGCCCGCTTCGAGGAGCTGATGAGCGCGCGACTCGCCCTCGAACCCCTCTGCGCCCGACGCGCTCTGCCTTTTGTCGACGGCGACAGGCTGGAGCGCATGATTGCCCATGACGAGACGATGAACCGGAACTACAAGACCGGCAACGCCGACGTCTACATGCTCGCCAACTATAACTTCCACTTCGAGCTCTATCGTGCCGGCAATTCCGACGTGCTGGTGCCGTTGCTCGAAAGCGTCTGGGTGCAGTTCGGCCCGTTCATGCGCACCATCTATGACGTGGTCGAAGGCGCCGAGATCATCGACAAGCACAAGATGGCGATCGAGGCGATCCGCCGGAACGACGCGGATTCTCTGCGCACCGCTATCGAGGCCGACATTCTCGATGGCATGTACCTGTTGCGTCATACGCTCGGCCTGGGAGCGAACTGAATCAGCCCTTGCGCTCCTGCAGGATGTTGCCGCCATCCACCACCAGCACGGAACCGTTGACGTAGCTCGCGCCGTCGGAGGCCAGAAACGCCACCGCTGCGGCGACCTCGTCAGGCGTTCCCGCCCGGCCCAGCGGCGTAGCGCGGGCGGCAACGCGCTCTTCCTCCGTGGAGGAGCCCGTCTCGATCCAGCCCGGAGCGACCGCGTTGACGGTGACGCCGTCCCCCGCCACTTCCAGAGCGAGGGCGTGAGTCAGTCCGACCATGCCCGCCTTCGCCGCCGAATAGGCCGCCTCGCCGGGATTGGAGACATAGGGGCCGGTGACCGAGGCGACATTGACGATGCGCCCATGGCGCTTCGCGATCATGGCGGGCAGGAAGGCCCGGGTTACCAGAAAGGCGGTGTTCAGGCTGACGTCGATGCCGCGATTCCATTCGGCCTCGTCGAGATCGACGAAGCGCTTCTGCACGGCCGGCTTCAGCACGCTGCCCATGCCGGCATTGTTGACGAGGATGTCGACGTCGCCGGCGGCTGCCCGCAATCTGCGTACTTCGTCCACCCGCGTGAGATCGGCAACGGCCGCCCAGGCTTCGATGCCCTCAGCCTCCAGTTCCGCCGCGCGGCGATAGATCCGGTCGCTCGAGGCCGTGATCGCGACCGACAATCCCGCTCCCCCGAGGGCCCTGGCGATAGCGAAGCCGATTCCGTCGGAAGCCCCGGCCCCCGTCACTAGGACGGAGCGTGAGCGGACGAAAGATCCCGAAGCCATCTCACCCTCCCGCCTGTTCGAAGCCGGTCAGGACGTTGACGGCGTTGACCCCGAGTGCACCGATGGCGTAGCCACCTTCCATCACGAACAGGGTCGGCAGGCCGAGCGCCGCGATCCGTGCACCGATTTCGCTGAAATGCTGGGTATCGAGCTTGAACTGCGAGATCGGATCGTCCTTGTAGGTATCGACGCCGAGGGAGACCACCAGGGCCTGCGCATCGAAGGCCTCGATCTTGCGGCAGGCATCCCCGAAGGCTGCGGACCATTCCGGCCATTGCGTGCCTGAAGGCAGGGGATAGTTGAGGTTGAAGCCCTCGCCGGCTCCTTCGCCACGCTCGCGGGCATAGCCAAGATGGAAGGGAAACTCGAAATCGGGATCGCCATGCATGGAAGCGACCAGCACGTCGGCCCTGTCGTAGAAGATCTCCTGCGTGCCGTTGCCGTGATGATAGTCGACGTCGAGCACCGCCACGCGGGAGCGGCCGGCATCGCGGAAACGCTGCACGGCGATGGCGGCATTGTTGAGGTAGCAATAGCCGCCGAAGAAGTCGCGTCCCGCATGATGGCCGGGCGGACGGCACAGCGAGAAGGCCGTGCGCTCGCCGGCGAGCACGGCATCGGCGCCGGCCAGTGCGGTGTCGGCGGCGCGCTTGGCCGCCTGCCAGGTGGTGGCGGTGATCGAACCGGCCATATCGAAGGAATAGTAGGAAAGGCGGGCATCGAGGCCGCTCGGCGCCTTGTCGATGGGGGGCATGGAACGGTGGCGCCAACTATAGGGCCAGACCTCGCCATCGCGGCCGGCCGCCTGCCATTCCTCATACACGCCCTTGAGGAAGTCGACGTAATCGGGCGTGTGGATACGCTTGAGCGACGCGATCTCATAGTCCTGCGGGGTCAGCACCGGCCCGAGGCCCACTTCCTTGACCCGCGCCAGGATGATCTCAGCGCGTTCTGGCTTTTCGAAAGTCTCGACGATCTTGCCGAAGGAAAGCTCCATGCCGCTGTGATGGAGATGGTGGTCGGTGGTGTAGAAGGTCTTCATGCCATAAGCTCGGGTTCAATAGCCTGCGGTAATGCCGAAATCGATTGGGAGGGCGGCGCCGGTGATCGGCGCAGCACCGGGCTGGCAGAGATAATGGATGAGGCCGGCAATCTCTTCGGCCTTGATGAAACGGGCGCTCTCGCCCTGCGGATAGTTGCCGAGCAGGCGGCGCTTATAGGCATCGGGGTCGCCGCCGCCATAGGTCGCGGCCTGGTATTCGATCATTGGCGTGGCGACGTCGCCGGGGCAGATCGCATTGACGCGGATGCCCTGCGGCGCGAGCTCGAGGGCCAGGGCCTTGCTGAGCAGCACCAGCCCGCCCTTGGAGGCGCAATAGACGGCCGCGCCTTTGTTGCCGACCAACCCCGCATCGGAGGCGATGTTGACGATCACGCCGCGAGAAGCGGCGAGATGGGGAATGGCCGCCGAGATCAGGAAGAACGCGCCCTTGAGGTTGACGTCGAGCACACGGTCCCAATCCTCCTCGCCGACCGACGTGGCGGGCCCTTCCAGCCAGACGCCCGCCGCATTGACGAGCACATCGAGACGGTCGGCCTCGGTCGCCTTCGCCACCGCCTCGCGGCAGGCCTGGGCGGAGCGCATGTCGAGCGCCAAGGCGAGCACCTCGGCACCCGCATCCACCACCTTCGCCCGAGCCTCTTCGAGACGCGGGCCGGGAAGATCCGCCAGGACCACGCGCGCGCCATCCTGGGCAAAGCGCAGGGCCGTCGCCAGACCCATTCCACCGGCGCCGCCGGCAATCAGAACGTTCCGCCTGGCCATCTCAGACGATCTCTCCATAAAGCTGCAGCTCCAATGCGGTGATATCGGCGGCAAAACGCCGGTATTCAGCCCGTTTGAGCGCCAGCAGCACGTGATGAAGGCGCTCGCCCAGCGCTTCCTTCAGGAAGGCGGAGCCTGCCGCCGCCTCGATGGCGCTGCGCCAATCGGCCGGCAGGGCATCGTCGGCCGCGCTCGCATAGGCGGAGGCCGGGGCCCCCGGATCGCGCTGGGCGGCAAGGCCGCGGCGAATGCCCGCCAGCACGACGGCGCCGACCAGATAAGGATTGGCATCGACCCCGGCGGCACGCTGCTCCAGGTGCCGGCCTTCCGGCGAGCCCGCGGGAACGCGCACGGCGACGGCCCGGTTGTTGACGCCCCAGCTCGGCGCCGTCGGCGCATAGCTCTGCGCCGCGAAGCGTCGCCACGAATTGAGGTGGGGCGCGAAGACCAGCATGCTCTCCGTCATGGTCTCCAGCAGACCGGTGATGGCGTGATGCAGGGCCGGCGCAAGCTCCCCATTCCGGTCGGCGAAGAGATTGGCACCGTCGCGGCCTGTCAGGCTGGCATGGGCGTGCATGCCCGAACCGGCGCGGCCGGCGAAGGGCTTGGCCATGAAGCAGGCCTTCATGCCGTGGCGCACGGCGAGCGCCCGCAGCAGCCGCTTCAGCATGATGAGATCGTCGGCGGCGCGCAGCGCATCCTCGCGATGGCGCAGGGTCAGTTCGAACTGGCCCGGCGCATATTCGGAGATCAGCGTCTGCACCGGCAGGGCCTGGGCCTCGGCGGCGCGATAGACCGCGTCAACGAAAGGCTCGAGACGGTCGAGCTCGTCGACGCTGTAGACGTGGATGCCATCAAGCCTTTCGCCGGTCAGCGGCATGCGGAGCGGCTGAGGCCGGCCATTCGCCGTTTCGCGGTCGAGCAAATAGAACTCGAGTTCGAAGGCCGCAACGGGCTGCCTGCCCTCGGCCTGCAGCAGAGCCTGCTGGCCGGCCAGGGCATGACGAGGGTCGGCGGCCATCGGCGAGCCGTCGAGCTCGAACAGCGACAGGCGCACCTCGCCGCGCGGCGGCGAGGTCCAGGGCAGCGGCACCAGAGAGCCGGCGATCGGCCAGGCGCGCCTGTCGGCATCGCCATCCGACCAGACCAGGCCGGTTTCCTCGACATCCTCGCCGGTGACGTCGAGGCCGAGAATGGAGCCGGGCAGATGCCGGCCACCACGGAACAGCGGCAGCAATTCCTCGCGCCGGATGATCTTGCCGCGGGCAATGCCGTTGATATCGATCAGCACCAGATCGAAGGCGCCGATCTCGGGGTGATCGGCCAGGAAGGCCTCGGCTTCGGCGATATCGGCCGCCTGGGCCGGCCGCGTCGACAGGGCGTCGGCCATCACGCCGCCTCCCCGGCCTGGCAGAAGCGGGCGAGGATCTCGCCATAGGCGGCAACCAGCGCGCGGGCTTCCGCCTCGGCCAAGGCCGGGCTGACCAGGATCATGTTGTGGAAGGGGGTGAGCAGGAAGCCGCGATTGAGCAGGGAGAGATGCAGGCCCTCCTCGATGACCGAGGAGGCGGCTTCCCGGGCCTCAGCCGCATTGCGCACCGGCTCTGAGCTGAACACCACTTCCAGCCGGGCGCCGACGCGGGTGACATGCCAGGGCAGCCCCTGCGCCCCTATGGCCTTGATGAGGCCCGCTTCGATGATGTCGGTTCGCGCGGCCATGGTGGCATAGGTCTCGGCCGTCATCACCTTTTCGAGGCTGGCCTTGAGGCAGGCCAACTGCAGCGCACTGCCGGACAAAGTGGTGCCGATGCCGGAATGGCCGTGGCTGTCGCGCGCGCGCCGCGCGCGGTCGAGGCCCTCGGCCACTGCGGCGCTCATGCCCCACACGCTCACCGGCACGCCGCCACCGATGGGCTTGCCCATCACCATCAGGTCCGGCTCCAGGCCGTGGAGCATCGTGTAGCCACCGAGGCCGGTGGAAATCGTGTGCGTCTCGTCGATCAGCAGCAGCGTGCCATGTTCGCGCGTCAGCCGCCGCAGCGTATCGTGGAAGCCGGGCGCAGGCAGGATCATGCCGCAATTGGTCATCACCGGCTCGGCCAGCACGCAGGCGACCTCGCCCGAAGCCAAAGCCCGACGCAGCGCCTCCTCGTCATTGAAGGGAATGGCGATGGTGGTCTCGCCGAGATCGACCACCTGTCCCAGCAGGCTGCGGCGGGAGAAGGTGCGTCCGTTGACGAGATCGACCAGCGTGTCGTCGACGGCGCCGTGATAGCAGCCATCGAAGACCAGGATCTTGCGTCGCCCTGTCACGGCCCGCGCCACACGGATGGCGAAGCGATTGGCATCGCTCGCCGTGGCACCGATCTGCCAATGCGGCAGGCCGAAACGGGCGGCCAGCAGTTCGCCGACGATCTCGGCATCGGCGGATGGCAGCATCGTCGTCAGGCCGCGATGACCGACGGCCCTGAGCACCTCCAGGATCGGCTCGGGCCCATGGCCGAACATGGCGCCGGTATCGCCGAGGCAGAGATCGACCACTGCATTGCCGTCGATGTCGGTGAGGTGCACGCCGCTCGCCTGCTCGATCACCATCGGGAAGGGCATCGGCCAATCAAGCATCCAGTGCATTGGAACATTGTCGAAGAGGCCCTTGCCCTTACGCTCGGCCATAGCCTGCGCCTTGGGACGGCGCTCGGCATAAAGCTGCAGTTCCACCGGCAGCAGGGTCCGCACCCGCGCCTCGATGGCTGCATTGTCGATCGGCGTGCTGGACACGAGAAACCTCCGCTGGATGGATTGGCGCGCCGCTCATCGCCTAGTGATGCCGCGCTTGATTGTGATCACAATCAGCAGAAAAATCGACGATATGTCAACAAATTTTGGGATAATTTTATATACTGTGATCACACTTTAATTGTGAGATCGACATTTCCTCCGCGGACAGCTCGCAGCAAAGCCCGGCCTGGAGGTCGAACGGCCCTCGGGCGCAACCCAGCCGGTCACGCTCTTCGGCGATCTACGACGGAAAGTCGGGGGCAGCCGTCTGGCCAGCCCGCCCGCTCAGGCGTGCGGCGGCAGGGACGCGCCGTCCATGCGCGTCTTCAGCCAGTCGCGCGCCCGGTAGTAGCGCAGCGTGAGCTGGGGCCCGAAGCTCATATAGAAGGGCGCCTTGTGCAGAGGCTCGACCTTGAGCGAAAGATCCTGCGCCGGCACGTCCAGCGCCCATTCCGAGAGGATGCCGCCGAGCATGCTGCCGGTGGGTACGCCTCGCCCCGAAAGGCCCGTAAGGGCGACGATGCCGGGCGCCAGGCCGTAGAGACGGGGAATCGTCCTCGCCTGCATGTCGAGCTCGCCGAACCAGAAATATTCCCAGCGGATCTCCTGCTTGATCTGCGGATGCAGCCATTTCAGGCGATCGCTCATCACCTGGTGCGTATAGGCAAGGTCACGCCCGCGTCGCCCCATCGGGAACATCGAGGCGACGATACGGCCCTCGGCATTGTATTTGTAGACATAGATGTCGCCGCGGCCGTCATGCATGGTGGTATTCTCAGGCAGGACGGAGCGGCGCTCCTCCTCGCTGAGCGGCTGTGTCGCCGCCACGAAGACGCGCATGATCTTGAAGCTCTGGTCGAGCTTCGGCCAGCCCTCCACCGTATAGGCGCCGGTGGTGAAGATCACCTTGTCTACAACCACGCTGCCATCAGCGGTGTGGGCCACCCAGCGCGTACCTTCGCGCGTGACGTTGGTCACCTTCGAGCCCGTATGCAGCACGCCGCCTTCCTGCTGCACCGCCCGCGCCAGGCCACGCGCATAGCCGAGCGGATTGAGATGGCCCGCCTCACCGTGGAACCAGCCGCCGTGGAAACGCGGGCTGCCGGTGATCGCTTCCACTTCCGTCTTGTCGACGAAGCGGGTGCGAGCGCCGACGGCGTTGTACTGCTCGACCTTGCGCTTGATGGCGTCGATGGCACCAGGCCGAGCGGCCGCCTGGACATAGCCGTTCTGCTGCCACTCGCATTGGATCTGGTAGCGCTCGATCATGGCGCTGACACGGGCATTGGCCTGGGTCTGCCGGGCGATCAGCCTTTCGGCCCAAGGCTCGCCGAGCAGCCGGCGCAATTCGGGCAGGCTGAAATGGGTGAAGGTCGGCGTACAGTGCCCGGCATTGCGGCCGGACCCGCCGAAACCGGCTTGCTCGGCCTCCAGCAGCACCACACTGACGCCCTTACGCACCAGTTCGAGCGCGGTGGTGAGGCCGGTATAGCCGGCACCCACGATGCAGACATCGGCCTGGACACGCCCGGTCAGCGGCATGGTCTGCGGCGCGGGAGCGGCCGTCGCATACCAGAGCGTCGCGTCGAAGGGAGAGAATTTCGACATGGCCACTCCTCAGTTCAGGTCGCTTCGGGCATCGAGGGCATCGCGCAACCCGTCGCCGATGAAGTTGAAGCTGGTGACGGCGAGCGTGATCGCCACGCCCGGCACGATGGCGAGCCAGGGCGCATTGGCCAGATATTGCTGTGCCCCGTTGAGCATGTTGCCCCAGCTCGGCAGCGGTGGCTGGATGCCATAGCCCAGAAAGCTCACATAGGCCTCCAGCAGGATGGCACGGGCCACCGTCAGCGTTGCCGCCACGATGATCGGGCCGATGACGTTGGGCAGCAATTCCCGGAACATGATCCAGCTGTTCGACAGCCCCACCATGCGCGCGGCCAGGACGAAGTCGCGTTCACGCAGCGAGCGCACTTCCGCCTCCACGATGCGCGCCACTTCCATCCAGCTGGTGACGGCGATGATCACCGTGATCATCAGCGGGCTCGGCTTGATGAAGGCCGCCAGCGTCAGCAAGAGGAAGATGCTCGGGAAGGAGAGGAAGGCATCGACGAAGCGCATGAGGGCCGAGCCGGCCAGGCCGCCATAATAGCCGGCGGTGACGCCGATCACCGTGCCGAGCGCCGTGCTCAGCAGCATGGCGAAGAAACCGACCAGCAACGAGATGCGCCCGGCCATGAACAGGCGGGCGGCAAGGTCGCGGCCGAGCGGATCGGTGCCGAAGATGTGGTAGCCGGTGAAGGGCGGCGCGAAACGAGCTCTCAGATCGATGAAGAGCTCGTCATAGGGCAGCAGGCGCGGACCGAGGATGCAGGCCAGCGTCAGGATGACGATCATCGCCACGCCCACCATGGCGAGCCTGTGCCGGCAAAAGCGCCGCACCGTGCGGTTGCGCCACCAGCGCGGCTTCGGAGAGGGCGATGCGGGGGAAAGGGTTGCTGAGGCCATCACTATTCTCCCTAACCGAGCCGGATGCGGGGATCGACGAAGGCGACGAGCAGATCGGCGATCAGATTGCCGATGAGCACCAGGATCGCCGAGAACATCAAAAGCCCCATGATCACCGGATAGTCGCTGTAGCCCAGGCTATCGAGGAACAGCCGGCCCATGCCCGGCCAGGTGAAGACGGTTTCCGTCACCAGCGCCCCGCTCAGGATGGTGGGTATCTGCAGGCCGGCCAGGGTGATCATCGGCAGGAGGGCGTTGCCGATCACATGCTTGACCAGCACGCGGCGTGGCTTCAGCCCCTTGGCCTTGGCGGTACGCACGAAATCCTGGTTGATCACATCGAGCGTCGCCGTGCGCATATAACGGCTCCACACCGCCACATTGACCAGCGCCAGCACGATGCTGGGCATGATGAGATGGATGGCATAGTCGGCGAAACTGCCGTCTCCCACCGTGAACATATTGCCCGCCGGCAGCCATTTCAGCTTGAGCGAGAAGAGGTAGATCGCCACCAGACCGAACCAGAATGTGGGGATGGAGAGCGCCACCATCGCGCCTACCGTCGCCAGCGTGTCGAACAGCGAATAGCGCCGCGTGGCGCCCATCACGCCGATCCAGGTGCCGAGGATGACGGAGATCAGGGTGGAAAAGCCCATCAGCAGCAGGGTGGCGAAGAGATGCCCGCCTATGATGGCGAGCACCGGCTGGCCGTCGCGGTAGGAGCGGCCCCAATCACCCTGCACGAGACGCCAGAGCCAGTCGAGATACTGGATCGGCAGCGGGCGATTCAGGCCCATCTGCTCGGCGATGCGATCAAGCGCCTCCTTGGTCATGCCCGGCGTGAGCGTATATTGGGAAAGCGGTCCGCCGGGTGCCAGGGTAAGCACCGCAAAACCAATGACCGAGACCAGCAGCAGCAGGATAAGGCTCTGCCACAGCCGGCCAGCGAGATAGCGCAGCATGGGATCGTCTCCACTCGGCCGGCCTTATGGGCCGGCTGTCAGCAGGGTGGCGGGCCAGGCCAACCACTTCGGGTTAACGCGGAGGCACCACTACCCTCCCCTGGAGGGGGAGGGTCGGCCTGAAAGGCCGGGGTGGGGTGAAGAGCGCTGACGTGATCATGCGAACAGGCCGCTAAGCGAAGAACCACCCCACCCCGAGGCTTTGCCTCGACCCTCCCCCTCCAGGGGAGGGTAAGACGGCGCTCATTTACCCGAGGCAGTTGCCCTGGGTGGCAGGCCTATTTGACCCAGTGCCAGGTGTTGACGTTCCAGCTGTCGATACGGTTGTTGATGTTGGGCAGGAAGCCTTCCACCCCCTTCTTGCGCCCGCGGACGGTGGCGTATTGATACATCGGCAGGAAGGGCAGGTCGGTCCGCATGATCTCCTGGATCTTGAAATAGAGCTTCCTGCGCTCCTCCGGCACGAAGAGATTGCCGGCCTCCTTCAGGAGCCTGTCCACTTCAGGATTGGCATATTGCCAGGTGTTCTGGCCGTTGCCGCCCTTGGCGCCGCTCGAGGTGGACATGAAATAGTCCGAGGTGTCGGGATCGGGGCCGGTGAGGAAGTTCAGGCCGACGACGACGCTGTCGAATTTCGACATCATCCAGTAGTCACCCCACATCACGGCTGGAGGCAGGTTGGAGATCGTCATCTCCACGCCGACATCCTTGAAGGACTGCTGCATGAATTGCTGCGCCTGCTCGCGCAGATGGTTGCCGGCCGTCGTCGAATTGCTGAACGACAGGCGCACGCCATCCTTGGCGCGGATGCCGTCGGCACCGGGCACCCAGCCCGCCTCGTCGAGCACCTTCTTGGCCTTTTCGGGGTCGTATTCCTGCTTGGGCAGGTCCGGATTGTAATAATAGGACTGCTGCGGCATGTAGGATTCGGTCGGAGTCGGCAGGCCGTAATAGAGCGCCTCGATGATCGTCTTCTTGTCCAGCGCATGATAGAGCGCCTTGCGGACGGCCGGATCCTTGAACTGCGGACGCTCCATGTTGAAGGCGACCGACTCGATGGTGCCATTCGGCACCACGGTGACGATCTTGCCCTCGAGGGTCTTGGCCTCCTCATAATGATCGGCCGTGATCCATTGCAGGCCGACCAGGTCGACGTCCCCGGTCTTGAACTGGGTGTACATCACCGTCATGTCGGGGATGTATTTGTAGACGACACGCTCCAGATAGGGCCCCTCACCGAAATAATCCTCGTTGGCGGCAAGCTCGATATAGTCGCCGGCAACGCGCTTGCTCCACTTGAACGGCCCGGTGCCGACCGGCGCATTGTTGAAGGGTGCCGTGTTCTTGTCGGCCGCCTCGCTCAGGATGTGCTTGGGCACGATAAAGGTGGAGGCCAGGATCGAGGGGTAGGGCGCGAAGGCCTTTTCCATGCGCCAGGTGATCTCGGTGGGCGACACCACCTTGATGTCGCGCACATGCTCATGGCCGGTGCGCCGCCAGCTGCGGAAGTTCGGGTCGACCATCAGTTCCAGCGTGAACTTGACGTCCTCGGCCGTGAAGGGCTTGCCGTCATGCCATTTCACGCCATCGCGCAGTTTCACCTTCCAGCTGAGACCGTCGGCGGAAATGCCGCCATTCTCCACGCTCGGCACCTCGACGGCGAGGGAGGGCGTGAACTTACCTTCGGGGTCCACGTCGAACAGCGGATTGAACACGCTGTAATGGATGCCCTCGTCCACTTCGATGTGGAGCAGATGCGGATTGAAGACGGTCGGCTCCTGCGAGAAGCTGATGACCATCTGGCCCGACGGCTTGTCCTTGCCGGCCGCCAGGGCCTCCTCCCGCCCGAGCAGGGCCGGCATCAGCAGCGCCGAGGCGCCCGTTGCTGCCATCAGGCCGAGAGCCTGCCGGCGATTAGGATGGGGGAACTGGTTTCGCTCTTGTTTCGACATGATGGGTTCCTCTGGAGAGTGACGAATTTTTTTATGATTGTTGCAGTCGTTTGCCGGTTCGGGACAGCCCCGAGCCGGCGGCTCAGAACCCGCTGATCAGCTCGATCTTTGATCCATCCGAGAAGCGGGAGAAACGGAAATTGGCTGGGTCGACCAAGGGCGGCCGACCCGTGACGAGATCGGCCATCAGCTTGCCGGCTGCCGGGCCGATGCCGAAGCCGTGGCCGGAAAAACCAGTGGCGATGTGAAAGCCGGGTATGGCCTCGACCGGTGAGATCACCGGCACAGCATCCGGCGTGACGTCGATATAGCCGGCCCAGCGCTGGGCGATCTCCGCCTTGGCAAAGACCGGGAAGGCCTTGGCGAGATTGGCCAGGGCGACGTCGGTCAATTCCTTCGCCGGCTCTGGATCCAGCACGCGGCAACGCTCGAAGGGGCTGACCTCGTCCATCGCCCATTGCTTGGGCACACGGGCTTCCTCGAAGAAACGGCCCCCGACCCTCAGATTGAGCGAGCGCCACTCCTTGCGCAGGGCCGGCAGGAAGTCGAAGAAGAAGCGGAAGCTGTTGGGCACGATGTCAACGACGTTCTCGTGCCCGGAGGCAATGGTGTAGCCGCCATCGGCACGCTTGCGCACGGCGAAGCCGTTGGACCAGATCGCCGGCCCCGGCCCGCCTTCGAGCGGCTTGGTGCGCAGGACCGAATTCTTCACCTGCAATTGCGGCAGGCGAATGCCGAAACGGCCCGAGAACAGGCTCGACCAGGCTCCGCCGGCCAGGACGACGGCGCTGCAGGCGATCGGGCCACGTTCGGTAACGACGCCGCTGATCGCTCCGCCCGATGTCTCCACGCCGCGCACGGCGCATTCGGTCAGGATGGCAGCACCCTTGCGCCGGGCGGCCTCGGCGATCAGAGGGGCGGCGCGCTGCGGCTCGGCCCGCCCGTCCTCGGCCGTAAACAGAGCGCCCTTGATGTCCATGGTCGTGCCGGGAAACATCCGCTTGTATTCGGTGCCCGAGATCATGCGGGAGTCGAGCTGGTAACCGTCGAGATTGCGGTTCCAGCGCTCGTGGTCGGCATATTCCTTGTCGTTCTCACAGGTGAACATGATGCCGGCGCGGGTATAGCCGGTGTCTCCCTCGACCCGCTGGTCGAGCGTCTTCCAGATCCTCAGCGCCTCGGCCATCAGCGGCACTTCACGCGGGTCACGACGCGAGATGCGCACCCAGCCCCAATTGCGGCTCGACTGCTCCTGGCCGATACCGCCCTTCTCGCAGAGCGCGACCTTGAGGCCGCGCTCGGCCAGTTCGAGCGCCGTCGAGGCGCCGATGATGCCGCCGCCGATGACGACGACATCGACCTTGGCGGGGAGCGTCGCATCGCCTTGAACGGGTATGACAGTGGGGCCGGGCATGTCAGTAGGACTCTTCGAGCTGGCAGTTGATGGTGAATTCGGCGACGCTGGCTTCGTTGGGCAGTTCGATCAGCATGGCAATGATGCGGGCGAGATCGTGCGGCGAGGTCATCTTCTCGGCGGCGCGGTCGGTCAGGCCGAGGGCCATGTCGGTGGCGACGAAGCCGGGGCAGATCGCGGTGGCGCGGATGCCGCGCTCGAAGCCCTCATGGCGGATGCCGTGCGCCAGTGCAACGGCCGCATATTTGGAGATCGAATAGAGCCCGGCGCGCGAGGATTTGACCCGCTTGCCTGACAGCGAAGCGATGACGATCACCCGCCCGCTCCCGCTTTCGGACAGCGCCTGCCAGGCTGCCTTGGCCAGACGCCGCGGCGCCTTGACGTTCACGGCCAGCATCGCGTCCAGGTCCTCGTCCTCGGCCTCGATGACGTTCTTGGGTATCATGATGCCAGCATTGGCGATAACAGCATCGATGCGCCCGAAACGCTGCAGGGCCGCCTCGGCCCAATCGGCCTCCGCCTGGGGATCGACAGCGTCATAGGCCTGCAAATGGACGTGGTCTGGATCCGCCCAGGTGGGTTGCTCCGGATGCCGCATGCCCAGTGAGAGCCGCCATCCCCGACGCGCGAGCTCGGCCGCCGCCGCCTGCCCTATGCCCCGATTGGCGCCCGAGATCAGGGCTACCCTCTGCTCACTCATGCCACTTGTCCTTCCTTGTCGGCACCGTTCCGAGGCGGCATGCCCACGAAACGGCAATAGGCCCGCTTCAGAATGTCCATCACCTGTCTCTGCTCATGCTCGGGAATGAAGTCGAAGAAGCGTTTCGACTGCTCCATCGCCAATACGCGCACCTTGGCGGCGAGCTCCGCGCCCGCCGGCGTGATGTAGAGTTCGTGTGCCCGGCTGTCGTTGGACGAGATCCTGCGGGTGAGCAGCCCCTGCTCTATCATGTGGTCGACCAGCCGCCCCATGGCGGAGCGGTCCTTCATCACCAGATGCGCGATCACCGAGGGGCGGATGCCGGGATGGCTGTCGACCAGCAGCAACGTGGTGACCTTACCGGTGCCCTTGGCCACTTCGAGCCCGTCGAGCCATTCGTCGAGGTCGCGCGACACGGCCAGGCTGATCACCCGGATATAGAAGCTCAGCGTATCCTCGAGCACGTCGAGGTCGATATGCTCGGGTAGCGTCGGCGGCTTGGCCCGTGTTTCCTTCATGCGGCAGGCTCCCATTCGCTGCCCGGAATGGCTGCCACCAGGCGCTTGGTGTAGTCGTTCTGCGGCCTGCGGAAGACCTGCGCCGGCGGCCCGGACTCGACGATCCGGCCCTTGAACATCACCGCGACCTCGTCGCAGATCTGGCTCGCGACGCGCAGATCATGGGTGATGAAGATCATGGCCAGATGCATCTCCTTCTGGATGCGTGCCAGCAATTGCAGGATCTGGGCCTGGATCGAGACGTCGAGCGCCGAGACCGCCTCGTCGGCGATCAGCAGGACGGGATCGAACATCAGCGCGCGGGCAATGCCGATGCGCTGGCGCTGGCCGCCGGAGAATTCATGAGGAAAGCGGTCATAGGCGCCAGCGTCGAGGCCGACGCGGCCGAGCAGGCCGACGGCCTTCTCCTTGGCCTTGCCCGCGGCCATGCCCTGCGCCATGGGGCCGACGGTGAGGATGCGCCCGACGGTGTGGCGGGGATTGAGCGAGGCATAGGGATCCTGGAAGATCATCTGGATGCGCGGACGCAGCGGCCGGAACTCGTCCTCGCGCAAGGGCGCGATGTCCCGCCCTTCGAACAGGATGCGGCCCCCATCGCTGCCCATCAGCTTCATCAGCACGCGCCCTAGCGATGACTTGCCCGAGCCCGACTCCCCGACGAGCCCGAGGGTGCAACCTTGCCGGACAGAGAAACTGACATCGTCGACGGCACGCACCGGCGTGCCCTTGGCGAAGAAGCGCCCCTGGCCCTGGTAGGTCTTGCTGATCCCATCGGCCTCCAGGATGACAGGGGGCAGTGCGGCAGGGATGGCATCCTCGGCCACCATGCGCGGCACGGCCGCGATCAGCGTCTTGGTATAGGGGTGCTGCGGGTCACGCAGGACCTGGGCAGCCGTGCCCTGCTCCACCAACCGGCCCTTTTCCATCACCACGACGCGGTCGGCAATTTCGGCCACCACGCCGAAATCATGGGTGATGAACATCACGCTCATGCCCTTGCGGCGCTGGATCTTGCGGATGAGCTCAAGGATCTGGGCCTGGGTGGTAACGTCGAGCGCCGTGGTCGGCTCATCGGCGATCAGCACGTCCGGATCGAGGGCCAGGGCAATGGCGATCATCACGCGCTGGCGCTGGCCGCCGGAGAGGCGAAAGGGATATTGATGGCGGATGGTGGTGGGATTGGGCAGCCCGACTTCGCCGAGGAGTTCGACGACCTTTTGCTGCCGCGCGGCCGGCGTGCCCACGCCATGGGCCTCCATCGCCTCGGAGATCTGGTCGCCGATGGTCATCAGCGGATTGAGCGCCGAGAGCGGATCCTGGAAGATGATCGAGACAGCCCGGCCCCTAAGGTCTCGCAGCTGTTCTTCCCGGGCCGCAAGCAGGTCCATGTTTTTGAACAGGATGCGCCCGCCCGTCACCGTCAGCGATGTCGACAGCAGGCCCATGATCGTGTTGGCGGTAACGGATTTGCCCGAGCCGGACTCACCGATGATGCAGAGGATCTCGCCGGCCTTGAGCTCGAAGGAAATGTCCTCGACGGCGTAGGGCCGTTCCATGTTGCGCGGCAGGCTGACGGTGAGCTTGTCCACCGACAGGATGGTCGCGCCCGGGGCTTTCGGCTCGGCGTCGGAGACCAGCATCGTGACCATCCTTCCCAATCACCGGCGGGGTGCTTGTACCCCGTCCTCGATATAGTGGACGATTACAACTAATTTTGTCGGCAGCGCCAAGCGGAAATTTCAGGCAGCGAAGATGTTGCGCTGCCGCAAACCGGGGCAGGCCGATCAGGCGGCCTTGGCCTGGATGCCGGAGAACGAACCTGGCAGCAGGCGGAAATAGGCCAGCCCCTGCCCCGCACCGCGCGCCACCAGGAAACCGATCAAGGCGAGCCACAAGCCATGATTGCCGAGGGGCTGCAGCAGCCACCACAGCCCGAAATAGCAGGCGAGCGCCAGCGCCATCAGGTTGCGCATGGCGCCGTTCCAGGTGGCACCGACATAGACACCGTCGAAGGTGAAGGCGAGCGCGCCCGCGACAGGCGTGACGGCGGCATAGGGCAGGAATTGCCGGGCCAGCTCGCGAACCGAGGTACTGGTGGTCATGAAATCGATGAAGGCCCCGCCCGCCACGAACAGCAGGGCTGACATGCCGATCGCCAGCGCCAAGCTCCAGATCACCGAATAGCGCACGGCCTTTTCGAAGGATGGCCGGTTGTTGGCACCGATCGAGCGCCCGCTGAGCTGTTCGGCCGCAGTGGCAATGCCATCGAGAAAATAGCCACCGACCAGGAAGAAATTGTTGAGGATGGCGTTGGCTGCCAGCGTCACATCGCCGGCCAGCGCGCCCTGGCGCCCAAAGAAGACGAAGGCTGCCAGCAAGGCGAAAGTGCGCAGCATGATGTCACGGTTGATCGCGATCATGCGCACGAATTTGGCCTTGTCGAAGACCAAGGTTCTGGGCACACCGAGCCGCCCGCCGAAATGAGCTGCGACCACGGCGAGGCCAGCGACGACGCCGGCCGTCTCCGCCAGGGTGGTGGCCCAGGCCGTACCCGCAACGCCCCAGCCCATCCCCAGCGTGAACACGACACAGAGCAGGATGTTGACGAGGTTGATGCCGATCTGCAGCAGCAGGCCGGTGGTGGTCCGGCCCAGCCCGATCAGCCAACCGAGCACGGCATAATTGGCAAAGGCGAAGGGCGCGGACCAGATGCGGATGGCGAAATAGATCTCCGCCGCATGGGTCACCTCGGGCGAGGCACCGAGCAGCGGGAAAGCGACCGCCGCAATTGCGCGCTGCAATGCCACCATGGCAAGGCCGAGCACGGCGGCCATCACCAGCGCCCGCAGGAACACCGCCCGCTGCTCCAGCCTGTCGTCGGCGCCGACCGCCTGCGCCGTCAGGCCGGCGGTGCCCATGCGCAGGAAGCCGAAGCCCCAGAACAGGAAGTCGAACAGGAGGGCATTGAGAGCCACCGCCCCGAGCAGGGCCTCGCTGCCGATCTGGCCGATCACGGCGGTGTCGACCAGCCCGAGCAGTGGCGTGGACAGATGCGCCAAGGTCATCGGCGCGGCGATGCCGATGACGATGCGGTGGCTGACGGGGACGGGACGAACGGGGGTATCGGGCGAAGCGACAGGCATGGGCGGTGATTTTCCTCACGCCTTGGTAGCCTCAATCAAGAGTCATTCCAAGGTGTTCGCCCAAGCCCGATTGCCGTTCCGGTCAGGTACCGCTTCCGGGAGCCGATTGCGCCAGGTGCAGCGCCCCCTGCCCCGCATCGTCCTTCTCGATCTCCTCGGTGAGTTCACGGCCCCGCGTCTCAGGCAGCAGGGCGATGGCGAGGAGCACGAAGAAATACGCGCTGACCGCGGTGACGGCCATGGCATCGCGCAGCAGGAGGACGCCACCTGCCGTCATCAGGCCGATGACCGTGGGAAAGAAGGCACCGGCGGCCCGGCCGAAATTATAGGCAAAACCCTGGCCGTTGCCCCGGATGGCGTTCGGAAACAATTCGGTGAAATAGGGCCCGAGCGCGCTGTAAATTCCCAGAGCGGCAAAGCCGAGCACGAAATCGAGCGCAAACATCACCACCCCGCCACCCGGCAGATAAAGGAAAGCCGGTATGAAGATCCAGTTCAGCAGGGCAAAGAGCAGGAAGTTGCGGCGGCGGCCGATGGCGTCGCACAGATAGGCGGCGACGATATAGCCGACGAAGGAGCCCACGGTGAGAACGAACATGTGATAGCCCACGCCCACCGTGGAGATTTCCCGTACCGTCTTCAGGAAGGTCGGCAGCCAGATCACCATGGAAAAGCCGCCCGCCTGCACGCCGAAGGCCAGGAACGAGGTCAGGCAGGTGGTGCGGAGATAGCGCCGGTGGAAGATCATGAACGGGCTGGCGGGCGCTTGCCCGGCCTTCACCCTCTTCTCCCTCGCCGCCAGAAAGACAGCGGGCTCGGGGACGCCGCGCAAGGCAAGCAGGACGAGAATGGCCGGCGCCGCGCCGAGCCAGAACATCCAGCGCCAGGCCTGCGTGTCCGGCAGGGTCGCGAACAGGATGGACGAGAGAACCGCCGCAATGGCATAGCCGATCGCATAGGCGCTCTGCACGGTTCCCACCGCCTTGCCGCGATATTCGGAACGGATGATCTCACCCATCAGGACCGAGCCTGCAGCCCATTCGCCGCCGAAGCCGATGCCCGACAGGATGCGGGCGGCGAGCAACTGCTCGAAGGAGTTGCAAAAACCGCTCAACACGGTGAAAAACGAAAACCAGAGGATGGCGAGCTTCATGACGCGCACGCGCCCGATCCGGTCGCTCAGGATGCCGGCCGCCCAGCCCCCGATGGCGGAGGAGATCAGGGCCGAGGTTCCGAGAAAGCCAGCCTCGGCATTCGTCATGCCCCACACTGCGATCAAAGTGGGGATGAGAAAACTGTAGAGCTGGGTGTCAAGCGCATCGACGGCCCATCCGCCGAAACAGGCATAGAGCGTCTTGCGCTCGGTACGATCGAGACTGGTAAACCAGGCGAACATGCATTCCTCCCTGCTTCCGGCCTTGTGTTGAAGGCTGCGCGTCCAGCTCAGTTGGCAGGCGCGAGCGTGGGGCCGGTTATGTCGGTACGCGTGGATCGGCGCGGCGCAGGCGCCCGCATTCGGGAACCCGAAGGCGCCACAGGAGCAGAACGCTGCCCTGGGGCGCTGCTCAGGCTGCCCGGAGGACGAGTTCCTCCAGGCCGAGCACACGCGCCGTATTGGTCGAAATCATCCGGCGGATCGCCTCGTCGGAATAGCCGAGCTCCAGGCACAGCCGGACGCCGCGCCGGAACCCTTCCAGCGGGCTGAACACACCGACCTGTCCGAGATCCGAACACAGGATGGTGCGGTCGATACCGGCCGCCTCGATCTGCTGGCGAAGATCCTCCGCCGAGCGGGTCTTGAACTTGGATCCTTCCAGAAACATGCAGAGCGAATGCTCCACATAGGCACCCATGGCGGCGATGCCCTTCACATCCTCCAGGCTCGCGCCGACGATGTCCTCGGGGTGCGTGAAAATCAGGCGCTCGACACCGCGGCGCTGGGCTTCCTCGAACAGGATCCAGGTCTCGCTGACATGCAGGTGGCCGCTGGCAAGCGCCATGCGGTTGCGGGCGATGACGTCCAGGACGTCCTTGACCTCATCGAGCACCTGCCTGTTGGCGTCGAGGACCGGGACCGCCCGGGCCGGCCGCATCTTCTGGGTCGAGGCCGGATGCGACCAGGAGGATGTCTTCTCCCATTCGAGATGATTCTCGGCGGCCAAGGTCGGCATCCAGACGACCTTGCCGCCCATCGCCGCCGTATGCTCGACGGCATGGGGGTTGATGCCCCCCACCACATTGTTGAGCACGATGCCGGAAAAGACCTTTGTCGTCAGTTCCGGATGGTGCCGGGAAATCAACGCCGCCGTCGCCACGCCGGCATAGTCATGGTCCTTGGTGACCACCGCCGCAAAGCCCGCCTCCGACATCTGGCGGGCCAGTTCCAGGTGGTCGAGGCCGCGCGGCGCGATCGAAGGCCCGCTATGCACATGGGGATCGATCGCACCCTTGAGCAGCGCGTCGATGCGCTGGGTATCCCCGGTCGATCCGGTATCGATGGTCAGTGCATCCATGGTCTTGGCTCCCTAGAGAAAAGCGCGTTCAAGAGTGAACGCCTATTTGCTCTAACTCCTTGTTCCGACGCGTCTTTGCGATTCCCGGTGATTCCACCAAATCGCAAAACGCCTTGGGCCTGCCGGCTCTGCCGTGCGATCAATGGGCTAAGAGAGGATGCCAGCACCCTCAGCCGGCATCGGGTAGTCGGCGGCGTTCAGCACCCAGCCGGGCTTCAGCGAGAAATCCAGGCGCGGCGGGCAGAAGATGTCGACGAGCTGGTTCACCCCGGCCAGCATGCCGCGGGAGGTATGGATGGCCGGCGGCGGGATCACCATCACCGAAGGCGCTTCGCAATATTCGTGCTGATCGTCGCGCCAGGCGTTGAGATCCGTGGTCCAGGGCCAGCGCAGGTGATGGGTGAAGGCGCCCTCCAGCGCGAGGGAGATCTGTTCGAAATCATCATGATGATGCGGCGAGAGCTTGGTCACGTCGCGCGGCCCGTGTTGCACCGGCAGGACATTCACCATCATGGTCGAGCCGCGCCAGATGCGCCCGAACCGCCCCGGCTCGTCCGGCACGTCGAGCGAATAGACATGCAGCTGGGGCCCACCCTGCGCCTGCGGCCAGGGCTGGAACGGCCCGACATTGGGATGCGCCGTCTCATAGGATGCCGCGTTCACGCAGCGGGCCGCGAGATCCTCGGCCCTGGAGGTGAACAAGCGCACGACCGCCCCCGATCCCATGATCCGGATCGTGCTCGGGCCGGGCGGAACGAAGGCGATGGAATAGCCCGGTACGCGCGCCTTGCCGTCGGCGGTCTCGACCTCGGCGCTCACGCCCGCCTCGGGCAGCAGCAGCACATATTCGTCGGCCTGTGCGGCGCGGCGGAAGCAGGCACCATCCAGCGCTTCTGTATAGGCAACCACGCAATGCTGGCTGCGGATGAGCCAGCTGCGGCCATTGGCATCGTACTCCTGGGGCGCGGCCTCGTAGAACTTACCGCAATCGGCACCGGCGAACTCGGTCGCCGCCGGCGCGGCGTGGACCGATGCCAGCGTCGAACGCGGATCCGAAGCGTCATACATGGCAACCTCCCAGCGGGACCCGACGCACTTTACGCTGCATCGATCGACTCGCTCTCATTGTTTCGTTAGTTGAAACGACGTTCTATTTATTTTTGAGACAAAGTTCTCCCTTGTCAAGAGGGCCACCAACGGCCGTCAATCGAGCACGTAGCCCAACGCTTCGGAAACCTGCTTTGCGGCCCTGACCGTTCGCTCGATCTGTTCGGCGGTGGGCGTTTCGGTAATGAACTGCACGGAGTCGACGATCGCCAGCGTGCCCACCAGGGAGCCGGCGGCATCGAAGACGGGTGCTGCCAGCGCATTCAGGCCGATCAGGATCTCGTTCGGTGCGGTGGCCCAGCCGGCCTGGCGCACGCGCTCGATCTCCTTGCGCAGGCCGCCGGGCGTGACGATCGTCGCCTGCGTACGGCGCTCCAAGCGCATGCCGAACACGGTGGCCCGCAAGGCATCATTGCCGAAGGCCAGGGCGATCTTGCCCTGGGCCGAACTGTGAAAATCGAGCAGAGATCCCGGCCGGACGCCGATCTCGACTGTGGATTTGCCCGGAACGGTGGTGAGTACACGCACCCCATCCGCTTCCAGCTGGGCAATCACCGCGGAATGGCCGAGACTGTCGCGCAATTCCCGCAGGGCCCGCGCGCTGGCCGAGACGATATCGCGCCCCTCCCCCACGGCCCGCCCCAGCTTGATCAGACGACTGCCGAGTTGGTAGCGCTCGGTCTCCGGCAGTTGGACGACGTAGCCGTGCTGCACCAGCGTCTGCAGATAGCGCCAGATCCGGCTCTTGGTGGTTTCCAGCGCGACGGCCATCGCCGACACGCCCATGGGCCGCCCCTCCTCCGCTAGCAATTCCAGGATGCGCATGGCCAGAACCACCGCCTGCACGCCGTCGCCACCCGGGCCGCTAACACGAGGCATTCTTCATTCCCTCACGAGGAAGGGCACATCTGCCCATTGACATGGGCGCCCTTTGAGTTGAACCTGATTATAGAAACGATGTTTCGACTAACGAAACAAGAGAAAACAATCCCATGCCTGCCAACAGCCTGTCACACCCCACAGACAATTTCCGCCAGCGCCTGCTTTCGCAAAAACCCCTCCTCGGATCGTTCATCAAGACACCGACCGTCCATGCAACCGAAATCCTCGGCGATCTCGGTTTCGACTTCGTTGTCGTGGACGAGGAACATGCCCCGTTCGACCGCGGCCAGACCGAACTGGTGCTGCTGGCAGCGCGCGCAGCCGGCACCGCCGCGATCGTCCGCGTGCCCGAGATCAGCCGCATCCTCGGCGCGCTGGACGACGGAGCGGCAGGGGTCCTCGTCCCGCACATCTCCTCCGCGGCCAAGGCCCGGGAAGCCGCCGAGGCCTGCCGCTATCGCGGTGGCCGGCGGGGCTTTTCCAATTCGCCGCGCGCCGGGCGCTATGGAGGCCTCGGCATGTGGCAGCATGTCGATCGACAGGACGCACATGTCAGTCTCATCGCGATGATCGAGGACCCGGAAGCGCTGGCGGAGATCGACGCCATCCTGGCCACAGAGGGCCTGGATGCCGTCTTCATCGGGCGGGGCGATCTTACGGTGGCGCTGCAGGCTGAGAGCACCGACGCGCCTGCCGTCCAAGCCGCCGTCGAGACGATCTGCACTGCGGCCGGACGGGCCGGCAAGCCCGTCTGCATGATGGTAGCCAGTGCGGCCGAAGCGAGGCGCTACCATGCCCTCGGTGCCTCCGCCTTCATCATGGCCTCCGACCAGGCCTTCATGCGCAAGGCAGCGGCCGAAAGCCTGGGTAGCTTTTCCAAGGAATTCGCCGCGTAACGGCACGCAGCGGCAACGGCTCTCGCAACTCTATTTGCGCCCGCCGGAGGGGGCGGATTTCAAGAGGCGCAGCACGAGCCAGATCGGAACCACGATCACCGCTCCGAGCAGGAAATAGCCGAACAGGTCCTTGATCATGCCGAAGCCCTGCGCCGACAGGCGCTCGAGGAAGTGCCGGAGCCTGGCAAGGAGTTCCCAGGGGGTGAGGTCGAGCCAGGCCAGCACGAGGCCCACGGCGACGGAAACCACCACCAGCTTGATAATCGTGCCCATCACCGAGCCGCCCATGAACTTCTCCAGCCCAGCCATACCTAATCTCCTGCCGTACCAGCCCCTATTTCGGGCGTGACGGCCCCGCGGTCAAGCAGGGCAGTGAGGCTTTCCAGCCTGTCCGCCTCGCTCGGCGGCTTGTCCCAGCGCAAGCGTGCCAGCCGAGGAAAGCGCATGGCGACGCCGGATTTGTGGCGGCTGGAACGCGCCAGTCCCTCGAAGGCAACTTCCACCACCAGGCCTTTCTCGGCGGTGTGGACAACCTCCCTCACTGGCCCGAAGCGGTTCACCGTGTTGTTGCGGACGAAACGGTCGATGTCGCGCAATTCCTCGTCGGTGAAGCCGAAATAGGCCTTGCCGACCGGCACCAGCTCCTCACCCTTCCACACACCGAACGTGTAGTCGGAATAGAAGGAGGAACGCTTGCCATGGCCGCGCTGGGCATACATCAGCACAGCGTCGATGCGGAACGGCTCGCGCTTCCACTTGAACCATAGCCCCTTCGGCCGGCCGGGCACATAGAGGCTGTCGCGCCGCTTCAGCATCAGCCCCTCGACCGCTTCGGCGTCAGGACCGGCCCCAGCGCTAGCGGGATTTTCCCGGGCCAACGCCAGGGCTTCCGGCCCGGCGAAGGCGACCAACGGCGAAAGGTCGAGGCGTGGCGAAGCCAGGCGTGCCACGAAAGTCTCCAGTCGGGCCCGCCTTTCGATGAAGGGACAATCGCGCAGATCCTCATCCCCTTCGGCCAGCAGATCGTAGGCCCTGATATGGGCGGGATAGTCGGCGACCAGCTTAGGCGTCACGCTCTTGCGGTTGAGCCTCTGCTGCAGGGCATTGAAATTCTCGATGCGGCCGGCACCATCCTCGCCGAGCCGCCGCACCAGCAATTCACCATCGATGGCGCCCTCGAAATTGAGGGCCTCGACGAGATCGGGAAAGGCCGGGGCAATATCCTCGCCGGTGCGGGAGTAAAGGCGCAGCACGGGTCCATTTTCAGTGAAAGCGCCGACGGCCTGGACGCGGATGCCGTCCCATTTCCATTCCGCGACATGGCTGTCCGGCAGGATGGCCGCAAGATCGCCCTCTTCCAGGGCATGGGCCAGCATCACCGGCCGAAACGGGGCGGGGTTGCCGCTCTCGGGCCGCTCGCCCCTGCCTTCCGCCCAGGCGAACAGCTCCTGATAGGGTGGCTGCAGGCCTGGCCAGGCCAGCTCGATGTCGTCGGCCGAGAGCTTGCCCAGCGCCGCAACGGCGCTCTTGGCGAGACGGGCGGAAGCGCCGATCCTCAACGCTCCGGTGATGAGCTTGAGGAATGCCCAGCGCCCCTTCTCGTCCAGCGCGTCGAGATGGCGGGCGATCAGGGCAGGCATTTCCGAGCGCCCGGCCTGGCTCAGAGCCTCCACCACTTCCGACAAGGTAGGCGCATGGTTCATGCCCGGCCGGGCCGGCCACATCAGCGCGATGGTCTCGGAAAGATCGCCGACATAGTCGTAGGACAGCGCAAAGAGTTCGGGATCGGCCCGTTCGCCGATCAACTCGCGCAGCAAGGCCGGCTTGGCGTTGCGGAAGGACAGCGCCCCGGTGATCGCCGCAAGCGCATAGCCGCGGTCCGGATCGGGCGTATCGCGGAAATAGCTCGTCAGCAGCCGCAGCTTGGCGTTGCGGCCCGGCTCATAGGCAAGGCGATCAAGCAGTTCGGCGAAGCGGTTCATGCCTCCTCCGCCTCCTCGTCGCCATAGCCGATCATGTGCAGGGGCTGGGCCTTCAGCCCCTGGCTGCCGGCCCAATGCACCAGTGCATCTTCCTGGCCGTGCGTGACCCAGAGCTCCGAGCAGCCCGTCTCCAGGATCGAGCGCTGCAGATCGGACCAATCGGCATGGTCGGAGATCACCAGCGGCAGTTCGGCGCCACTCTGGCGCGCCCGCGCCCGGATGCGCATCCAGCCCGAAGCGTAGACGCTGAGGGGATCCGGCATCTTGCGCGACCAGGCTTCCTGGGCCGCACTGGGCGGACAGAGCACGATGGCACCAGCCAGTTCGGCAGGCTTGACGTCGCGCACCAGTTGCAGCGTTCCGAGTTCGATGCCGAAGGCTTCATAGAGGCGCGTGACCTTCTCCATGGCGCCATGCAGATAGATCGGCGCCTGATGACCGGCCTGGCGGGCCATGGCGATGATGCGCTGGGCCTTGCCGAGGGAATAGGCGCCAACGAGATGGGCCCGCTCGGGAAACAGAGCCAGCGACCCGAGCAGCTTGCCGATCTCCTGCCGGGGATCGGGATGGCGGAACACCGGCAGGGCGAAGGTGGCTTCCGAGATGAAGACATCGCAGGGTACCGGCTCGAAGGGCAGGCAGGTCGGATCGGCCTGGCGCTTGTAGTCTCCCGAGGCGACGATGCGCAGGCTCTTTGCCTCGAAGGCAATCTGCGCCGAGCCCAGCACGTGGCCGGCGGGGTGAAACGTTACGCTCACGCCGCCGAGATCGAGCTTCTGGCCGAGAATGGCGGTCTGGCGCGTTTCGCAAAAATCCTCGCCATAGCGCGCCGCCATGATCGCCAGCGTCTCGGCGGTGGCCAGCACCTGGCGATGACCGGCGCGGGCATGATCGGAATGGGCGTGGGTGATCAGGGCCCGCTCGACCGGCCCGATGGGATCGACATGGACATCCGCCAGCGGGCAATACAGCCCCGACGGCGTCGGAATCAGCAAGTCAGAAGGCCGCATCGCGAGAACATAGGGTGAAAGCGGAACGGGGCCAAGGTGCGGGTGCCAGGAGGTGTGTGCCAGGAGGTGCGTGCCAGCGTCCTCCGGTTTTCAGGCTGGCATGGCCACGCCGAGCGCTTGTCCCGCCACTTCAAGTCCTGTCACTCCAAGTCAACTTGATTTGCTGTATCACTCGGGGGCAGTCCGGCACCGTGCCTATCTGGGGAGACAGACCGATGCCTCCCCCAAGGCCATCATCGCTCAGGTCACCAATCCATTGTGTGAACTGTTGCTCATTGCCGACATGAATCCGAACTCGAAGACCGGCTCAAGCCCAGCCTCGACCAGGGCGTCCATGAAGGCATATCTCGCGGCTTTGACTTTCCCCCCGTCGATCAACGCTTCAAGGCAGGCGCCTCGGGCAACCACATAGAGAGCTTCACCCATCTCAGGCCACCGATTGTCGAGAAAATCCAGTGCCTGCTGAACCGATCGGATCACAACCGTCCGATTGTGCCCGAGCTTGAACGAGACAGGATGATGGAAGGCAACTTCCGACATTTCACACCTCAACTAGTCCAATAAGTGTATGGCCGTTCGAAGCCGAGACAGAGATTTGAACCCGCAGCGCCGATTTCAAGGCGAATTCCCAAGCGCCGTCGGAAGCGGGTTTTTCTCCCCAAATTACGGATAAAATCAAAATATGCCCAACAGCTATGACGACAGCAGCAACGCTCCAAACCTGGTTGGGTTCCCGAGCATGCGTGGAAAGCGAAGGCCGTCATGACCTGCATGGTCGATGCCTTCGGGACACTGCGGTGCATCACCGGCGGTGGCAGCCCGAACAGGCAGCGGCTGGCCTGCCATCCTCGCCATATAGCGCGCCTGCCGGCTCAGCGCCCCCTTGACGCATCAAATATGAGGCCGAAGCTTGAACGTCTGACCGCGCGGCGCCTGAGTTTCCGGGCGATCCATTACTGATGCAGCGGCTCGCAGTTGGTGCGCCCAGACGTCACGCAATTCAACAGGTCATTGTCGGCCTTCAGGGTTTCGAAGACCCAAATACACGCAGCGAGCAAGAGTGCCACGAACACGAGCACCGCGATTTTACGAAGGTCATCAGGGTCCATAGGCGGGCGTCCAATCTCCGCACCAATAGGCTCCGGCTCGCCAAAAACCACAAGCGTCCCCCGCCAAGAAGCGGGAAAATTGAGCACGATCCGCCCTTCCTCAACTTTCTCGGCACTCCCATCCACAAATGATGAACAAAATGCGGCGTCACCATCATGTGGAACAGGATGACATCGCCCCGCCCATGCGATACCGGAGAGGGCAACCATGGAGATCCCTTCCAGATGCTGTTCAACCGGACGCCGACGCTGGCCAAGGCCCAATCGCGGGTGCCATCCGCAAGCAAATATCTTGTCGGCGCCGGCCTGGTGGCGGCACTGGCTCTCGTCTTCACTACCCATGTCAGCGCCGCCGAACGGATCGCCCCCAAGGTGATGGTGATCACCATGTTCGGCGAGGAAACCAAGCCCTGGCTCGAGGCCCGGAAACTGACGACGAAAATCAAGGTTCCCGGCCTGTCGCGGGAATATCCCGACGTCGCGTGCGATACCGACGGCCTGTGCGTGATGACGACGGCCATGGGCTATGCCAATGCGGCCAGCTCGACGGCAGCCCTCGTCCTCGGCGGCAAGTTCGACCTGAAGCAGACCTATTTCCTGATCGACGGCATTGCCGGCGTCGATCCCAAGGACGGCACGCTGGGATCGGCGCTGTGGGCGCGCTATGTCATCGATGGCGGCCTGCGCCACGATATCGACCCGCGCCAGATCCCCGCCGATTGGCCCGACGGCATGCTGCCCCTTGGCGCCGCCAAGCCGAGCGACAAGGCAGGCTGGAGCGCCGGTACCGAGGTCTATGCGCTCAATCCGAAACTGGCGGAAAAGGCCTTCGAGCTGACCCGCTCCGTCGAACTCGCAGACGGCAAGGACGCACAGAACTATCGCAGCCGCTATCAGGACGAAGCCGCCCGCGACAAACCGACAGTGAAGCTGTGCGATACCGTCTCGATCGACACCTATTGGCACGGATCCAGGATCGGCGAGGCCATGGAACGCTGGGCCAGGCATGCCACCGACGGCAAGGCGAATTACTGCACCACGCAGATGGAAGATAATGCCACGCTGACCGCCCTCAAGCGCGGCGCCGAAGCCGGCCTGCTCGACTTCGACCGCATCGCCGTGCTGCGCACCGCCTCCAACTTCGATCGCGAGGCGCCCGGCCAGAGCGCGGCAGAGTCGCTCAGCGCCAAGTCCGGCGGCTTCGGCCCGTCGGTTGCCAATGCTTATCGTGTCGGCTCGACCTTCGCCGACGCGGTCCTCAAGAACTGGCCGTCATGGTCAGCCGGCAGGCTGTAGGCGTCTTTTGGCGCTTCCAGGGACGTCGTCGTGCTCGCAATTTTGATGAGAGCTGCCGGCATCACGAACTCTACATGGCCCGACAGGCCGTTCTGTCCGCTCGGCTTTCTCCCGCAGCCCCACCATGCTCAAAGCCCGTTCCTCCGGCAATGCCATCGCCGACCGCCGTTTCGCCTATGCCATGGACTACAAGACCGGGGGCGATCCTGCATCGGCCGCCGAACTGGTGGCGCAGGCCCTTGATGAGGCGCCTGGCTGGGCCGCCGGCTGGCTGACGCTTGGCGATCTCAACGAGACACTCGGCCGTCTGAAAGAAGCCATCGAGGCCTTCCGAAGGTCCCTTTCCCTCGACCCGACGGATGAAGCAGGCGCTGGAGCACGTCTGGCCCGGCTCGGCGAGATGCCGGCCAATGGCGCGATGACGCCGGCCCATATCGCCGCCCTGTTCGACGAATATGCGCCGCGCTTCGAGCGCTCCCTGGTCGACAATCTCTCCTATCGTGGCCCTGCCCTGCTGCGCATGGCATTGGACGGACTTAGCCGACAAGGGCCGTTCGAACGCGCACTGGATCTGGGTTGCGGCACCGGTCTTGCGGGCGAGATCTTCCACCCCTACTGCCAAAATATCGTCGGCGTCGACCTCTCCGCCGCCATGCTTGCCAAGGCACGTGCCAAGCAGATCTATCGTGAGCTGGAACGAGCCGATATCGCCGATTTTCTCCTCCGGCAGGACGCGGGCAGCGCCGACCTGATCCTGGCCGCCGACGTGTTCATCTATCTCGGTGACCTCGACACCATTTTCCGGCAAGCCGCGCGCGTGCTGGTGCCCGGCGGGCTGTTCGCCTTCACGGTCCAGAGTCAGGACGGCCCTGCCGCCTTCATTCTCAATCACGATCTGCGCTACGCCCATTCGCGTGAAGGCATCGAGAGCTGGGTGGCCGCGGCCGGCCTGCAGCCACGCCATCTCGATGACGCCTGGGCTCGCACCGACCGAGGCGTTCCGGTGCCGGGCCTGGTGGTCGTGCTGGAACGCTGACCGGTCCGCAAGACAAGAAAACTTCGGCGCCACTCCTGGTACGTCGCGCGCCTTGGCAAAATTACTTCCCCAACGTAAGGATGGCTCGGGGGACTTGGTTGCTTGCCAACCAACGGAGAGTCATGCGCTTGAAGGGGGCACTATGTTTTCGAGAATTTCCGCGGTTGTCCTGGCGGGCCTTGCCTGTGCGAGCTGTGCAACCAGCGGTGGTCTGCAGACCCTGACGAGGACGGCTGACCAGACGCCGCGCGGCCGGGTCGTCAAGGACACCACTCGCATCACCGACGGCATCCTGGCCGGCAATCTGATGGTGTCGAATTTCTATTATGTGAGCCGGCCCCAGGCGGTGACGACGCCGATCCTGCGCGACATGGACATCCGGGCTCGCCGTGCCGGCTGCCTCGACGGCAATGTCCCTGTGCGCAGCAGCGTCAGCGCTCGCTGGGGCACCTATACCTCGGCCTATCGCATCATCACCCACTACGACTGCGATTGAACACCGGGCCGACGACCGACCCGCTTCAAGCGGGTTTTTGCGGAATCCGCCTCTGGTCTCCGGAGAAAGAGCATGTACTCGAAAATTCTCGCTATAGCCGTGGCAAGCCTCAGCCTTGCCAGTTGCGCCAGCCGAAGCGACCTGAACCTCATCACCCGCACCTCTCAGGAGACTTCGCGGGGCGACGTGGTCAAGCGCATTTCGCGTATTGGCGATGGTAGTCACGCTGGAGGGCTCATGGTCTCCAATTTTTACTATTGGCGCAGACCTCAACCCATCACACCCGCCATCATGCATGACCTGGATGCACGTGCTCGCCGGGAGGGGTGCGAGGGGGCACGCCCTCCCATCCGCTACAGCATCACCAATGATCCAGGCGCCTATGGCGAGGCCCATGCTATCATGGCAATCTATGATTGCCGCTAGCACCTTCAGGTCGATAGTGGACATCTGACCCCGGCAGGCCAATATCTCCGCAGGAATCGGCGATAGCGGCATGAATGAACAGATCGGGACGCGAGAGACAGGAGATCTGGGCTCCAGCTCGCCGCTCCCAACCCTTCCGGCGATCTTCGCAAACTGGTTTGCGGCCCGCGGCTGGACGCCGCGACCGCATCAGCTTCAGCTCGTCGAGAAGGCGCGCAGCGGGCGCTCGGCCCTGCTGATCGCCCCCACCGGCGCCGGCAAGACCCTGGCCGGCTTCCTGCCGAGCCTGATCGACCTCGCTCCTCGTCGCGCCAACGCCCCCTCTGCGCTCCACACGCTCTACATCTCGCCGCTCAAGGCGCTGGCCGTCGACGTCGCCCGCAACCTGGAGCGCCCGGCCGGCGAGATGGGGCTGCCCATCCGCATCGAGACTCGCACCGGCGACACGCCCCAGGCCAAGCGCCAACGCCAGAAGCGCGACCCGCCCGATATCTTGCTCACCACCCCCGAACAGCTTGCTCTGCTGCTGGCGAGCCGGGAGGCTGCCGACCTGTTCGGCGGTCTCAAGCGTGTGGTGCTGGACGAACTCCACTCTATCGTCACCTCCAAGCGCGGCGACCTGCTTGCCCTCGGCCTGGCGCGCCTGCGGTATTTCGTGCCGGATCTCGAAGTCGTCGGCCTCTCGGCCACGGTGCGCGACCCGGATGAACTCCGGCGTTGGATCGTGCCCCAATCCCCCGGCCACCAGATTCTGGGGGCCGACCGCCCAGCCATGGCCGACCTGGTGATCGCCGAAGGCGGTGCGGCGCCGGTGCTCGACATCCTGGAAACGGCCGAGCGTCTGCCCTGGGCCGGCCACACCGCCCGCCACGCCATGGCCGAGCTCTACGCCCTGATCAAGACCCACAAGACCACGCTCGTTTTCGTCAACACCCGCATGCAGGCCGAGTTCGTGTTCCAGGAACTCTGGCGGGTGAACGAGGAAAGCCTCGCCATCGCGCTCCATCACGGTTCGCTGGAAGTCGGCCAGCGTCGACGTGTCGAGGAAGCCATGGCCGCCGGACGGCTCAAGGCTGTGGTGTGTACCTCTACCCTCGACCTCGGCATCGACTGGGGCGATGTCGATCTCGTCATCAATGTCGGCGCGCCCAAGGGGGCCTCCCGCCTCCTCCAGCGCATCGGCCGTGCCAACCATCGCCTGGACGAGCCCTCGCAGGCGATCCTGGTGCCGACCAACCGCTTCGAGGTGCTGGAATGCAAGGCAGCGGTCGATGCCGCCAAGGCCGGCGAGCAGGACACGCCGATCGCCCGCACCGGCGCCCTCGACGTGCTGGCTCAGCACGTGCTCGGGGTTGCCTGCGGTGCTCCCTTCGACGCCGATGCGCTCTATCGGGAAATCGCCTCGACCGAAGCCTATGCTCAGCTCGACCGTTCGACCTTTGACGACGTCCTCGCTTTCGTGGCGACCGGCGGCTACGCCCTGAAGACCTACGATCGCTTCGCCAAGATCCGGCGGGGCAAGGATGGCCTCTGGCGCATCGCCAATCCCATGGTGGCGCAAGCCTATCGGCTCAATGTCGGCACCATCGTGGAGGAAGCCCTGCTCAAGGTGCGCCTTTCCAACAGAGGCCCTCGCGAGCCGACCCGCATGGCCGCCGACAAGCCGACGCCGTATCTGCCCTGGTTCATGGATCCCAAGGCTTCCGGCCCGCCCAAGCGCAAGCCGGGCGAAACATCGGCCCGGCGCGGCTTCGGACGCGTGTTGGGCGAGGTGGAGGAATATTTCGCCGAGGGACTTTCGGTCGGTGACACCTTCCTGTTCGCCGGGGAGATCCTGCGCTTCGAAGGCATCCAGGAGGAGGATGTGCTCGTCACCCGCGCGCCACCAGGCCGGGACCCGAAGATCCCCTCCTTCGCCGGTGGCAAATTCCCGCTTTCCACGCATCTGGCCGCCCGCGTCCGTTCGATACTGGCCAATCCCGACAGCTGGCCCGCCCTGCCCGATCAGGTCGCGGACTGGCTGCGCCTGCAGCGCGACATCTCCCGGATGCCGCCGGCCGGCGACCTCCTGGTCGAGACCTTTCCGCGCGGCAACCGCCATTATCTCGTCTGCTATCCCTTCGAGGGCCGCCTCGCCCATCAGACGCTCGGCATGCTGCTGACCCGCCGGCTGGAACGGGCGAAACTGAAGCCGATGGGCTTCGTCGCCAACGACTATGCACTGGCGGTGTGGGGCGTTTCCGACATGCACAGGGCCGCGATGGACCAGTTGTTCGACCAGGACATGCTGGGCGACGACCTCGAGGAATGGCTGGCGGAATCCGCCCTGATGAAGCGCATGTTCCGCACCTGTGCCATCATTTCAGGCCTGATCGAGCGCCGCGCTCCCGGCAAGGAGAAGACCGGGCGCCAGATCTCCGTCTCCACCGACCTCGTCTATGACGTGCTGCGCCAGCACGAGCCCAACCACATCCTGATGCGCGCCGCCTGGGAGGATGCGCGCACCGGACTGCTCGATCTCCAGCGCCTTTCCAGCATGCTCTCGCGCATCAGGGGCCGAATCATTCATAAGAGGCTCGATCGCATCTCGCCCTTGGCGGTGCCGATCATGCTGGAGATCGGCCGGGAGCCGGTTTACGGCGAGGCGACGGACAGCGTCCTCGCCGAGGCAGCGGATGATTTGATCGCGGAGGCCATGGTTGGACGGCAGGATCGAGCCGACGATAGAGGAAGCGCCTGAGATGATCCGGCGGGACGAAGCCGTGCTCGGCGTCGCCGGGGTGGAATTCCTCGCCACCGCCGACGGCGCGCTGGTCTGGCCCGAAGAAAGCCTGGTCGTCGTATCGGACCTGCACCTTGAAAAGGGCTCTTCCTTCGCCGAACGCCGCGTATTGCTGCCGCCCTACGATACCGCCGAGACCCTGAAACGCCTGGCGCGGCTCCTGTCTCGTTTCAGTGCAAGGCGGCTGATCTTCCTCGGCGACAGTTTCCACGATCGCCGTGCCGATACTCGCCTCGCCTCGCGCGACCGGGAAGCGCTACAGCGTTGCATCCACGGGCGCGAAATATTCTGGATCGCCGGCAACCATGATCCCGATCCCCCAACCGACCTTGGCGGCACGGCAACGCCGGAACTGGCCATCGGGCCGGTGCTGTTTCGACATGAGCCATCGGCAAGAGCCGAGCCTGGCGAGATCGCCGGTCACCTGCATCCCGTGGCCCGGGTAGCCACGCGCGGCCGCTCGCTGAGACGGCGCTGCTTTGCCGGCGACGGCAGGCGTGCCATCCTGCCGGCCTTCGGCGCCTATGCCGGCGGGCTGAACGTGCGCGACGCCGCCTTCGCGCCACTTTTCCCCGACGGCTTCACGGCCCATTTGATGGGCGACGAGCGCGTCTTCGCCTTCCCGAGAGCGCGCTGCCTGGGCGGGTGAGAGGGTGCCACTTCCTTCTCCCCTTGCGGGAGAAGGCTGGTTGCGCCTCATTTTGCTGGAATAACGCCCCTCAACAGGGATGATGCCCGGTCCTGCCCGCCTCGGCTGCAGCGCGTTGCGACGGCGACAGGCGCGGCTCGAGCTCGGCCAGCTTCATCAGGGCGTCCGCGTCACCCGCCGCCGCCGCAAGCGCGAGGAAGCGATAGGAAACGGCAAGATCGCGCGGCGTGCCGAGGCCCCGGGCTGCCAGCAGGGCGTAATTGTACTGACTGCCGACATGGCCCTTCTCGGCGGCCTGATGGAACCAGCGAGCGGCCTGTTCGTAATCGGGAGCGCCCATCACGGCGCCATTGGCATAGAGCACGGCAAGATTGTACATCGCGTTCACCGAGCCATGCTCGGCCGCGCGCTGATACCACAGTCCCGCCAGCACGGCGTCCTGACCGACCCCCCTGCCCTTGTCATAGGCCAGCCCCAGCAGGAACAGCGCCTGCGTATAGCCCATCTGGGCCGCCTGGCGATAAAGCCCGGCCGCCTTGGCGAGATCCTGGGTGGAGGCCTCGGGCCGATCGAGCCGGCGGGCCTCCTCGAACCAGGCTAGAGCCTGCCCGGCCTGTTCCGGCTTGGGAATGGTGATTGCCGGCCGCACCTGCTGAACCGCCGACGTGCTCAGGCGCGGTATCGGCCGGTTGCCGCTGGGAGCAGCGCCGGCTTTTCCACCCTGCAACGCGCCCAGCATCATGGTCACGGCCGCCAAGCCTAGCAGGATCGGGCGCTTGTGCCGCTTGTAGAAAGGTTCATCTCCGGTCACGGGATCGTTCTCCTCGCGCGTGATGGCCCCCTCGGCCTCATTTGCAGCACGCGCCGCCCGCCGGGCTGCGGCGATGAAGGCGCTGCGCGTTCCACTCGACGGCAACGGGCTGCCCGCCCCGAGGGCGGAAACCTGGCTGGGGCGGCCGATATTTTGGGGTGCCTCTGCGGATGAACTCCGGGATCCGTCGCCCGCAAGGGATCGCGGCAGATCGTCGGACCATGAAATGTCATCGGGCCGCTCGCGGCCGAACAAGGGCGCGATGCCGGACATGTTGGGCGGCCCGACGATGACCGATCCACCCCGGCTCCTGACCATGTCTTCGACTGCGGCCAGACTGTTGCCGAGTTGGTGCAGCAGCGATTGCAAGGCTTCGAGGGCCGTGCGCGTATCCCGGACATCGTCCTGCTGATATTGGCGCAATTCGCTATAGAAACGCTGCAGTTCTTCCGGCAAGGCCGCCAAAGCCGATCCGGCCAAAGCCTCACCAAAAGTTTCCCGCAATTGTGCGGCGCCAAGCGTTCCGCTGCCGAGCCCTTCGATGCTCCCCGCCATCGCCGTGATCTGCCGCTCCAGGGCGGAGAAGGCCGCCTCGTCGATGACGCGCCCATCCAGGCCTTCGAGCTTGGTCATCAGCCCCGTCAGCGACGCATTGGTCGAGGATTGCACATCGTCGACGGCCTGGCGCAGGGCATCGATCTTCTCGTGAAGATCGTGCACCCCCTCAGGCTGGCGAACAAGATCGCCAAGGCGGGCGCGGATGTCGGCCGTCTCACGCTGAAGAGCGGCCAGTACGGCCGGGTCCTGGGCCTGACGCGTCAGCAGATCGAGCTTCTTGTCGAGACGAGCGAACTGCTCGGGGGAGCGGATGTCGGCGATATGCCGGTTGAGATCCGCCATTTCCGTACGCAGGCCGGCGAGATCTTCCTGGCCGGGCGCGACGGCGGGATGGCTGCGGCGCAGTTCGGCGACCTCGCGTGTCAGCGCCGCGATCTGTTCGCTCAGATCGTCACGGGGCGCCGGCGAAACCGATGGTGCGGACGCAGACGGACCGAGCTTGGTGGCCATGCCGGCGATGCGCTGCTCCAGATCGCGTGCCAAATCGTCAAGACCATCGGTATCATCGACAGGCGCCGTAGTCGTGGGTCGAGACGCGAAACCGTCCACGAGGGCATCGACCAGGGTGGCCATCTGGGTCTCGCTCTGCTCCTGCCTGTGGATAAGTTGCTCGATCAGCCCCGCCATTCTGGTTTCGCTTGCTCGGATATGGCGCGCGAGCACGGACGCGCTGACCTCTACTGTCTGGATCCTGCGTTTCGGGTCACTCGAACCACTACCGGCATACCTTTCCTGGCTGGCTGCCAGCTTCCGTGCAATCGCAGCCAAGGGCGATTCCGGGAGATCGCTCTGCGTCTCGAAAAGAGACGGTTCATGCAGTTTTTGCTCGGCAACGGTCGATTTCAGCCATTGAGCAAGCGTCATGCCCGAGCGCCGTGCCAGAATGGCGGCAGCCTCGCGCGTCTGGGAATCGACGCCCTCGACACTCCATGACACTGCTTGGCTCATTTAGCTTCCCGTGCCGGCGAACGGCCTGATTCTCACGCCTCTGCCGTCCTCCGCCCCGGAAAACCGGGCCGGAAACACGGAAAGAGGGCGGCACGCAGTGCCCGCAGCAGCAGCTTTCGCGCAACAGGGTAAATATCCCCTTAACCGTCACTGCCCTAGCGCTCTTCCTGGCAGCAACAACATTGTAGAGCATCCAAAGCGCTTTTTTTACTAAAAACCCTACCACCCAAGCTCCCGAGCGGACAGGAAAGTGGGGTACCGTGCAAGAACCGACATTAGACTTTGCGACAAGGCTAGAATTCTCTTGATGCCCGTGTTGTTCGAAACGCTTAACGCGCGCTAATTTAATACGTTACCCTTGAAAGGAAGCAGAGCGGGGGCTATGATCTCCCTGCTGGAGATCTAGGCGTTCGCTTGGTAATATATTAATTGCTGACGCCCCCCGGATTTCGTATTATGGTACCTGTTGCAACGAACGAGTAGCGGCGCTGCTAGCCTGTAACGGGCGCGAGAGAGAGACCATGTCAAAGTTGGAAGCCAGGTCGGCGACAAACACAAAAGGCCAACCGGTGACGGTATTCGTAGCAGAGACAGAAAACGCCACGAATAGTACGGTCACCTATACAATAGGTGACCTTGCGCGAGAGTTTGGCGTTACCTTGCGAACCTTGCGCTTCTACGAGGACAAGGGCCTTCTCAATCCAACGCGCGACAACCTGACTCGGCTTTATAGTGCACGTGACCGCGAGCATCTGCAACTTATCCTTAAGGGTAAGCGGCTGGGTTTTACCCTGGTGGAAATCGGCGAGATGATCGCCCATCATGGGGAAGGCAAGACGGCAAGTCTCGACATCAGCGCCAGCACCGTCCGCGAGCAGATCGAGCATCTGGAGCGCCAGCGCCGCGAGATTGACGAAGCCTTGGCTGAATTGCGTCGCAGTTATGAGGGATTGGCCAACGCCCTGCCGCGCTAAGTGGTCGCACTCACCCGTCGGAAGTACCTGATCGGCGGCACAGGTTTCCTTGTGTTTGCTGGCCTTGGCTTATGGGCCCTCTTCCTATCCGAGCAGAAGGCTACCAGCGTGATCGGCAAGCCGTTCATGTTGACGGATGCCGATGGCAGAGCCTTCGACTTCAAGGAATTGCAGGGCAAGCCGAGCCTGATCTATTTTGGCTTCACGCACTGCCCCGACATCTGCCCAACGACCCTGTTCCTGCTCGCGCAGGTGATGAAGAAGCTGGGACCGGACGCCTCGCAGATCAACACGCTCTTCATCACCGTCGATCCCGACAGGGACACGCCCGAGCAATTGAAGGCCAGCCTTTCCACCTATGACCCGCATCTGCGCGGCCTGACGGGCGACCCAGCACAACTTGCCGCGGTACGCGACTTCTACAGCATAGAAGCAAGAATTTTGCCGGGAACAGGCAAGAATTACAATATCGATCACACCAACACTGTCCTTGTACTCGACAAGGATGGCCGCCTGCGTTCGAGCTTCGACTTGCACGCGTCGTCGGACGAGGTGGTTGCGCTCCTGGAAACTGTCATGCAGGGTCGATAGAGTGCGAGATCAAGGGTCGGCCTTGCGATGGATCGCCATGGACGGATCCGGCATTCCCGACCCAAACAATGATCAGCCCCGCTGCAATAGGAATTCGACCTGTTGAAATTCGGCGCCCTCTCGACGCTTCTCCTCGGATTGATGCTCGCCATATCAGCCTATGGCGACGCCAGGGCCGCCTCGACCACCACCGGTCCCTATGGCCTGTGGGATCCGCACCGGCGCCCCGAGCGGCCAGACCTGAAATCGGTGCGCCGGATCCGCTTCCTGACCGAGGACGATTTTCCGCCTTTCGACTTCCAGGGGTCGAGCGGCACTCTGGAAGGCTTCAATGTCGACCTTGCCCGCGCGGTCTGCCGGCAGCTGAAACTGTCCTGCACCATCCAGGCCCGGCGCTGGGACACCATCGTCGCGGCCCTGGAAGAGGGCCAGGCAGATGTCATCGCCGCCTCGCTCGTGCCGAGCAAGGAAGCCCGCGAGCGGCTGCAGTTCTCCCGCCCTTATTACATGCGTCCTGCCCGCTTCGCCATGCGGCGCAAGGATCCGCCGCCGGTCTTCACGCCGGAGGGGCTGGCTGGCCGCCATATCGGCATCGTCGCCGACACGGCGCATGCCGCCTACGCCAAAGCCTATCTCAAGACCGCCAATCTAGTGTCCTTCGTCAATGACGCGGCGCTGCGTGAAGCCCTCAAGCGCGGGGAGATCGACCTGATCTTCGCCGACGGCATCGGCCTGTCGCTCTGGCTCAACGGCTCGGACGCCGGCGATTGCTGCAGCTTCGTGGGCGCGCCCTATCTCGACAGCCACTTTTTCGGCGATGGCATCGGCATGGCCCTGCGACGCGAGGACGGCGATCTCAAGCAGGCGATCGACTATGCCCTTTTCCAGATCTGGGAGCAGGGCATCTATGCCGATCTCGTACGCCGCTGGTTTCCTGTCGATCCCTTTGCAGGGCTTCCGTGACGTAAACGGAAACTTATGCGCCCCCGCTGTTACCGAAAAGACTCACTTTGACGTCGAAGCTGGGGAAAACGCACACCGCGTCAGCAGGACTCTTGCGCTGGAGTCACTGCCTATTGTAGTTAAGGCTTCGTTAAGCACGACATCTCGTGCGGCGTCTCGTAACTCCTGTCAGCTCATGGCGTGCATGCGCAACGATGTTTTGTCGACATCGAGGCTGATGGGAAAGGATTCGGCGTAGCGAATTCGGGCGAAAACAAGGCGGAAGGCAGGAGAGGCTGATGCACTGGACAGACGAGCGGGTAGAACTTCTGAAAAAGCTGTGGTCAGAAGGCCTGTCTGCTAGCGCCATTGCCACAGAACTTGGCGGTGTCACGCGTAATGCCGTGATCGGTAAGGTGCATAGACTCGGCTTGTCTGGCCGGGCCAAGGCTCCTGCGCCGGCGCCACAGCGCCGTATCAAGCCCACCCGGGCTCCTTCGCACCCTCTCCGCACCCAGACTTCCGTGCCCGTGGTGCGGGGCAACACCGCCCTTGCTCCGCAGATGATGCCGCTTGTCGCCATCGAGGAACGTCCCGAACCTACGCTGCGTCCGGTCGAGGAAGTCGTCATCCCGATGTCCGAACGCGTCACCATCATGGAACTGCGCGAGCATATGTGCCGCTGGCCGCTGGGCGATCCCGGCCGCGAGGACTTCCGCTTCTGTGGAAGCCGTGTCGGGCCCTCGGGTCCGTACTGCCTCCATCATGCTTCGATCGCCTACCAGCCGGTGCTCGACCGCAGGCGCGATCGCGACAAGGAGCGTCGCGCTGCCCGCGCCTGATCTTCGCATCCCATCCTATCCATTCGAAGGCAGGGTTTTCCCTGCCTTTTCTTTTGCGGGGTACCAGTACCTTTCCCAAAGGGAAACCCTTGCTTTTGCAGGTTCATTAGCCTAAGGGCCAGCCTGCCCCCAAACTCTTGTTGCGCGGCGTTGCAAGACAACACACCGGAACCGGAGCAATGACACGGAATGCGGATGGGGCTTCCCCCGACATCGCGGCAAAAAGCGTAGCCATCGACGGCAACACACTGGTCGCCTGGGGCTTCAAGCCCGGCAAATGGTTCAGCCAGGGCTTGGCCGAGGCCAATCGCCTGCGCCGCGCTGGCGCGGATGACGACGCCATCTTCATCGCCCTGCAGGGCCTGCAGCCGGTCGAGACACTGCTGCGGACCAATGGCTTGCCCTATGGCGTCTTCCTGGATGCCGAAGGCGAACTCGAACGCGCCAACCTCGCCTCGGTAACCGCGCATATGGACGCGCTCATGCGGGTGCCGACTATCGTCGCCGGCGCTGTGATGCCGGACGCTTGCCCGTCCGGCACCGCCCTCGGGACAATCCCGGTCGGTGGCGCGGTGGCGTGCGAGGATGCCATCCATCCCGGCTTTCATTCCGCCGACATCTGCTGCTCGGTGGCGATCACCGTGTTCGCACGCAAGGACGATCCCAGGCGTATCCTCGACGCTGTCCAAGCCGTGACCCATTTCGGTCCCGGTGGGCGCAAGACGATGATCGTCCCGGATTTCGCGCCCGGCATCGACGCCACGTTGCAGGCCAATCCGTTCCTGCGCGGGCTCGGCAACATCGTGACAGGCCATTTCGGCTCGCAGGGCGATGGCAATCACTTCGCCTATGTCGGGCATCTGCGTTCCAGCGGCCAGCCGGCATTGGTGACCCATCATGGCTCGCGCGGGCTCGGCGCCCAGCTCTACAAGCGCGGCATGGCCGCAGCGCGCAAGCACACGCAGATCGTGGCACCGCGGGTGCCGGCCCACAATGCCTGGCTGAAGGCCTCGAGCGCGGAAGGGCAGGCCTATTGGCAGGCCCTGCAATTTGCGCGGAGCTGGACCAAGGCAAGCCATTTCGCCATTCACGATCATGCCGCCAGGTCGCTGGGCAACGCCGTGGCCGACCGGTTCTGGAACGAGCATAATTTCGTATTCCGGCGCGACGACGGGCTCTATTATCACGGCAAGGGCGCAACGCCTTCCTGGGCCGGCTTTTCGCAGGATGATGATGGCCGCACGCTAATCCCGCTCAACATGGCCGAACCGATCCTGATCACGGCGCATCGCGACCGCAAGGAGGCCCTCGGCTTCGCTCCACATGGGGCGGGCCGCAACCTCAGCCGCTCGGCCTTTCTGCGCCGTGAAAAGCCGGATCTGCCCGAGGGTATCGACGTGCGCTTCTACTGCGGCAAGCCGGATCTGTCCGAACTGCCGCAGGCCTACAAGAATGCCGCCTCGGTCCGGGCCCAGATCGACAAATACGGGCTCGCCGAGGTGATCGACGAGGTCGTGCCCTATGGCTCGATCATGGCCGGCGACTGGGAGCAGGACGCTCCCTGGCGCAAGCGGGGCTGAGCGAAGCGGCGGTACCTCACCGCCGCTTCCATCCATCACAGGCTGTTGAAGAAGGCGATCTCGTCGGCAAAGGCTTCGTGTGCCATCGGAAAATCGAAACCCTGGAAGACATGGCAGCCGCCCGGCCATAGCCTGAGCGTCGTATGGCTGCCGGCTGCCTCCCAGCGCCCCGCCATGAACACCGTGTCGTCGAGCAGGGCGTCATAGGTGCCGACAGAAAACAGGGCCGGCGGCATGCCTTCGAGATTGCCGTAGAGCGGCGAGACATCGGGCGAGCGCAGATCGACGCCGTCGGGCACGCAGGCCCGCACGAACAGTGCGATATCGCGCGACGTCAGGATAAGTCTGCCCCTGTCGAAATTGCGCGCGCTTGGAGTCATGCCGAGATCGTAGCAGCCGGCAATGAGATTGGCGCCGGCGAAGGGCCTGAGGCCATGCCGATCGCGCAGGCGCTGCAACGTCAGCGCGGAAAGGTGGGCGCCGGCGCTCTCGCCGCCGATGAAGAAACGTTCGGTGCGGAAGCGCTTGCGCCCCTCGGACACCAACCACAAGGCCGCCGCCTCGCAATCGTCCGGCCCGGCGGGAAAGGGATGTTCGGGCGCAAGGCGATATTCGACGGAGATGCAGGCCATGCCGGTGGCCTCGGCGATCTTCTCCAGCGTCTCGTCCTGGAAGTCGGACTGGTTGAACATCCAGCCGCCGCCATGGATGTGCATGTAGACCCCGGTCGGCACTTCCGGCGCAATGATGCGGATCGGCACCTTGCCCTGCCGGCCCTCGATTTCCAGCACCTGCGCCCGCGCGCTCTTGCCCTGCAGCGGGAAGATCCCCTTGCCCTGGCGCCGGGTCTCGCGGATCAGTTCGGGCGGAAAGGACCACAAATCCGGCAAGGCGCTCATCTTGGCGATGATATCGGCATTGAGGGCCGCCGTGGTTTCGGCCACGGCATCGGGAGCAAACACGGCAGGATCGACAGAGGGCATGAGCTTGAATCGCTTCTTTAGAATGTTTTGCAATTTGCCGAAATCAACGAGAATTGCCATGATAATTATTCAGGTGATTCCTGAGCTAAAACAATAAGCTCCGGTTCTGAAGGAATTCGTTCCAACATGGCCGCCATAGGCCGCTACAATGTGACACAGGGCAGTTACCTTGCCATTTAGCATCAAGTTCCCTATTTGTTCCAAGTCGTGCCAATGCTGAAACGTCTCCGCGACCCCATTCATGGGCTGATTACTTTCGACCTTGATGACGAAATTGACAGGGCGGCTTGGCGCCTCATCGACACACCGGAATTTCAACGTCTACGTCGAGTGAAGCAACTCGGTGTATCTGAATTTACATTTCCAGGCGCCACCCATACAAGGCTCGCTCATTCTATTGGTGTCTTTTATATTGCGCGCCTTCTTATGAAGGTTGCTGAGCGTTATGTTCCTCCGGATAAACAGAAGCCACATCGCAAACGGACTGCCCTAATTGCAGCGCTGCTTCATGATCTTGGACATGGCCCATTTAGTCATGCATTTGAGAATGCAGAAAAGGCACGAATTAAAGAGCGGGACGGCCTTTACAAGGACCATGAAGTTTGGACGGCTGAACTAATTCAGCGAAAGGATGGCAACATACGGCAGGTGCTAGCTGATCAATTTGGGAATCAAGGAGCAATTGCCGATGACATCGCTGATCTGCTCATGGGTAAGACTCAAGATCTCTATTCTGCTGTCGTTTCGAGCTCATTCGATGCCGACCGCCTCGACTATCTGAGACGAGATCGCATGATGACCGGCTCGGGGGCTGGCGCGATCGATTTTGATTGGTTGCTCGACAATTTGCGAGTGGTGGATGTGTCGCCAGATCTGGACGAGGATGCAGATGAAGCTTCCAGTACCGTCATTCAGACCTTTGCCTTTGAGGAAAAGGCTCTACAGGCGGTAGAAGGCTTCATACTGGCGCGGTTCCATCTTTATTCACAGGTCTATCTGCACCGCACCACGCGTGGCATCGAACAGATGCTTACGATGTTTCTTTTGGAATTCGCGCGGGAGGCCGCAAAGGGGAGCAAAGCAAAGTTACCCGTCCATAAGGATCATCCGCTTCGAGCATACTACCGTGATGCGGCGCCCGAACTCCGGCGATATGTAGCTCTGGACGACACCGTGGTCTGGAGTGCGTTGGAGATATGTGCGACTGATGGAGAAGGAATGATTCGTGATTTCGCAGACAGAATTTGTTCCCGAAAAATTTTGAAAGCTGTCTCGATCGATACGGTGAACCCGCAACTCGCGGATGTCGCGAGGCGCAAGTTCATTGAGAACGACATGAAGGATGAGATCGGTAAGACGGTGTTCCCTGATCGTGCTCCGCTTTCCATATACAAGGACCCGACTCGCGAAACCGTGTCGCCGCACAAGCGCGTTTACATCCGGCGAGAAGGTGGCCGAACTGTCGATATCACCTCGCTTTCCAAGCCAATTGCCGCACTTTTTGAAAGCCAGGACATTCTTCGTTTCTATTTCCTTAACCAAAAAGATCTCACAAAAATTCAGAAGATCACGGGGGAAAACAATGCCGCAACTTGACGAAATCGTCGTTAGCGCTGTCGCATTGTCCGGCGGTAGCCTTGTCGGACGCATCCGGCTGCAAAAAATAATCTATCTTCTCGATCAGCTCGGCCTCAGCAGTGGCGCACCGTTCGAGTATCATCACTACGGTCCCTATTCCGAAGCTGTATCTGATGCTGTCACAGACGCCAAATTCTGGAGCCGGCTTGAAGAAGCTACTGTTTTTAGAAAATCGGACGGGGCACCTTACAGCACGTTCAAGACGGAGGCAGTTGGAGACATGCCCGCTCTTGGCGGGATTGATACTGATCGTGCACGCACGCTTCTGATGCGCTTCGCTGGCGTGAGCTCGACCGTTCTTGAATTAGCTGCAACCGTTCACTGGCTCGCCTTTAACGAGAAGGTTGCTGACTGGCGCGCCGAGATCGAAGTCAGAAAGGCCGGCAAGACGGATAATGGCCGTCTGGAAAAGGCGGTGACTCTCTTGAAGGAATTGGGTATAGCTCCAGCTGGCGCATGACGTCCCTCCTGCTCCAGATATTGCCGGTATTACAATTTAACTTCGCGCCGCAGGCTGGGGCTTCGACCATGGATACTGCGCTTCAGCGCCTCTGGGTTGGCTTACTATCAAACTCGCGCCCCCAAGCTGCAGCGGCCCCATGCGCCGCGGCAACTCAACCTCTTCTCATCAGGGCGGAAAACCGCTATCCCTAGCACCTTGATAGGTGGCTATAGCGAGACCATGATTCCTGACGAGACCGAAAGCAAACGCCCGCAGAAACCGCATGGTGATGCCGGCTCCAGGGACACGCGCGCCAAGAACCTTCCGGCAGAGACCCTCGACCTCCCGACAAAGACCGTCTTCATCAAGTCCTATGGCTGCCAGATGAACGTCTATGACAGCCAGCGCATGGCCGATACGCTGGCACCGCAGGGCTACGTCGAGACCTCCAGCCCCGAAAATGCCGACCTCGTCATCCTCAACACCTGCCATATCCGCGAAAAGGCGGCGGAAAAGGTCTATTCGGAGATCGGCCGCCTGCGCGTGGCGCGCGACGAGCGCCGCCGCCAGGGCGGCGATCTGAAGATCGCCGTCGCCGGTTGCGTCGCCCAGGCCGAGGGCCGGGAGATCATGAGGCGCGCGCCCGCCGTCGATCTCGTGGTCGGGCCCCAGGCCTATCATCGCCTGCCGGACCTGCTCGCCAAAGTATCGACAGGCTTGGCCGATGGCACCAGCAAGCCTGTCGACACCGACTTCCCGGTCGAAGACAAGTTCGCCATCCTGCCCGCACCACGCCGGGAAAAGACCCTGGCGCGCGGGCCTTCCGCCTTCGTCACGGTGCAGGAAGGCTGCGACAAGTTCTGCACCTTCTGTGTGGTGCCCTATACGCGCGGTGCCGAGACCTCGCGGCCGGTCGCCGCCATCGTGGCAGAGGTCGAGCGCCTGGCCGAGGCGGGCGTGCGCGAGATCAGCCTGCTTGGCCAGAACGTCAACGCTTATCATGGCGAGGGGCCGGATGGACGCGACTGGACGCTCGGCCAACTCGTGCACCGCCTGGCCCGCATCGAGCCGGTGGTACGCCTGCGCTACACCACCTCTCATCCCCGCGACATGGACGACAGCCTGATCGAGGCCCATCGCGACCTGCCGGCGCTGATGCCTTTCCTGCATCTTCCGGTGCAATCGGGCTCGGACCGCATTCTGGATGTCATGAATCGCAAGCATACAGCAGCGGACTATCTCAAGCTCATCGAGAAGATTCGGCATGCCCGGCCCGACATGGCATTCTCCTCCGACTTCATCGTCGGCTTTCCCGGCGAGACCGATGCGGATTTCGAAGCGACCTTGCGGCTGATCGAAGAGGTCACTTATGTCTCGGCCTATTCGTTCAAATATTCGCCGCGTCCGGGCACACCGGGCGCTACGATGACCGACCAGGTCGACGAAGTGGCGAAGGCCGCGCGCCTCGCCAGGCTGCAGGCGCTCACCGAAGGCCAGCAGAAGGCCTTCAATCAGGCCAGCATCGGCCGCACCATGGATGTGCTCTTTGATCGCAAGGGCAAACGGCCAGGCCAGATCGCCGGCCGCACCCCCTATCTCCAAGCCGTGCAGATCGAGGCGGATGACAGCCTGATCGGTACGGTGGCGCCCGTCGAAATCACGGCCACGGGTGCCTGGTCGCTGCACGGCATACTGGCCGGCGCTGGATTCAGGGAGGCCGTTGCTTGAAGGTGGACGAGGAACGACGGACACACATGACAACGCAAACCCCATCCCTGCCGACGACGGACGCACCTGCGGAAATCGTCACGGCCTTCGAGGACAATCGCCTGGCCACGCTTCTCTTCGGCCAGCATGACCAGAACCTCGCCTTCATCGAGCGCAAGCTCGGCATCGAGGCGACGGCCCGTGGCAATCATGTCGCCCTGCGCGGTGCCAAGGACAGCGTGGAACAGGCCAAGCGCGTGCTGGAGAGCCTGTATCAACGCCTGCGCTCGGGCCAGCAGATAACGTTGGGCGATGTCGACGGCGCGCTGCGTATGGCTGGCTCGCAGGGTGTGCTGTTCACGCCGGAAGGCAAGCCGAAAGTGGCGCCGACCGGCGGCGCGGCCTCTGTCGGCACCCGCAAGAAGACGATCGCCGCCCGTACGCTGGCGCAGGACGCCTATATACGGGCGCTGCAGAAGCATGAACTCGTCTTCGCCACCGGTCCCGCCGGCACCGGCAAGACCTATCTTGCCGTGGCCCACGCTGCGGCGCTGATCGAGAAGGGCGAGGCCGACAGGCTGATCCTGTCCCGCCCCGCCGTCGAGGCGGGCGAGAGGCTCGGCTTCCTGCCCGGCGACATGCGCGAGAAGGTCGACCCCTATCTGCGCCCGCTCTATGACGCGCTCTACGACATGATGCCGCCTGAGCGCGTCGAACGAGGGCTGACCTCGGGCATGATCGAGGTGGCGCCGCTCGCCTTCATGCGCGGGCGCACGCTCGCCAATTCGGTGGTGCTGCTGGACGAGGCCCAGAACTGCACCTCGATGCAGATGAAGATGTTCCTCACGCGCCTGGGCGAAGGCTCGCGCATGATCATCACCGGTGATCCGACCCAGATCGACCTGCCTCCCGGGCAGAAATCGGGGCTGATCGAGGCCGTCGACCTGTTGAAAGACATACCCGAAATCGCCATTTGCCGATTCAACGCCGCCGACGTCGTGCGCCATGAACTGGTCGCCAAGATCGTGCGGGCCTATGAGGCCAGGGATTCGACCAGGCCTTTGGACGCTAGCAAGCCCTCGGGCGAAACCAAGTCATGAGTGACGCCGCCATCACCATCGAGATCGCTATCGAGAGCGATCTTTGGCAGGACCCCGATGCCATCGAGGCCTTGATCACGCGTGCAGTGGTCAAGAGCCTCGACGTCGCGGAGCTTGCGCATGCGCCGGGAGCCGAACTCTCGATCGTCCTGACCGACGATGCTTCGATCCGCGTCATCAACGCCGAGTGGCGCGGCAAGGACAAGCCCACCAACGTGCTGTCCTTCCCACAGGCTGTGGGAGACGCAATCGAGACGGCGCCGATGCTGGGCGACATCATCTTTGCCCATGAGACGATCGCGCGGGAAGCCGAGGAAACCTCCACGAGCTTTGCCGATCATCTCAGCCACCTCACCGTGCATGGCCTCCTGCATCTGTTCGGCCATGACCATTTGACCGATGCCGAGGCCGAGGTGATGGAGGCGCTGGAAGTGCGCATTCTCGCCGAACTCGGTATCGCCAATCCCTATGCCGACGCGCCCTTGTTGCGCGAAGCGAGCTAGAGGCTGTTATGGACCGTGGATGGGATTTTGATGAGGTCAAGACTGGCTGGATGGGAGGAGCAAGCGCTGCCAAGACTTCTGTCTTGGCAAGCGAAGCGACGCTGCAGGCGGCCAGTCTTCACCTCACCCCGCAGGAGCGCGGCGCTTTTGGCCGACGAGTACGTCCGATATCGTAGCAAGCCGAAAGGCTTGCGTCCTCACCCTCCCACGCACTTGCTTTGCAAGTGCGGACATCCTCGGCCAAAATCGCTCACGTCAAAACCCCATCCACGGTCCATAACAGCCTCTAACACACAGAGCCATGTCCGACAGCAACGATCGAAGTAGCAGCCAACCCAGCGCCTCCCAGGAGCCCCAGCACGAAGGCCTGCTGGGACGGATCAAGTCCGCGCTTGGGCTGAGATCCCAGCCCTCCATCCGCGACGATCTTGCCGATGCACTCGAGAATTCACGCGCTGCGGAAGATTCCAGCTTCTCCCCCGAAGAGCGTGCCATGCTCAAGAACATCCTCGGCCTGCGCGGCAAGCGTGTCGACGATGTGATGGTGCCGCGGGCCGACATCGTGGCCGTGCCGCTCGACATTTCGCTGGGCGACCTGCTCAAGGTATTCCAGACGGCGGGCCATTCGCGCCTGCCCGTTTATAACGAGACGCTGGATGATCCGCGCGGCATGGTCCACATCCGCGATTTCGTGGCCTGGCTGGCGTCGCGGGCCGCCATCGCCGCGCGGCGGAGCCGCAAGGTCCGCGAGAGCGACCTCGCCAAGGACGGCGAGACCGCCAAACCCTCGCCCAGGGAGGCCGCCCTCGCCTTGGGCAACATTACCCTCTCGACGCCGCTGAGCTCGGTGAAGTCGCTGACGCGCAACGTCCTGTTCGTGCCGCCTTCGATGCCCCCCATCGACCTTCTCGCCAAGATGCAGGCCACCCGCACCCAGCTCGCTTTGGTGATCGACGAGTATGGCGGCACGGATGGCCTGGTCTCGATGGAGGACATCGTCGAAATCGTGCTCGGCGACATCGAGGATGAGCATGACGAGGATGATGGCGACATGATCGTCGCCTCGGGCGAGGGCATCTTCACCGCCGATGCCCGTGCCGATCTCGACGACGTCGCCGCCGCCATCGGCCTGGAGATGCATGAGGACGAAATCGAGGCCGACGTCGATACGCTGGGTGGCTGGCTGGTGACGCTGGCCGGCCGCGTACCGGTGCGCGGCGAGATCGTGCAGGGGCCGGGCCAGCTCGAATTCGAAATTCTCGATGCCGATCCGCGCCGGGTGAAACGGGTGCGCATCCACACGGCCGGCAGCGGCATCGTCAGGCCGCGCGATGGGCGCAAGCGCGAGAAGAAGCTGACGCCTGCCGGCGATGAAGCGGCCATTGCCACCAATGGCGAGCGGAGCCCGGCGAGCGAAACCAGCGGCGACGGCGCCACGTGATCGCTGCGCTTGCGTCTCGCCTGGCCGGGTTGAAAGGCTGGCGCCGCATGGCCGTCGCCTTCCTGGCGGGCGCCCTGGCGGCGCTGGCCATGGCGCCCTTCAATGCCTTTCCGGTGCTGGCCGTCAGCTTTCCGGTCGCGATCTGGCTGCTGGATGGCATCGTCTTCCCGCCGGAGAACCCGGCTCCCGGGTTCTGGCGCAGCATCGGCGCGGCGGCCCGGCTCGGCTGGTGCTATGGTTTCGGCTATTTCCTGGCCGGGCTGTGGTGGATCGGCAATGCCTTCCTCGTCGATGCCGATCAGTTCGCCTGGCTGCTGCCCTTCGCCGTGCTGCTCCTGCCTGCCGGCCTTGCTTTCTTTCACGCGGCCGGGTTTGCCCTGGCGCGCCTGCTGTGGTCGCAGGGCAATGCCCGCATCCTCGCCTTTGCCGCCGCAATGGCTGCCTGCGAATGGCTGCGCGGCCATATCCTGACCGGCTTTCCCTGGAACCTGTTCGGCTACGCGCTCGCCGAGGAGCTTCATCTGGCGCAGAGCCTGTCCCTGATCGGAGCCTATGGGCTCACACTCGTGGCGCTCGTCCTGTTCTCCACGCCGGCGGCGCTGGTGCGGCGGGGTGGTTGGCGCTGGCCGGTCTTGTCCGTCGCCATTCTGGTCGCGATGGCCGCCTTCGGCGTGTGGCGGCTTGGCCAGCACCCCACCGGTTTCGTCGACGGAGTGCAACTGCGCATCATGCAGCCCGATCTGCCGCAAGACGCCAAGTTCAATCCGGCCCTGCGCAATGAAGTGCTGACGCGCTATCTGGCCTTGTCACGCCAACCGGCCGCCGACGGCAGTGACGGCCTTGCCAAAACAACCCATCTGATCTGGCCTGAATCGGCCTTCCCCTTCCTGGTGGCGCAGGATCCCGAAGCCCTCAAGGTGCTCGGGGACCTGGTTGCACCCAAGGCCGTGCTGCTGACGGGCGCCGGCCGGGCGGAGGAGAATCTCGACGACGGCGGCTGGCGCTTCTTCAATTCCCTGCATGTCATCGACGCCACCGGCACCATCATCGGCAATTACGACAAGGTGCACCTCGTCCCCTTCGGCGAATATCTGCCCTATCAGTCCGTGCTCGAATCCCTCGGCTTCGAGCAATTGACCAAGCAGCGCGGCGGCTTTTCGACGGGTCCGGGCTTGCGCACGCTCGATATTCCCAACGCGCCGCCCGCCGGCATCCTCATCTGCTATGAAGCAATCTTTCCGGGCGAGGTGATCGATCCGACCAACCGCCCCGGCTGGCTGCTCAACGTCACCAACGATGCCTGGTTCGGCATCACCCCGGGTCCCTACCAGCATTTCGCCGAGGTAAGGGCTCGCGCGATCGAGGAAGGGCTCCCCCTGGTCCGCGCCGGCAACAATGGCGTTTCCGCGGTGATCGATCCGGTGGGGCGCATCGTCGCCAGCCTGCCGCTGGGCACCAGCGGCGTTCTCGATTCGCGGCTTCCCACCACCCTGCCACCGCCGGTGTTCGCCACGGCCGGCACCGGCATTGTTACCGCATTGTTTCTGATTGCCTTAATCGGCGCCGGCCTTGGTTGCTTGAACCGACGCCGACAGCCCCGATAACACATATTTGTTACAACCGCGCCAAGCGGAAGGCGCGAGACCGACTGGATTTTCCCGCATAAGGAGGTATAGTCTCCCTGCTGGTTGCAGGATGCATTTGAACTACTTCAGATTGCGCCGCCGCAATTGTATCTCTGGCGCGCCGCGCTTCCGCCACGTTACGGCCGCAATTCATTTTCAAATTCGTCACTGTATTTTCAAATATTTGCTAGTGACCTGGAGTTAATATTATGATCAAGAAAGTTCCTAATCCCATTGATCAGCACGTTGGCAGCCGCGTCCGTATCAGGCGCGTCTTGGTGGGTATGAGCCAGGAGAAGCTCGGCGAGGCGCTTGGCCTCACCTTTCAGCAGGTACAAAAATACGAAAAGGGTACCAACCGCATCGGTGCGAGCCGGCTGCAGCAGATCGCCTCGATCCTGGGCGTCACCATTTCCTTCTTCTTTGAAGGCCTGCCGCCAGAAACCGGCTCCGTGCATACGGCTGAGCATGCCGGTGAGAGCGACACCTCCCATGTCATCGAGTTCCTGTCGACCACGGAAGGCCTGCAGCTGAACAAGGCCTTTGCCCGCATCAAGGATCCGAAGGTGCGGCGCCGGGTCGTCGACCTCGTCTCCACGCTCAGCCAGGAACACGCCGCCTGAGCCGCGAAGCGGCGCCCATCGGCGCCCTTTGGTTTCGATGCGCCCTGTGCGGTTTGGTGATGCCACCAAACCGCCGTACGCGGCGGAAAATCGCTCCAGCGTTCCTTTAAACGAACAAAACGTACGATTTGCCGCTTGACGGCGAAGCCTACCCTCGCCAAAACGGGACGATACCAAGTTCCATTTTGGCGTGGAGAAACATTCGTGTCCCGTTCCGACTATTTGTTTACCAGCGAGTCGGTCGCTGAAGGCCACCCCGACAAGGTCTGCGATCGCATCTCCGACGAAATCGTCGACCTGTTCTATCGCGAGGCGGCGAAGACCGGAATGGATCCCTCCCAGGTGCGCGTCGCCTGCGAAACCCTCGCCACCACCAACCGCCTGGTGATCGCCGGCGAATATCGCGGTCCCGACACCATCACCAAGGGCAAGATCAAGAGCGCCGCCCGCCGCGCCGTCAAGGCGATCGGCTATGAGCAGGAAGGCTTCCACTGGAAGAAGGCCAAGATCGAGGTCCTGCTGCACGGCCAGTCTCCCGATATCGCCCAGGGCGTCGACATTTCCGGCAACAAGGACGAAGGCGCCGGCGACCAGGGCATCATGTTCGGCTATGCCTGCCGCGAGACGCCGGAATTGATGCCGGCTCCGATCTACTACGCCCACAAGATCCTCGAGGACATCACCAAGGCCCGCAAGTCGGGTGACCTCGGCATGCTCGGCCCCGATGCCAAGAGCCAGGTCACGGTGAGGTATGAGGGCGGCAAGCCGGTCGGCGTGACGCAGATCGTGCTCTCCACCCAGCATCTCGACGAGACTCTGACCTCCGGCGACATCAAGAAGCTGGTTGAGCCCTATATCCGCAAGACCCTGCCGGAAGGCTGGATCGGCAAGGATACGGTCTGGCACGTCAACCCCACCGGTAAGTTCGTGGTCGGCGGTCCGGACGGCGATTGCGGCCTGACCGGCCGCAAGATCATCGTCGATACCTATGGCGGCGCAGCTCCCCACGGCGGTGGCGCCTTCTCTGGCAAGGACCCGACCAAGGTCGACCGTTCGGCGGCTTATGCGGCACGCTATCTCGCCAAGAACGTGGTCGCCGCCAAGCTGGCAGACCGCTGCACCATCCAGCTCGCTTACGCCATCGGTGTGTCCGAGCCCCTGGCTATTTATGTCGACCTGCACGGCACCGGCAATGTCGCCGAGGAGAAGATCGAGAAGGCTTTGCGCGACGTGATGAGCCTGACGCCTCGCGGCATCCGCGAGCACCTCAACCTCAACAAGCCGATCTATGCCCGCACCTCCGCCTATGGCCATTTCGGCCGCAAGTCGGCCCGCGACGGCGGCTTCTCCTGGGAGAAGACCGACCTCGCCGACGCGATCAAGAAGGCCGTGCGCGCCTGATCCGAGGCCGACAATAGACACAAAGCCTTTCCCGCTCGCCGGGAGAGGCTTTTTTCATAGCGCTTTGCTTCGGTGGGTATGGGTCGTGACTGAAGACGACAAGCACAAGTTCGGCGACGGTATGGATGCCCCGTCTCGGGGCCATGGCGCTTTCTTCGGCCGCCGCAAGGGCAAGACCTTGCGGCCGGGGCATGCAGACCTGATGTCCGGCGCGCTGCCGCATTTGCGCCTCGACCTGACCGCCCCGGCTCCCGCCGACCTTGCCGGCCTGTTTCCGGGGCCTGTGGATGACGTCTGGCTCGAAATCGGCTTCGGCGGCGGCGAACACCTCACCCAGCGTGCCGGCGAGAACCCGAACATCGGCTTCATCGGCTGCGAGGCCTATGTCAACGGCACCGCCAAGATGCTGGCCCAGATCGAGCAGAACGGGCTTGCCAATATTCGCCTGTGGGACAACGACGCCAAGCAAGTGGTGGATTGGCTGCCGGCCGGCTCGATCGGGCGCATCTATCTGCTCTATCCCGATCCCTGGCCCAAGCGCCGCCATCGCAAGCGACGCTTCCTGGGCGAGGAAATGCTGACGCATCTGGCCCATGCTCTCAGGCCTGGGGGCGAACTGCGTTTTGCCACCGACATTGACGACTATGCCGCCTATGCCCTGGCGCGCGTGGCACGCTCGTCCGACTTCGAATGGACGGCCGAGCGCCAGGCCGACTGGCTGACGCCCTGGGACGGCTGGCGCTCCACCCGCTACGAAGCCAAGGCATTGCGGGAGGGCCGGCGCGGCGCCTATTTCACCTTCAGGAGAGTTTAGGTCTTCCCGGGGACCACCCCAGGCGGGCTGCCTCTATTGGGCTGTCAGCCGGGCCAGCACGCCTTCCAGGGCGGCATCGAAAGCCCCGTCTCCTCCTCCCTTGAGAGGCCGGTCGAGTTGCCCCGCCAGCAGGAGATGGGCATAGCCGTGCACGAGCGACCAGACATGCAGCAAGGTGTCGAGCCGCTCGCCCTCGAGCGGGCCTTCGCCCGCCCTGGTTACCAGGCGAATCGCGGTCTCGAGCTCGGCGAAGGCCTCCTGCCCGGCAGCCCTTAGGGCCGGATCCTCGATGTTGAGCCGATGCCGGTTGAAGGTGAGCCGGAACCTCTCCGGATATCGGCGGGCGAAGGCGACATAGCCGCGGCCGATCGCCCGCAATCGGGCCTGGGGCTCGTCGATGCCAGCGCGGGCCTCGCGCATGAACAGCGTGAGCGTTTCGAATCCTAGCGCCGCTACCGCGGTCAGGAGACCGGCGACATCACCGAAATGATGCGCGGGAGCGGCATGGGAGACGCCCGCCCGCCGGGCGCATTCGCGAAGGGTGAAGCCCTCGACACCCCGTTCGGCCAGGACGAGTTCAGCCGCGAGGAGCAGCGCGGCCCGCAGATCACCATGATGATAGCTAGCCTTGTGCGCCGTCGATTCCTGCTCCACTTCGTTTTCGCTCCGCATCATCAACACCACCGCGCCGCACCGTAGGGTCGGCATCACTATCCATCACGATCTTGACAATGTCAAAATTGCTGCCATCCTTATCTTGACACTGTCAAGTTGGAGATGCCGACATGACTCTCGATCAAGCTTTCACGCTCGACAACGTCTTTTCCTGGGCTGGCATCCTCGCTCTCTGTGGCTGGATCGTCCTTGCCCTCTCTCCCTTGCGTCCGGCCCTGGCCCAGGCGATTGCCGGCAGAATCATTCCGATCGCGCTTGGCCTTGCCTATGCCGCCTTGCTCCTTCGCTTCTGGGGCGAAGCTGCAGGCGGCTTTGGTTCTCTCAGCGATGTCGCCGCGCTGTTCGGCCATCGCGGCCTGCTCCTGGCCGGCTGGCTGCATTACCTCGCCTTCGACCTGCTGATCGGAGCCTGGGAGGTGCGCGAGGCGAAACGGGCCGGAGTGCCGCAGCTGGCCGTCCTGCCCTGTCTCGCCCTCACTTTCCTATTCGGTCCCGTCGGCTTCCTGACCTTCCTGGCCCTGCGCAACGTCTGGCTCCGCGGCTTCTCCCGCCGTCAAGGAGAACCCGCATGACGACGAACATCTCCAGCCTGCGCCTTGCCTGCCGTCCCCATGCGCTTGCCTGGAGAGTGGCGGATGATCTGCTTCGACGCGAGCGCCGGCTGGCGCGCGGCGGCTTCGTCATCCTGGCGCTGATGGTCCCGACCCTCGCGGCCCTGATGATCGACGACAGGATGCTCAACGGCATCTCCGTTTGGATCAAGCCGCTGAAATTCCAGCTCTCGGTCGGCCTCTATCTCCTGACCGTGGCCTGGTTCGTCGGCGCCTTGCCGAAACAGGCACGCCACGGGCGGGCGGTGCGGGTCCTCGTCGTCCTCGCTTTGGCAGCGAGCACGTTCGAGATCGGCTACATCATGCTGCAAGCGGCGCAGGGCCTCGCCTCGCACTACAACGTGGCCGATCCCTTCCACCGGCTGATGTACACGTTGATGGGCATCGGCGCGGTGACGCTCACGGCCGTGAGCCCTGCCTTGGCAGTCTTGCTGCTGCGACACCGCCCGCAAGCCTGGTCGACCGCCTTCTGGTTGTCGGTCCTGCTCGGGCTAACGCTCACTTTCGTGCTCGGCGCAGGCTCGGGCAGCGTTCTTTCCGCCGGCAATGGCCATTGGATCGGCGGCGCGCGCACGGACGCGACGGGCGTGCCGATCTTCGGCTGGTCGCGTACGGGCGGCGACCTGCGGGTGGCTCATTTCCTCGGCCTGCACGTCTTGCAGATCATGCCCGTCCTGGGCCTGATTGCAGAGCGCTGGGCCAGCGGCCGCATTGCCGCTGTCATTGTCTGCGCCGCCGCGCTCGCCTATGGAGCAGTCACGCTCTTCGTCTTCGTGCAGGCCTTGCTGGGCCTTCCCTTCATACCTGCGTGAGAACGAGCGAACGGCTCACTTCTTGCGGCCGAACCAGCCCTTCTTTTCCGGTTCGGCGGGGGCTTCCTCGCCTTCCGGCTTGGGCGAGATCGCCTGGCCGAACTTCTCGAAGAAATCGCCAGCGAGTTTCTTGGCCGTGCCATCGATCAGGCGCGCGCCGAGCTGGGCGATCTTGCCGCCGACATCGGCCTTGGCGTCATAGTGAAGGATTGTAGCCTCTTCGCCATCGGCCTCGAGACGCACGGTGGCGCCGCCCTTGGCAAAGCCGGCGACGCCGCCCTGGCCTTCGCCGGAAATGGTGTAGCCATTGGGCGGATCGAGGTCAGACAACGTCACCTTGCCGTTGAAGGTGGCCTTGACCGGCCCGATCTTCAGCACGGCCTTGGCGGTCATCTCGGTCGGCGAGACCAGTTCGATCGCTTCGCAGCCCGGAATGCACTGTTTGAGGACCTCGGGATTGTTCAGGCCCTCCCAGACCTTCTCGCGCGAAGCCTCGATGCGCTGCGAACCGCTCATATCCATGGAACTGCTCCTCCCGGGCCATATGCCCCTTTGCTTCATAGATCATGACCGACGGCCGCGGAGCAAGACAGGGATGTAAAATTGCTGCTGCCTGCTGTCGTCGCTCCCCACTCCCGTAATCCAGCCGCAACCCTTGTTTCCTATCGATGAGCCACAACAAGGACATTTCGAATCATGAATCGGAACACATCGCTTCGCGGATGGGTGGCCGTGGCACTCTGCGCCCTGGGTCTGCTGCCACCGAGCGGTCTCGCTTTCGCCCAGACGTCCCCGATTGCCAGCGGCGGCGAGACCGTGGCAGTTGCCGGCATCGAAAACATCCTGATCCGTCATGCCAATGCCAAGGGCAACCTCATCCTGCTCACCGGCGGTGACGGCCGGCTCGATGTCGGGCCCAACGGCCAGTTTCGCAGCGGTGCCGACAATGTGCTCATCCGCAACCGCGACGCCTTTGCCGCCAAGGGCTATAACGTCCTGCTCGTGGACAAAGGCACCAACCTCGCCACAGCGGTCGAAACCATGGCAGGCCTCAAGCGGCCCGTCACGGTCGTGGCCACCTCCGCCGGCACGCCCCGGGCCGCCGAAGGCTTGGTAAAGGGCGCCAAGCCGGACCGACTGGTACTGACCTCAGCTTTCCTCAGCAAGGAGTCCGGTCCCTCCCCGAGCGTCATGGCCATACTCGGCTCCCCCAGGCGGCTGCCTCCCACCCTCGTGGTGCATCACCGGCAGGATGGCTGCCGCTTCACCAGGCCGGCCGGCGTCGCGCCCTTCCAGGCCTGGGCCGGCGAGCGGGTCACGGTGAAATGGCTGGAGGGCGGCCTGCAAACCGGCAATCCCTGCCGGTCCCGCGCGCATCATGGCTTCAACGGCCAGGATACGGAGCTGGTGGCGCTCATCACCTCATTTGCCGGGCAATAGCGCCTTCGGGCACGTCATTCGCCGAAACCGAACGCACCTTCGGGATCCATGGCCTGATGCAGCCGTCCTGCTGCCAGGCGGGCGAGCTGCAGGGTCAGGACCTTGCGCGTCGGCGCCGCAAGGCGCTGCTCGGGAGCGTCCCGCAGCAATGTGCCGCCATAGGCGTCGGCCACGATGCTGCCGGCTTCCTCGGGAAGCAGAGCCAGTGGGAAATCCGGACCGACGGCGAAGAACAGCCGGTCGCAATAGGTGAGATAATCAGGCCATTTGTGGTCGACCTGGAAGTCGATCACCGAGGACTTGATCTCCACGATCCAGATCTCGCCCTTGCGGCCGACGGCGAGCAGATCGGCGCGGCGGCCATTGGGCAGCGTCACCTCTGGTACTGGCGTCAGGCCGTATTGGCGCAGGAGCCGGCTGGCACCGCGCTGGATCGTCAGGGCCGCGGCGGACTGGCGGCCGTCTAAGGGCAGGACCGGCAAACCGCTCATCATCGTCCCGCCTTCTCCCGCCGCCTTTCCACCGAGGAGGCGATCCGCATGGATTCGCGATATTTGGCGACGGTACGCCGGGCAATGTCGATGCCGTCCTTGCGCAGCAACGCAACGATGGTGTCGTCGGAGAGGATGGCATTGGGTGCTTCGGCATCGATCATCTGGCGGATGCGATGGCGCACCGCCTCGGCCGAATGTGCCTCCCCCCCTTCGGCATTGGAGATCGAGGCGGTGAAGAAATATTTGAGCTCGAACAGGCCGCGGGCCGAGGCGATGAACTTGTTGGCGGTAACGCGCGACACCGTCGATTCATGCATGCCGATGGCATCAGCCACGGTCTTGAGATTGAGCGGACGCAGATATTGCACGCCGAGGGAGAAGAAGGCGTCCTGCTGGCGCACGATCTCGGTGGCGACCTTGAGGATGGTGCGTGCGCGCTGCTCCAGGCTGCGGGTCAGCCAGTTTGCCGTCTGCAAGGCCTCGGTCAGGAAGGTCTTGTCCGTCTCGCTACGAGCCGTCCGTGCCACGCGGGCATAGTAGTTCTGATTGACCAGCACGCGCGGCAAGGTGTCGGGGTTCAGTTCCACCATCCAGGTCCCGTCCGGTGCGGCGCGCAAGAGGACGTCGGGCACCACCGGCTGAACCGGCGTGGAGCCGAAGGCCAGGCCTGGCTTGGGCGTGAGGCCACGCAGTTCGGCGATCATCTCCGTCACGTCCTCCTCGTCGACACCACATAGGCGCCGGAGAGCCGGGATGTTGCGCTTGGCCACCAGCTCCAGATTGTCGAGCAGTGCGGCCATGGCCGGGTCGAACCGATTGCGCTCCTTGAGCTGGAGCGCCAGGCACTCCTTCAGCGAACGAGCCCCGACACCGCTCGGCTCGAAGCCCTGCACGATGGCGAGCACGGCCTCCACCTCCTGGAGCGCCGCCGCCAGGCGTTCGGCCAGATCGGCCAGATCGCCGACGAGATAGCCGCTCTCGTCGATCATATCGATGATGAAGCGGCCGATCAGCCGGTGCCTGGGATCCCGAGTTGCCAGATCAAGCTGCGTCTCCAGATGATCGGCCAGCGAAATACCGGCCGCGGCCATGCTCTCGTAATTGACGTCATCGTCACCGCCATGGCCGCCCGCACCGACATTCGACCAGGACGAGACATAGGGATCGCTCCCGGCTAGCTGCTCGATCGCCGCCGGCGCTTCCTGCCTGTCGGCGGGCCGCTCGTCGGGAAAGACATTGTCGAGATCGGTGCCGAGCCCCTGCTCCATCGCCTCGCGGGAGGGCGCCATGTCATCTTTCAGCCAATCGCCCGCGGCGGGATCGACAGGCGCTGTCGCAAGCGTCTCGGGTTCGCGCGAGATCTCACCATCGGCGCGCTCCAGGATCGGGTTGCGCTCCAATTCCGCGTCGACATAGGCCGTGAGATCGAGATTGGACAGTTGCAGAAGCTTGATCGCCTGCATCAACTGCGGCGTCATCACCAGCGACTGGGTCTGGCGGAACTCAAGCCTTTGCGACAACGCCATGAACGCGGACGATCCTGATTATCAGTCTTGTTGCGGGCAGCATCCTGCATGGACGGCGGCCAGAAGCAAGTTTCACGCCAGATTTTTCGGCAGGCAAGCCGACAAAAAGAGGAAGACCGGAGGCACAACCTGACGCCGAGGGCGATGAAAGGCGTGGAAGGCGCATTATGATGCCTTACCCCGGCCGAGAAATCGGCTAGGTAAGGGCAGAATGTGAAGAAGGGGAACTCCGATGGAAGGCGTGATAGTCGTCGATCACCCGCTGGTGCAGCACAAGCTCACTTTGATGCGCGACAAGAATCGCTCGACCAAGGGGTTCCGGCAGTTACTCAACGAGATCGGGCGCCTGCTCTGCTACGAGGTCACCCGTGACCTGCCGCTGGAAATGGTCGAGATCGAGACGCCCCTGACCAAGATGCAGGCGCCGCGCGTGGCCGGCAAGAAACTGGTACTGGCGCCGATCCTGCGTGCCGGCGAGGGTTTCCTCGAAGGCATGCTGGACCTCGTGCCCTCGGCCCGCGTCGCCCATATCGGTCTCTACCGCGATCCCGCCACGCTGCAGGCCGTGGAATATTACTTCAAGGCCCCGCCTGATGTGGCGGAGCGCCTGGTGATCGTGCTCGACCCGATGCTGGCCACGGCCAACTCCGCCGTCGCTGCCATCGAGCGGCTGAAGGCCCGCGACGTCAAGGACATCCGCTTCGTCTGCCTGCTCGCCGCCCCCGAGGGCATCAAGCATCTGCGCGAGGCCCATCCCGACGTGACGATCTGGACGGCGGCGATCGACAGCCATCTCAACGACCACGGCTATATCGTGCCGGGCCTGGGCGATGCCGGCGACCGCATCTACGGGACGAAGTAGGCGGGAATACCTGGCGCGCTCCAAGGACGTTCCTGGGGCGTTTCCTTGATCAGCCCTCAATTGATTGCCATCCTCGCCGAGTTCACCCTGTTTCCACGGCGGCCCCATGCGCATTCTTCTGATCGAGGACGACCCGATGATCGGAAAGGCGCTGCTGCAGGCACTCGGCGATGCCGGCATGGCGGTGGACTGGGCCCGGGACGGTGCCGACGGCGAGGCCGCCCTGCAACGCCACGGCTATGGTGTAGTCCTGCTCGACAACGGCCTGCCCGGCAAGAGCGGCTTTGAATTGCTGCGCGATCTCAGGCGGGCCGGCGACACCACGCCCGTCCTGATCATCACCGCCAGGGACGACCTCGACCATCGCGTCGACGGCCTCGACCTCGGCGCCGACGACTATATCGTCAAGCCTTTCGAAATGCGCGAGCTGCTCGCCCGAATTCGCGCCGTACTGCGTCGCCGCCATGGCGGCCAGGCCGTCTCCACGCTGGTCCATGGCGATCTCGAACTCGATCTCGAAAGCCATCGTGTCACCTATCGCGGCCAAAGCCATGTGCTGACCGCACGAGTCTTTTCCCTGATACTGGTGCTGATGGAGCGTCCCGGCGCGATCGTCTCGCGCAGCCAGCTGGAGGAACGCCTCTATGGCTGGGGCGAGGAGGTCGAGAGCAACGCCGTCGAGGTCTTGATCCACTCCATCCGCAAGAAATTCGGCAAGGACATCATCCGCAATTCGCGCGGAGCGGGCTGGATGATCGAAAAGGACGCTCCCTGATGTCGTTGCGCTGGTCGAGCCTTACAGCCATCGCCGCCGTGCTGCTGGTGGTCGGCATCGGCGCGGCCCTCGCCTCCTACTTCGCCGTACGGCGTGAAGCCCATCGCTTTCTCGACAAGCAGCTGCAGCAAGTGGCCGTCTATGCCCTGGAAGCGCGCAATCTGCGCCCCGCCATCAAGAGCACCCGCAACCGCGAGGACGATCTGCTCGTCCAGGTCTGGGATGACGCCGGCGCGCCGATGCGCTCGACCAATCCCGCCATTGCCATTCCGCGCGGCGAAGGTACCGGCTTCTCGAACGAGATCGTCGCCGGGCATGAATGGCGGGTCTACACTCTCGCCGAGGGAGAACGCACGGCTCAGATCGCCCAGCAAATCGAGGCACGTACCGAGCTGGCCGAGCATGCGGCCCTCGGTGCCGTTCTGCCGATCATCATTCTCATCCCTGTCGCCTGGCTCTTCCTCGGCCTGGTCATCTATGTGGTGATGAAGCCGCTCGGCCGCATCGCGGCGACCCTGTCGGAGAGATCCGTCGCCGATACCATGCCCATCCCCGTGACGGGCGTGCCTTCGGAGGTCCTGCCGCTCGTTGCTGCGATGAACCGCGCGCTATCCCGTCTGCAGCAGACGCTGGAACGTCAGCGCCGTTTCATCTCCGATGCCGCCCATGAGCTGCGTACCCCGCTCGCCGCTCTCACCCTGCAGATCGGCAATCTCAGGCCTCTTGCCCGAGGCAAGGAACTGAACACCAGGCTCGACGACCTGGAGGCAGGCGCCAGGCGCGCCACCCATCTCACCAACCAGATGCTGCAGCTGGCCCGCCTGGAATCCGGTGCCAGCGGGCAGCAACGCACGCCTGTCGATCTCGGCGCACTGGCCGAGGCTTGCGTGGCCGATCTCGAGCCGATCGCCAAGGCTGGGGGGTTGCATCTGAGCTTGCGGCGAAACAGCGAGGTTCCCCTGGCCGGCGACACCAGGCAACTACGGACACTGCTCACCAATTTGATCGAAAACGCCCTGCACTACACCCAACCGGGTGGCGAAGTCACGGTCGAAACCATCGACGAAGGGCGTGGGATACGCATCACCGATACCGGGCCGGGGCTCGATCCGGACCTGCTCGGACGTGTCTTCGAACGCTTCTTCCGGGCCGCGCCGCAGCACGTCGAAGGCACCGGATTGGGGCTGGCGATCGCTAGATCCATCGCCAACGGCCATGGTATCGCCCTCTCTCTGGCCAATCGGGTGGATCGCAGCGGCCTGGTGGCCGAACTCCTGGTCTCGGCTCACCTGGACGGCGAGATCGCGAATGCCCCGACAGGGGCCTGAAATATGCCGCGGCCAGGCTGGTCGTGAGCTTCCTTCGTTGCCACATAATCGGCATATCCGGTTTGGTGATTGGAGCGATCATGAGTGCGGACTGGCTTGATACCATCGGCATCGCGGTCGAGCGCCGCGACATTGCCGCCGGCCTCACACAGGTGCCGGCATCCCCCTTCCATCGGCTAGGCGTTCATGTCGGCAGGCCGGTCAACGCATCCTGCCGCTGCGACGGCCAGCGCCACATCCGAATCCAGTCCGACGGCGATATCGACATCGTTCCGGCAGGATTGGATGGCGAGTGGGAGGATGACGCCGATTGCACCATCCTGCGCCTATGGGTAAGCCCTGCCCTCCTGCGCAAGGCTGCCGAGGACCTGGAGATCGATTCCGACCGCGTCAGGCTGATACCGCGTTTCCAGTGCCGCGACTCCAGGATCGAATATATTGCCAAGGCCCTGGCCGAGCCGGCGCGGCAGATCCCGACCGACCGCCTGGTTGCCGAAGGCCTCGGTTCCGCCCTTGCCGTCCGCCTCATCGACGGACATGCGAGGCTGGCCGCCATTTCGGCAAGACAGACACTGTCGGCAAGGCAGCGCAATCGTCTGGTCGAATTCATCGAAAGCCACCTCGAACACAATCTCTCCCTCGCGGTGTTGGCGGGGATCGCCGGCATCAGCGTGCCGCACCTCAAGGTCCTGTTCCGGCGCTCGTTCGGCCTGCCGGTGCACCAATACGTTATCCGGCGCCGGGTGGAGCATGCCAGGCAATTGCTCGCTGATGGCGAACTGCCGATCAGCCAGGTCGCCCTGAGCGCCGGCTTTGCCCATCAAAGCCATCTCGCTCACGCCATGAAGCGCGTCCTGGGCGTGACGCCGGCCGGCCTCGTCCGCCTGAGGCGGGAGCGAGCGGCCTGACCGCAAAGAGCCCTTTTTCCATCCCTTTCTGCTCCTCGCCATCCCTTTGCGTGCGACGACACCTGCCGAAACGGCTTCCAATCGCGCCTCGACAGCAAGCGAGGACAGACACGATGTTCGTCATTCTGGGCGCCAACGGCAAAGTCGGCCGCCATTCGATCGAAGCGCTCCGCCGGCTCGGCGCACCGGTGAGGGCCGTCATTCGAAACGCAGGCCATGCGGCGGCCCTGCAAGCCCTCGGCTGCGACATCGCCATGGCCGATATCCATGACGGCGAGGCCCTGCACCACGCCCTGCGGGAGGCGCAGGCGGTTCAGATCATCTGCCCCATCAGCCCGCGCAGCGACGATGCCAGCGCGGAGATGCAGGCCTCGATCGAGGCGATCAGCGCAGCCCTGGCCAACGCCGGTCCGGGATCCGTGCTGGCGATTTCCGACTATGGCGCCCATCACACCCGCGATACCGGCATTGCCCTGACCTTCCACCATCTGGAAGCGGCTCTTCGCGGTCTGGGCCTGCCCTTGACCCTGGTAAGATCGGCCGAGCACATGCAGAACTGGGCCCGCCTGTTACCGCGGGCGATCGAAACGGGCGTACTGCCAAGCCTGCACCATCCCGTGACCAAGCTGTTCCCCACCATCTCGGCCGCCGACCTCGGAGAGATTGCCGCCCAGCTGCTGACGACCGGCGCCAAAGACGGGCTTCGTATCTTTCACGCGGAGGGCCCGGAGCGCTACAGCACGGCGGATGTCGCCTCGGCGCTGGCCACCCTCACCGGCCGGGAAATCGTGGCACGGGCGCTGCCGCGCGCCCAATGGCTACCCGCGCTGGCACAGGGCGGGCTGAGTACGAGCTATGCCCAGCTCGTCGCCGACATGTATGATGCCCACAATGCCGGACGCATCGACGTGGAGGCGGCCATCGGGAATGTCAGGCGCGGCGACACCGGCCTGCACCAGGCCCTGGCGGCCATGCTCGGCCCCCCTAAGTCTACCCTAATTCCACAGGGCTAGAACACGCCGACGACAAGTGGTCGGAGGCGAAGGTTGAGCAACGGTTCTGCGTATGAAATCCCTTTCGGGCGCCGCGCAATGAGCACCGCCCGGTTGCGGAGTGCTCTCCTGACTGCGGTTCTCACCTGTGTTGCCCTCCTGGCCGTCGGCGCAACCTATCTCGGCCTGCAATATCTCGGCGGCAATTTCCACACCGTGGTCGCCGGTGAGCTCTATCGCTCGGGTCAACCCACGCCCGGGCGGCTCAGGCACTATGTCCGCGAGGCGGGCATCCGCACGGTGATCAATCTGCGCGGCAGAAATGCCGGCACCGCCTGGTACGATGCCGAGATCGCCGAATCAGCCCGGCTCGGCGTCACGCATGTCGATTTCGCCATGTCAGCGTCACGCCAATTGAGCGGCCTCCAGGCGGACGCCCTGGTGCAATTGCTGCGCAATGCGGAAAAACCCATCCTGATCCATTGCGAAGGCGGCGCGGACCGCAGCGGCCTGGCCGCCGCCCTCTATCTCGCCGCGATCACGAAGGTGAGCGAAGCGCAGGCGGAAAGCCAGATGTCGCTGCGCTTCGGGCATTTCTCGCTGCCTTTCCTGCGCAGCTACGCCATGGACGACACCTTCGAGAACCTCGAGGCCAGCCTGGGCTATTCGAAGAGCTGAGCCGGCTACACCCACTCGCCCTTGCGCATCAGGGGTTCGGCCTTGCCGTCGGCACCGATGCCGTCAATGTCGATCTCGCCCGAGCCGATCATCCAGTCGATATGGATCAGGCTGTTGTTGGCGCCGCGCGCTGCCAGCTCTTCCGGGCTGAGCGATCCGCCATTGACGAAGCATTGGCTGTATGACTGGCCGAGCGCGATATGGCTGGCGGCATTCTCGTCGAACAGCGTGTTGTAGAACAACAGGCCGCTCTGGGAGATCGGCGAGGAAAACGGCACCAGCGCCACTTCACCGAGATGACTGGCCCCCGCATCGGTCTCCAGCACCTTGGCGAGCACGTCCTTGCCGCTTGCGGCGTCGGCATCGACGATGCGTCCCTCCTCGAAGCGCACGGCAATCTTGTCGATCAGCGTGCCCTGATAGGACAGCGGCTTGGTGGAGGAGACATAGCCGCTCACCCGGTCGCGATGCGGCGTGGTGAAGACTTCCTCCGTCGGGATATTGGGATTGCAGGTGATGCCGTTCTTGGCCTTGGACGAGCCGCCGAGCCATTCATGCCCATCGGCGAGGCCGATGATGAGATCGGTGCCCGGCCCGGTATAGTGGAGGGCGGCATAGCGCTTGTCGTTCAGATAGGCGGCGCGGGCATGCAGGTTGTGATTATGCTCCGCCCAGGCGGCGACCGGGTCATTCGAATCGATGCGGGAGGCGGCGAAGATGGCGTCCCACAGCCTGGCGACGGCAACCTCCTCCGGCTCGTTGGGAAACACGGCCTTGGCCCAGGCCGATGACGCGTAGGAGACGATATTCCAGTTGATGTCGAAGCCGACGATGCGCTTCTGTGCCGGCTTGTAGGCGGCCGAGCGCGCTTGATTGGCCCGCGCGATCCTGGCCGGATCCTGGCCTGCCAGCAGCGAGGGGTCCTCGCCGGCGATGGCGAGGCGGGCGGCGCCCCGGTCGAAGGCCGCGGCCATGCCGTCGAACAGCCAGCCCGAGGCAGTGTCGAAAGCGGCATCCGGCGCGAAGCGATAGCGCGCCAGCGTCGACTCTTCGTCGGAGAACAGGGTGGTGACCAGGCTCGCACCGGCCTTGTACGCGTGCTCAGTGATCCGTCTCACAAGCGGCAGGGCCTCGATCGAGGCCGTCATCACCAATTCCTGGCCGGGCGCGAGACCGAGGCCGACCTTCACGGCCGTCTCGGCAAGCTTGTCGAGACGCTTGGAATGGCTCTCGGAGGAAATGGACATGGCAAACCTCAAAAGGGGAACAATCGAGCGCGCAGACCATCAATGATGCCCCGCGCCGTCAAGCCCTTTGTCGGCACAACCGACAAGAGAGGAAGATTAGGCCAGTCCACGACGGTCTGGAACTTGACAGCTCCGGCTTTCGCGCGGCATTTGCGGCAAGATTGTGTGAGGATACGCCATGGAAATCGCCCGCCTGCAGACCGTGATCGACGCCGCCTGGGAAGACCGGGCCCAGTGCAATTTCGAGACCAAGGGCGAAGTCCGGGCAGCCGTCAACCATACGCTCGGCCTGCTCGACGAAGGCAAGCTGCGCGTGGCCGAGAAAGTCCCCGGCGCGACCGGCCGGGAATCCTGGCATACCCATCAATGGCTGAAGAAGGCGGTGCTGCTCTCCTTCCGCCTCAACGACATGACCACCATCGCGGGCGGCCCGGGCGGCACTCTGTGGTGGGACAAGGTCCCCTCCAAGTTCGAGGGCTGGAGCACAACGGAATTCCGCCAGGCCGGCTTCCGCGCGGTGCCCAATTGCGTGGTGCGTCACTCGGCCTATATCGCGCCCGGCGTGGTGCTGATGCCATCCTTCGTCAATCTCGGCGCCTATGTTTCCACCGGCTCCATGGTCGATACCTGGTCGACCGTCGGCTCCTGCGCCCAGATCGGCAAGAACGTGCATCTGTCCGGCGGCGTCGGCATTGGCGGCGTGCTGGAACCGCTGCAGGCCAATCCGACCATCATCGAGGACGACTGCTTCATCGGCGCCCGCTCCGAAGTGGTCGAGGGCGTGATCATCGGCGAAGGCTCGGTGATCTCGATGGGCGTCTATATCGGCGCATCCACCACCATCATCGATCGGGCCACCGGCCAGATCTACAAGGGCTATGTGCCGCCCTATTCAGTGGTGGTTTCCGGCAACCTGCCGGGCAAGCCGCTGCCGGACGGCCGCCCCGGCCCCTCGCTCTATTGCGCGGTGATCGTCAAGACGGTCGATGCGCAGACGCGTTCCAAGACCAGCATCAACGAATTGCTGCGCGACGGAAACCACTGAGCCTTGGAAGCTCCCCGTTTTACCCTCCCCAGGAGGGGGTAGGGTCGGCCTGCAAGGCCGGGGTGGGGTGAAAATACGCAGATCTTGCCGCAATTGGTGACAACTCATTTTTACGGAGAAGTCACCCCACCCCGACGCTTCGCGTCGACCCTCCCCCACCAGGGGAGGGTAAAGGGAGCCCCATGACCGATCTCACCTTCGACCCCCGCGATCCTGTCGCGCTCACCCAAGCCCTCATCCGCTGCCCCTCCGTCACGCCGGCGGAAGGCGGTGCCTTGACGCTGCTGGCCGATGTGCTGCAGGCAAACGGCTTCACCACCCATCTGGTGCCGTTCAGCGACGAGGACACCCCGGATGTCCTCAATCTCTACGCGCGCATCGGACCACCAGACAAGCCGGCCCTGATGTTCGCCGGCCATACCGACGTGGTGCCGCCGGGCGACGAGGCACGCTGGCGCCATCAGCCCTTCTCGGGCGACATCGTCAACGGACAGCTCTATGGGCGCGGCGCGGTGGACATGAAGGGCGGCGTCGCCGCCAGCGTCGCGGCGAGCCTGCGTCATCTCGACATCAATCCCGACGCGCCGATCGCCTTCCTGATCACCGGCGACGAGGAAGGCCCAGCCATCAACGGCACCGTGAAACTGCTGGACTGGGCCGTCGCCAAGGGCGACCGCATCGGCCATTGCATTCTCGGCGAACCGACCAACCCCGACGCTCTCGGCGACATGGTCAAGATCGGCCGGCGCGGCTCGCTGTCAGGCATCATCACCGTGCATGGCAAGCAGGGGCATGTCGCCTATCCGCATCTGGCCATGAATCCCGTGCCGCAGATGGTGCGCCTGCTCGCCGCCCTCACCCAAAGCGAGCTCGACCATGGCAGCGACCATTTCGACGCCTCCAATCTCGAGGTGGTGTCGGTGGATGTCGGCAATCCCGCCTTCAACGTCATTCCCGCCGACGCTCGCGCGACCTTCAATATCCGCTTCAACGACCGCTGGACCCGGCAAAGCCTGGAAGAGTGGGTGCGGGCCAAGCTCGACGGCGCCGCGGGCAACGAGGTCGCCTATGACCTCGTCTTCGAGCGCTCGGCTTCCGAATCCTTCTTCACCCCGCCCGGTGCCTTCGTCGATGCGATCGTCACGTCGATCGAGGCGGAAACCGGCCGCCGGCCGGTGCTGTCGACCTCCGGCGGCACCTCGGATGCCCGCTTCATCAAGAATGTCTGCCCGGTGGTGGAATTCGGCTTGGTCGGCAAGACGATGCACCAGATCGACGAACGCGTCGATATCCTCGACCTGGAGAGCCTGACCCGGATCTACCAGCGCATCCTCGGGCAGTATTTCGGGTGATTTGGAGCACGGACACCACAGCCCCATGAAGTCATGGGGCGATGTCCGCTCCTGAAACCGGCGCGCTGGCGGAAAAGAGCGGACATCACGATATGCTGTGCATATCGCTGAGCTGTCAGCGCTCCTCTTCCACGCTCCTTTAAAGAGCCTTCACCGTCGGCCATGGCGCGTCCACGCGCCTGATCGGATTGGCAAGCGGCAGCCCGAACGGCTCGGCCGAAATCTCGAAGACGTCACCCGGTTCGGTCACCACGCCATCGGAGACGCTTAGCGTCGCCGTGCCGTAATAATGCACGTTTACATGCCCGGGCTGGCGGAACAGCTGGTATTTGAAGTGATGGCCCTCGAGGTTGGCAATGGTGTGCGACATGTTCGCCTCGCCGGTGAGGAAGGGCTTTTCCCAGATCACCTTGCCCTGGCGTAGAATGCGCGAGGTGCCGCGGATGTCGGCAGGCGCCTCGCCGACCAGAAGCTCCGGCCCGATGGCGGAGACGCGCAGCTTGGAATGGGCGAGATAGAGATAGTTCTGCCGCTCGGTGACGTGGTCGGAGAATTCGTTGCCGAGCGCAAAGCCGATGCGCCAGGGTGAGCCGTCGGGGCCGTTGACATAGATGCCGGCCAGTTCCGGTTCCTCGCCGGCGTCGAGGGCGAAGGATGGCGACGGCAAGGCACCTTGCGGGGGAATCAGCGTCGAGCCATCGCCCTTGTAGAACCATTCGGGCTGCACGCCTTCCTTGCCCGGCGCCGGCCGGCCGCCATCGAGCCCCATGCGGAACATCTTCATCGAATCGGTGGCCTTCGACAGGTCAGCCAGATCCTGATGCATCTTGTCGCGCCCCTCGGCGCTGCCGAGATGGGTCAGCCCGGTGCCGGCAACCATGACATGGCTGGGATCAGGATGGTCGATCGGCGCCAGTATCTCGCCGGCGGCAAGCGCAGCCGCAAGGTCGACAGTTCCCCCCAGGCCTCGCCGCTCGATTTCGGCCCGCAGGCTGTGACCCGAAGCGATCGCGGCATTGGCAAGGTCCAGTACCGACTCAATATCGCGGATGAGGCGAGAAACACCATCGTTTGTGGCGACGACAGCGCGCCGACCCTGATGGCGCAATTGGGCAAGACGTAAGGGAGTGGGAGACACCAGGCACATTCCTCAGACAAATTCGCAGAGGCGCATCATAGAAAGCATTCGACAGAGCGCAACGGTAAAATAGCGGCGGCGATCAATTGGCGGAGCAAGACGATCGGGCGAATTCTGATGCCCGGACAATATTCGGGGCCAGCGCTGACCCGCGCGGTTTTGATTTTGTTTAGGACGTGCAGAAAAACAATTGCATCCCTGCTCAAATTGCGTTCAATTTGGGAACGGATCGTGTCGAATCTGCCAGCCGGCAAGTGGTGGTCCTCCCTGCACGGCAACAGTGGCAGGCGACCGAACGGGCTCCAGCGATGCGAATCCGCCAGGGTTTTTGCAGATGTTTATTCTAGATACTATGTTGAAGCGCCTGATTAAAAAGGGTGCACTTACGGTTATTGATCCCGAAGGCCACGTTCATACCTACGGATCTGATCAAGGTTTTTCCAGCACGATACGAATCGAGGACAAGGCGACAGCCTGGAAGCTACTCACCAACCCGGAACTGGAGGTCGGCGAAGCTTTCATGGACGGCCGGCTCGTCATCGAGAAGGGCGACGTCTATGAGATGCTTGCCCTGTTCATGCAGAATATCGGCTGGTCTGTTTCGATCGGGCCATTGAGCAACATTGCCTCCGCTGCTCGCAAGATCGGCCGGCGCATTGCTCAGTATAATCCGGCCGGAAAGTCGAAGAACAATGTCGCCCATCACTACGATCTGAGGGACGAATTGTTCGACCTCTTCCTGGATGTGGATCGGCAGTATAGCTGCGCCTATTTTCCCAGCCTCGACATCACGCTGGAAGAAGCGCAGGCATACAAGAAGCGGCATATCGCCGCCAAGCTGCTGCTGAAACCAGGCGTGAAAGTCCTCGACATCGGCTCGGGCTGGGGAGGCATGGGCCTCTACATCTCCGAGGTGACCAAGGCGGATGTCACCGGCATCACCCTGTCGGAGGAGCAGCACCGGGTTTCCAACGCCCGGGCTCAGGCCGCCGGCATCGCCGACCGTGTGCGCTTCGAACTGATCGACTACCGCGCTCTCGACCGGAAATTCGACCGCATCGTCTCGGTCGGCATGTTCGAGCACGTCGGCGTCAATCATTACGATGCCTATTTCCGCAAGATCGCCGCGCTGTTGAACGATGACGGCGTGGGCCTCGTGCATGCCATCGGTCGGTCGGACGGGCCCGGCGCCACCAATCCGTGGATTCAGAAATATATCTTCCCGGGCGGCTATTCGCCGGCGCTGTCGGAAGTCTTGCCGGCAATCGAACGCGCCGGCCTGATCGTCACCGACATCGAGATCCTGAGGATCCACTATGCGGAGACGCTCAAGCATTGGCGCGAGCGCTTCAACCACCACCGCGACCAGATCCGCTCCTTCTATGATGACCGCTTCTGCCGGATGTGGGAGATGTATCTGGCGGCCTCCGAGGCCACCTTCCGGTGGGGCGGCCACATGGTCTTCCAGATCCAGGTGGCCAAGTCGATCAACGCCGTGCCGCTGACGCGTGACTATATAGGCGACGCCGAACGCCGATTGCCGCTCGATCTGCAGCCGGTTCCCGCGCCGGCCCGCGAGGCGGCCGAGTAGGCGCAGGAGCATCATCCGCCGCCGCTGGATCGGATGATGCTCGGAATTAAAAAAAGGCAGACGCGTCCTTCCGATCCAACCGGATCGAAAAGACGCTCTCGCAACCGATTATCGATGGCGGGTCGCCAGAGCATAAACCCAAAGAGTTGCACGACTTTTTGGACAAGACTATGCGTTCAAGCAGAGACTTGATGAACATGATCCGATCGTCTTGATCGGATCATGTTCCAGAGAACGCCATTCAAGCCATTTACAAGAAGAGGCGGGTCTTCGGGCCCGCCTCTTCTTTCCGCTCTATGAAACAGGAAGCCGCGATCGAGCTTCCGGAAAGCCGTTATGACCCAGTCCGAACAGGCCAGTTCCGCACTGAGCCCCCACGAGATACGCTCGATCATCATCGGCGTGCTGGTGGCGATGTTCCTTGCGGCGCTCGACCAGACCATCGTCGCCACGGCGATGCCGACGATCGGCCGTGTGCTCGGCGATTTCGAGAATCTGCCCTGGGTCGTTACCATCTATCTGCTGACCTCGACGGCGGTGACGCCGCTCTATGGCAAGATGGCTGATATCAACGGCCGACGCGTAACGCTGCTGGTGGCGATCGGCACCTTCATGGCGGGCTCGATCCTGTGCGCCCTCGCCCCGACCATGCTCACCCTGATCCTGGCGCGGGCCCTGCAGGGCCTCGGCGGCGGCGGGCTGATCTCCCTGGCACAGACCATCATCGCCGATATCATTCCGCCGCGGGAACGGGCTCGTTACCAGGCCTATTTTGCTACCGTCTTCGTCGCCTCGAGTATCGCCGGGCCTGTGCTCGGCGGCTTCATGGCCGAAAAGCTCCACTGGTCGGTGATCTTCTGGATCAATCTGCCGCTCGGCCTGCTCGCCTTCGGGATGACGAATTCCGTGCTCAAGAAGCTGCCGCGCCATGAAAGGCCGCATAAGCTCGATTTCCTCGGCGCGGGGCTGATGGCCGTGGCGACCATCGCCCTGCTGCTCGCCCTCAGTCTGGGCGGCCCGCATTATGCCTGGACCTCGGCGCCGATCCTCGGGCTGTTCGGCCTCTCGGTCCTATTCTGGATCGCCTTCGTCATTCGCCTGCGCACCGCGCCCGAGCCGCTGATCCCTACCGAAATCCTCGCCAATCCGGTGGTGGCGGCAGGTACCATCGCCGCCTGTTTCGGCATGGGCGTGTTCATCGGCATGACGATCTACATGCCGATCCTCCTGGAAGGCGTCTATGGGTTGACGGCCAGCCAGTCGGGCCTGGCCTTGATACCGATGATGGTCGGCACCGTCACCGGGGCAACGCTGTCTGGCCGCTTGATGGCGCGCATAACGCACTATAAGCGCCCGCCATTGGTCGGTCTCGCCGTCTCGACCCTCGCCTTCGCCCTGATCTCGATCAACCCGCAGGCCCTCCCGCTGGCGGTGCTTGAAATCCTGCTGACGTTAGCCTCGCTGGGCATCGGCACCATGCTGCCGGTCACCACGGTTGCGATCCAGAACGCCGTGCTGCAGCATCAGATGGGCACGGCAACCGGGGCCATGAACTTCTTCCGTTCGCTCGGCGGCGCCTTGATCGTGGCGGTGTTCGGGGCGATCGTGATGGGAGGCCTGCCGGCTGACCTCGCCGCCAACGTCACCATCGAGACGCTGGCGACATCGATCGCCGTGGCCGGCAGCGATATCGGCTCGGTGTTCCGCTGGGTATTCCTGGCCGCCGCGCTCGGATCGCTCGCCACGCTCTGCGCCCTGTTTCGCATGGAAGAGCGGCCGTTGCGGACCAAGGTCGAGCCGGCTTCGATGGCGATGGAGTGACCGCCCGAGCGCTGTGCGGTCTCGTGGAATCACCGGGAATCGCAAAACGCGCCGACGCACATTCGAAAGCAAAGAGCCATTTCCGCCTGAACGCGTTTTGCTTTCGTGCCAATCGCCTCTTTTCATGCCCGCAACATGCTGTAAAAGCGCTTCCAGTCTCTTTCGGATCCCCCAGCCATGAGCCCTAATTTGAGCGTCCACGACAAGGCCGAAATCCTTTCCGAAGCCCTGCCCTACATGCAGCAGCACGACGATGCCACCATCGTCGTCAAATATGGCGGCCATGCCATGGGCAGCGAGCAGGTTGCCCGCGACTTCGCCCGCGACATCGTGCTGCTCGAACAGGCCGGCCTCAATCCGGTGGTGGTGCATGGCGGCGGCCCGCAGATTTCGGAAATGCTGGAACGTCTTGGCATCAAGTCTGAATTCGCCGCCGGCCATCGCATCACCGACGCCGCCAGCGTCGAAGTGGTCGAGATGGTGCTGGCCGGCTCGATCAACAAGCAGCTCGTCGGCTTCATCAACGCCGCCGGCGGGCGTGCCGTCGGGCTATCAGGCAAGGATGGCCGCATGCTCACCGCCAAGAAGGCGACGCGCACGGTCTACGATCCCGATTCCGCCATTGAGAAAGTTGTCGATCTTGGCTTCGTGGGCGAGCCCGACAAGGTCGACACCACCGTGCTCGACCAGATCATCCATTCCCAGATCATCCCCGTCCTGGCACCGGTGGCGGCGTCGGATGATGGCGGCACCTTCAACGTCAATGCCGACACCTTTGCGGGCGCCATCGCGGGGGCGCTCGGCGCGACTCGCCTTTTGCTGATGACCGACGTGCCCGGCATCCTCGACAAGGACAAGAACCTGATCGAGGAAATCGACGTGGAAGGCATCCGCCGCCTGATCGCCGACGGCACCATCACCGGCGGCATGATTCCCAAGGTCGAAACCTGCATCTATGCGCTCGAAAAGGGCGTCGAAGCGGTTGTCATCATGGACGGCAAGGTGCCGCACGCCGTGCTGCTGGAACTTCTCACCAATCACGGCGCCGGCACGCTGATCCGGCGCTGAGGCGCTTCGTCAAGTCCTGGGAGAGCGGACATCACGACATGCTTTCATGTCGTCGAGATGTCCGCTCTCCCAGGAACCGGCAATCCATCCTTAACTTTGCCACCGGATGCTGCGATAAGGATGGTAGAGACGAGCATGGATCAGAGCGTAGCCACAATCAGGGAAAAGCTGTCGGCGGATTTCGCCCATGTCGACACATGGGTCTTCGATCTCGACAATACGCTCTACCCCCACCACGCCAATCTGTGGGAGCAGGTCGACAACCGCATCACCACCTGGATGGCGAATTACTATGGCGTCGATGGCCTCACCGCGCGCGGGCTGCAGAAATACTACTATCAGCGCTATGGCACCTCGCTGCGCGGCCTGATGATCGATGAAGGCGTGGACCCCGCGCATTTCCTCGAATTTGCCCATGACATCGACCATTCGCCGCTGGAGCCCAACCCGCTGCTCGGCACGGCGCTCAGCCTGCTGCCCGGCCGCAAGCTGATCTTCACCTCCGGCACTACCCGGCACGCCTTGAACATCGTCAAGCGCCTGGGTGTCGAGGAGCATTTCGCCGATGTCTTCGACATCGTCTCAGCCGACTATCTGCCCAAGCCCGCCGCCGACACCTATGCGAGCTTCTTCGCCCGCCACGACGTCGACCCGGCCCGTGCTGCCATGTTCGAGGATCTTTCGCGCAATTTGATCGTGCCGCATGATCGGGGCATGCGCACCGTGCTGGTCGTGCCCAAGCACAATGCCGAGATCGTGCGCGATGCCTGGGAAATCGAGCGCGTCCAGGCCGAGCACATCGACTACATCACGGACGACATTGCCGGTTTCCTGACCGATCTGTCGGCTTCGCTCTGAAGCACCGCTGCTGGCAATCTACCAAATAATACCGAAATAATCGGCTTGCCCGCTTGGCGAGGGCGCCCGCCCGTTGCATTGTCGGCCGGGTCAGGCCGCTCCGGCTTTCCCTCAGGGCGGCTTCCACCGCACGGGGTTGCATGATGCCCTTACCTCAGCCCGATATGACAGGCCTCCTCATTCGTATCCCACGCCTGATCCGGGCCCTGCTCGTCGCCGCTTTAGCCAGCAGCGGCATCCTCCTGCTGGCAAGCGGCGCGCAGGCGGCCGTCCGGGGCTATGCCACCGCCAATGTCAATCTGCGTGCCGGACCCGGCACCCAATATCCGGCCGTCACCACCTTGCGTCCAGGCGAATCCGTGCTCATCCATGGCTGCCTGAGCGACCGATCCTGGTGCGATATATCGGTGCGCGGAGAGCGGGGCTGGTCGGCGAACAAATATCTGTCCGCTGCGGCGAACCGCAATGTCGGTATCGGCGCGCTGGCGATCCCGGCCATCGTCTTCAGCTATGCCTATTGGGACCGCTATTATGCGCGGCGTCCCTGGTACAACACCTGGTGGGGCCATGGCCGACCGCGGCCGCCGCATCACGGGCCGGGCTGGCGCCCGCGTCCGCCCGTCATAGGCCCGCCCGGGACACGTCCTCCGGTGGTCCGCCCTCCTGGCGTTCGTCCACCTGGCGTTCGCCCGCCCGGCGTCCGGCCACCTCATCATGGCGGCCCGCGTCCGAAGCCGGTCTTCCGCCCCGGCCGGCCGGGAAGGCCGATCGGCAGCACGCGGCCGATTATTCCGCAATGAGGGCAGCGTCACTCACCCGGGGTGGTGGCTGTCGAAAAAAAGAACGCAATCCTTGTCATTGCCGGGCTTGACCCGGCAATCCAGTCTAGCGCTGTGAATGCCGGACGTCTGGATGCCCCGGTCAAGTCCGGGCATGACAAACACTGATGCTTCTATTGTTGCAAATCAGAGGCTTCAATCAGCCACGAAGCGCTCACGCATCCGCGTCGAAACAGGCGCGGATGCCTTCGCGATAGGTCGGATAGCGTAGCGCATAACCCAGCTCCTCGCGGACCCGGCGGTTCGAGACGCGCTTGTTCTCGCCGTAGAAGGAGCGGCCCATCGGCGTCATCTGCGCCTCGTCATAGGCGATCTCGGCCGGCGGCGCCACGCCGAGCAAACCGGCCGCGTAGGTGACTACATCCTGGGGGGGCGCCGGCTCATTGTCGGTGACGTTGAAGGCGGGCCCGGCGTCGGGTTTCTCCATGCCGGCCGCAACCGCACCCGCGATGTCCTCGACATGAATGCGGTTGAACACCTGTCCCGGCTTGACGATGCGCCGGGCAGTGCCCCGCTTCAAATTGACGACGGCGTTGCGTCCCGGCCCGTAAATGCCGGCCAGCCGGAAAAGCTGCACCGGCACGTCCCTGCCACGGCCAAGATCGAGCCATTCCTTCTCGACATCGACCCGCATGGCATTGCGCTCCATGGTCGGGCGCAGCGGCGCGGTCTCGTCGATCCAGGCGCCCCCGGCATCGCCATAGACCCCGACGGTGGAGAGATAACCGATCCATTGCAGCTTCGGTGCCTGCCGCAGGGCGGCACCGAAATGCCGCAATACGGAATCGCCGTCATCATCGGGGGCGATGGACGTGAGGATATGCGTCGCCTCGGCAATGGCGGCATCGACCGCCGGCGAGCCTGCCAGGCCGTCATAGGCCAGACGCGTGGCACCAGGCAGCTCCGGCAATTTCTCGTGGGGCGCCGACGAGCGGAAGGTACCAGTGATCTTGGCGAAGCGGTCGCCGTAGCGAGCTGCAAAATGCGAGGCGGTGTAGCCGAGGCCGAAGATCAGGAGATTCATGCAATACATTCCCGCCGTTTCGGGGGGCGGGTCTTCAGACCCGCCAGTCTCCCTTCCGGCCTCACGATAAAGGCGGGTCTGAAGACCCGCCCCTCATTACTGTCCGAGCCCGTCGAAGAAATCACGGACCTTGGCGAAGAAACCGGCGCTTTCTGGCTGTGTCTCCTTCGACGACTGCTCGTCGAACTCCGCCAGCAATTCGCGCTGGCGGCGCGTGAGATTCTTGGGTGTCTCGACAAAGAACTGGACATACATGTCGCCATGCTCGCGCGCACGAAGCACCGGCATGCCCTTGCCGCGCAGGCGCACCTGCCGCCCGGTCTGCGTACCTTCGGGCACTGCCACCTTGGCTTTGCTGCCATCGACGGTGGGCACCTGGAACTCTCCGCCGAGGGCGGCCGTCACCATCGAAATCGGTACGCGGCAATGTAGATCCGCGCCGTCGCGCTGGAAGAATTCGTGCGAAGCCAGCGACAGGAAGATGTAGAGATCGCCCGAAGGCCCGCCCCGCGCGCCGGCCTCGCCCTCATTGGCGAGACGGATGCGCGTGCCGTCCTCCACGCCGGCGGGAATATTGACCGAAAGGGTGCGCTCGCGCGTGGTGCGGCCGGCACCGCCGCAGGAAGGACAGGGATTGTCGATGACCTCGCCACGGCCCTGGCAGGTCGGGCAGGTGCGCTCGATAGAGAAGAAGCCCTGGGTGGCGCGCACGCGGCCATGGCCGGCGCAGGTTCCGCAGGTCTTGGGCTTGGACCCAGCCTTGGCACCGGAACCGGAACAGGAATCGCAGGTGACGGATGTGGGGATCTTGATGGTGGCGGTCTTGCCGTTGAAGGCCTCCTCCAGCGTGATCTCCATGTTGTAGCGCAGATCCGCGCCGCGCTCGCGCCCGCCCGAATTGCTGCGCCCGCGGCCGCGCCCGGCCAGATCCTCGAAGATATCGTTGAAGATGTCGGAGAAGGAACCGAAGCCACCGCCTGCGCCGAAACCGCCGCCTCCGCCTCCCATGCCGCCCTGCTCGAAGGCGGCGTGCCCGAAGCGGTCATAAGCCGCGCGCTTTTGCGGATCCTTCAGGGCTTCATAGGCCTCGTTCACTTCCTTGAACTTGGCCTCGGCATCCTTGTCACCGGCATTGCGGTCGGGATGGTGCTTCATCGCCTGCTTGCGGAAAGCAACCTTGAGTTCGACTTCGGTTACTTCGCGAGTAACCTCGAGCACTTCGTAATAGTCACGCTTGGCCATCGGAATCGCTCAAAGCACCCCAGCGAAGGCGTTTTGCGATGGTGGAATCACCGAGACCGCAAAGACGCGTTGAAATAACGAGTTCGAGCACTGTGCGTTTCCGCTGGAACACACTCTGCTCTGGAGGTGTGCGAAAGCCCCCGCCATATCCGATGCAGACCTTTCGGCCTGCATCGTTTGGCGAGGGCTCGCACAAGATCGTCGAAGATTACGCACGCTTCTTGCTGTCGTCGACTTCCTCGAAGTCGGCGTCAACAACATCGTCATTCTTCGTACCGGCTTCGTCGCCCGGGGCGCCCGCGGCCTGCTGCTGATAGAGGGCTTCGCCCAGCTTCATGGCAGCCTGCTGCAGATCGTTGGTGCGGGTCTTGATCAGCTCGACATCCTCGCCTTCCAGCGCGGACTTGAGCGCGGTAACCGCTGCCTCGACGGTCGACTTGTCGGCCTCGGAGATCTTGTCGCCAAGCTCCTTGATCGACTTCTCGGCCTGGTGCACCGCCGCATCCGCATGGTTGCGGACCTCGACGAGCTCGCGCCGCTTCTTGTCTTCCTCGGCATTGGCCTGGGCGTCCTTGACCATCTTCTCGATGTCGGCATCGGAAAGACCGCCGGAAGCCTGGATGCGGATCTGCTGCTCCTTGCTCGTCGCCTTATCCTTGGCCGAGACATTGACGATGCCGTTGGCATCGATGTCGAAGGTCACCTCGATCTGCGGCATGCCGCGGGGCGCCGGCGGAATGCCGACGAGGTCGAACTGGCCGAGCGCCTTGTTGTCCTGGGCCATTTCACGCTCGCCCTGGAAGACGCGGATGGTCACGGCCGTCTGGCCGTCCTCGGCGGTCGAGAAGGTCTGGCTCTTCTTGGTCGGGATCGTGGTGTTGCGCTCGATCAGGCGGGTGAAGACACCGCCCAGCGTCTCGATGCCCAGCGACAGCGGGGTCACGTCGAGCAACAGCACGTCCTTGACGTCGCCCTGCAGCACGCCGGCCTGGACCGCGGCGCCGATGGCGACCACTTCGTCCGGGTTGACGCCCTTATGGGGCTCCTTGCCGAAGAACTGCTTCACGACTTCCTGGATCTTGGGCATGCGGGTCATGCCGCCGACCAGCACCACTTCGTCGATCTGACCAGCGGCCAGGCCGGCATCCTTCAAGGCCTTGCGGCAGGGCTCGATGGTGCGCTGGACGAAATCGTCGACCAGGCTTTCGAACTTGGAGCGCGAGAGCTTGAGCGCCAGATGCTTCGGACCCGAAGCGTCAGCGGTGATGTAGGGCAGGTTGATCTCGGTCTGCGCCGTGGAGGATAGCTCGATCTTGGCCTTCTCGGCCGCTTCCTTCAGGCGCTGGAGAGCGAGCTTGTCCTTCTTGAGGTCGATGCCCTGCTCGCGCTTGAACTCGTCCGCCAGATACTCGACCAGGCGCATGTCGAAGTCCTCGCCACCGAGGAAGGTGTCGCCATTGGTCGACTTCACCTCGAACACGCCGTCGCCGATCTCCAGGATCGAGACGTCGAAGGTGCCGCCGCCGAGGTCATAGACCGCAATGGTGCCGGCCTTCTTCTTGTCGAGGCCATAGGCGAGCGCAGCCGCCGTCGGCTCGTTGATGATGCGCAGCACTTCGAGGCCGGCGATCTTGCCGGCATCCTTGGTGGCCTGGCGCTGGGCGTCGTTGAAGTAGGCGGGAACGGTGATGACGGCCTGCGTCACCGGCTGGCCCAGATGAGCCTCGGCCGTTTCCTTCATCTTCTGCAGGGTGAACGCCGAAATCTGCGACGGGGAGTAGGACTTGCCGTCCGCCTCGACCCAGGCATCGCCATTGTTGGCCTTGACGATCTTGTAGGGCACCAGGCCGATGTCCTTCTTGGTCATCGGATCGTCATAGGTGCGGCCGATCAGGCGCTTGATCGCAAAGAAAGTGCGCTCAGGGTTGGTGACAGCCTGGCGCTTGGCCGGCTGGCCCACGAGGCGCTCACCATCATCGGTGAAAGCCACGATGGAGGGCGTGGTGCGCATGCCCTCGGAATTCTCGATGACCCGGGCACTCGTGCCCTCCATGACGGCTACGCACGAATTGGTGGTGCCGAGGTCGATACCAATAACTTTAGCCATAGTTTCTCATCCTTCCTATTCAGCAGACCGACGCGCCCCGAAGCAGCAGCGCCTAGGCCGGGAAAGCCCTCAGGAACCCGGCCGGTCCCTATCGGAAACCCCGTGATTGCGTTGGGATTAATCACGGGTTCGGCGGGTATATAAGGGGGGCTTTCACGGGCCGCAAGGCGCGAAAGCTGCCTGTCCGCTAAGGAATTTGCGTCTTCGTCACAATTCTTCGATGAAGTGCCCGGCCGGGTCCGGCTGGGACGAGCCAACAGGCGGTATAGCGATACATCAGCCTTTCTCCATGGTCACCCGGTTTTGGTGAGCTCCATCCGCCTCCAGCAGGCAACGCTGCCCCGGCGGCCGCACACAAAAAACTTGACTATAACAATTATGTTATATAACATAATTGTTATAAATAAAACTCGGTCACCTCCATGCCCCACCTCGACGACACCTTTGCGGCCCTGTCCGATCCGACTCGCCGGGCGATCCTCAGCCGCCTGGCTCTCGGGGAGGCGACGGTGATGCAGCTGGCGGAACCCTTCGCGATGACGCAGCCCGCCGTCTCGCGCCATCTCAAGGTTCTCGAAGGCGCCGGGCTGATCGTCCGCCGCGCCGAGGGGACGAAGCGGCCCTGCCGGCTCGCCCCGGAAGGCATCGCGGCCATCGACCAATGGCTGGGCATGCTGCGCGAGGCCCTGGCCCGCAATTACGACCGGCTGGACGCGCTCCTGGCCGCAGGACTTCCCGAAAAAGAAGAGGACAACCCATGACCAAATTGACGATCCGCACCGAAGGCGACACCCATGTCGTGGTCGCCAGGCGCTTCGCCGCCTCCCCCGAGGCGGTCTACCGCGCCCACACCGAGCCCAAACTCATCCAGAAATGGATGCTGGGGCCTGATGGATACACCATGCCCGTCTGCATCAGTGAGGCCCGGCCCGGCGGCAAGATCCGCTTCGAATGGCAGGACGGCTCCGGAGGCGGTTTCTCGCTGACGGGCGAATATATCGAGCTCGAGCCTCACAGCCGCATCGTGCATGTCGAGCGCATGCACCTGCCCGACCCAACGCCCGACAACCATGTCGAGACCCGCTTCGAAGCGGACGGCGCGGGCACGCTGATGACCTTGCGCATGACTTTGCCGAGCGCAGAGGTGCGCGAGCAGATGCTGGCGACCGGCATGGAGCACGGCATGGAAGCCAGCTATGTCAGGCTCGAAGGCATTCTGTGAGGGCTTGGGTCATTCCGGACGCGCTGCAGCACGAAGTGATGCTGCGAAGATCCGGAATCGCGACGAGACCTGCCTCCTTTAGCGAACGGTCCCGCGTCTGCGGCGCAGCATTCCATGCCGCACCGCGCACGGGATGACCCCCACCCTCAATCCACCAATTGCCCCACGATCATGTGCGCCGTCGCGGCATTGAGTGCCATGGGGATGTCATAGACCAGGGCAAGCCTGGTCAGGGCCTTGACGTCGACATCATGCGGCAGGGGCGAGAGCGGATCGACGAAGAAGAACAGGCCATGGACCTGCCCCTCGGCGATCAAGGCGCCGATCTGCTGGTCGCCGCCGAGCGGCCCGCTCTTCAGCGGGGTCAGCGACAGCTCCGGGCAGGCGGCCAATATGCGGCCACCTGTCGTGCCGGTGGCAACGAGGTTGAAGCGCGCCAGAATGGCCCGGTGCGTGAGCGCGAACTCGACCATTTCGTCTTTCTTGAGATCATGCGCGACGAGCGCCAGAGTGCGCCTGACCAGCTTCGACATCGGGTATCCTCATTTCAGATCGGCGTTTCCCATCTGATTCCATGTGAAAATCTGGGGCAACCGCACAACGCCTCTTCTCAATAGCGCAATCGGCGTGCCATGTTGACCATAAGGTCTGCATGGGAAGCCTTTCTCACGCGGCCTCCATCCAAGAGCGAGAACAAGCGCGGGAGAGCGTGATGAAATCGACCCTTCTTGGCCTGGCTGCCCTGCTGGCAGCCGGCGTTGCGGGATTTGGCACGGCACAGGCAGCCGACAAGCCCGGTCCGGCAGTCATCTATGATTTGGGCGGCAAATTCGACAAGTCCTTCAACGAGGCGGCCTATGACGGGGCCGAGCGCTGGAAGAAGGAAAGCGGCAAGACCTATCGCGAGTTCGAAGTCACCAACGCCTCGCAACGCGAGCAGGCGCTGCGCCGTTTCGCCAAGGACGGCAACAACCCCGTTATCGTGATGGGCTTCAGCTATGCCGACGTGCTGGAAAAGGTAGCCAAGGCCTATCCCAAGGTGAATTTCGGCATCGTCGACAGCGTCGTCGATTTGCCCAATGTCGCTTCTTACGTCTATCGGGCCGACGAGGGCTCCTACCTTGCCGGCTATCTCGCCGCCAAGACCAGCAAGACCGGCACGATCGGCTTCATCGGCGGCATGGACGTGCCCCTCATCCGCAATTTCGGCTGTGGCTACGCGCAGGGCGCCAAAGCCGCCAATCCCCAGATCAAGGTCATCCAGAACATGACCGGCACCACGCCCGCCGCCTGGAACGACCCGGGTCGCGGCGCCGAGCTGACCAAGGCGCAGATCTCGCAAGGGGCCGATATCGTCTATGCAGCGGCCGGCCAGACCGGTATCGGTGTCCTGCAGGCAGCCGCCGATGGCGGCAAGCTCGGCATTGGCGTCGATTCCAACCAGAACGGCCTGCATCCCGGCAAGGTGCTGACCTCGGTGCTCAAGCGCGTGGACGAAGCGGTCTATCAGGGCTTCAAGGACGGTGAGGCCGGCCAGTTCAAGCCGGGAACGCATGTGCTCGGCATCAAGGACAATGGCGTCGCCCTGGCCATGGACGACAACAACAAGCCCCTGATCGACGAGGCCAACAAGGCCGCGATCGCGGCGGTGACCAAGGACATCGCCGACGGCAAGGTGGTGGTGCACAATTACGAGAAGGACAATGTCTGCCCGGTGAACTGAGCGGGCGGCAGACTGATTTTCGTGGCGTAAAAGGCGGGTCCAAGGATCTAATGCAGTTCACTTGGACGTCTTCGAGTTAGCACGACATTTGTCATTGCCGGGTCAAGCCCGGCAATGACAATTCGAAGCGTAGGTTCCTTAAGTGAGCCGCATTAGGTCCAAGGATCCGCCTTTCGCCCATGACCTACCGTTTTCGCCGATCCGGGATCGGCCCCCTATTGCTCCCGCGAGGCTCCCTTTGCCAACTGCCCTCGAACTGAAGCAAATCGACAAACGTTTCGGCCCCGTCCACGCCAACAAGGCGATCGACCTCGTGGTCGAGACAGGCACCATCCACGGCATCATCGGCGAGAACGGCGCCGGCAAATCCACGCTGATGTCGATCATCTACGGTTTCTACGAGGCCGATAGCGGCGAGACCCATGTCAACGGCACCCGGAAGGCGATCCGCTCCTCGCAGGATGCCATCGATGCGGGCATCGGCATGGTGCACCAGCATTTCATGCTCGTCGATCCCTTCACCGTGCTGGAGAACGTCATGCTCGGCGCCGAGGGCGGCGGCCTGCTGGCGAGAGGACGCGACCACGCTCGTACCGAATTGGCGCGGCTGGAGGAAAGCTATCACCTGGAGGTCGATCCGGATGCCGTGGTGGGCGAACTGCCCGTCGGCGCCCAGCAGCGCGTCGAGATTCTCAAGGCGCTCTATCGCGGCGCCGATATCCTCATCCTGGACGAGCCGACGGGCGTGCTGACGCCCGCCGAAGCCGACCAGCTCTTCGAAATCCTGAAGGTCCTGCGCGAGCAGGGCAAGACCATCCTGCTGATCACCCACAAGCTGCGCGAGATCATGGCGATCACCGATCGCGTCTCGGTGATGCGGCGCGGCGAGATGGTGGCCACCGTCGACACCGCCAAGACCAACCCCACCGAGCTCGCCGAGCTGATGGTGGGCCGCCGCGTACTGCTGCGCGTCGACAAGGCGGAGGCCAGGCCCGGCGACGTCATCCTCGAAGTGAAAAACCTCACGGTAAAGGACGAGAAGGGCATCACCCGCGTCGACGACGTCTCCTTCACCGTGCGGTCCGGCGAGATCGTCGGCGTCGCAGGCGTGGCCGGCAACGGCCAGTCGGAGCTGCTCGAGGCCATTGCCGGCATCCGGCCGGTCCATTCGGGCGAAATCAGGCTGCGCGGCGCCAATACCGCCGCGGCGGACCCGGCGGAGCTGCGCGAGCTCGGCCTGGCCCATGTGCCCGAGGACCGCATGAAGATGGGCCTCGTCAAACCCTTCGCGGCCTATGAGAGCGCCATCCTGGGCTACCAGAAGGACCGCAAGCTCGGCAGCGGCCCCTTCCTCAATTACCGGCGCATCATCGCCGACCTCACCGACAAGATGGAACGCTTCGACGTGCGTCCGCGTGACCCGAAGCTGAAGACGGCCAATTTCTCGGGCGGCAACGCCCAGAAGATCGTGCTGGCCCGCGAGATGGAGCGCGATCCCGCCTTGCTGATCGTGGGACAACCGACCCGTGGCGTCGACATCGGCGCCATCGAGTTCATCCACCGCCGCCTGATCGCCATGCGCGACGCCGGCAAGGGCATTCTGGTGGTTTCGGTCGAGCTCGACGAGATCATGGGCCTGTCCGACCGCATCCTGGTGATGTGCGGCGGACGCGTCACCGGCGAATGCCTGGCCAAGGATGCCACGGAGAACGGACTCGGCCTGTTGATGGCCGGCGTGTCGGGGGAGGCGGCATGAGCGGTCAGACCACCACGCCATCAGCCCTTCTGGGCGCGCTCTTCTCCAGGCGCAGCAGCGCCAGCCTCGTCACCCTGCCCTGGTGGGCCGACACCGTCGTGCTGCCGCTGCTCAATGTGGTGGTGGCCTTCCTCGTCTCCGGCATAGCGGTCTGGGTCATCGTGGGCGCCGATCCGCTGACGGTTGGCGTCACCATGATCACGGGCGCATTCGGCGACGCCAACGCCGTGGGGACAACGCTCTATTACGCCACCACCTTCATCTTCGCCGGCCTTGCCGTGGCCGTCGCTTTCCATGCCGGCCTGTTCAATATCGGCGTGGACGGGCAAGGCCAGATCGCTGGCATCGGCATCGCCCTCGCCTGCCTGCATCTGGGCAGCGTTCCCTGGTTCCTCGCCATTCCGCTCGGCATGATGGCCGGCATGCTCTTCGGCGCCGCCTGGGCCTTCATTCCCGGCTATCTGCAGGCCACGCGCGGCAGCCACGTCGTCATCACCACCATCATGTTCAACTACATCGCCACGGCGCTGGTGCAGTATCTCCTGGTGAACGTGATGATGAAGCCGGGCTCCGGCGAGCCGAAATCCGAGCTCTTCGCCGATTCGACCGGCCTGCCGCTGATCAGCGATATCCTGGCAGGCATCGGCATCCAGCTCGACCTCACGCTGGTCAATCTCGCCTTCCCGATCGCGCTGCTTGCCGCCATCCTGGTCTGGGCCCTGATCTGGCGGACAAGGCTGGGCTACGCCATGCGCACAGTCGGCCACAACAAGACCGCTGCCGTCTATGCCGGCATTTCCCCGGCCAAGATCATCGTCATCGCCATGTTGATCTCGGGCGCCCTGGCCGGCCTGATGGGTACCAATGTGCTGATGGGTGAACAGCACCGCATGATCATCGACTACACCGCCGGCGCCGGCTTCATCGGCATCGCCGTCTCGCTGATGGGCCGCTCCCATCCGGCTGGCATCGTGCTCGCCTCCATCCTGTTCGGCGCGCTGATCCAGGGCGGCCAGGAACTCTCCTTCGAAAACCCCGTCTTCGACAAGAACATGATCGTGATGATCCAGGGCATCATCATCCTCTTCGTCGGCGCCCTCGAACTGATGTTCCGGCCGCAGCTTGCCATGCTGTTCCAGCTCTTCACCCCTGCCTCCAAGGGAGCATGATGCCATGGATACCGTGATCATGCTCGCCAGCGTGGCGGCCGCCGCCATCCGCATCTCCACGCCCTATCTGCTGTGCGCCCTCGCCGGCCTCTATTCGGAACGTTCGGGCATCGTCGACATCGGCCTCGAAGGCAAGATGCTGGTGGGCGCCTTCGCAGCCGCGGTCACCGCAGCGACCTATGGTTCGGCCTGGCTCGGCCTCGTCATGGCGATCATCGTCTCCATCGGCTTTGCACTGCTGCACGGCATTGCCTCCATCCGCTATCGCGGCAACCAGATCGTCTCGGGCGTCGCCATCAACATCCTGGCGCTCGGCTTGACCGCCTTCATCGGCAATGCCTGGTATGGCGAGGGCGGGCGTACCCCCAGCCTGATCGGCGCCGCGCGCTTCCAGCCGATCGAGCTGCCGGGGGCGGAGGCGATCAGGGGCGTACCGGTGCTCGGCCAGCTCTATGCCGACGTGCTGTCGGGCCATTCGATCCTGGTCTATTTCGCCTTCGCCTGCGTCCCGGTAACGGCCTGGGTCCTCTACAAGACCCGCTTCGGCCTGCGCCTGCGCGCCGTCGGCGAGAACCCGCAGGCCGTCGACACCGCCGGCATCTCGGTGGCCTGGCTGCGCTATCGCGCCGTGCTGATCTGCGGCCTGCTCACCGGCGTCGCCGGCGCCTATCTCTCCACCGCCGATTCGGCCGCCTTCGTCTCCAACATGACGGGCGGGCGCGGCTATATGGGCCTGGCCGCCTTGATCTTCGCCAAATGGCGGCCCTGGCCGGCGCTCGGCGCCTGCCTGCTCTTCGGCCTGCTCGATGCGATCTCGATCCGCATGGGCTCGAGCTTCGTGATCGCCGGCATGCGGGTACCCTCCGAGTTGGTCTCGGCCCTGCCCTATATCCTCACCGTGTTCATGCTGGCCGGCTTCGTCGGCGCGGCGACGCCCCCCAAGGCCGCGGGCGTTCCCTATCTCAAGGAACGCTGATGGACGCGCTCGCCGATCTGTTCGAGGCTGCCAGAGCCGTGCGCGAGAAGGCGCATGCGCCCTATTCTCGCTTCAAGGTGGGAGCGGCCATCCGTGGCCGCTCGGGCCGGATCTATGCCGGCTGCAATGTCGAGAACGCCGCCTATCCGGTCGGTGCCTGCGCCGAAGGCGGTGCCATCTCGGCCATGGTGGCGGATGGCGAGACGGGAATCGCCGAAATCCTGGTGCTGGGCTGGACCGATGCCCATCCCGAAGCTCCCGGCCTGACCACGCCCTGCGGGGGCTGCCGCCAGCGCATCCGCGAATTCGCAAAGCCGTCGACTTCAATCCATGTCGCCGGCCCCGAAGGCATCCGCCGCAGCTTCACGCTCGACGAGCTGCTGCCCGAGAGCTTCGGCCCGGAAAATCTGGGTTGATCGATTAGATCGACACCAGGTCGAGGAAACTGGCTGCCAGCAGCAGGACGGTGGCGACGGCAAGCGTCAGCCCGACCCAGAACTGGGCCCTGTCTTCGGCTGATATGCCGCCCTTGAGAACCATCTGCATACGCTCGATCATCAAACAACCCACCTCGAAACCGGGTCATGATGAAAGCGTCGCAGGTGCTCCGGCGTTAACGCGGCGCGAATTCGCCGCGCCGTCTGGAATCATGGTTGAGAAGAGGTGAGCGGGTCTCCGGGTGCGCAAGCATCTTGCCCGCTTCTCCCCTCGGCCGGGGCGACGCCCTTCCAAAAGCAGCCATGCATCCAAGATGCCCATAGGCGCTAACTTTGGGTGGTGGCACCAGTTTGGAGGGTCGATCTCCAGATCGACCATCTTGGAAATGTCGAGCGAGTTAAAGGACAAAGGTGGTCGATCTCGCTCCATCAATTGATGGAGCTGTGGAGATCGACCCTCCACGCTACCCGCGCCTCTGGCCGCAACGTTAGCGCCTATGGGCAAGATGCCCGCGCACCCGGAACTACAAAAACGACTTCCCGGCCCCCTGCCAGTCCAGCCTGAGATGCTCCGCCACGCTGGCAGCCATGTCGGCGAAGCTGTCCCGCCGCCCGATCGGTCCCGTGCGCTTGCCGAGGCGCGCCAGCACTGGCACGAATTCGCGCGTGTGGTCCGTTCCCGTCCAGGACGGGTCGCAGCCATGGTCGGCCGTGATGATCAGGAGGTCATCCTCACCCAGCCGCGAGAGGATCTGCGGCAGCCGCATGTCGAATTGCTCCAGGGCACCGGCATAGCCGGGAATATCCCGGCGATGGCCATAGAGCGTATCGAAATCGACATAGTTGGCAAAGAGCAGGCCGCCTTCGGGCAGGCGCCCCATCGCTTCGAGCGTGCGATCGATCAAGGCATCGTTGCTCGGGCCCTTGACGCTCTCGCCGGTGCCGCGATGCGCGAAGATGTCGCCGATCTTGCCGATGGTGATGACGCCCCGTCCGGCGCGTTCGGCCACATCCAGCAGAGTATCGGCCGGCGGCGGCACGGCATAGTCACGCCGGTTGGCAGTGCGCGTGAAGCCACCGACGGCATCGCCGACGAAAGGCCGCGCGATCACCCGGCCGATGTTGAGATGGTCGACATGGCGGCGGGCGATCTCGCACAGGGACAGCAGCCTCTCCAGCCCGAACGCCTCCTCATGAGCAGCGATCTGCAGCACGCTGTCGGTGGAGGTGTAGAAGATCGGCTTGCCGGTCTCGATACTCTCGGCGCCGAGTTCGGCAATGATCTGCGTCCCCGAGGCATGGCGCTGGCCGAGCACGCCGGGAAGCTCGGCTTCCTTGACGATGGCGGCGATCAGGCGGGCGGGAAAACACGGCACTTCCTTGGGGAAATAGCCCCAGTCGAACGGCACGGGATAGCCGGCGATCTCCCAATGGCCCGAGGGCGTGTCCTTGCCCTTGGAGACCTCGGCCGCATAGCCCCACAGAGCCTCAGCCACGCCGCCTTCCAGGCCGGGCGGCAGCGTACCCGTTGCCGCTTGCGCAGCCACCCCGAGGCCAAGGCTGGCCAGCACGGGCAGGCGCAGAGGCCCGGTGCGATGCTCGTTTTCGCCCGCCCGCCCCGCCGCACAGGCGGCGGCGATATGGCCGAGCGTATCGGCCCCCGCATCACCATAGTGTTCGGCGTCTTCGGCTGCGCCGATGCCAAAGGAATCCATCACCAGAAGGAGCGCGCGACCCATCTCAGCTTCCTCCAATGCGTTCGAGCACCGGCGGCAGGGCTTCCTCACCCTCTCCGGTGCGATAGGCCGCTCGCAGGCCAGCCGCTGCGGCCTCGGCCGCCGCGTCGCTGCGAGCATGCACGAAGCCCAGGGGACGGTCGGGCCCGACCTCGGCGCCAAGCTCCGCCAGCCCGGTGAGGCCCACGGCGTGGTCGATGGCATCCTGCGGGCGGGTGCGTCCTCCGCCCAAGGCCACCACCGCGAGGCCGACGGCCCGCGTATCGATGCTGTCGACCCGCCCCGCTTGCTCGGCGAAGACGGGCTTCACCACCGGCGCGGCCGGCAGATAGCGCTCGGGCTGCTCGACGAAATCGGCCGGGCCGCCCAACACCGCGACCATGCGGGCGAAATGTTCGGCCGCCCGCCCGCTCGCCAGGGCCTGCTCGATGCGGGCCTGTCCCTCGGCGGTGTCGCGGGCAAGCTTGCCGAGCACCAGCATCTCGGCACACAGGTCGACGGTGACTTCGAGCAGGCGCACGTCCCGATGCGCCCCGGTGAGAAAATCCACCGCGTTGCGGACTTCCAGGGCATTGCCGGCGGCACTGGCAAGAGGCTGGTCCATGGCCGTGATCAGCGCGGTGGTCGGCAATCCGGCTCCCGTGGCGACGGTCGCGATCGATTCGGCCAGCTCGCGTGAGCCCTCCAGCGTCGGCATGAAGGCGCCCGAACCCGTCTTCACATCCATCACCAGGGCCTGCAGCCCGGCCGCGAGCTTCTTCGACAGGATCGAGGCGGTGATCAGCGGGATCGATTCGACCGTGGCCGTGACGTCTCGGATCGAATAGACGGTCTTATCGGCCGGAGCGAGGTCGGCGGTCTGGCCGATGATCGCGGTGCCGGCCTCGCGCACGGCGCGGCGGAACAGGGCGAGGTCGGGCTGGGTCGCATAGCCCGGAACCGAATCGAGCTTGTCGAGAGTGCCGCCGGTGTGGCCGAGGCCGCGGCCTGAAATCATCGGCACGAAGCCGCCGCAGGCCGCCACCAGCGGCCCGAGCATCAGGCTGACATTGTCGCCGACGCCGCCGGTCGAGTGCTTGTCCACCACCGGCCCCGGCAGGTCGAGGCCACGCCAGTCGAGCACGGTGCCGGATCGGGTCATGGCCCGCGTCAGCGCGATGCGCTCGTCCATCGCCATGCCGCGGAAGAACACTGCCATGGCAAAGGCCGCGACCTGGGCATGGGTGACGCTGCCGGCGACCAGCCCTTGCACGAAACTCTCGATTTCGGCCGCGGATAGAGCCGCGCCATCGCGCTTCTTGCGGATGATTTCCTGGGGAAGAAGGGTCACGAACTGGGCTCCCTGGAGCAGAACGGGGTCAAGCTGAATGCATCCTTGCGATTCCTGGCCGATAGGCCAGATCGCAAAACGCCTTGGCGGCCCCGTCCCTGCGTGGCCTTTCGATTTCGGGCCGCGACGATAGCCTCCACGATCCACGAAGGAAAGTCATGCGAAGGAAAGTGTCCGAGCGTTTACAAATCTATTGCGAGCTGACCTAAGCCCCGGTGCCCTGACGATGCCGTCCCACGCCCTGTTCCCCCTCGAACTGGCCAGCACCCGGCGGGCATGCCACAATCGATCCGGTGCTGCCGTGAATCCGGGATGGGGCGATGATCCGGCGTTGCTTGATGTTGTTGTGCCTGTTCTGGCTGGCCAGCGCCACGGCGGCGGTCGCCGACAAGCGTGTCGCGCTCGTCATCGGCAATGGCGACTATCGCACGCTCGGCCGTCTCGCCAATCCCGTGGCCGATGCCGACGCCATGGCCGCACTGCTGGCCGGAGGAACGCTCGGCTTCAAGGTGATCCGCGCCACGAATGCCGACCACGCCGTCATGCTGCGGGCGATGGCCGAATTCGGCAATGAAGCCACCGATGCCGATATCGCGCTGGTGTTCTATGCCGGCCACGGCATGCAGGTCGACCAGCGCAATTTCCTCATTCCCATCGGCGCCGACATCAAGAGCCGCGTCGATCTCGCCACCCAGACGGTCAGGCTCGACGACATCAGCGACATCCTGAGCGCCTCGGGCGCCAAGGCCAAGATCCTGCTCGTCGATGCCTGCCGCAACAATCCCCTGCCGGCGAGCGCAAGCCGCGGCGCCTCGCGTGGCCTGGCTCGTCTCGACGCCGCCAGTACCGGCACACTGGTCGCCTTCGCCACAGGCCCCAATGCCGTCGCCGATGACGGGGACGGCGCCCATTCCCCTTTCGCGGCCGCCTTGCTGAAGCGGTTGCCCGAAGCCGGCATCGAGATCCGGCGGATGCTGGCGCTGGTGCGCCAGGACGTTCATGCCGCGACGAACCAGCGCCAGACGCCCTGGGTCGACGAGGCCCTGCTCGGTGATCTCTATCTCGGCGGGAGCGCTGCCCCGGCCACGCCGCCCGGCACCGCACAGCCGCTCCCAGCAATTCCGGTGAGCCCGTCCCTCGACAAGGCCGACATGGCGGCCTGCAGCGATCTCGGCATCGATCCCACGCCGATCAAGCTCGAAGCCTATCTCGACAATTTTCCCAAGGGCTATTGCGCCGCATCGGTGCGCCGGCGGCTGGATGCCCAGGCCAAGCTCACGGGTGGGCAGGCCCCGATCGCCACCTCACCTCAGTCCGAACCGGCTCGATCCAACCTGCCGCCCTATACGGTCTCGAGTTATTGGGACCATAACGGCTCGCGCGTCGCTCTTTCAGCCAGCGAAGGCAATCGCCTGTTCTATTACGAGGCACCCCGATCAGGCCTTGCCGAGGCCGGGGTGCGCAAGGGAGCACTGCTGTTCAAGGGAACGGCCACCGGCGGCGTCTATCGCGGCCAGGCCTATGTCTTCTCGCGCGAATGCGGGCCGATCTCCTACCGAGTCGAAGGCTCGTCTGCCGGGGAACCGCCGACCATCACCCTGCGTGGAAAGGTGCCCCGGCGTTCCAAGGACTGTTCACAGACCGGCTGGCGCGACGACACGCTGGTGTTTCGCTACGATTCGGCGGCGCGATAGCAGGCGCTACCCTGGCCGCCAGCCGATCCGTGGTCCGACAAGACCGCTTGAGTCCTTTTTAAGGGGGCAACATCGCGCCCACGACCCTCCCCCCGCTTTCGGCTGCGGGATTGCTATGTTAAGGGGAGGCCGTGGTGCGGGCAGGCTCGCCTGTTCGGCCACGCGATTTTGACTGGTCGATGAGGACTGAGACGCAATGGCGGAACGCCGTTCGAGCTTTGAATATGAAGATCTCCTCGCCTGCGGGCGCGGCGAGATGTTCGGACCCGGCAATGCGCAATTGCCCCTTCCCCCCATGCTGATGTTCGATCGCATCCCGGAGATCTCCGAGACCGGCGGACCGAACGGCAAAGGCTGCGTACGTGCCACGCTCGAGGTCAAACCGGATCTGTGGTTCTTCTCCTGCCATTTCCAGGGCGATCCGGTGATGCCGGGCTGCCTCGGCCTCGACGCCCTCTGGCAGATGACCGGCTTTTTCCTGGGCTGGCTCGGCCAGTCCGGACGGGGCCGCGCCCTCGGTGTGGGAGAGGTCAAATTTACCGACCAGGTGCTGCCCAGCGTCAAACAGGTCGAATATGGCGTCGATCTCAAGCGGGTTTTCAAGGGTAAATTGATTCTCGGCATCGCGGATGGCTGGCTAAAGGCCGATGGCCGTACCATCTATGAAGCCAAGGATCTGCGCGTCGGCCTGTTCCAAGCTTGAGTTCCAGGCCTGATTTCTGGCCTCCACGCGGTACGGATCGAGCGCATTTCCGGTCGAGCCGGCCATTGGCTTGCCTATTGCAATGTGCTTTGAAACATGCAGGGTGCGGCCCCGACGACGCTCGACGCGCCGACGGGGTTGATGCTTTGTAGGTCGTCCGTGATTGGGTCCTGCCCCTTCACGGGCAGCGAGCACAATTTCCGAGCTTGCCCAAAACCGGGCCGCTTGCGAAATTCTGCTCAAGCGTTTTGCGATCGGACGGAATTGCCTGAAGTCGCAAAGATGCTCTGGCCAATCCGTTGGATTGGCCAGGAAACAGAGAGCCAGAGCAAACGAGCGTTTCTGTCTAAACGCGCTTTGCTCTAGGGAACGCAGTGCCGGCCTGGCGGTCCCCTCGGAGAGGATCGTGGGTCGGTTACGAAACTGGAAGGGATCGCCATGAGACGTGTCGTCGTTACCGGCATGGGTATCGTGTCTTCGATCGGCAATTCGACGCAGGAGGTTCTCTCCAGCCTGCACGAGGCCAGATCCGGTATCACGCGCGCCGAGCAGTTCGCCCAATACGGCTTCCGCTCACAGGTTTATGGCGCACCCACGCTCGACCCCGCTTCAGTGGTCGATCGCCGCGCCATGCGCTTCCATGGCGGCGGCACCGCCTGGAACCATGTAGCGATGGAGCAGGCCATCCTCGATTCCGGCCTCGAGGCCAACGAGGTTTCCAACGAGCGCACCGGTATCATCATGGGGTCGGGCGGTCCCTCCACCCGCACCATTGTCGAGGCTGCCGACAAGGCGCGCGAGTCGGGCAGCTCCAAGAAGGTCGGTCCCTTCGCCGTTCCCAAGGCGATGTCCTCCACCGCCTCCGCCACGCTCTCGACCTGGTTCAAGATCAAGGGCATCAACTATTCCATCTCCTCGGCCTGCGCGACCTCGAACCATTGCATCGGCAATGCTTATGAGCAGATCCAGTACGGCAAGCAGGACGTGATGTTTGCCGGCGGCTGCGAGGAGCTCGACTGGACGCTCGCCGTGCTGTTCGACGGCATGGGCGCGATGTCGTCCAAATACAACGACACCCCTTCCACGGCCTCCCGCCCCTACGACAAGAACCGCGACGGCTTCGTGATCTCCGCCGGTGCCGGCGTGCTGGTGCTGGAAGAGCTGGAGCATGCCAAGGCTCGCGGCGCCCGCATCTATGGCGAGATCGCCGGCTATGGCGCCACCTCCGACGGCCATGACATGGTCGCCCCCTCGGGTGAGGGCGCCGAGCGCTGCATGCGCATGGCGCTGGCCAACATCAAGGCGCCGATCGACTACATCAACCCGCACGCCACCTCGACGCCGGCAGGCGATCCTCCCGAGATCGAGGCCATCCGCAAGGTGTTCGGCGCGGGTGACAAGTGCCCGCCGATCGCCGCGACCAAGGCACTGACCGGTCATTCGCAGGGTGCGACCGGCGTGCAGGAAGCAATTTATTCACTACTCATGATGAATAATGGCTTCATCTGCGAGAGTGCGCATATCGAGGAGTTGGATCCGGCCTTTGCCGACATGCCGATCGTCCGCAAGCGTATCGACAATGCCAAGCTCAGCCATGTCCTGTCCAATTCCTTCGGATTCGGCGGCACCAACGCGGCCCTGGTCTTCAAGCGCCTCGACGCCTGAGATTGGTCACCGCCTGTTTCGACCGGACTATCCGGGGCAAGCGCTCGTCCAGAGTTTGAGGACCGTGGATGAGCATGCCCGGTAACAAAGAGACAGATAAAGTGATCCGGGACCTGCGCAAATCCCCGGCTGCTTTGTCAAAACGTGGTAAAGAGGCGGAAATGCGGGCTGATCGGCCGATTCTGGTCTGATTGAGCCCCAAAGGGTTTTGCGATTTGACGGAATCGCGTCAAATCGCAAAACGCCTCGAACCTAGGAGCTGGAGCAAAGCAACGTTCACACAAAAACGCGCTTTGCTCTAGTGACTGATGACCAGGATTTGGAGTTGCAGGCCATGACAGGGCTCATGCAAGGTAAGCGCGGTCTGATCATGGGCGTAGCCAATGATCATTCGATCGCCTGGGGTATCGCCAAGAGCCTTGCCGCCCAAGGCGCCCAATTGGCATTCACCTATCAGGGCGATGCCCTGCGCAAGCGCGTGGAGCCGCTCGCCAACAGCGTCGGCTCCAGCCTGCTGGTGCCGTGCGACGTCGAGAATATCGCTTCCGTCGACGGCGTCTTCGCCACGCTGGCGCGGGAATGGGGCAAGATCGACTTCCTCGTCCATGCCATCGCCTATTCGGACAAGAGCGAGCTCAAGGGCCGCTACGCCGACACCACCCGCGACAATTTCGCCAAGACAATGGTGATCTCCTGCTTCTCCTTCACCGAGATCGCCAAGCGCGCCGCCGACCTGATGCATGATGGCGGCTCGATCCTCACCCTCACCTATGGTGGCTCCACGCGGGTGATGCCGAACTACAATGTCATGGGCGTGGCCAAGGCTGCGCTCGAGGCTTCGGTGCGCTACCTTGCCTCCGATTTCGGCCCGCAGGCCGTCAGGGTCAATGCGATCTCGGCCGGGCCGATCCGCACCCTCGCCGGCGCTGGCATTTCCGATGCCCGGCTGATGTTCAACTATCAGCGCGCCCACGCGCCGCTGCGTCGCACCGTGAGCATCGAGGAGGTCGGCGGTTCTGCGCTCTATCTGCTCTCCGATCTCTCGACCGGCGTCACCGGCGAAGTGCATTTCGTCGATTCCGGCTACAACATCATCTCGATGCCGCATCCCGAGGCCCTCAAGGCCCAGGAAGCCGCCGAAGCGAGCGTGACGACGAAGGCTGCCGCCGAATAGGCCGGCCTATCCCCGTCGCGGAAGCGCTGGAAGCGAAGTATCCATGGAGATGCGGGCGTCGTCGCCCGCATTTTCTTTTCCATAAGCACAGAGCTTCCAGACGCGAACGAGAACGTCGGCATTTCCAGGAAACAGCCAGCTACAGCCCGCTGAACCAGTTATAGCCCTGGGCTTCCCAGGTGCCGCCGACATAGTCGTTGCCGACCTCGATCTCGCCGATATGCTTGGGATTCTTGAAGCCGAGCTTGGTCGGCACGCGCAGCTTCATCGGAAAACCATAGGCACGCGGCAATACCTGGCCGTCGAACCAGAAAGTCAGCTGTGTCTGCGGATGCAGGGCGGTGGGCATGTCGATGCTGGTGACGTAGTTGTCGTCGCAGCGGAAGGTGACGTATTTCGCGCCGAGATCGGCCCCGACGTGGCGCAGAAAATGCGAGAAGGGCACCCCCGACCAACTGCCGATCGCGCTCCAGCCTTCTATGCAGATATGGCGGGTGATCTGGGTGATGCGCGGCAGAGCATGCAGCTCCGGCAGTGTCCAATCCGCCCGGCGCTCGACCAGTCCGGTGACGTTCAGGCGATAGGCCTCGGGATCGATCACCGGCGCCTGTTCCGGCGTGTTGGGCTGATAGAATGAATTGAACGGGAAAGGCCTGGTGATCGCGCTCGGCGAATATTCCCGCGCCAGGCGGACGGGCGAGAACAGCCAGGCCTGAACGCGATCGTTGAAGTCGGAGATACGCCCCAGCATGGCTTCGGCACTATAGCCGTCGGTGACATCGCAGCCGGCCAGCAGCGTCAGGGTTCCCAGGCCGAGCGCCTGACGCAGGAAGTGGCGCCGGGTGGGCCTATCGAGCCGGCCTGCCGCCTCGCGCAGGATCACGCCGGTATCGGGATGGGATCTTCGCGGCTGGCGGGACATGGCAATCTCCCTCTCTCAGCGCCCGCGAACCATGGCCAGCAGGCTGCGCGGCACCAGCAGGGCCATAACGACATGCACGATAAGAAAGCCGACGATGATCGACATCGCACCAAAATGGATAAGACGCGCCGTATCGAAATCGCCCAGCAGCATCAAGAGCGGGCGCAGTTGCACGGGCTTCCAGATCGCCAGACCCGACAGCACCACCAGCACGCCATCAACGATCACGCCCAGATAGAGCAGGCGCTGCACGCCATTGTAGCCGCCGAGATCCGCATGGCCGAGCCGGCCGGCCAGAGCCGCCTTGAGATCGGCAAACACCGCCCCGGGCGAGATCGGCAGCAATTTTCGGTAAAACCGCCCCGAGGCCAAGCCATAGACGAGATAGATCAGGCCGTTGGCCATCACCAGCCACATCGCGGCGAAATGCCATTGCAGGCCGCCGATCAGCGAACCGCCGAGCGTGAGGGCGGAGGGAAAGAGGAAAGGCAGAGTGGGATAGGCATTATGGATGGCCCAGCCACTGGAGATCATCATCAGTATCGCAACGGCGTTGGTCCAATGCGTAATCCTCACGATGGTCGGATGGATCGGCGCGATGACAGGTTGGGAACGAGAGATGGGTTCGCTCATGACGAAAGGCCTCCCCGAAGAGGATGAGGGTGGCACCGGACCGCGGCAGAGCGTTTTTCAGAAAAGTTGATCGGTATTTGCTCCCCCTACCGTCGAGGTCGCGCAGCCCCTCACCTTGCCTCGCCCCGTGCTTACGGGGAGAGGATAGAGGTGAGGAGCGACACCCCTGAGCAATTACGTTGATAGACTTTTCGATCAAGAAAACGCGTTAAAACAAACAGTTAGAGAAAAGGCGCGATTCAGTGAAATCGCACTTTGCTCTAGAAAGCGCGGTCCGGCGCGGTCCGTTATTGCGGCAGCAGCACGGTATCGATGACGTGGATGACGCCATTGCTCTGGTTGACGTCGGGGATGGTCACGGTCGCCTTGTCACCCTTGGCATCGGTGATGTCGAGCTTGCGGCCGACCTGCGTGACCGTCAGCGTGCCGCCCTGCACGGTCTTCAAGGTGGCCTTGCCACCGCCAGCCTTGACCTCGGACATCAGCTCTGCGGCCGAATGCTTGCCGGGGACGACATGATAGGTAAGCACAGCCGTCAACGTCGCCTTGTTCTCAGGCTTGAGCAGTGTCTCGACGGTTCCCTTCGGCAGCTTGCCGAACGCCTTGTTCACCGGCGCGAAGACCGTGAACGGCCCGGGGGTCATCAAGGTATCGACAAGGCCGGCTGCCTTGACCGCCGCAACCAGGGTGGTGTGGTCCTTCGAATTGACGGCATTCTGGATGATGTTCTTGGAGGGATACATCGGGGCGCCGCCGACATTGACAGTGGTCTCGGCCCGGGCTGCGCCCAGCGTGTAGAACACGGATGCGGCAAGAACGACGCCGATGGCGGCTGCATAGGAGGAAGTGCGACGGGTCATGGCAGATCTCCGGAAGGCAAGGTTGCACCGATCGTCGAGACCGGTGGAGAGCGAAACTGTTCGTGTCTCGTGAAGATCTACGCCTCGACTTTCCGAAGGTTTCAGTTTTCGAAAATATTCTTTTTTGAATTAAGAAAATATTTCATCGCACAAAAATAAACATATACGATACGATCGAGATAGGGTTTCATCATAAAGAATAAAAATATTCTTTTCTTCGGCTGAAACCTTTCAACGTCCACGACGTACTGAGTCACCCCGCCTGGAAGCCAAGATTCTTTTAGACGAAATCTGTTCCATCCAGATCGATTTTATTGTTTGATCGCAGCAGAAATCATTCCTGCGCCAGTGGGGAACCGGGAAAGTCGGTTTGATCAGCACCAAAAGCTTCGAGGCAAAAGAAGGGACACTGGAAAGCCTGATGCGCGCCGTCGCCTCGGGCGACAGGGCTGCGTTCCGCAGCCTCTATGATGCGACCCAGGCGAAACTTTATGGGGTGGTCCTTCGTATCCTGCGCCAGAGAGCCACGGCCGAAGATGCATTGCAGGAGATTTATGTGAGGATCTGGGACAAGGCGGCGGATTTCGATCCCGGCAAGGCCTCCGCCATGACCTGGATGGCGACGATCGCCCGCAACCGCGCGATCGACATTCTGCGCAGTACACGGCACGCGGCCAATGCCGGTACCCAGGATCTCGACGAGTTGCCGGCCGAAAGCCTCGAACCACTTGAGGGCCGTCAACGCAGCGAGGAACTGCGACGCCTCATCGCCTGCCTCGCCGGCCTCGATGAGGAGCGGCGCCAGATGATCCTGCTCGCCTATTACCGAGGCACCTCGCGCGAAGCCCTCTCCCGGCGCTTCGAGCGGCCGGTCCCGACAGTAAAGACGTTGCTCCACCGTGGCCTCGCCCAGTTGAGGGAGTGTCTCGGTCATGACTGATCCCGACGACCTCGATCTGCTGGCAGGCGAATACGTATTGGGCACGCTTGATGCGGCGGAGCGGGCCGCCGTTGCGGCGCGGCGCCAGCGCGAACCGGCTCTCGATGTCGCCATCATGGCCTGGGAACGGAGCCTGGCACCCCTGGCCGAAACCATAGCGCCCGTGGAGGCGCCGGCCTCCTTGCTGCCAAGCATCCTGGCTCGCCTCGACAGTGGAACGGACAAGCTGGTTCCCCTGCTCGAAAGGCGCCTGCGGCGCTGGCGGATGACCGCCTTGGGTACCGGCGCGCTGGCCGCGGGGCTGGCCCTCTTCGCCCTCACGCCCATGCTGCACAATCCTGTGCAACCAGGCAGTTTCGTCGCCGTGCTGCAGAAGGACGCCGCCTCCCCCGCCTTCATCGTCTCGGTGAATGTCGAGGCGCGCTCCCTCACCATCCGGCCGGTAGCGGCCAGGCCTCAACCGAACAAATCCTATGAATTGTGGTTGGTGAACGACAAGCTCCCCGGCCCACGATCGCTCGGCGTGATCGGCGACCAGCCCTTCACGGTGGAGAAGGCGCGGCTGACCAGTCTGCCCGAACAGGTGGTGCAGCAGGCTGTCCTGGCCGTGACCCTGGAGCCGGAAGGCGGCTCCCCCTCAGGCCAACCCACCGGCCCTATCCTCTATTCCGGCACCTTGGTACAGGCGACGCCCTGATCCTCTGGCTGAGCGGACGTCTTGTTCGCGAACGGGACGTCCGCGCAGCCAGAGGATATTCGGGCAAAGAATTTATGCAAATCGATTTGCAAATGCATTCATCTTAGCTATCATGCCCAAGTGAGCACGATATCGAAAGTTGCCGAGAGAGCTGGCGTTTCACGCACGACCGTGTCGCATGCGATCAATCATGCCGATCGCGTCTCCAGGGAATTGCGCGAGCGCGTCGAGCAGGCGATCCGCGAATTGGGCTACCAACCCAATCCCCAGGCACGCAGCCTACGCACCGGGCGCACCGATACCGTCGCCATGCTGATCCCCGACATTCGCAACCCCTTCTATCCCGAACTGGTGAAGACGGCGCAGTCCGAGCTGGAGAATGTCGGCCTGGACATGCTGATCTTCAACACGGACGTGCCGGGCGGCCACTCCCAGGACCATGGCCGCGAATATCTCCAGCAGATCCGCAACCGCCGGGTCGATGGCCTCATCGTGGGCGATTTCGCCCTGCACGGCATGCATGACGTATTGGTGGGCATCGACATTCCCACTGTCTTCATCGGCCATTTGCCCAATCAAGCTGTCGACAGCATCAGGCTGGACGATTTCGGCGGCGGCTATCTGATGGGCGAATACCTCGCCCGCCAGGGACACAGGCGCATCGCCCATGTCACCGGCCCTGCCTTCTTCTCCGAGGCGATGGCGCGAGCCGACGGCTTCGAGAAGGCCCTGAGCGACAACGGCGTCACCATCGATCCCGCCTTGCGCTTTACCGGCAGCTATCTCGCGCCATCGGGCCGCGAGGCCGCCGCCTGGCTCAAGCGCGAGCATGGCCATGCCCTGCCAACGGCCGTCTTCTTCGCCAACTACCTGATGGCTTCAGGCGCCCTCACCGAATTCTACGACAGCGACATTTCGGTGCCCGATGACATCGCCGTGTCCGTCTTCGACGACCTGCCGCAGCTCGAATATGTCCGCCCCCGCCTGACCAGGGTGGGCAACAGCCCGGCCGCCCTCGCCCGGCAGGCCACCGCCATGCTGCTGGAACGCCTGAGCGGCAGCTTCACCGGCGCGCCACGCACCACAACCGTGCCATCCATCCTGCACCCCTTCGATTCAGCCTGACGGGAACGCGGCGCGAGCCGCATCCGTTGAGAACGACAAGCCGGAGGCAAAACAGCCGGCAATAGGGAGGAAATCATGACTGTAAAGGCCGTGCGTCCCGAAAATCGCGTGGAAAAGGCCGGCATCAGCCGTCGCAGCCTGCTCGTCGCCGGCGCTGGCTTGGCAGGCGGGTTCCTGAACGCACCCTATCTCAACCGTTCCGGAGCCCAGGCCCAGGACGCCACCCTGAAATTCTGGCAGTTCTACGCGCCCGGTGGCGACGTAAAGCCCCAGGTCAAATGGTTCCAGGATCTGGTGGCAGCCTGGAATTCCGATCATTCCCCCAAAGTCGAACTCGAATATATCGTCAACAGCGAATACATCTCCGGCTCCAAGCTCGCCACCGCTTTCGCCTCCGGCCAGGGCCCCGACATCTTCCTGATCAGTCCCGGCGACTTTCTGCGCTACTACAATGGCGGCGTGCTGGCGGACCTGACACCCCATATCGAGGAAGCGGCCCGCACCGACTTTCCCGACAGCGTGATTGCCAACCGCAAGGTCGACGGCAAGATCTATGGCGTGCCCATGGAGGTCGAGCCGATGGCCTTCTATTATTCGGTCAAGGCCTTCGAGGAAGCCAAGCTGAACGAGAACGACGTTCCCAAGACCTGGGACGAGCTCCTCGAGCTTGCCAAGAAGCTGACGACGTCGAACCGCTATGGCGTGCTGTTCGAGACCACGCCCGGCTATTACCAGAACTTCACCTGGTACCCCTTCCTCTGGCAGGGCGGCGGCGAGATTCAGGGCAAGGACGGCAAGAGCGCCTTCGACTCGCCCGCCACCGTGCAGGCCCTCAAGCTCTGGCAGGATGCCATCCAGTCGGGCTCCGCGCCCCGACAGGTGGTCAGCGGCGGCTTCGACATCGTCTCCAATCTCGGTGCCGGCCTGACCGCCATGCAGAATGTCGGCATCTGGGGCATAGCCGCCATGGAGAACAATGCCAAGGACACGCCCTATGGCGTGTTCAAGCTGCCGATTCCGGCGAGTGGAAAGTATGTCACCGTCGGCGGCGGCTGGGCCTTCGTTGCCAATGCCAAGGGCCAGAATCCCGACGCGGCGGCCAAATTCTGCGCCTGGGCCCTGGCCTCTATGGACAAGGGATCGGTTCAACGGGTCGTCGACTGGTGCACGACCGCCAAGAGCGACATGCCGCCGCGCGCCAGCGCTCTTGCCGCCGGTTCCGCGGCCTTCCAAGCTGGCAGGATGGGCCTTTTCGCCAAGGAGATCTATCCGGGCACACGGGCCGAGCCGCGCGTGCCGCCCGAGGTCTACAAGATCATCTCCGACGCGATCCAGGCCACCCAGCTCGGCGGCACCGATCCCCGGGAAGCGGCAACGGCAGCCAGCCAGCAGCTCGACGCCTTCCTCGCCGGCTATAGCGGCGCGCCGATCCTGTGAGGGGCGGAGTGGGCTTTTTCCAGCCGAAATGCGCAAGGCGCGACCAGCCTTCTCCCCTTGCGGGTATCGTCCACTCCATTTGGAGTGGACTGGGTGCCCCGAAGGGGTGGATGAGGGGTGTTGGCAAAGACCTTGCAAGGCTGCGTATCTCCCCTCATCCGACATCGCCCCGCTCGGCCACCTTCTCCCACGAGGGGAGAAGGCTGGTCGCGCTTCATTCCGATCGCTCCGCCACGAGGCAAGGAGCCGCGCCATGACATCCACCCGCGCCTCCCGCCGCGATGTCCTCGCCGGCTATCTCTTCGTGCTGCCCGACGCCCTGGGCCTTGCCGTCTTCGTCGGCCTGCCGATGCTGCTCGCCCTCGCCATCGGCTTTTATGAGGTCGACGGTTTCGGCGGCTATCGTTTCGTCGGCTTGGCCAATTACTGGCGCATGTGGCGTGACCCGCTGTTCTGGACCTCGCTCAGGGTGACACTGCTCTATGCCGCCCTGCTGGTGCCCGCGCTCTATGTCTGCGGGCTCGGCCTCGCCTTGCTGGTGCAGCGTGGCGGGCGGTTCGAGACGATGATCCGCTCGATGTTCTTTGCCCCGCAAATGGTCAGCCTGGTGGTGGTCGCCATGGTCTGGCAGATCCTGCTGGTGGAGAAAGTCGGCATCCTCTCCCGCCTCCTCGGCTGGCTCGGCCTGCCCGGGCTCTCGCTGCTGGGCGATTCGAATCTGGCGTTATCAACTCTCGTGGCCGTCAGCGTCTGGTTCATGATGGGCTTCTACATGCTGATCTTCCTCGGCGGCCTGCAGGATATCCCGGCCGAATATTACGAGGCGGCCGAACTCGACGGCGCCGGCCCACTCGCCCGTTTTCGCTACATCACCTTACCCCTGCTGCGGCCGACCAGCTTTTTCGTAGTCCTCGTCTCGGTGGTGACAGCGGCGGCCGGTGGCCAGGTCTTCGATCTCATCTATGTCATGACCAAGGGCGGCCCGGCCAATGCCACCTCGGCCCTGATCGTCTACATCTATCGCCAGGCCTTCCAGTTTGGCGCCTTCGGCTATGCTTCGGCCATGGCATCGCTGCTGGTGGCGCTGCTGATGACCGTGACCCTCATCCTGTTCAGGCTGACGCGGGGCGGGCGCTTCCATCATGCCTGAGCGCAACGCCCCTGCCCTCGCCCCGCCGGGCCAGCTCGTGCGCTTCCTGTGGATGCTGGTCAGCCTGGTGCTGGCGCTGATGACGGTGTTTCCGCTGGTGTGGATGCTGGTGGTCGCCTTCAAGCCACCGGCCGAAGTGTTCCTGCCCGATCTCGTGCCGCAGCGGCCCACCATCGGCAATTTCCTTTATGTGCTGACCGAAATCCCCTTCCTGCGCTACCTCCTCAATTCCTTCCTGGTCTCGGCGATCGTCACCATCGTCGCGCTGTTCTTCCATTCCATGGCGGGCTACGCGCTGGCCCGGCTGCATTTCCCGGGGCGGGACGCGATCTTCCTCGCCATGTTCTCCACCTTCCTGGTCTCGCTGCCGGTGATCATCGTGCCGCTCTTCATCCTGGTCCGGGCGATGGGCATGCTGAATTCCTACGCCGGGCTGATCGTACCTTCGATCTTCAACGCCTTCGGCATCTTCCTCCTGCGGCAATATTACCTGTCGCTGCCGCGCGAATTGGAGGAAGCAGCCTTGATCGACGGCGCCGGGCGCTGGCGCATCTATTGGAGCATCGTGCTGCCGCTGAGCCGGCCGATCCTGGCGGCGCTGGCCATATTGTTCTTCCTGGCCAACTGGAACGCCTTCCTCTGGCCGCTCACGGTCGCCTCCGATTCCAGCCTGTGGGTGGTCCAGGTCGCGATTGCCAATTTCCGCAGCCAGTATGCCGGCGCCTGGAACTATGTGATGGCGGCCTCGACCATTGTCGCGCTGCCGATGCTGATCCTCTTTGCTGTGTTCCAGCGCCAAATCACCGAATCCATCAAGACCAGCGGCCTGAAATGAGCCGAATTGTACGATCCCAAAAGCTGTCATTCCCGGCGTTGCCGCAGGCAACGGGAAGGGAATCCAGGGGCCATTACTCGGCAGCCCTGGATTCCCTTCCCTCGCCACTATGTGGCTCGCCGGGAATGACAGCGGTATTTCAAATACCGTCCCATTGAGGAAGTGAGCATGACCCAGTCCGGACTTTCGCCCCTGCGTGGCCTCGCTAAACTGCGCGAAGGCCGCTCCCGCCGCTTCTCGAGCTATGACCGCACCGGCGGCAATGACGACAGGCTGCATATCGAGCCGGGGCAGACGGTTGTTATCGCCGAGCATGCCGGCACCGGCATCGTCACCCATATCTGGGCCACCCTCGCCTGCAAGAGCGAATTGTTCCTGCGCAAGATCGTGCTCCGGGCCTATTGGGACGGCGAGGAGCATCCGAGCGTCGAGACGCCGATCGGCGATTTCTTCGGCATGGGGCATGCCGCCACGCGCAACTTCGCCAGCCTGCCGGTGCAGGCCAGCCCCGAGGACGGCAAGGCCTTCAACTGCTATTTCCCGATGCCGTTCGCCGGCCACATGAAGCTGACTGTCACCAACGAGGCCGAGGACGACCTGCTGTTCTACTATTATGTCGACCTCGAACTGCACGATGAGCTCGAGCCGGGGCTCGGCCGCTTCCATGCCCAGTATCGCCAGGACCGTCCCCAAGGCATGGACGAGGCGGGCCTCGCCAACGAGCAGTTCCTGTTCGGCGGCGAGACCGTCGACGGCAAGGACAACTACACCATCCTGGAGGCGGAGGGACACGGCCATTATGTCGGCGTGCTCTACAGCGTCTATTCGCGCCGCCGCTCGGACCTTTGGGACTGGTATGGCGAGGGCGACGACATGATTTTCGTCGATGGCGAGCCGGGCCTGTCGGTCCCCGACACCGTGCGCAAGCCCGATCCGCGCATCGGACCCAAGGCCGAGCCGATCGCGCCGCGCAACGAGAGCAGCCCCGGCGCCAACGATGCCTGGCCGCCCACTTTGCATGGTACCGGCACGGAGGACTACTTCAATACGGCCTGGTGCCCGACGCAGGACTACAGCGCGCCCTATCACGGCATCATCGCCGCCGGCGGCCCGAACTGGACCGAACCGGTGACGCTCTATCGCTGGCACATCGAGGACCCGGTGATCTTCTACAGATCGATCCGGGTCAGCATTGAGCACGGCCACGCCAACCGGCGTTCGGACGACCTCTCCTCGGTGGCGTTCTGGTATCAGGCCGAGCCGCACAAGCCCTTCGCGCCGCTACCCCCCATGACGGAGCGCCTGCCGACCTTCCGCCGCCCCTACGAGACCTGGAACCTGCGCATGGATGGTGGGAGCTGAGGAAGCGGGTTCGGAAGAGAGGTGACCTGCTGCTCACAAGAAGCCGTCAGGACTCCGCCGGGGCCCCCCTCCCCGAAACCGGGGAGGGATTCACCCGCCTCTTCCGGCAGCGATGAGGTCGTCCTTGCCGACCATTACTCCGCCGCGACAGCCACGGCTTCACCGCCGATCATCGCCAGCACGTTCTCGATCATCCGTCGGCCGATCTCGGGCCTCGTCATCACCGATTCCGGGTGGAACTGCACGGCGGCCAACGGCAGGGTGGCATGCTCCACCGCCATGATGACGCCGTTTGCGTCGCGCGCGGTAACCCGCAGTTCCGGCGGCAGGTCGTGCGCATCAGCATGGATGGAGTGATAGCGCCCTACCGAAAAGCTGCCGGGCAGGCCGGCGAAGAGCTGTCCATCCCCAGCTTCGATGCGTGAGGCCTTGCCATGCACGGGTTTCGGGAGCAGGTCGAGCCGGCCGCCGAAGTATTCGACCATGCCCTGCAGGCCGAGGCAGACTCCGAAAACCGGCAGCCCGCGCTGCAAGGCAAGCTCCAGGGTCCGGTGCATGGCGAAATCCTCGGGCCGCCCGGGCCCGGGCGAGAGCACTAGGAGGTCCACCGGCTCCCCATCCGCGAGCTTCTGCCGCGCCAGAGCCGGGCGCAGGGTTACGACCCCGGCACCGGCGGCGCGGAAATAGCCGGCCAGCGTGTGCACGAAACTGTCCTCATGATCGATCAGCAGCAGGCGCGGCCCGGACCCGGCCCTGCGTACCGGAGCTGCCGGCCGATCGGCCCGGACAGCATCCTCCTCGAGCACAGCCAGCATGGCGGAGGCCTTGAGCCGGGTCTCCGCCTCTTCCTCCCGGGGATCGCTGTCATGCAGCAAGGTGGCACCGACACGCAATTCTGCGATGCCGTCCTGCATACGGATGGTGCGCAGCGTCAGGCCGGTATTCATGGCGCCGTCGAAGGTGACCGCCCCGAAGGCCCCGCCATACCAGCGGCGGGCGCTCTTCTCCTCGGCCTCGATATGGCGGATCGCACCGCGCTTGGGCGCCCCGGTCACCGTCACCGCCCAGGCATGACTGAGGAAGGCATCAAGCGTGTCGTAGCCCGGCCGTATCACCCCCTCGACATGGTCGACGGTATGGATGAGGCGCGAATAGAGTTCGATCTGGCGCCGCCCGATCACCTTGACGCTGCCGGGCTCGCAGATGCGCGATTTATCGTTGCGGTCGACATCGGTGCACATGGTGAGTTCCGCCTCGTCCTTGACGGAATTCAGGAGTTCGCGGATGCGCTCGGCATCCTCCAGGGCATCGGCCCCGCGGCGGATGGTGCCCGAGATCGGGCATGTCTCGACACGCCGGCCGTCAACACGCACGAACATTTCCGGCGAGGCCGCCACCAGGAACTCGCCCTCGCCCAGATTGATCAGGGCGCCGAAGGGCGAGGGATTGGCGGCGGCAAGCCGGCGGAAGATCGTGCTGGGTTTTTCTGCACAGGCCACCGACAGCAATTGCCCCAGCACCACCTCGAACAGGTCACCCCGGGCGAAGGCGGCTCTGGCCCGTTCGACCATGGCGGCATACTCGCCGGGCGCATGATCGCTCTCGGGCGGCAGATCCGGGCCGGCCAGTTGGCGATAGGGATGGGGTTCGGTGGCACGAGGCAGGTTTCGGGTCGAGCGTCCGTCCACGCTGAAATCATAGCTCAGCCGTTGCGCCCGCTGGCGTGCATGATCGACCACCACCAGTTCGTCGGGCAGATAGAGCAGGAGATCGCGCTGATCCTCGGCCCGTGGCAACCGGAGATCCATCGGCTCGAACTGGAAGACGAGATCGTAGCCGAAGGCGCCATAGAGACCGAGATAGGGGTCGTCGGGCGCGGCGAAGAGTTCGATCACCGCCCGCAGCAACGAGAACAGGCTGGGCTGGCGGCTGCGCTCCTCCTCGGCAAACGCGCCTTGCGCCTCGCGCACCGTGCCCCCCAGATATCCCTCACCCGCGGCGAAAGTCTCGAAGAGGCCGAGCGAGCGCAAGCGACCCTCGATCGTCGGCAGCAGGCAAGCGCCGCGCTGGTTGAGAGCCTCGATCCGAAAGCTCCGGCCCTTGCCGGTGATGACCAGCGGCGGATCGGCAAAGCCGACCTCCCCGCGCCGATAGCGCCCCGGCACCTCGCAGCCGGAGGAAAACACAGCGCCGCGCTGCTGGTCCAGGCTATCAGCGAGAGCGGACATGTTATGGGGGTAGTCGAGGTCGCGGCAGGCGCGATGGATCCGGATGCCGCCGGCCGAGTGGTAGATATGGTCCGTCATGGAACCAACTCCGAGTTGGGGCCGTCTCGGGTTGGGTGCTCCTGCGCTGATCTTTAAAAAATCAAAAGCCGCCCCTCCCGGGACGGCCAGATGAGCAATGATCATGTGTGGCCGTCCGTGCTTAGACGGGCCACCACCAGCTTGCTGAGAAAGACGAGATACGCATCAACGGATGCTAGCAGCCATGCCCAGCGAGAACAATCCCCTCCGGGAGGCCGAGCACGGCATTTTTGTCTATTTTGTCTACAATCTTTATGTATTAATGAAACAAGGATCTGTTTTCGGAGATATGCCGTGTCCCGCCCCGCTTTGCCGACCCGACGCCATTTCATTGCCGGCCTTGCCTCCCTCGTCGCGGGCGGCCTCGCGGCACCTCGGATCGCCAGAGCCGCCGACAATCCGTCCGAGCTACGGATCGACTATGCCACCTACAATCCCGTCGGCCTGCTGATCCGCGGCAAGGGTTGGCTGGAGGAGGAGCTCAAGGCCGACGGCATCGCAGTGCGCTGGGTCCAGTCCCTCGGCTCCAACAAGGCCCTCGAATTCCTCAATGCCAGCAGCATCGATTTCGGATCGACGGCGGGGGCGGCAGCCCTGGTCGGCCGCGTCAACGGCAACCCGATCAAATCCGTATATGTCTATTCGCGCCCGGAATGGACGGCGCTGGTAACGCGTCCCGACGCCGGCATTGCCAGCGTCGCCGATCTCAAGGGCCGGCGCGTGGCGGCGACGCGCGGTACCGATCCTCACATCTTCCTCATCCGCGCGCTGGCTTCGGCCGGGCTGAAGGAGAAGGACATCGCGCTCGTGCCACTTCAGCATGGTGACGGCAAGGCTGCCCTGATCCGCGGCGACGTTGACGCCTGGGCGGGGCTCGATCCGATCATGGCCGGCGCCGAGGTCGAAAATGGCGCCAAACTCTTCTTCCGCGATCCCGCGCTCAACAGCTGGGGCGTCTTGAATGTGCGCGAGGCCTTTGCCGCCGCCCATCCCGAGCTCGTGCACCGCGTGCTGGCCGTCTATGAAAAGGGCCGCCAGCATGCCCTCGCCAACCCCGCCGATCTCAAGCGGAGCCTGATCGCAGCCGCCAAGCTGCCCGATGCGGTGATCGAGCGCCAGCTCACCCGCACGGACCTGTCTACCGGCACCATCGGGGACGCCCAGCGACAGACGCTGATGGCCGCCGGGCAAGCCCTGCAGGGCGCCGGCGTGATCAAGGCCGAGATCGACGTGCCCGCGGCGGTGAACGGGCTGATCGACCCGCGTTTCGGCGCCCAGACGCAATAGGCCGGGCCATGACGGCACTCGAAAGCCCTGTCGCGCCGGAGGCGTTGAAAGAGCGGCGCCCGGCGACCAGGCCCTCTCTTCGCCATGTCCGGCCTTATGTCGGGCTGCTTCTGCCCCTCGCCCTCGCCTTGGCATGGGAATATGCCGTCCATGCCGGCTGGAGTGACGGACGACTGTTGCCGCCACCGAGCCGCATCGCCGCGACGCTGCTGGAGCTAGCGCGCAACGGCGACCTCACCACCCACATCCTCGCAACCCTGGCCCGTGTCGGGGCCGGCTTCTTCTTCGGCGCTCTCGCCGGCATCGCGCTCGGAGCTGCCTCCGGCTACTCGTCCTTGTTCCGAACCCTGGTCGATCCGACCCTGCAGGGCCTGCGCGCCATTCCCTCGCTGGCCTGGGTGCCGCTCTTCATCCTGTGGTTCGGCATTTTTGAGGAATCGAAAATCATCCTCATTGCCGTCGGCGTGTTCTTTCCGGTTTATCTAGGCGTCTCCAGCGCGATCCGCTCCGTCGACCGCAAGATCGTCGAGGTCGGTCAGGTCTTCCGGCTGAAGGGGCTGCGGCTGGTGCGACGCATCCTCCTGCCCGCCATCCTGCCACAGGTGGTCACGGCCCTGAGGGTCGGCCTTGGCCTCGGCTGGATGTTCGTGGTGGCTGCCGAGATCATGGGAGCTTCCGAAGGGCTCGGCTATCTACTCGTCGATGGCCAGCAACTGGGCAAACCCGATGAGATCGTCGCCACGATCATCCTGTTCGCGCTGATCGGCAAGGCGAGCGACATGATCCTGGTCGCGCTCAGCCGTCCCTTCCTGCGCCATGAAGACAGTTTCGCCGGCGAGGATCGCTGATGCTGTCGCTACGCAATCTCGACAAGATCTATGCCAATGGCACGCAAGCGTTGCGTGGCATCGACCTGTCCGTCGCGGCAGGAGAGGCCGTCGCCATCATCGGCGGTTCGGGAAGCGGCAAGAGCACACTTTTGCGCCTGGTCGGCGGCCTGGAGGCTGCGACCCGTGGACGGGTGGAGATCGAGGGCGCCCATCTCCGCGGCCCGGCCGAAACCGTCGGCTTCGTCTTCCAGGAACCTCGCCTGCTGCCCTGGCTGAGCGTTGCCGGAAACGTCGCCTTTGGCCTGGACGGCCTGCCCAGGAAGGAGCGCGACAGGTGGGTGGAAGAAGTTCTCGCACGCGTCGACCTGGAGGGACTGGGCGGAAGATGGCCCAAGGAATTGTCCGGCGGCATGGCCCAGCGCGTGGCCCTCGCCCGCACCCTGGCGGCACGGCCGCACATCCTTCTCCTGGACGAACCCTTCTCCGCCCTCGACGCGCTGACCCGCGCGAGCCTGCAGGATCATGTCGCCCGGCTTTGGCTGGAGGATCGGCAGACTCTCCTTCTCGTCACGCATGACATCGAAGAAGCGCTGCTGCTCGCCGATCGTGTCGTCATCCTCACGCCGAAACCGGGGCGCATCGAAGAAATAGTCACCGTAGACCTGCCCCGACCGCGAGACCGTGACGGCGCAGCCTTCGAACAGGCCAAGCGCTATTTGCGCAAGGCGCTCGATCGCTCCCTGCACGGCCAAGTGCCCGCCTTGGTCTGAAGCCTGCCTATGCCTGAAGCTGGTGGGATTCGATCTGCCCCTCAAAAGCAGAACGCGCCACCTTCAGGAAAGAAGGCGGCGCGTTCGAAATTCGTCCGTCGACGGAAGGCGGTGCTCAGGCAGCCTGGGCACCGTAGACCTGCTGGCGAGCGTGACGGATCATCTCCATACGGTCGGCGCGCAGATCACGCAGATCGCGGTCCGACAGGCTGTTGATCTCGTCGAGCAGGCGCAGGAACTCGGCCTGCTTGGCCATGCGGTCCTTGAAATAAGCAATGATGCTTGCGAAAATCATGATGATTACTCCTTTGTTGTTGGGGAGTATCCACCTTCTCATATTGCGGTGCAACATACATCGTCGCAATGCCGAATTGCATGGCTCGCATGGCTAACTGGCCGATTATGGCGAATTCTTAGCCAATTCGCTCAACACGTATGCAATATTGCATTCCTGACATAAATCCGCAACGCAATTGACATCTTCGCAGGCAGGCTGTGCCGCTGATTGCAGCACCCTGCCGCCTCAATGCCGATATAGCTCATTGCTTGGCGGCAGCGAGCTCCGCCTCGATGGTGGCGATCGATTCACGCAGCTTGGCCACGCGTTCTTCCGCCTCTCGAGCCAGGCGCTCGTAATGGGCGCCGCGATTCTTCTGCACCGCCAGGACCTTGGCTTGCTTCTGGATGCTGGCGATCTCCGCGAGCATGCGAGCCTTCTTCATGGGCCGATCATCCATCGCGCCACTCCTTCATTCAATTTCGATAAGCCCTCCCTAAAGCAAAGCGCCTTTCGGTAGAAACGCTTTTTGCTCCGGAGCCGGAATGGAATGCGGCCAGCCTTTCTCCGCGAAAGGCATGTCCTATTGGATAAAATTCACATCAGCCGTTGGCTTTCGGCGCCCGGGGAGCTAATCCGGCATTCGACATCCCCAAGCGTTTTGCGATTTGCCGGTAACGGCAGGAAATGCAAGGACGCGTCGAAACGAAAAGACCGAGCAATGAAGCGTCGCGTCATGACGCTCCTTGCTCCAGGAGAGACAAAAGATGACCGATACCCTGCCCGATCGCCTCGCCTCCAATCCCGACAGCCCCTTCTTCGACCAGGCTCTGATGGAACGCGGCGTCGGTATCCGCTTCAACGGCGCCGAGAAGACGAATGTCGAGGAATATTGCGTCAGCGAGGGCTGGATCCGGGTCGCGGCCGGCAATGCCAAGGACCGGCGCGGCAATCCCCTGACCATCAAGCTCAAGGGCACGGTCGAACCCTATTTCCGCGACGAGGCGTGACTCTCGCGCCCCGACTCGTCCCCCGCCCGCACCAGATCGAGGCTGCTGAAGCAATCCTCGCCGCCCGGCGCGCGGGGCGGCCGGGCTTTCTCTTGGGGGATCTGACAGGTCTCGGCAAGACGCTATCGGCCTGGCTGGCGCTGAGCGCCATGCCCGAGCCGGAGATCCTGGTGATCTGCCCCAAGGGCGCCATCCCGCAATGGCGCCTGACCATGGCGCAGGCCGGCCTGCCGGCCAAGGCGGTCACCGTGATGAATTTCGAGCGCACGAAGACGCTGATGGCGCCGCCCGCCACCAGCACCAAGCGCTCGACCCGGGCCAAGAACAACGAGCTCGCCAAGCTCGGTACGCCCAAGCGCATCTGGCCACTGGTGGTCATCGACGAGGCGCATCGCATCCGCAACCCCAACTCGCAGCAGGGCCTGGTGTGCCGCCAAATGGCGGCGGCTGCCACTTTCACGCTCTATATGAGCGCCACAGCCGGCCAGGCGCCGCATGAACTCTCCTATCTCGCCCGCCTGCTCGCACGAGAAGACGACAAGAGGAAGGGCGAAGGCCTTAGCGGCGATCTCGACGGCTTTCGGGCCCTGATGAAGCGGCTCGGGATGGGGCGCGCCAAGGGGCGCTGGAAGAACTGGTCCTGGGAGCCCAACGAGGACGACCGCCGTACCATGTCCTCCCTGCTCTACAAGGGACACGATGCCATCGGCCTGCGCCGTCGCCCCGAAGAGATCGCGGGATGGCCGGAAGTGCAGCGCGAGGTGACCCCGACCGCACTCGATGCCGAAAGCCGGCGTCTCTACGAGGCAACCTGGCGCGAATTCCGCCGGGAACTCGGGCTGGCCGGCGGCTCGACGCGCCGGGCGGCGGGCTGGGCTGCCGATCTGCGCTTTCGCCAGAAAGGCAGCCTGCTGCGCATTGCCGGTACCGCCGATTTCGCCGACGACCTGATCGGCAACGGCCAGCAGGTGGCCATATCCGTCGCCTTCCTGGAGACGAGTGCCCTCCTGGTCGAGAAATTGCGGGGCCATGGCTGGCGCGTCGATGCCATCAACGGCACGCAGAGCGGCGAACGCAACGAGGCGGTGCGCCTTGCCTTCCAGCGCGGCGAACTCGATGCCGTGGTGTTCACCGTCACCGAGGCGATCTCCCTCCATCGCGGCGAAATGCCGGGCGGGGAACGCGAGCGCTCGCTGGTGGTGCACGACATGCGCCACAGCGCCATCCAGCTCCAGCAGATCGAAGGACGCTGCCATCGCGACGGCCAGCGCGCGGTGATCTATTACGCCTATGCCGAGAACACGGTGGAGGAAAACATCGCCGCCACCGTGATCGGCCGCATGGCCGACATGGACGGCATGGCCGGCGACGATACCGCCATGCTCGATGCCATCGCCGGGGTGATCGAGGAAGCCGCCGAAGCGCGATAGTCTCGGCCAGTCACGGCCCGCGCCGATAGCGCAGGGCTTCGACCAGCACGGCGAAAGCCGGGGACGCCTGGCGGCGGCTCGGATAATAGAGATGGTAGCCGGCAAAAGAAGCGCACCAGTCGTCGAGCACCCGGACGAGGCTGCCCTGTGCGATCAAATCCTGCACGGCGTCTTCCGGAACATAGGCGAGCCCCAGGCCGCCCAATGCCCCTTTCAGGCGCAAGGCGAGATTGTTGAAGACCAGCGGCCCCTCGACCCGCACCTTGAGTTCACGCCCTTCCTTCTCGAACTCCCAGGCGAATAGGCCGCCATAGGTCGGCAGCCGCATGTTGATGCAGCGGTGAGCGGTGAGATCCTGCGGCGTCACCGGCTTCGGCCGCCGGGCAAAATAGGCGGGCGATCCGACCACCGCCATGCGCATGTCTGGACCGATCCGCACCGCGATCATGTCCTTGGCGACCTGCTCGCCGAGCCGCACGCCGGCATCGTAACGCTCCGCCACGATGTCGGTGAGACCGTAGTCGACGATGATCTCGATATGAACGTCCGGATAGGCCGGCAGCAGACGTTCCACTGCGGGCCAGAGCACGGTTTCGGCGGCGTGCTCGCCCGCCGTGAGGCGGATCGTGCCGGCCGGCTTGTCGCGAAACGCGCTGAGGGCTGCGAGTTCGGCCTCGATTTCCTCGAAGCGCGGCCCGAGATTCGACAACAGGCGCTCGCCGGCTTCGGTCGGCGCGACGTTGCGCGTGGTGCGGACCAACAGCCGCAGGCCCAGCCTTTCCTCGAGGCCACGCATGGCATGGCTCAGAGCCGATTGCGAGACGCCGAGCTGTGCCGCGGCCCGGGTGAAGCTGCGTGCTCTTGCGACGGCCAGGAAGGCAACCAGATCGTTGAGGTTCTCGCGCATCACTCATGAACTCTCCTCATGATTACATGCCGATTTATCCGCCTAATCGCAAGCTCCGCCTTGGCCTAGAGTCCGCGGCACATGGAACCAACACAACGAAACAGGACGAAAACCATGCAAAGACGCATTCTTGGACACGGCGGATTGGAGGTCTCGGCCATCGGCCTCGGCTGCATGGGGCTCAGCTATGGCTATGGGCCGGCCGTCGAACGGCAGGCCGGCATCGCTCTCATCCGTGCAGCGGTGGAGCGGGGGGTCACCTTCTTCGATACGGCCGAGGCCTATGGCCCCTTCGTCAACGAGGAACTGATCGGCGAGGCTCTGGCGCCCTTCCGCGACCATGTCGTGATCGCCACCAAGTTCGGTTTCAAGGACGGCGACGTCCAAGCCGGACTGGACAGCCGCCCAGAGCGCATCCGGGCCGTGGCCGAGGCCGCCCTCACCCGCCTCAGGACCGATCGCATCGACCTGTTCTACCAGCATCGCGTCGATCCGGCCGTGCCGATCGAGGATGTCGCCGGCACCGTCCGGGATCTGATCCGCGAGGGCAAGGTCAAGCATTTCGGCCTGTCGGAGGCCGGCGCGAAGACGATCCGGCGTGCTCACGCAGTTCAGCCGGTCGCTGCTCTGCAGAGCGAATATTCGTTGTGGTGGCGGGAGCCCGAACGGGAGATCCTGCCGACACTCGAGGAACTCGGCATTGGCTTCGTGCCTTTCAGCCCGCTCGGCAAGGGTTTCCTCACCGGGGCGATCACCGAGCGCACGAGCTTCGACAGCAGCGATTTCCGCACCATCGTGCCGCGCTTCTCTGCGGAGGCACGCAAGGCAAACCAGGTGCTGGTGGACCTGCTCACGCAGCTGGCGAAACAGAGATCAGCCATGCCGGCGCAGATCGCGCTGGCCTGGCTGCTGGCACGCAAACCGTGGATCGTGCCGATCCCCGGCACCACCAAGCAGCATCGGCTGGAGGAGAACGTCGGAGCGATCGACATCGAACTGTCGCCGGCCGACCTCGCCGAGATCGAAGCGGCGGTCTCCGGGATTGCCGTGCAGGGTGATCGATATCCGGCGCATTTGCAGGCGCGAGTGGATCGCTGAGCGCTATTGGCTTACCCGAGCGGGTCGTAGCCGGGCTTCTTATAGACGAGGTCCGGCTTGTCCTTGATGTCGGGGATATAAACCTTCTGGGTCCACTCGTCCTCCGGCACATCCTCGATCGAGACCGAAATCGACTTGTCGTGGCTGTTCAGGCTGTCGATCACGGCCCGGGTCAAGGCGTCGGCGAGCTTGCGCTTCTGGTCCTCGGATCTGCCGGGCAGCATCTTCACGATGATGTGGGGCATGGCTCTCTCCGCTTTCCGGTGCCCGGCGAATACAGGCACGATTCCAGCAGCGCTCATAGACCGGTTGAGCCGGCCAAGCCAGGGCCCCTTACGGGGCGCCGTCTCGGAGGGCGGAAAAACGCGCCATCGCACCGATCCTCAATTGATCGCGGTAAAGGCCGCGACCAGCAGCATGCAGGTGCCGAAGGCCCAGCCCTGGGTCCGCTGGGCGCGCTCGGAGCGGAAGCGTCCGAGCAGGCTGGCGCCGGCATAGATCCATAGGAAGTGGCAGAGCACCGAGATCAGCACGAAGCCCGTCGTGAGCTGGATGACGGTGCTGGTGACCCCGGCGGCCGGATCCAGGAACTGCGTGAACATCGCCAGAACCATCGAATGGATCTTGGGATTGACGGCAACGGCCAGGATGCCGTCGACGAGGCCGAGATGCGGCTGAAGCCTGCGCTCCAGACTGGCGGCATGGCTCGCCGACCGGAAGAAGCTCCAGGCCAGATAGAGGAGATAGGCAATGCCCGCCAGTTTCAGCCCGAATGCGAAACCGGGATGGGCGCGGACGACCTCGCCAAGGCCAAAGCCATAGATCAGGCAAAGCGCCAGATTGCCGATCTCGAACCCCACCCAGAAGCGTACCGAACCGCGCACGCCATGCTGGGCGCCCATGGCGGTGAGCACGGTATTGCCCGGTCCGGGGCTGATGACCAGCGGCACCGCGTAACCGACGAAGAGAATCCAGACATTCCAGACGAGCATGGCGATCTCATTTCAACGAGCCGAACCGGGCGAGGCGCCGGTGCACTGAAGCGTTTTGCGATTTGGTGGAATCATCAAGAATCGCAAAGACGCTCCAGCCAATCCTACGGATTGGCTTGGGAACAGGGAGCTGGAGCAAATGGGCGTTCACGCTTGAACGCACTTTGCTCTAGGGGATGGAAACACCACTTTTCGGGCCCGACAAAACGATCTATTTTCACCGCCTCCATGAACTGGATTCATCGAGCATGCGTCGCCTTCCGCCGCTTGTGGCTGTCCGCGCCTTCGAGGCCGGTGCCCGGCACCTCAGCTTCACCCGGGCCGCCGACGAACTATGCGTGACCCAGACGGCGATAAGCCATCAGGTGCGCCAGCTCGAGACCTGGCTGGGCGTGCGGCTGTTCGAGCGCTCTGGCCACGCCTTGCGGTTGACCGAGGCCGGGCGCACTTTTCTTGCCGAAGCCGGCGAGTTGCTCGATCGGCTGGCCGCGGTAACCGAGCGCTTGCGCGGCCGTCGTGACGGCCCCCTGCGCATCACGGTGCTGCCTTCCTTCGCCACCTGTTGGCTGGTCCCCCGGCTCGGGCGCTTTCGCCAGAGCCATCCCAATGTCGAATTGAAGCTGACGAGTTCGCCGGAAGCATGGGCTTTCACCGAGGATCGTTTCGATCTCGGCATCCGCTCCGGCCTCGGCCGCTGGCCGGGGCTCAAGGCCGATCTGATCGCGCAGGAAGCACTCAGCCCGGTCTGCAGTCCGAAGGTCGCGGCAGATCTGCCCTCCCCCTGCACGCCTTCGGACCTGCTCGCCAGCCATCTGCTGCACGACACGCCCAAGGACGCGTGGTCGCGCTGGTTCCGCCATGCCGGCCTGCCCGAAGCCACCATTGCCGCGGGACATGCCTTCGACGATCATAGTCATCTGCTGCAAGCCGCCGCGCAAGGACAGGGCATGGCACTCGGCAAGCTCTTCCTCGCCGAGCATGCCTTGCAGGAAGGCAGCCTGGTACGCCCGGTCGATACGATCCTGCCCAACGACTACAGCTATTGGCTGGTCTATCCCCGCACCGTCGCCGGACGGCCGGAGGTCACCCTCTTCCGCAACTGGCTGTTGGCGGAAGCCAAGGCCACCACGGCCCATCTCGCGATTCAGGGCGCGTAGATCACATCACAGACTTCCAGCTCACTTGCCGATCTCAGCGCATTTTTAATCGCTTGAGTTGCGCGGAGACGGCACGCAGCGGCTTCGTCAATCGCCAACTCGCGGACCCCCGCATGAGCGATGTAACCCGCTGCAACTGGGCATTCTCCTGCTGCAGAATGTCGATTTGAGCTTCCAGACGCGCACTGCGAGGCTCCAGATCCCCAATATAAGCTTCCAGTTTTGCAATGTGGGCCTCCAGGCTTGGGAGATGCTCGACCCAATCCACGGCGGTTCCCTCTTTGGAAGCCCTATAGCCAGAACTCCGGCTTCGAACATGGAGCGCGGCCATGTCGGCCGGCATTGCCGGCGCCACAGTTTCCTCGTCTTTTACAAGGGGCCCGAACATGGACCAGGCTTCCATCTGCTCCCAAATGCGTTGAAGCTGCAGGCGGCGGCGGATGGCCTGATAGGCTTCCTCCGACAGCGGCATACCGCCACCTTTCCTGAGCATGACGAGAAACTCGCAGCCCCGTGCCCGCGTGAGCGTTTCAACGGTTGCATCCAGAATTTCATATTGACGCAATTCCAGCAGAATCAGAGCCAACGCCGATGGCGTCAGATAATATTCATGGCTGTCGACATAATCCGGTGCCGCTGATGACGCCTCGGCAGTGGAGCAACGATTGCGATCAAAGGAAGCAGCGAAGGCGAAGTCCTTGACCCACCCTTGCCCCCAGGCAATATCGGCCCTATCGCCCGAAAGGACCTCGATATTGGTTCCCCAGCGATAAAAAGCCTCGAAGGTGTGACGTGAGCGGTTTCTCCTATAGTCCGACATGACTTTGGCGATATCGGTCGTGGGTTGAAAGAAGTCGAAACAATATCGCTTGTCAGGAACGATAAGGGCCAGCCCGCCACCTTGCGAAAGCAAAGCCATGCAGTCGACGAGGAATCCGGCAAGATTGGTCGTGTGTTCCACGACGTGAGAAGCAAGGACCAGGTTGAACCGTCCTTCGCCGGTGAGGGCCGATATCGGGCCGCCGGTCCACACGTGATCGACGGTCTCGATCAGGGCAACATCAACACCGTGTGCCATGTATATGCGCTGCAGCGTCTCCTGATCGGCGTGGTCGACTGTCTCGACATTGAAGCCTCGCGATTTCGGCAGCACGGGCCTGTAGCTCGGACCGATCTCAAGGACCGGCTCGAGCGAGGATACGCTGCTCCGAATAAAATCACGGAAATCACCGATGAGGCGATCCTGTTCGGCGTCGCTGTCGCGGGAGAAGAAAATAGAGGAGCCGCCCGCATGATCTCGAGTTTGGGTCGTTTCGCCGCCCATGCCAATCCTCAGCCCTTACCTGTCAGAACTCTCCACCCTCCAAACAAATATAGCCAGATTCACTTGTTCGCACATGGCGCCTGATACTGGCCTCCGGGATTACCAGTGGCTTTGTTATCGCGGGCTCGAAAAATCATCTCGGGTTCGGGCCCCAAGAGCCTGGGATCAGGTTTAAGCCGGAGACCGACCTCGCCGCTCTCGCGCGCTTCCTCGGCGCCCTGGTCCAGGGCATGTCCGTGCAGGCGCAGGACGGCGCCAGCGCCGACGACCTCGCCGGCATAGCGCGGATCGGCATTGCTCAACTGGAACAATATCGGGCTTGATCGCAGGCCAGCCACCTCAAACGTAAAACGGGGCGCCGAAGCGCCCCGTGTATGATCGAGCCCATGCGGCCTTGTCAGAGAACGAAATACCAGTTCGCCAGTAGCACCACCGCCAGGCCGGCCACGAGCGTGAGATAGGGCAGGATGCCAGCCTTTTTCTGCTGAAGGTCGACGGACCGTAGACCGAGGTCGTCGAGCATATGCTCGGGGAACTTGCCACCATCCTGGATATAGTGCCGATAGCAGAACACCGGGATGATGAGGGCGGCGGTAAAAAGGCCGGCCCACAGCGCCAGAGGATTCCAGACCTTCGCGCCCGCCCCCATGAACATCGCATTCACATAGGCGAAGATGGCACCGATGGCGATGACGAAGGTCGGCGCCTTCCAGGGCCTGTTGATGTGGCCATTGTCCATGCGATGGATCCAGCCGGCGTTGAGGTTGAGGAAATTGAAGATGATGTAGCCGCAATTCGACACGGCCAGGATGAAGAAGAAGCTGGTGGCGTCAGCCGCGGCGATGGCGAGCAGCAGCAGATTGAAGATGAGGTCGGTCCACATCGCCCGCGTCGGAGCGCCGTGCGAGTTCACATGGCTCAGATATTTGGGCAGCCAGCCATCCACCGAGCCCTGGTAGAGCGTACGGGAGGAACCGGCCATCGCGGTCATGATGGCCAGGATCAGTGCGAGGATCATCAGCATGACCAGGAGCTGGCTGATGATGGCGCCGCCATGCACCATGTCGGCCATGGCTGCCGCCACGCCCGAGCCGTCCACGATGGGGGTAGCGAGCATGCCGTTCAATCCGAGCACGCCCTGGAAGGTGAAGGGCACCAGGATGAACAGCAGCATGCACAGCAGGCCGGAATAGAAGATGGCCTTGAAGGTATCCCGGCCCGGGTCCTTGAACTCGCTGGTGTAGCAGACCGCGGTTTCGAACCCATAGGTCGACCAGGCGGCAATGAACATGCCGCCGAGCACCAGGGTCCAGCCCGCGACGTTCCAGCTACCCGGCGCCGGCGCATAGGCCGTGGCGAGCGGCACCAATGGTGAATAGTTGGCCCAATTGATCTGGCCGGTGACGATCGGCACGATGCCGACGATCAGCATCGGGATGATCACGACCAGGCCGATGATCTTCTGGGTGTTGGCGGTGCCGAGAATGCCGCGATGCTGGATCGCGAAGGTCAGAAGCATCAGCGCGGCACCGATGAAGAAGACCGAATTGAGGGAGAAGCCGAAGAGCGGGAAGGTATGGCTGAACAGCGTCCAGGTGCGGATCGCCGGGGTCGCCGCCGCCGTCACTGCCGTGATCGCATCGGCCGGCACCGTGCCGGCATGGGCAGCGATATAGGCTAAAACTTCGGGCGAACTGTCCGTAAAGACCGGAATCGGGAAGAGAGCATTGAGAATATAGCCGGCGGCGATCGAGCAGCCGAGGGACAGCACGGGCGACCAGGCGAACCAATTGCACCATACCGACAAGGGCGCGATGAACTTGGAGTAACGCAGCCACGCCGTGGCGCCATAGACGGAAGAACCACCCGATTTGTTGGGAAACAGGCCGGCGATCTCGGCATAGGTGAAGGACTGGATGAAGCCCATGATCATGGAGGCCGTCCAGATCAGGAAGGCCGGCGTGCCCGTCGTGCCGGCGATGCCGCCGATCGAGAACAGCACCAGCGGCGGCACGCCGCTTGCAACCCAGAAGGCTCCTCGCCAATCGATATGGCGCAGCAATTGGCTGTCGCCGCTCGCGCTCGTGTTTGCGTCAGTTGTCGCCGTCATTGTGTTCCCCGGATCTGATCGAATGCACTGGATGCTGGGGCGGTACTGGCTGCGAGAGTTCCATAACGGCTCTCGTCTTCACCCACCGTCTCTATTTTTTTCCTGCGAGTGAAGAGTGACACACTCTCAGGAAGCGTCAACCTTTAGTTTTCTGCGTTTCCTTCTCAAATGACGGTTTTTTGCTTATTTTTTGAGCATTCGCGCATTCCGGCCAAAACGATGCAAACGTCGTCCTGCAAAAAGAATCCGGGCCGATAAAATTTCCTGCTGGACAAACTTGTTTCTTCTCTGGAAACTTCATCTGTCACCATGCGAGTAAAAAGCATGGGACCGAACCATTCGAAGGATGCCCATATGTCGTCACGCAAGATGTGGGGGAATGAGCCGTTCTGGGGCCTCGGTTTCGAGTGGGATCCGCAATGGATGCTGACCGAGCGCCAGAAGACGTTGCAGGCCAAGCTCATCGAGCTGTGCCAGACGGAGATGCGCGCCAACGCCATCGAAAGTGACAGGAACCGCGCCTATCCGCGCAAGAATTTCCAGATCCTGGCCGAGCACGGCTTTCTGGGTCTGATCGTGCCCAAGGAGCTCGGAGGCCAGGGCGAGAATCATATTTGCGTCGCCATGGTGGTGGAGACCATCGCCCGCTATGGCTGCGCCTCCACGGCGATGTGCTATACCATGCATACCGGCGCCGTCGCCGCCGCCCTGCTGCGCCATCACGACAATGCGGCCCTCAAGGACATCCTCCGCCGTCTCGACAAGGACTGCCTGATCGGGACGCTGTCCTATTCCGATCCGGAAACCGGCTCGCATTTCTGGTATCCGATCTCTTCCAGCGTCGAGGAGACCAAGGAAGGCTGGCACGTCCGCAAGAAGGCGTCCTGGACCACCTCCGGCGGTTTTGCCGACTGGTACATCGTCCAAACGACCTCTCCCAATTTCAACGGCAATTACGCCGACCTCTCCTGTTTCCTCATCCTCGGCGACGAGATCACCAACGATCCCGGCAGCTGGAACGGCCTCGGCCTGCGCGGCAACCAGTCCGGCCCGCTGGAAGTCAACAAGGTGGTGCCGCGCAACCGTCTGGTCGGCCCGATCGGGGACGGCGCGCGCTCCAATGACGAGGTGGTCGATCCCTTCTTCCTGCTCTGCTCCTCCGCCTGCTGGAGCGGCATCGCCATGGGCATGATCGACATCGCCAAGGCCCATACCACCAAGAAGACCCACAAGGATGTCGGCATGCGGGTGGCCGACTACGCCACCATTCAGGACTATGTCGGCGAAGCCATCATCGACACCAACGTGGTGCGCTCGATGGATTTCCTCATCGCCAAGGCGCTGGACGACGCCACCGGCAACAATGACTGGTCCGTTCACAAGAACGATGTGTCCTTCCTGCCGCGTGCCGGCCTGCTGCACTGGCTCTGGCAGCTGAAATTCGCTGCCGCCAAGAACGTTGCCGCCGTTTCCGACAAGATGCTGCATGCCTGCGGCGGCACCGGCTACAAGCCCGAGCTGCAGATCGAGCGCTATCTGCGCGACGCCAAGGCCGGCTGGGTGATGGGGCCCACCAACGAGGTACTGCGCCAATTTGTCGGCAAGACCTCGCTGCTCGGCTTCGAGGCGGTCGATTATTGGAACACCTCGATCAACGAGCGCGTTCTCAACAACGAGATCAAGAAGATGGATGTGGACGCCAAGCGCGCTCTGGCCGAGCGGCTACTGGCGGAAATCAATCCCCCAGCCATTCGGAAGACGGCGTAAGATGGGGGCCCCTATGACGCGATCCTCGGCGGGACGTGCGGTCCGTCATGATGCCCTCGCCGGCAGAGCGACGACGGCGTCGAGCGGCCTCCCGGATTCACGCGAATCCGGAGTATACCGGGATCGGCGCGCAAGCGCCGGCGACGGTAAGGGTGTGAGGCAAGATGGTCCAGGGTTCTGCAAAAAAGCCGGAGACGGCGGATATCGTCCAGGAATCCATCGATCCGCTGCGCTTTCGCGGGGCACTCGGGCTGTTTGCCACCGGCGTCACCGTGGTGACGGCCACCCATCCGACCGCCGGGCTGATCGGCATCACCGCCAATTCCTTTTCCTCGGTCTCGCTCGATCCGCCACTGGTGCTGTTTTCCATCGCCAACACGGCGCGCAGCCTGTCGGCCTTCCTGGAAGCGCCGGGCTTCTGCGTGAACGTGCTGCGCAAGGAACAACGCGCCCTTTCCGCCCGCTTCGCCCGGCAGAACCAGGACAAATGGACGGGCGTGGCCTACACGGCAGGGCGCTTTGGAGCGCCGATCCTGCCCGAGACCATGGCGGCCTTCGACTGCCTGCATCACGCCCAGTACGAGGGCGGCGACCATCGCATCATCGTCGGCCGGGTGGTCGACATGGAGCACAATGTCGAAGGCGAGCCGCTGCTCTTCTTCGGTGGCCGCTACCGGGTGCTGGGAGAGGAAGCCCAATAGGACTGCATATCGCCAATCATTCGGGCTCTTCCCGCCCGTTCGCTTGCTTGTAGGAGTGGTTTGCCATGCCTGAAGCCGAAATGCTTCGCGTCGCCGGCGGATCGAGCCAGGTCTTCGCCCTCGGCAAAGGGGATCGCCTGCGCCTGACCAATCTGGAAGGCGGCCAGAACGCCCTGCTTTATGCCTTCGCAGCGCAGGAAAGCCTGCCATCCGACCATCCCGCCGCTCCGCGCGATGCGCTGGCGGGCCTGATCGCGGCCAATGAGAATGCCGCGGCCACCCATCACCAGCTCGCCGGCCACGATCTTGCCAGCGCCAGCGGCATCGTGTTGTCGGGACCGGACACCCAGGCGGGCGAGGCCTTCACTTTGTCCGCCGCTCACGACATGACCTGCGTGCTCATCGTGCCCGCCGGGTCTTCGACGGCGGATGCGGTGGTGCCCGCGACCGATTTCTCCCTGGAAATCGCGCGCAGCGACGATACCACCAAGCGCGCGCCGCAAAGCCTGCCCGCGCCGCCCCTCGCCACCCCAGTCCAGGACTTCCGGGTGAAGGCCGCGACCGCGGAGCGTTTCGAAGTCAAGGCTGGCCAATATATCCAGATCATGGACATCGACGGCCGCCAATGCTCGGATTTCCTCGCCTTCGACACTGAGCTGCTCAAGCAGGGCATCGAATGCGGCCTCGACGCCACCGCGACCCGCACCTTGATGGGACGCGCCTATCCGGGCCCGGGCCTGTTCTCGAAATTCTTCGACCAGCGCATGCGCGCCACGGTGGAGGTGGTGCAGGACACCTGCGGGCGGCACGACACCTTCGGCCTCGCCTGCACCATGAAATATTACGACGACATGGGTTATCCGGGCCATGATTCCTGCTCGGAGAACTTCAACAGGGTCCTGGCGCAGGACGGCATCGTGCCTCGCCCCGGCTGGCCGGCGATCAATTTCTTCTTCAACACGCAAGTCAACCATGACGGCACCATCAGCGCCGACGAGCCGTGGTCGCGTCCCGGCGACTATGTGCTGATGCGCGCGTTGATCGACCTCACCTGTGCCGCCTCTTCCTGTGCCGACGACATCGACCCCGCCAATGGCTGGAACCCCACCGACATCCAGGTCCGCGTCTATGACGCGCATCACGAATTTCCCAAGGCGATTGCTACGCGCATGACACCCGATTCCCCTCCGGTCTTCACCAAGGAGACGGCGTTCCATTCGAAGGTCGCTCCTCTTTCGCGCCGCATGGTCGAATATCGCGGCTATTGGCTCGCCAATTCCTTCCTCGCCGACGGCGCGGTGGCCGAATATTGGGCCTGCCGCGAAAAGGTGGCGGTGATCGACCTTTCCGCCCTGCGCAAGTTCGAGGTGCTCGGCCCCGATGCCGAGGCGCTGCTCGACTATGCCGTGACGCGCGACATCACCAAGCTTTCGGTCGGCCAGGTCGTCTACACCGCCATCTGCTATCCGCATGGCGGCATGCTGGATGACGGCACCGTGTTTCGCCTCGGGCCGCAGCAGTTCCGCCTCGTCTGCGGCGATCCCTATGTCGGCGTGCATCTGCGCCAGCTCGCCGAAGAAAAGGGCTTCAAGGTCTGGATCCGCTCCTCGACCGACCAGCTTCACAATCTCGCCGTGCAGGGCCCGAAAAGCCGTGACCTCATCAGCAAGATCATCTGGACGCCGCCGGCCCAGCCGGCTGCGAACGAAATCGGGGTGTTCCGTTCCACCGTCGGCCGGCTCGGTCACGCCCAGGGCCCTGCCGTGGTGGTCTCGCGCACCGGCTATACCGGCGAGCTCGGCTACGAGATCTTCTGCCATCCGCGCGATGGCGAGGCTGTGTGGGATGCCGTCTTCAAGGCCGGCAAGCCGCTCGGCGTGGTACCGATGGGGCTCGAAGCGCTCGACATGCTGCGCATCGAGGCCGGGCTGATCTTCGCCCATTACGAATTCTCCGACGAGACCGACCCGTTCGAGGCCGGCATCGCCTTCACCGTGCCGCTGGTCTCCAAGAAGGGCGATTTTGTCGGCAAGGAGGCCCTGGTCAAGCGCAAGGCCGAACCCCAGCGCAAGCTTGTCGGCCTGGAGATCGAGGGACGCGAAACAGCCCATCACGGCGATCATGTCTATGCCGGGCGCGCCCGCATCGGCGTGGTCACCTCCGGCATGCGCTCGCCGATCCTCGACGCGACCATCGCCCTCGCCCGCGTCGACATCGGCTCGGCCGAGATCGGCACGGAACTCGAAATCGGCAAGCTCGACGGCCATCAGAAGCGCCTCAAGGCCAAGGTCGTTCGCTTTGCCCATTACGACCCGGACAAGACGAGGGTGAGGATGTAGCGCAGCCTCATTCCTCCGGCCTTGCCAGCCCAACCGCGCCGGTCCGAAGACCGGCCCACCGATCACAGAAGGGAACATCCATGAGTGTCATGTCCTGGCGGCGTTCGCCGCTCGCAGCCCGCCATCGAGCCCTCGGCTCCACCCTGGAAGACTGGAACGGGATGGAGACGGCCTGGACCTATACCAAGTCGGACCTCGCCGACGAGCATGAGGCGATCCGCACCAAGGCGGCGCTGATGGACGTATCAGGCCTGCGCAAATCCCATCTGGTCGGCCCGCATTCGCATCAGGTTCTGCAGCGCCTGACTACGCGCGACGTGCGCAAGATCGTGCCCGGCAAGTCGGCCTATGCCTGCGTGCTCAACGATGCCGGCAAGTTCACCGACGACTGCATCCTTTATCGCACCGGCCCCAACAGCTGGATGACGGTCTATGGTTCGGGCACCGGCTTCGAGGACATGGCGCGCGATGCGGCCGGCAAGAACGTCGCCGTCATCTTCGACGACGATTTGCAGGACCTGTCGCTTCAGGGCCCGCTGGCGGTGAAATATCTTTCAAAGCATGTGCCTGGGATCAAGGACCTCAAATATTTCCACCACATGCAGACCACGCTGTTCGGCAAGCCGGTGATGATCTCGCGCACCGGCTATACCGGCGAGCGCGGCTACGAGATCTTCTGCAAGTCCGAGGACGCCGTCGAGATCTGGGACACCATCCTGAAGGAAGGCAAGCGCATGGGCATCGTGCCCGCCTCCTTCACCGCGCTCGACTGGCTCAGGGTGGAGAGCTATCTGCTGTTCTATCCCTACGACAATTCGCAGATGTATCCCTTCGAGAATGAAGGCCCCGGCGACACGCTGTGGGAACTCGGTCTCACCTTCACCGTCTCGCCCGGCAAGACCGGCTTCCGCGGCGCCGAGGAGCATTACCGCCTCAAGGGCAAGGAGCGCTTCAAGATCTTCGGCGTCCTCGCCGACACCGACAAGATCCTCGATGCCGGCGACGAGCTCTGGGCCGGCGGCAAGAAGGTGGGCGTGGTCACCTGCGGCATGTATTCGCGCCTGACCAACCGGTCCATGGCAATCGCCCGCATGGCGGTCGACGTTGCCAAGCAGGGCACCAAGCTTGAGGTCAAGGGCAAGAACGTGCAGTGCTCCGCCATCGCGCACACCATCACCTTCGACGATCCGGAGAAGAAGAAGCGTACGGCGCTGTAAGGAAATACCCTCCCCTGGAGGGATCGGCACTTCCTCTTGGAAGTGCCTGGGGTCGGCCTGAAAGGCCGGGGTGGGGTGAAAACCACCACCTCGGCTGATCGAGGCCCGGTTTCGCGATCCTAGCAATTCTTGCGGAGCCACCCCACCCCGACGCTTCGCGTCGACCCTCCCCCTCCAGGGGAGGGTAAAACAAGGGCCTGATCCACTTCGTTCGCGCTGGAGTTTCGATAGAACCATGCTCGTATCCGGCATCAAGAGCCGTCCTGTCTATGGCACCCTTGCCATCCGCCCCGGCGCCAAGCGGCACCTCTTCGTGGCGGATGCCGAGGGTGCGCAGGCAATCCTGGACGCGACCGAAACGGCCGAGGCTCCTTTCCTCGACAAGGCTCACATCATCTATGTACCCGGGCACATCGACGATGTGCCCGGCGGGGCCGCTCCCAAGAATTTCGGCGAGGCGCTCCGGGCACTCGGCCCCGACATGTTCTATGAAGGCCCGAGCATCGCCGCCGCCCTGCCACGCCTGGCCCAGACGTTGGCGACGGCCCATATGGGCACCCAGATCTATCTGGCAGGCACGGAAGGCCTGATCGGCCAGGCCATGAAGCTTGCGATCGAGGCCGGCGTTGACCATCTCTCCATCCAGACCGAGCATCGCGGCTCGGAAGAACGACGGGTGCAATGCGTGCATTGCAAGGGCATCACCGAGCATGTGCGCACGCAGCCGGTCAAATGTGCCCATTGCGGCCTGACTCTGTTGGTCCGGGACCATTATTCGCGCCGCATCGCCGCATTCCAGGGCGTGTGCATCGACGCCGAAGAGCCCGGCGTGGTGCCGCCGACCGAGGAGGCCTTTCCATGAGCGACAAGACACCCAAGATCGAGGTGCGCGTCAGCGAGATCCACCAGGTCACGCCCGAGATCAAGCGCTTCCATTTCAAGCCCGTCGACGGCTCCCTTCTGCCCAATTTCTCCGGCGGCGCCCATGTGGTGGTGGAGATGGAGGACGGCGCCACGCTGCGGCGCAACCCCTATTCGCTGATGAGCCGCCCGGGCGACACCGCCTGCTACACCATCAGCGTGCGGCGCGACGACAAGGGCCGTGGCGGCTCGATGTTCCTGCATGGCAAGGTCCGGCCCGGCGATGTCATCCGCATCAGTCATCCCGTCAACCTGTTCCCGCCGGACCAGCGCGCCAGGAAACACCTGCTCTTCGCCGGCGGCATCGGCATCACGCCCTTCATGGCGATGATGGCGCAGCTTTCCGACGAGGACCGCCCCTTCGAGCTGCATTACGCCGTGCGTTCGGACGAGCATGGCGCCTATCTTGCCCACCTGGCCGAACGTTACGGTCGCCGGGTGCACATCTATCGCGACGACAAGGGTGAGGCGATCGCGCTCGCCGAGTTGCTCGCGCGCCAGCCCCTCGGCACGCATCTCTATGTCTGCGGGCCCGGCGGTATGATCAAATGGGTGCTCAACACCGCCCGCAACGAGGGCTGGCCCGACCAGAACCTGCATGACGAGCAGTTCATCGCCCCGGCTTCCGGCAAGCCTTACGAGATCATCCTGGCCCTCTCAGGCAAGCGGGCCAAGGTCGGTCCGCACCAGAGCATGCTGGAGGCGATCGAGGCCGCCGGCGTCGATGCGCCTTATCTCTGCCGCGGCGGAGCCTGCGGCCAGTGCGAGACACGGGTGCTCTCCTGCGACGGCACGCTCATGCACAACGACCACTACCTCTCGGAGGCCGACAAGGCCTCCGGCGCCAAGGTCATGCCCTGCGTCTCGCGCTTCGAAGGCCGGGAACTGGTGCTGGATTTGTAACTGCTGGATTTGCAATTCCTGGGATCGCCGGCTTCTCAACGACATGCCTGCATGTCGTGGATACCGGCTCTTCCGGGGCCTTCGTTTCAAGAGCCGGCAGGAAGCCGGCGATCCCAGGAGCTTCACAATGGGCATCCAATTCCGCCAGGAAACCTTCCGCGACGACTTTACCTTCCGCAATTCGGAGGCAGCGATCCGCCGCTTTCCCTTTCCCTTCGACAAGGACAACTACATGTATGCGGTCAATATCGAACCGCATATTTCAGGCCCGGAGGGTTCGGCCTTCGAGCATCCCATCGACGTCGACGAGCATTATGTCTCGGAGATGGCCGACCGGGCGCTGGTGCTGAAGGAAGACCCGCTGCGCTGCCAGTCCCTGCCGCATATGACACTGGCGGGATGGGACCTGCTCGAACTCCTGATGGAGAGCATGTCGACCTCCTATCCCGAGCATTTCACGCTCGAGCGGGACGGCGACCAGTGGCACTGGATCAACCGGCCGCTGGGCATCGACGACCGCTTCACCTTCGGTGACGTCGCCACCCTGCCCTATGGGCCGATGGAATACATCACCCGCCAGGCCCAGGGCGATTTCTGCCTGCTCGACCAGCGCGATGGCAATCTGTGGATGGATGCGGGCATCGTCACCACCCAGGCCGACTGGTCGCTCGATTTCGACATCGGCATGAATTTCATGGAATGGCACGGCCCGGTGCCGCTGGCCCACCAGCTCGGCGTGTTCGAGCGGGCTCTCAAATTCATGCTCAACCTGCGTCAGGGCTCGCCCACCAGGCGGCTCAACTGGACGATGACGGTCAATCCGCGGCTCGATACCTCGCCCGAGAACTATCACAAATGGGGCAAGGACCGCGCCACGCTGACTCCCGAAAACATCGGCAACAAGCTGCATCTGCGCGTCGAACTGCAGACTTTCTTCCGCCTGCCGCGTTCCAACGCCATTGTCTTCCCGATCCGCTGCTACCTGATCAAGCTTGAGGAACTGGTGACGGTGCCCAAATGGGGCCGGCGCCTGCACCGTGTGCTGCAGACCTTGCCGCCCGAACTGGTGGACTACAAGGGCCTCACCCGTTTCCGCGACACGGCATTGGAGTGGCTGTCGAAATATGACGACGGCGCCGAGACCAGCCCGGGCGGTTGGCCGGATTGATGGACGGAAGTGAAAGCTCTTCCTGGGTCGCCGGTGTCGTGCTGGCAATCCCAGGAAGACGCGGACAGACCCCCATAGCGTTTTTCTATTTGGTGGAAACGTAAAGACGTGTCGGAACAATGAGTTAGAGAAAAGCAGCGGTTACGTGGAAACGCGCTTTGCTCCGGTCACGGCATTGGGTGCGCAACACGGACAGCTCGATCATAACGGAAGGCCGCTTCAGCTTGGCCGTTCTGTGTCGACCAGCTCTCTGGCAAGCCCGTGAGGTTGTTGACGTAGACCGTCAGGAATGTGCGCCCCTGCGCAATCCCGAACACGGAATGCCAGACACCCTTTTTGGGCGTGGACCCCATACAACTGGCTTGCCGAACATCTTTCGCGGAGAAAGGACGCCATTAGAAAGAGACATACGATATCGACCGCTCGTAGTCTCTCTCATCCAGCAACTTCCAGCCTTCACCACGATCAGACCAACGTTTGCCGCCAATATTGACCAAATCGATCGTTCCCCTGCCGTGACCTTCGAATCTCAGGTGAGCGCGAAAGACGTCGGGTCGTTCCTGATCATAAATGAGATAGGTGATTGTATTAGCGGCGGCCGAACGTGTCTCGGCCGTAAACGGCTGTGCGTTCAGCCTATCGAACGCCTGCGCAAGATAGTCCTGGCAAGCAGCACCGGCGCTGCCAAGGGATATCACTAGCAGCAGGACTGCCGTACAAAAGCGGCGCACGAGGCCTCGACTGGTCCACATAACCGAAGAGATATGCTGCCATCATTTCCAAAATGCCAGCCCAATCGGTCAATGCCGATGCAAATCAGTGATCGGGAGAGCTCGCCTGGCGCTTTCCCCTTTTTGGCCTTGCCTTGGAATGACCTGGCTAGAGGCTGCAATTCAGTGGATCCAGCAAAGGACCACTACCGCTTGATGCCGATGCTGCGCCCGGCATCCTTCGGCATCGGCAGGGTAGCGTGCTCCTTTAGCAGGCCCTCCAGCACTGCAGCGCTCTGCGGCAGCCAGGGCGCCGCATGGGGCTGCTCGGTCTGGTCGATCGACATCAAGAGCTGCTCGGAGGTCGCCACCACGAGATTGCGCACCTTGTCGTACATGCTCAGGAAGATGCGGACGCGCTTGGTGTCGAGGTCCAGCACCTGGCAGGTTACAGAGACGGGCGTGCCGAGCTTGACCTCCCACAGGAAGCGGACATGGGTCTCCATCGTATAGATGGTATGGCGCGTCGTCTCGCGCACGGCGGCGGTGAGGCAGACGCGACCGAGGAACTCGTCGACGGCCTTGGCGAAGATCACCGCGTAATAGCCGTCATAGAGATGGCCGTTATAGTCGATCCATTCCGGGCGGACGGTTTCGTCGAGAAGGTGCATGGGAATCCCCAAAGCGTTTTGTGATTTCTCGGAATCACCGAGAATCGCAAAGACGCGTCGAAACAAAGAGATGGAGCAAACAAGCGTTCACCTGTGAACGCTTGTTTGCTCTGGGATCGCAGGCGTCTCGCCTGCATCGCCTATCCTGCAAGTGTGACGGTTCCTAGAGCAGGCTGGAAGCCTGCGATCCCGGGAATCAGACCCTTCCTTCGAGTCCTTCGGCCTCCGGCCAGTATTTCTTGGCCAGCGCCATCACTTCGATGAGGAAGTCGTCGCGGCGGCGCTCCAGCGCCTTGATCGAGCGGCCGGCGGCCTGGTGCTCGCAGCCATCGGCGACGCGGTCGATCAGTTCTTCCGTCAGCTCGGGGGCCGTGAGCTTGGTCCAGGGCAGTTTCAGGGCCGGCCCAAACTGGTGCAGCATGTGGCGCATGCCGCCTTCGCCGCCGGCGAGATGGAAAGTGAGGAAGGTGCCCATCAGCGACCAGCGCAGGCCACAGCCATAGACGACGGCCGCGTCGACCTCCTCGGTGGTGGCGACGCCGTCATTGACCAGCCAGAGCGCCTCGCGCCAGAGCGCTTCCATCAGGCGGTCCGCGATGAAGCCTTCGATCTCCACCCTGACATGCAGCGGGCGCATGCCGATCGAGGCATAGAAGGCCTTGGCGGCCTCGACCGTCTCGGCCGAAGTCTTGCTGCCGCCGAGCACTTCCACCAGCGGCAGGAGATAGACAGGGTTGAAGGGATGGCCCACCACCAGCCGGGTCGGATCGGCCATCTTGGCCTGCAGCAAGCTCGGCAACAGGCCCGAGGTGGAGGAGCCGATGATGGCGCCGGGCTTGGCGGCGACGTCGATCTCGGCCAGCAGCGATTGCTTGAGTTCCTCGCGCTCCGGGGCGTTTTCCTGGATGAAGTCGGCCTGGCCGGCGGCCTCGGCCACGGAGTTGGCGAAGCTCAGACGCTTGCGGTCGGCACCGGCGGCCAATCCCTGCTTCTCCAGGGCCGGCCAGGCATTGTCGATGGCCGCACGCAGCTTTTCCTCGGCGCCCGAGGCCGGATCGTAGGCGACGACATCCAGACCGTGTGCGAGCGCCCGCGCCGCCCACCCCGCGCCGATCACGCCGGTACCGATAATTGCGAATGTCTTGATTGCAGACGTCTTGGATGTCGTGGCCATCGCTGTTCTCCCTGTCGGCGCGACTAGACAAGGCCTTGCCGAAAAGGCCTTTGCATGGCGCGACATCGCAGGTGCCAAACGCGACGGAAATATAGTCAACCATCTGGTTGACAGTTGGCCGATGAAGGCAGATGTTCAACCGTATGGTTGAATATAAAGATCCTCTCGATGCCATCTTTCATGCCCTGGCCGATCCGACCAGGCGGGCCATGCTGCGCAACCTCGCTGCCGAGCCCCGCAAGGTGGGCGAACTCGCCCATCCCTTCGCCATCTCGCTGGCAGCCGCCTCCAAGCACATCAAGGTCCTGGAGAAGGCCGGCCTGGTGGAACGCAGTGTCGAAGGACGCACCCACACCTGCCGGCTGAACCCGCGGCCTCTGCATGCCGGCCTGGAATGGATGCGCTTTTACGAAAAACTCTGGAATCAGCGACTCGACACCCTCGATGCCCTGCTGATTGCGGATGCAATCGCCAATCCTCAGAGGAGCTGAACCCGAAGCGCCTTGCAATTTGCCGGAATACAGGACGCTCTGGCCAATCCACCGGATAGGCTTGGAAACAAAAAGTTAGAGAAAACAAGCGTTCAGCCATGAACGCGCTTCACTCTAGGGAGCTGAACCATGTCCGACTACGGCGTGATCATCGACACCGAGACCGTGCGTATCGAACGCGTTCTTTCCGGACAGATCGAACGCGTCTGGGCCTTCCTGACCGAGGCCGAGAAGCGCCAGCAATGGCTGGCCGGCGGCGAAATGGAATTGCAGCCAGGTGGACGGGTCAACCATGTCTTCCGCAATGGCGACCTGTCGGCACCCGATGATCCGCCGCCGCCCAAATATCTGCATCTGAACGACACGGTCGAGATGCATGGACGGGTGATCGCCTGCGAACCGCCGACCTTGATCGAATATGCCTGGGGTGACGGCTCGCAGGTCCGTATCGACCTCAAGCCGGAGCTCGGGCGCACCCATATCACCATTACCCATAGCCGCCTGCTCGCCCGCGATGAACTGATTAGCGTCGCCGCCGGCTGGCACACCCATCTCGATATCCTCGCCGCCCGCCTCGGAGGACAGACACCGCCTAGCTTCTGGGGTCTGCATACGCAACTCGAGGCCGATTACGAGAGCAGGATGAGCACAAGCTGAACCATGTTCGACGCCTCGCGCCGGTGCCGGACGGCAGCTGATGCTCGCAAAAAACGGCGGGGCGCGCTCGATCGCGCGAAGATCGATCGAGGAACGTCGGGACAGCGGATGAAGTGTGGGAAACACTCTCTTCGTCATCAAGCTTTTCTTGTCGTTCAAGATAGCTTTCCTCCCTTGAACGAAGCATCTGAAACAAGGAGATTGCGGCTGACCACACCTTCATCGGCCCGTTGGGAGTGCCGCTGAAAATCATGTGAGTTGCGTCCTCCCACCCCTGGTTTTCCGATGTCCGCCATCACCGCCTCGTCCGACGCCCGTTCCGTCCATCGGCTCGGTGTTTTTCTCGTCGTCGCTTCCGCTGTCGCCTGGAGCATCAGCGGCATCTTCGCCCGCATGCTGACGGTGGATGCCTGGACGACCGTGTCGCTGCGCGCGGCGATCGGGGCGATCTACATGGCGGCCGGTCTTGTCTATGTGCACCGCGCCGACAGCCTGGCGGCGATCCGCTCGATCGGCTGGTTCGGGCTCATCATTGCGGCCTGCGCCTCGCTGTCCATGCTGTTCTATGTCGGCGCGCTCTATCACACCACAATCGCCAATGTGGCGGTGATCTATGCCACCACGCCCTTCCTGGCGGCCGGCCTCGCCTGGCTGATCATGCGCGAGAGGGTCACCCGGCGCACGCTGATCGCCTCTGGTGGCGCACTCGTCGGCGTGGTCGTGATGGTGGGCGGCTCCTTCGGATCCAGCCATCTCTTCGGCGATGCCATGGCGCTCGGCATGGCTGCCTCCTTTGCCATCGTGGCGGTGGTGGCGCGGGCGCGCCCGAAGCTGGAAATGCTGCCGGTCAACCTGTTCTGTTGCCTGTTCACGGCGCTGGTAGGCCTGCCCTTCGCTTCGCCTGCCGCGGCAACAGCCCAGGATTGGCTGGTCCTGGCCGTGTTTGCCTTCACCTCGATTCCACTCGCCTTCTTCATGTTCCTGGCCGGCGCGCGCCGGATCCCTGCTGCAGAAGCCGGTCTGATCTCCACGCTCGACGTGGTGCTGGCACCGCTCTGGGTCTATCTGCTTTTCGCCGAGGATCCGGGTACGGCCGCAATCGTCGGCGGTGCCATCGTGCTCGCGGCCGTGGTCTGGCACATTCTCGGCGGCTTGCGCATCAGGTCGTCCTGAACCGGCGGAGCCAGCTCGATCAAACCGAGGCGCGCGCTGCCACTTCCGCTTCCTCTTCGCGCGTAAAATTGCGTCCCAGGGCAGCGACAAGCACGCCGGCAAGCAGCACGGCACCACCCAGGATCGTGGTCAAGCGCGGCGCCTCGCCGAAGAAGAGATAGACCCAGACGGGCCCGAGAATCATTTCGGTCTGGGCCAACAAGGTGAGTTGCCCGGCGCCGACATGGCGAGCTGCTGCATTGAGCAGATACATGCCGCCGCCGATGAACACGGCGCCATGGATCATGGCATAGGTATTTTCCAGCATCGGCGTGGCGATGGTGACGCCATGCAACAGCATGAAGGCGCCGCAGGTGAGGATGGTCAGCGCCGCCCAGCCCAGCACCACGCCCGACATGTCCCTGTCGCGGCCGAGCCGGGCAATGATGGAATAGAGCCCATAGGCAAAGCCCACGCCGAAGCCGGCGAGATTGCCGATGGCATTGCCGCTGCCCAGTTCCCCCCAGGTCATGACCAGCAGGCCCGCGATGCCGATCGCGATGCCGCACCAAGTGGCGACAAGGATGCGTTCCTTCAGGATCACGCGGGCCAGGATGGCGCCGATCAGCGGCGCCGCGCTCGAAAACAGCAGAGCATTGGCGATAGTCGTCGTCTTCATGGCGAAGATGAACAAATCAGCCATCACCGTCATGCACAGCGCGCCGCCGAGCCCGAGCCAGCCGCCCGAAACCATCTGGCGCAGCGGCGACTTGCCCTGCAGCAGCGCCACCCCGAGCACCAGCGGCAGCAGGCCGAAGCTGCGCCAGATGAGATATTGCACGGCGTCGAGATGCGGCGACTCGCGAATGGTGACGCTGCCAAACGAAAACACCGTTCCCGCCGAGAGGGCGAGGAACGCACCGACAAGGTGAGAGCCACGGGAAGACATGACGGTGACGCAACCAAGAGGAAGGACCTTCACAATGCCGGGAATGCGAACATCGAATAGTCCAGGCACGACATTTCTGGCTGATCCGGACCGCAAGTGAGATGGTAGCCTTCCTGGGAGCGGGGACGTCCGCGTTCCAAGGAGTCACGTCCCTGCCTTGCCAGCTACGGTCCCTCTTTCTATTGTCCGACAAGATGGGCGCCGCCAGAGCGCGACGGAAGTGGGAAACGCCATGCTGCTGGGGGCCTTCGGAGACGACTTCACCGGTGCGAGCGACCTCGCCAATACGCTGGCGCGGGCCGGCATGCGCACCTCGCTCACTCTGGGCATTCCCGCCGGCACGGCCCCGGCCGGTGACGACGCGGTGGTGGTCGCGCTGAAATCCCGCTCCATCGACCCGGCCGAGGCGGTGCGTCTTTCGCTGAGCGCGACCGCCTGGCTGAAGGCGAACGGCGCCCGCCAGATCCTGTTCAAATATTGCTCGACCTTCGACTCGACCCCCTCAGGCAATATCGGCCCTGTCGCGGAGTCGGTGCTCGCCGTGCTCAACGCCCCCCTGGCTCTGGTCTGTCCGGCCTTTCCCGGCACGGGCCGCACGCTGTACCAGGGCCATCTTTTCGTTCATGACCGCCTCCTGTCGGAATCCGGCATGGAGCGCCATCCGCTCACCCCGATGACCGATCCCGACATCCGCCGTTGGCTGCAGCTCCAGACGCCGCTGAAGGTCGGCCATCTGCCGCACGCCGTTGTGCGGGCCGGGATTTCGTCTATCAGGACCGCGTTGGCGCACGCCGCGGGCCGCGGCGAACGCCTCATCGTGGCCGATGCAACCAGCAATGAGGATCTGCTCGCACTCGGCGCCAGCCTTGCCGATCATGCCTTCATCACCGGCGCCTCCGGCATCGCCATGGGCCTGCCTGCCAATTATGGCATTGCGCCGGGCCGCACCACGCCGGCCTTCGCCGGGGCTGACGGCCCGGCCGTCATCCTTTCGGGCAGTTGTTCCGAGGCGACCCGCCGGCAGGTTGGCCTCTATGCCCAGAACCACCCGCATATGGCCATCGAGGCCGACGCGGTGATGAATGGCAGCCTCGGGCTCGATACCCTCGTCGATTTCCTCGAAGCCCACCGGGATGCCGCGCCGATGCTCTATTCCTCGGCCGATCCGGAGGTCGTGGCATCAGCCCAGGCGCGCCATGGCCGCGAGGCCCTCGCCCAACGCATCGAAGGCCTGTTCGCCGAACTCGCCCGCGCGGCCCTCAAGCACGGCTTTACCAGGATCGTGGCCGCCGGCGGCGAGACATCCGGTGCCGTCGCCGGCACGCTCGGCAATGCCGTCCTCGCCATCGGGCCGGAAATCGACCCCGGCGTGCCCGCCTTGCAATTGCGGGGGACGAAACCGGTGGCGATCGCGCTCAAATCCGGCAATTTCGGCGCGCCGGACTTCTTCGCCAAGGCCGTGGCCCTGCTGGCCGGAAAGGCGTGAGCATGTCAGGAGACGAAAACCGCCTGCGCGAACAGCTCTGCTTCCTGGCCAAATCCCTGTTCGATCGCGGCTTCACCGTGGGCTCGAGCGGCAATATCAGCGTACGCCTGCCCGACGGCTACCTGGTGACCCCGACCAATTCCTGCCTGGGGCGGCTCGACCCGGCCAGGCTTTCGCGCCTCGATACGGAATGGCGGCATCGGGATGGCGACAAGCCGACCAAGGAAATTCCGCTCCATCGCGCCATGCTCGCCGCAAGGCCGCAGGCCGGGGCCGTCGTCCATCTGCATTCGACCTATGCGACGGCGGTCTCCTGCCTCGACGATGTCGATCCCGTCGATGCCTTGCCGCCGCTCACGCCCTATTTCGTCATGCGGATCGGGCGCCTTGCCATCGTGCCCTACACCGCGCCCGGCGATCCGGCCGTGGAGCACCACATCGCCGCAGCAGCGCCCCGCCACAAGGCGATCCTGCTCGCCAATCACGGCCCGGTCATCGCCGACACTACGCTGGAAGCCGCCGTCCATGCGGCAGAGGAGCTGGAGGAAAGCGCTCGCCTCTTCATCGTCACCCGCGGCATGGCGGTGCGAGCGCTGACGCCGGCGCAGGTCGGCGCGCTGGAAAGCCAATTCGGCAAGGCCTGAAGATCGCTCGTCACCCAACAACCGCTTCAGGTTAGCAAAGCGCGGATTTCTACCCTCCCCTGTAGGGGGAGGGTCGGCCTGAAAGGCCGGGGTGGGGTGAAAATACGCAGCTCGAGACGACAGCGACTATCATTCTTGCAAAGGCGCCACCCCACCCCGACGCATCGCGTCGACCTCAGGCCATTCCAAGAGGAATGGCCGATCCCTCCAGGGGAGGATAAAAAGCGCGCTCGCTTTCGATAGGAACTCATCGCTGCTCGCCGGGGGCGATAGCCCCGTCCATCACCCCTCGAAGCCGCGATAGCGCCGCTTGTAGTCGGTGTCGTAGAGCGCGCTCTCGCGAAAATCCTCGGTGGCGAGCGTACGCCCGATCAGGATCAAAGCGGTGCGCTCCATCGGCTCGGCCGCGATCTTGCCTTCGATGTCGCCGAGCGTGCCGGTGACGACACGCTCATCCGGCCAGCTCGCCCGGAAGACCACCGCAACCGGGCAGCCGCTGCCGTAATGCGGCGTCGTCTCCGCCACCACGCGGGCCAGCGCATGGATGGAAAGATGCACCGCCAGCGTCGCACCGGTCTGCGCGAAGGCCTCGAGCGTCTCGCCCTCCGGCATCGCCGAGGCCCGGCCCGAAGTGCGCGTCAGCACCACCGATTGCGCCACTTCCGGCAGCGTGAGCTCCTTGCCGAGCACCGCGGCGGCAGCCGCAAAGGACGGCACACCCGGGGTAATGGTATAAGGAATGCCGAGGGCCCTGAGGCGGCGGGTCTGCTCGCCCAGCGCGCTCCAGATCGAAAGATCCCCTGAATGCAGCCTGCTCACGTCGAGGCCTTCGGCATGCGCCCGTTCGATCTCGGCCATGATCAGGTCGAGCGTCAGGGGCGCGGTATCGACCACGCGTGCATCCCCAGGCGCCAGCGCAATGATTTCCGGTGGCACCAGGGAGCCGGCATAGAGGCAGACCGGACAGCGCGCCACGAGATCGCGGCCGCGCACGGTGATGAGGTCGGGCGCGCCGGGACCGGCGCCGATGAAATGAACGGTCATGTCAGGCCTCGTTGACGGCGATGGCGCAGGTGGCATTCGCACTGGCGATGCGCGCCCGCTTGAGTATGGATTGCGGACCGGCGCCGGCGAGCGCTGCCGTCTCGGCCACGCTGCCGAGACCGGTCAGGGCGACCACGCGCTCCGAACGGGTCAGCACACGTGGCTCGGCGGCCTCCAGCGCGGCTTGCGGAACCAGCACGAGCGGTACGCCGAGGCTGGCGGCGGCTTCCGCCAACCCCGCCTCGCCCTGCTTGAAGGCCGGTGCGAACAGGCCCGAAAGCGCCGAGAGCTCAAAGCCGGCCTCCTGCAGGGCCAACCGGACGAGATCGGCGATTTCATCGGCCGGACACCCTTTCCGGCAGCCGAGACCGGCGGCGACGAACAGCTTCACGGCTTGACCACGCTCCATTGCGTCACCGGCATGGCGGGGCGCCAGCCATGCATGCTGCCGACGGGCACCAGCCGCTCTACGCCGAGACGGATCAGATCGCCGCCATGCTGGGTGAAACGCCGGGCCAGGGCCTGCTCGCTTTCCAGCGTAACGGCATTGGCGACGAGGCGCCCCCCGGGGCGCAGGGCAGCCCAGGCGGCCTCGAACACGCCGTCATCCCCCGTTCCCCCACCGATGAAGACGGCATCGGGGCGGTCCAGTGCGACCAGCGCGGCCGGCGCCGCGCCAGTGACGAGGCGCAGATGCGGCACTCCGAGATTGATGGCATTGACCAGTGCCCGCGCTGCCCTGTCGGCATTTTCCTCAATGCCGATGGCCCGGTTGGACGGGTGGCGCAACAGCCATTCGATGGCAACCGAACCGGCTCCCAGGCCGATATCCCAGAGCAATTGGCCCTTGAGCGGGGCCAGCGCCGACAGGGTCACGGCACGGATCTCTCGTTTGGTGAGCTGTCCGTCATGCTCGAAGAACGCGTCGGGCAGGCCAGTGGCAAGCGGCAATGGGCGGGCATCCGGGCCGGCAACCACCTCGATGGCCAGGACATTAAGCGGATCGATCCCGTGGAGATCGAAGGCTTCTGCCCGGGCGGAGCGGATCCTCTCGCCGGTCCCGCCGATGCGCTCCAGCACGGTCAGGCGGGACAAGCCGAATCCGAGCTCGGTAAGGCGGGCAGCCGCCTTGGCGGCCGTGCGGCCATCCCAGGTCAGGGCCAGGATGCGGGCATCGGGCTGGACATGCGGTATCAGCGTCTCGAACGGCCGGCCATGCAGCGAGATCAGGGCGCACTCCTGCTGTGCCCAGCCGAGCCGCGCCGCTGCCAGGGAGAAGGACGAGGGCGCGGGATGGCAGGCGATCTCCTCGGGCGGGATGAAACGCGCCAGCGTGACGCCGACACCCCACAGGAACGGATCCCCGGAGGCCAGCACGACGACCCGGCGCCCTCGAGCCGCCTTGATCGGGCCGATGGCATCGGTCAGAGGGCTCGGCCAAGTCAGCCTTTCCGCCAGCCTTTCGGCCGTTCCTTCCGGCACCATCGCCAGGTGCCTGGCGCCACCGACCAGCAGTTCGGCCCTGTCAACCACGGCGGCCGCCAGCGGCGACAAGCCGGCCATGCCGTCCTCGCCGATGCCGACGATCGACAGCCAGCGATCCGAGTGCTTGATAGGGCTCATCCGACCCTCACGAGACGACAGCGCATTTCAGTTCCAACGCAATTCACTTAAGAAGAAACGCTCCGGTTTGTCATAGCCGGGCTTGACCCGGCTATCCAGAAGCCACTCGCAATCGGGCAAAAAGCTGGATTGCCGGGTCAAGCCCGGCAATGACAAAGGTCGAACCAACGTGAGTGACGCTTAAGTGACCCGCACCAATTCCCGTCCCCATGTCCTGCTGCTCGGCGGCACCAGCGAGGCTTCGGCCCTGGCTAGGCTGCTGGCCGCGCGCCCCGACATTCCGGCCATGGTGTCCCTTGCCGGGCGGACGATCAATCCCATCGAGCCACCGATCGCCTATCGTATCGGCGGCTTCGGCGGCGTCGAGGGGCTTTGCGCCTTTCTCGACGAGCATGCGGTCACCGCGCTCGTCGATGCCACCCATCCCTTCGCCGAACGCATGTCGGCCAATGCGGTCGAGGCAGCCCGGCGCATGGGCGTGCCCCTGCTTGCCTTGCGGCGTCCTGCCTGGCAGGCGGCGGACGGCGATCGCTGGAGCGAAGTGGCGGACGCCGAGGCCGCGGTTCAGGCGCTGGGCGCCGCGCCGCGGCGCGTCTTCCTGACCACCGGCCGCCTCGAACTGCCGGCCTTCCTCGCCGCGCCCCAGCATTTCTATCTGGTCCGTTCGGTCGATCCGCCGGACGAGCTGCCGCCGCGCGCCAAGCTGATCCTTGCCCGCGGCCCCTTCGCGGAGACGGACGAAATCGGCCTCATGCGGGAAGAGGCCGTCGATATCGTGGTCACCAAGAATTCCGGCGGCAGCGCCACCTATGGCAAGATCGCCGCCGCGCGGCGCCTCAGCCTGCCGGTCATCCTGCTGCGCCGGCCTGAGACGGCCGAGGTGAAGACGGTGGCGACGGCGCAGGAGGCCTTGGCCTGGATCGAGCGGCAGGGATAGCCGGCCTGCCCAGGGGGTCACGCTTCCCATCTCCGGGGTGAATAGATCCAGGGCTCCGCATTGCCGCGCTCGATCAGCCGGGTCTGGGAGGAGCCGATCAGCACGAGCGTGCGCATATCGACTTCTTCTGGCTTCACTGCCGACAGGCTGGTCAGGATGATCTCCTCGTCCGGCCGGCCGACGGCCTTGGCGAGCACGACGACGCGCTCGCCGGCTTGGCGGCGCAGCACGTCGAATGCCTTGCCGATCTGCTCGGGCCGGGCCTTCGAGGCCGGGTTGTAGAAGGCGAGCACGAAATCACCCTCCACCGCCGCAATCAGCCGTTTCTCGATGATGGACCAGGGCTTGAGATTGTCGGACAGCGAGACCACGCAGAAATCATGCCCGAGCGGTGCGCCGAGCCGCGCGGCAGCGGCCAGGACAGCGGTGACGCCGGGAGCGACCATGATGTCGAGGTCACGCCAGGCCGGATCCCCCGCCTCGACCGCCTCGAAGACCGCCGCCGCCATGGCGAAGACGCCGGGATCCCCGCCCGAGACCACGGCAACGCGTGCCCCGCCGGCTGCGAGTTCGAGCGCGTGGCGGGCACGATCGACCTCGACCCTGTTGTCGCTGGCATGGCGCTTCGCCGGGCTTGCCGGCACGCGGTCGACATAGGGGCCGTAGCCGATGATATCGGTCGCCTCCGCCAGCAACGCGCTGGCTTCGGGCGTGACCCACTTCGCCGGCCCTGGCCCGAGGCCGATGATCATGACGCGGCCGGTCACAGCCGCCGCCCCTGGCCGGGCACCAGCAGCATGGCGAAATAGGGCGCACCGGTGAAATTGGCTGGCGGCAGCTTCATGATCTTCTCGCCGGCCATGGTGCCGCGTTCGACATAGACGGTGCGCTCGGCGAGATTCAGTTCCTCCAGCACGGCGCGAACTTTCGAAAAATGCCGGCCGAGCTTCATGATCACCGCCGCGTCCGCAAGTTCGAGATGGCGCCTGAGCGCCGCCTCGTCCAGCGTCGCGGGCAGGACGGTGAGGATATCGTCGCCATAGGTGATAGGCGTGCGGGCCCGTGTCCAGCAGCCCGCCATGCCCGAAACGCCGGCGACAACCTCGGTCTCGTAGGAGGGAGCCAGACGATGGAAGATCGGCATGAAGGAGCCGTAGAAGAAGGGATCGCCCTCCGACACCACCACGACATCGCGACCGGCATCGAGGTGATCGGCCAGCCGGCGCGCCGATTCGTCATAGAAGCCGCCGAGCGCCGAATGGTAGACCGGATCGGCGGCGGACACTTCCGTCGTCATCGGATAGGCCAGTTTTTCCTCAATGACGCCATCGGCAAGAAAGCCTTCGATGATGGTGCGGCCATGGCCGCGCTGCCCCTGCTTGCAGAAATAGGCAATGACGGGCGCGGCGCGGATGAGGCGCGCCGCCTTCAGGGTCATCAACTCGGGATCGCCGGGGCCGACGCCAACGCCATAGAGACGACCCAAGGGAGACGTCGGGCTATTCATTCGATTTCGCTCGCCAGGGCGTTGATCGACGCCGCTGTCATGGCGCTGCCGCCCTTGCGGCCCCGCACGATCAGCCAGGGCACCTTGCCCCAGGCCTTGAGGTCGTCCTTGGATTCGGCGGCACCGACGAAACCGACGGGAATGCCGAGAATGGCAGCGGGCCTGGGCGCACCGCGGTCGATCATGTCCATGAGATGGTAGAGCGCGGTCGGCGCATTGCCGATGGCAACCACGGCGCCGCCGAGACGCTCACGCCAGAGTTCCATGGCCGCCGCAGTGCGGGTGTTGCCGATCTTGCGGGCAAGATCGGGCGTGCGTGGATCGTCGAGCGTGCAGATCACGTCATTGTCAACAGGCAGGCGGGCGCGGGTCACTCCATTGGCCACCATCTTCGAATCGCACAACAAGGGCGCGCCGGCCCTGAGCGCAGCGCGCGCGCTCGATACCAAGTCGGAAGACATCTCGACATCGGCAGCGACCTCGACCATGCCGCAGGCATGGATGATGCGCACGACGACGGGGGCCTCGAGGGCCGAAAAGCGCGACAGGTCGCTTTCGGCACGGATCATCGCGAAGGAGCGGCGATAGATCTCGGCACCGTCACGGATATAGTCGCGTTCAGACATGGTCACAGCTCTTGAAACTCTTTTCGGCTGGAAGAAACTGCAATTCCATCGAATCGCAACTGTCTCCAACTCCTTGTTCTAGCGCATTTTCTTAATCGGAAAGTCGCTCAACTTTTCTGGAAAATGCTGTAGTCGCTTGGCCAAAAACGCCGTCAATTCGCCCAAGGACATCGGTTCCGTCTCGCTCGGCGCCTTGCTGTCGGCGTCGAAGGCGATGCCGTAGCGTCCGCCCTGCCCCACCAGCGTGATCGAGGCTGGCGCGCGCCGCGCGCAGCCCTTGGCACAGCCCGAGACATGCACGCTCGCCCCCCTTTCGATAAAACCGGCCAGTGCCGGCGCCAACCTGGCAGCATCGGCTTGTGCCGGCGCTTCGCCGGATAGACAAGAAGGGCTGCCGGGGCAAGCGGCGATGGCAAGTCGCGGATCGTTGGGATCGACGACGAGGCCTAGGGACGACACCTCCGTGGCGATGTCGACGGCAAGCGGCGCCAGCAGGATGGCGCGCCAGGGCGTCAGGCGCAGCGTAGCGCCATGACGCGCCGCGATGGCAGCGAGGCCTTCGAGCTGGCCGGCATCGAGCCGCCCGAACGGAGCCGCGGCGGTAAAGAAGCCCGCGTCGTGGGGGCCGGCGAGACGAGTGGGTGCAACTGCCTTCTCCACGAAGTGGGGAAGGTGGCCCGACGAAGTCGGGCCGGATGGGGTGGGGTTCGCTAGAAGCATATTATCCGGATAGAGTGCCGCTAGCGGGCCACACCCCATCCGTCGTTGCTTCGCAACGCCACCTTCCCCACTTCGTGGAGAAGGTAAGTGTGCCTCATCCTGCAACCGCCTCACCAGATCGCGCATGCGGCGTTCATCGGGCTGGCGCAAAGCGAGGAAGCGCTCGGCAACGCCGAGGGCCGCCTCCAGGGCTTCTTCCACCCTCACCCGTCCGAGTACTTCCCCACCGGCTTCCAGGCGGAGATGCCCGTCATCCTCGGGCCGGAGGGCGATATCGGCCTCGACGCCGTCAAGCGGCAGCACGCCGCCGCCGTCGAGCAGAAAGCCGAACTTGGCCGGGAGAGAATGGAAACGCTCGTTTCCAATCAGCCTCAGCTCCAGCGCTCGGATCATAGGGTGCACGTCAACAGGCGCGCTCGGATCGAGCCCGGCGAGCGGGCTTGCAATCACGTTGCGGACCTGTTCGGCGGCAGCACTGGCATCGAGCAGGCCCAGTTCGGCAAGCCGGTCGAGCAAAGGCTGCAGGGTTTCGTCGCTGACGCCGCGCATCTGCAGATTGGCACGGGAGGTCAGATCGATCAGGCCATTGCCGAAGCGCCGGGCAGCCTCGGCCAGCGCGGCCGCGCGTTCCGGGCTGAGATCCCCACCGGTGAGACGTACCCGCACGATCAGCCCGTCCCCCGAGCGCATCGGCCTGAGCGCCCCCGGACACCAGCCCTTGACCTGATTGGACGGCTCGCTCACGCCGCTCTCCCAGCTTCGTCCAGCAGGCGGCTGGCCGAATTGCGACGCGGCTGCCACAGCCCCCGGCGGATCGCTTCCGCCAGCCGCGCCCGGATCGCCCGACCCGCAGCGGGATTGGCTGAAGCGAGGAAGGCCGCAACCTCCTCGTCCTCGACATAGGCTTCGTGCATGCGATCGAAGGCGGCGTTGGTGACGATGCCGGCCGTCGCCGAGAAGGCGAACAGCGAATCCATGGCATTGGCCATCTCGGCGGCCCCGGCATAGCCATGCACCATCATGCCGTCGATCCAGCGCCGGCTGGCGGCCCGGCCATGCACGAGGCGGCCGACCTCCTCGCCGAGGCTGCGCAAACGTGGCGCCTGCGGATTGGAGAGATCGGCGTGATAGAGGGCGGCCTTGGCACCGAGTGCTTCCAGCGCCGCCGCAAAACCGCCCTGGTAGGCCGCGAAGGTGACGTCGTCGAGGATGTCGATCTCGCGATGATCCTGGCCATGGACATGGGCATCGGCCGAGGCGACCCGCTCGGCGAAGACAGCCGGTACGGCATCGCCCTCGATGCCGGCGCCATAGGCATGGCCGCTCGCGGCGAGATAATCACGCCCGAGATCGGCCCGCGTCTCCCAGGCTCCCCGCGCGATACGGTCGGTGATCCCCGCGCCATAGGCTGATGGGGCAGCGCCGAAGATGCGCAGCGGGCGCTCGCCGCTCGCCTTCGCCGTGGCGGCCAGCGGATTCCATTCCGCGCTTTCCTCCAGGGCGGCGACGGCCCTGACCGCTTCGTCGAACAGCGCGATCTGCTGGGCGAACACATCGCGGAACAGGCCTGATATGCGCAGGGTCACGTCGACGCGCGGCCGGTCGAGCCGCGCCTGCGGCAGGATCTCGAAGCCCGAGACGCGATTGGAGCCGTTGTCCCACACCGGCTTGACGCCCAGCAGGGCCAATCCTTGAGCGAGATCGTCGCCACCGGTGCGCATGGTCGCCGAGCCCCAGAGGTCGAGCACGATACGTTTGGGATAATCGCCGTGATCCTGCAGATAGCGCTGGATCAAGGCATCCGCCGCACGCGATCCAATCGCGTAGGCGGCGCGGGTCGGAACCGCCCGTGGGTCTGTTGTGGTGAGGTTACGTCCGGTCGGCAGCACGTCGGCGCGCCCGCGCGTCGGCGCCCCGGCGGGGCCGGGCCGCACGAAAAATCCGTCGAGGCCGGCGAGAAGGCTTGCCATTTCGCTGTCACCGCAACTGTCGAGCCGAGCGGCCAAAACCGGACGCTCCTCCTCGCCGCAGGAGGCAGCCAGGACATCGAGGAGGTGGGCGCTCTCCTCCGGCCGACGCCCGAAGACATGCAGCCCGTCGCGGATCTGCAATTCCTTGACGTCGCACAGGAAGGCATCGAGGCGCGCCAGCGTCTCGTCCTCGTCGAGGCCGGGAGCGATGCCGCATTCGGCGCTCAGGCCTGTTTCGACGGCTCGCTCGAGGATCTCGCGCCTGAGATAGGCCATGCGGCGCTGGTCGAGGCCATCGGCGCTGGCATATTCGTCGATCAGGCGCTCGACCTCGATGGCCCCGCCGGAAAGGCCAGCCTCCCGCAAGGGCGGGGTGAGATGGCCGATGGTGACGGCGCCGAGCCTGCGCTTGGCCTGTGCCGCCTCGCCGGGATTGTTGACGATGAAGGGATAGAGCACCGGCACGGACCCTGCAGCCAGTTCCGGAAAGCACTGGGCAGATAGGGCCGCCGCCTTGCCTGGCAGCCATTCCAGCGTGCCATGCGTGCCGAGATGGATCATCGCGTCGATGCCGAAAACCTGGCGCAACCACAGATAGAAGGCGAGATAGGCATGGCGCGGCGGCAGATCGGGCGAATGGTGGTCGCCCTTGCGGTCAAGGGCCGAGCCGCGATCGGGCTGCACTGCCACCGCGACATGGCCGCAGAGATGGCCCGCAAAGCGGAAGGCGCCGTCGAGGCAAAGCGGATCGGCTGATGGATCGCCCCACTGGGCCGCGAGCTTGTCCCGGAGGGTAACGGGAAGGGTGTCGAGCCAACTCCGGTAAACCGCGAGCGGGAGGGAAAGCTCCCTGGGATCGGAGGCTTCCGGCGTGCTCTTATCGGCCGTGTTTCCGAGGGCAGGCTCGAGGCTTGCAATCCCAGGAAGAGATCGGCCCAACCGCTCCAGCAGATCGGCACCGCTTTGTGGCAGATCACCAACTACATACCCCTCGTCGCGAAGCCGCTCCAGGATCGCCAGGGCCGAGGCGGGCGCATCGAGGCCAACGGCATGGGCGAGACGGCCGTCTGCACCCGGATAGTTCGAGAGGATCAGGCCGAGCCTGCGCTCCGTCCGCGCCTTGGCGGCGAGACGGGCCCAGGCGGCGGCCTTGGCGGCCACGGCGGCGATGCGCTCGTGATGGGGAGCATGGGCGAGACGGCTGAAGGTGCCCTCCTCGCGTTCGGCCTTGAAGGAGATCACGCCAGCCGAAAGGCGGCCATCGAGTTCCGGCAAGGCGACATGCATGGCAAGGTCGCTGGCCGACAGCCCGCGGGTCGAGGCTTCCCAGGCCTCCTGCGCCGAGGAGGAGGTGATCACCTGCAGGACGGGGCAGCCGGCCACGTCCAGCGGCGAAGCACCGTCGTCGGCCAGGGCCGAGAAGGCAGTGGCATTGAGGATCACCCGGGGCTGAAGGTCCTCAAGCTGCCGGCGCACCCATGCCGCCGTTTCCCCATCCTTGAGCGAACCGACATAGAGGGCGGATACGGCGAGGCCCTCGGCACCGAGGGCCAGCGTCAAGGCCTCGATGGGAGCAGTGTCGGCTGAGAGCAGGATGGAGCGATAGAAGAGGATGACAGCGCGCCCATACCCTCTCCTCGATGGGGAGGGTCGAGGCGAGGACGCCTGCGCTCCAAGGAACACCCCATATTTCAGCACGGCGACCGGTGCTTCCGGCTCGCCGAAATCGAAACCGCCCAGCCTTGCGGCATAAAGCAGCGAGGCATGGGCATTTTGCGGGCCGCCTTCACGCCAGTAATGCGCGAGCCGGTCCAGGGCATCCTGGGGCACGGTGGAGAGCTGGGACAGGCGTCCATCGGGCCTATCGTCACCGGGAATCAAGGCGAGCGCAATGCCATTGTTGCGTGCCGTCGCGGCCAGTTCCTCCGCGCCATAGCGCCAATAATCGAGTCCGCCGAGCAGGCGCACCACGATCACCCTGGCATGGCGAGCAGTCTTCTCGATATAGAGGTCAACAGACATCGGATGGCGCAGCTTCTGCAACGGCGCCAGGCGCAAATCGTCAAGGCCGGAAGCGGCCGCCAGAGCGAGGTCGCTATCGGTCAGCGAGGCGAACACGATCGCGCCGGGTGCCTGACCCAGATCGATGGCGGCCTCGCTGGCGTCGAGCGAACGCGTATCGGCCGGCAGCAGATGCATCAGCCCTCCAGCGTCTTGCGGATGCCGGCCTGGTCGATACCCTTCTCGCCGATGATGACGAGGCGGCTCGAACGGGTTTCCTCCGGCGCCCAGGCGCGGTCGAAATGCTGCGAGAAACGGGCGCCGACGCCCTGGACCAAGAGGCGCATCGGCTTGCCGTCGACAGCGACGAAGCCCTTGATGCGCAGGATATCATGTTCCTCGGCCGCCGCCTTCAGCTTGTCCACCAGGGCATCGGCATCGAGAATGGCGGGCAGGTCGACGATGAAGGTATCGAAGTCGTCGTGGTCGTGCTCGGCCTCGTGGTCGTGGTGGGAGGGACGCGCCTCCAGATCGTTCTCGGCCGCGGCCCCGAGGCCGAGCAGCACGGCGGCATCGATGCGGCCCTCGGAGGTGCGCACCACCTTGACGGCGCGCGGCACCGTCTTCTCGATGTCCTTCTCCACGCTGTCGGCTTCGCCGGCGGAAAGGAGATCGGCCTTGTTGAGCACGACGAGGTCGGCGCAGAGGAGCTGGTCCTCATAGACCTCCTCGAGCGGATTGTCGTGGTCGAGGGAGGCGTCGCCCTCGGCCTGGCGCTTGAGCTCTTCCGGATCATCGGCAAAGCGTCCGGCCGCAACCGCGGCGCCGTCGACCACGGCGATGACGCCGTCGACGGTGACACGCGAACGGATCGCCGGCCAGTTGAAGGCCTTGACCAGCGGCTTGGGCAGAGCGAGGCCAGAGGTCTCGATCACGATATGCTCGGGCGGGTTGGGGCGCGACAGCAACATTTCCAGCGCCGGCACGAAATCATCCGCCACGGTGCAGCAGATGCAGCCATTGGCGAGTTCGACGATGGCGTCTTCCGGGCAGCTCTCGATGCCGCAGGACTTCAGGATATCGCCGTCGACGCCGACATCGCCGAACTCGTTGACGATCAGCGCCAGCCTGCGGCCATTGGCGGTGGCCAGCAGATTGCGGATCAGCGTTGTCTTGCCGGCTCCGAGAAAGCCGGTGACGATGGTGCAGGGAACTTTGGTGTGCGCGTTCATTCGGCGGCGTCCTTGAGTGTTGGCATGGGTGGGATGCGCGCGATCATGCTGCGCTTGAAGACTTCAGGACGGCCGCGCCAGGGCATCAGGCCGTCGGTGGAATGGGCCAGCAGGCTGACGCCGGTGAGGACGTCGGGGCCGCTCTCGGCACTGAGATCACCGAAGACATAGGTCCAGGTACCTTCGGCCGTGAGCGCCACCGTGCAGGAACGCTTGCAATTGCCCAGACATTCGACCGGCTGCAACTCGACGCCTTCAGGCAGCATGCCGGCGAGCGCATCGCGCAGCCGTGCCCCCTGGCGCGGCGCGTCGGGATCGTCGCCCTCGCGCCTGCAGGTCACGCAGACGAGCAGCCGAACTGGAAGAGGTGTTTGTGGCATCGGCCCTGTTCATCGCCGCCGAAGCGGATGGAGGGCGCGGGACCGACGGCGAGGCCGACGATCGTCCGGGAAAACGGAACCGGCCTCCGAGGCGCCCCGCCCGGACCGGTGACAAGGTTGCGAACGGCAGGTCTCCTGGCTCGCAGCTCATCGCCCCCCGCCGCCTTCCCGGTTACCCAGTGGCCTCGAGGCGGGGCGCTCGCCGCTTACAGTTGCGGGGGCAGCCGCGGCTTTGGCATCCAAGGCAGCCATCGACTGGCCGCTCTTCATCCGCACCGCATTCCCTCTTCTCTCATAACGAGAGACCGATCGTGGCTGACATAAGGGGTGTGCGGACGGGCTTGTCAATGTTCCCGCTTCCAAAGCACGCGCAAAATCCGGCATAAAGGGCGGCGACGTCGCCACACCAACGAGGTTGCCATGCCCGAAGAGAAGCTGCCGCCGATACCGTCATCCGAGCCGCAGAAGATCGACGTCATCTTCCGTGGCGGTTCGGTGACGGCCATCGGCGTCGTGCTCGCCTTCTCGCTGGGCTTTCTCAACAACTGGGCATCGCAGCCAGGAACCTGGATCCCGGAAGACCTGGCCGCCGTCTTTCTCATCGGGGGCGGCATCATCTTCCAAGTCTGGGCGCTGGCCGGCATGCTCTCGGTCAAATCACTGGAGGCGCCAGTCTATCGCCGCATCGTGCGCACCTTCATGATCGGCCTCATCCTCGTCTCGGTCGGCGTCCTCGTCGCCATCGCCGGCGACGCGCTCGGCTATAGCCGGATCTGGTTCAAGCAATAGGCCGGGGGCCCCTTCGCAACTGGCGGCCACATTTCTCGACCGTTTCCAGACTGCACAAACTCTCACGTCTGCGTTACCCGTCACCCCGCCGCCATGATTGCCGCCACAATTCTGCCTTCCCGCAATCGCCCACCAGAAGGCCGACGCCGATGGGCCCGGCACTTCTGCCCGGCATCAGCCGCTGGAAGGCCTGCCCATGGTTGCCATCACCGTCAATTCGACCGTCCACCGGCTCGACATCGAGCCCGAGACCCCTCTGCTCTGGGTCCTGCGCGATGAACTCGGCCTCACCGGCACCAAGTTCGGCTGCGGCATCGCCCAATGCGGCGCTTGCACCGTCCATGTGAACGGCGCCGCCATCCGTTCCTGCCAGACCCAGATCGGTGACGTCGACGGCGCCACCATCACCACGATCGAAGGCCTGTCGGCGGACGGCAAGCATCCGGTCCAGCAGGCCTGGCTCGCCGAGGACGTGCCGCAATGCGGCTATTGCCAGTCGGGCCAGATCATGGCCGCCGTCGCCTTCCTGAAGGATACGCCCACCCCCACCGACGCGGATATCGACAACGGCATCACCAATATCTGCCGTTGCGGCACCTATCCGCGCATTCGCGCCGCCATCCATCGCGCCGCCGAACTGATGAAGGGATGAGGCCATGAACGCGATCGACCGCACGTCCACCGCGCTGAGCCGGCGCAGCTTTCTCGCCATCGGCTTCTCTGCCGCCGGCGGCCTGATGATCGGCGGGTTCATCCCCGCTGCATCACAGGCCCTTGATATCGCCGACCAACCCTGGGGCGGTGCTTCCACCGACGGCGAGATCAATGCCTGGATCCTGATCGAGCCCGACGACACCGTGATCATCCGCGTGGCGCAATCGGAAATGGGCGAAGGCATCTTCACGGCCCTGCCGATGATCGTCGCCGAGGAACTCGGTTGCGACTGGGCCAAGGTGAAGCCCGAATACGCCTCGGCCAACCGGAATTTGCGCGAGAACACCGTCTACAAGCGCATGGGTACCGGCGGTTCGGGCGCCGTGCGCCGCTCGCGCGAATTCCTGCAGGCAGCCGGCGCCAATGCCCGCGAAAGGCTGGTGCAGGCTGCTGCCTCGCGCTGGCAGGTGGCGGCCGAAAGCTGCAGCGTCGATGCCGGCAAGGTGCTGCATCAGGCCAGCAATCGCAGCCTGCGCTTTGGCGAGCTGGCCGGCGAGGCTGCCAAGGTCACGCTGACGAGGGAGCCGGCCATCAAGACGCCCGAACAGTTCACGCTGATCGGCAAGCCGCTGGCGCGTCTGGATACGCCGCCCAAGCTGACGGGGGCGGCGCAATTCGGCATCGATATCCGCCTGCCTGACATGGTCTATGCCGCCGTGGTGACCTGTCCCGTCTTCGGCGGCCGCGTGAAATCCCATGACGAAGCCGCCATCAAGGGGCGCCGCGGCATCCTGGCGGTGGTGCCGATCGAGGGCGGCCTCGCCGTGGTGGCCGACCGGTTCTGGCGCGCCAAGGAAGCGGCACTCGCCTTGCCCGTGATATGGGAAGAAGGCTCGGCCGCCGATACGGACAGCAAGGGTTTTGATGCCGACTATGTCGCAGCCCTCGACGGCCCCGCCGTCACGGCGCGCAAGGAAGGCGATGTCGACGCCGCCCTCGCTCGCGGCAAGCGTGTCGACGCCCTCTACCAGGCGCCGCATCTGGCCCATGCGCCGATGGAACCGCTCAACTGCACCGCCCATGTCCATGACGGCAAGGTCGAGGTCTGGATGGGCACGCAGAATCCCGACATGGCGCTCCAGCTCGCCGCCAAGGCGGCCGGTGTCGCGCCCTCCGAGGTGGAGATTCACAATTGCTTCCTCGGCGGCGGCTTCGGCCGGCGCGCCGTCAACGACGAACTCGTGCAGGCCGTGACGGTGTCGAAGGCGGTGGGCAAGCCGGTGAAGCTGGTGTGGACGCGCGAGGAGGACATGCGCCACGACCGCTATCGCCCGCAGGCCGCCATCCGCTTCCAGGCGTCCCTCGGTGACGACGGCCTGCCGGCCGCAATCCATGTCCGCACAGCCGTGGGTTCCATCCAGCGTTCGCTCGGCTGGGGCAAGGTGGAGAACGGGGTCGAACCTTCCGCGGTCGAGGGCCTTGCCAACATGCCCTACCGCTCCGGCGCGGCCCAGGTCGACTGCATCCTCAAGAACACCCATGTGCCGGTGATGTTCTGGCGTTCGGTCGGCTCGTCGCAGAATGCCTTCGCCCTGGAGAGCTTCATCGACGAACTCGCGCTGGCCGCCGGCCAGGATCCGTATCGCTTCAGGCGCAAGCTCCTCGAGGGCAAGCCTGATTTTCTCGCCGTGCTCGATAGGCTGGCTCAGAAGAGCGATTGGGGCAAGCCGCTGCCCAAGGGCCAGGGGCGCGGCATCGCCATCCATGAATCCTTCGGCACCATCGTCGGCGAGGTCGTCGAGCTCGCCGTCAGCCCGCAGGGTGAGGTGAAGGTTCAGCGCGTGGTAGCAGCCGTCGATTGCGGCCATGTCGTCAATCCGCTCACCGTGGAGATGCAGATCGAGAGCGCGGTGATCTATGGCCTCTCGGCCGCCCTGTTCGGCGAGATCACCATCGAGAAGGGCGCGGTGGTGCAGGGCAATTTCGACGACTACCAGGTCGCCCGCCTTGCCGATACGCCTGTCATCGAGACCCATCTTGTGCTCAGCGGCGGCAAGAAATGGGGCGGGATCGGTGAGCCCGGCACGCCGCCGATCGCCCCGGCGGTCTGCAATGCGATCTTCGCCGCTACCGGCAAGCGCATCCGCAGCCTGCCGGTTAGGAACACCGACCTGAAATGGGGACCGGTGTGAGCTTGTTCGGAGCGCGGACTTCCAGTCCGCATCTTGGAAACCTCGCGCTTGCGGTAGAGGAAGATGCGGACTGGAAGTCCGCGCTCCACTTGCCTTCCTGCCCAAGACCCGGCAGGAAGGCTCCATGTCCCAGCCTCGACTCACCCTGGTCCTCGGCGGCGCGCGTTCCGGCAAGAGCCGGCATGCGGAGAACCTGATATCGGCCCATCCCGCCCCCTGGACCTATATCGCCACCGCCGAGACCTTCGACGACGAGATGCGGGCCCGTATCGGCGAGCATCAGGCCCGGCGCGACGCCAATTGGCGCACGGTCGATGCCCCTCTCGCCCTACCCGGAGCACTCGCGGCAACGCAGGGCCCCGTGCTGGTCGACTGCCTGACGCTCTGGCTCACCAACCTCATGCTCGGCGGCCACGACCTCAAATCCGCCTTCCTCCGGCTTCAGGAGAGTCTCGGGGCGACGTCCGGCCCGGTGGTGATGGTCTCCAACGAGGTCGGTCTTTCCATCGTGCCTGACAACGCCCTGGGCCGCGCCTTCCGCGACGAGCAGGGCCGGCTCAATCAACAGATCGCAGCCCTCGCCGACCAGGTGATCTTCATGGTGGCAGGCCTGCCGATGGTGGTGAAGTGATTGGATGCTGACATGACCGACGATGCCGCGCGCCACAAGGCGAAGATGGAAAAGCGCAAGGCGGTGCAGGACGCCGAGGTCGCCTCCAAGACCATCACCGAAAAGGGCCTCTTGATCGTCAATACCGGTCCCGGCAAAGGCAAGTCCACAGCCGCCTTCGGCCTGATCATGCGCGCGCTCGGCCATGGCTGGCAGATCGGCGTGGTGCAGTTCATCAAGGGCGCCTGGTCGACCGGCGAGCGCAAGGCGCTGGAACGCTTCGAGGATCTGGTGACCTGGAAGAGCATGGGCGAGGGCTTCACCTGGGAGACCCAGGACCGCGAGCGCGACGTCGCCGCCGCCGGCCGCGCCTGGGAGGCGGCCAAGGCGATGCTGGCAGACCCCGCCATTCGCCTCGTCGTGCTCGACGAGATCAACATCGCGCTACGCTACGACTATCTCGACCTCACCGAGGTCGTCGAGACCCTGAAGGCACGCCGGCCGGACCTGCATGTCGTCGTCACCGGCCGCAACGCCAAGCCGGAGCTGATCGAGGCCGCCGACCTGGTGACGGAGATGACTCTGGTGAAGCATCATTTCGCCGCCGGGGTGAAGGCCCAGCAAGGCATCGAGTTTTAATGATTCGATACGATACTTGTCATCCCCGGCAAGGCCGCAGGCCTTGGGAAGGGGATCCAGGGGTTGCAGGCAGCGCTTTTAGGCCCCTGGATCCCTTTCCCCTCACGTTCACAAGCAAGCTTGTAAACGCTCGGCCGGGAATGACAGCCGGCTCCAGCGTCTTCATCGTTAGCAGAGCCTCGCAATCCTCATGATCCAACAGCATCCCGAGCGCTCGGCGCTGGTCGCCATCCTTTGCGTCGCCGGCGCGGCCCTGATCTTTGCCGTGCTAGCCGGCCTGGTCACGCAGGGAGGCACGGAAGCCTTCGATCGCGCCATTCTCCTGATGATGCGCAATCCCGCTGATCTCACCGATCCGCTCGGGCCGGGCTGGCTCGAGGAAATGATGCGCGATTTCACCGGCCTGGGCGGCGTCGGCGTGCTGACGCTGACCACCCTGGTCGTAGCGGGTTTTCTTGCGCTTTCGGGATCGCCGCGCAGTGCCGTCTTCGTCATCCTCGCCATCGGCAGCGGCATTCTGATGAGCTCGCTCTTGAAATACGGCTTCGACCGGCCGAGGCCGGACCTGGTGGCGCATGGGTCCAGGGTCTACACGTCGAGCTTTCCCAGCGGCCATTCGTTCATGTCCGCCACCGTCTATTTCACGCTCGGCATCATGCTGGCCCGCAGCTTTCCCTCGGGAGCCCTGTCGATCTACATCATGGTGGTGTGCACGCTGCTGACCTTCGTGGTCGGCATCAGCCGCGTCTATCTCGGGGTGCACTGGCCCACCGACGTGATCGCCGGCTGGGTGATCGGCGCCGGCTGGGCCCTGTTCTGCTCGCTCCTGGCGCAGCGTCTGTCGGGACATTGATCAGCCAGACTTCGCCGGCGGCGCATAGACTTCGATGGCGTGGCGCCGGAGCTTGAAATGCGCCGGCGTCCAGGTGGTAAGCTCGCCGTCGGTGTTGACCGGGCGCGGCCGGTTGGTGCGGATCACCAGTTCGGTGGTAGCGAAGGCCCGCACATCGTCCCACTGGCCATGGGTACCCTTGCGCAGGCTCGGCAGCAGCTTGAGCAGGCGCCACCAATGATCGACCTCCAGGCTGTAGAAATCCAGCTTGCCGTCGTCTGCCGTGGCGGTTTGCTCGACGCTCATGCCGCCACCGTAATATTTGCCGTTGCCGACCGAGACCTGCAGGGTCTTGATCCTCTCGGTGTGGCCGTCATGGTCGAGATAGGCGGTGAAAAGCTGCGAGCGCGCCAAGAGCCGGGCCGCCACGATGCCATAGCCGAGCTTGCCGAACATCTTCTTGGCCTTCTCGGAGAGCTCGGCGGCAAGGTCGGCACTGAAGCCGATGCTGGCCACGTTGAAATAGAGCTGGCCATTGACTTCGCCCAGGTCCATGGGTCTGGGCTGCCCCGATACGATGAGCTCGGCAGCTTGCACAGGATCGGCCGGGATCTCGACCGTGCGGGCGAAATCGTTGGCGGTGCCGAGCGGCAGCACACCCAGCGGCAGGCCCGCCTCCATCAGCCCCCGGGCGGCGGCGTTGAGGCTGCCGTCGCCACCACCGACGATGACGAGGTCGCATTCCTCCCGGCGCCGCAGGATCACGTCGGCGATCTTCTCATCCCCTTCCGGGCTCGCCTCGAGGAGATCGATGCCGCCCGTCTCCAGCACCTTGCGGATCGCATCGGTGCCCTTGCCGCCATTGCGCGCGTTGGGATTGACGATGAAAAGGGCACGCCTGCCCTGTCGTGAATCAACCATACTCTTCCCCAGTGCCCCTCGCGCAGGGCGCGAGACCTAAAACCGAATTGCCTAATCGGCAATCTGGCGCATTCCGTGGCCATGGCACGGCGAAGTTCGGGATCTCGGGCCTGTCGAAAAGCGCGGCATCCGGTGTGCCGGCCACGCTCCATCGGCCTGATGGAGCTGGGAAGACCTATTCCGCCGCCTCGGCCTTCGTCGCCTCGTCCGCCTCGATATGACCGGAACGGATGCGAATCATGCGGTCGCAGCGGGCGGCAAGACCGAGGTCGTGCGTAACCAGCACGAGGGTGGCGCCGCGCTCGCGCTTCAAACGGAACATCAGCTCGACGATGCCCGCGCCGGTGCCCTCGTCGAGATTGCCGGTCGGCTCGTCGGCGATCAGGATGGCCGGCTCGGGCGCCAGGGCGCGGGCCAGCGCCACGCGCTGCTGCTCGCCGCCCGAGAGCTGGGCCGGATAATGGGCTTTGCGTGCCCCGAGCCCCACAGCCTCCAATTCGGCTTCCGCCCTGGCGAAGGCATCGCGCCGACCGGCCAGTTCCAGCGGCACGGCGACATTTTCGAGCGCCGTCATGGTGGGGATGAGGTGGAAGGACTGGAAGACGATCCCGATATGCCGCCCGCGGAACTTGGCGAGGCCATCCTCGTCGAGGACACCAAGATCCCGCCCGGCGATGCGGATGCTGCCGCTGTCGGGCCGCTCCAGGCCGCCCAGCGTCATCAAAAGCGTGGATTTGCCCGAACCGGAAGGACCGACGAGGCCAACCGCTTCCCCCTGCCTTATTTTCAGCGTAACGCCCTTGAGAATGTGAACGCGCGCCGCACCGGTGCCGAGGCTGAGATGGACATCAGCCAGATCGATCGCTTCGCTCATTCGCATCCTGCCTGAAAGGTTTTCGTGATCGTGTATCGTATCTATGCATCGATTGTGGCAATTCTCACATTGCTTGTCATGACCCCGCTCACGAGCGTGTCGGCGGCCGCCGAACCGCTGCGGCTGGTGGCCCTGGGCGACAGCCTCACCGCCGGGCTTGGCCTGGAAGCCAAGGATGCCTATCCCGCCAAGCTGCAGGCCGCCCTCGCCAAGCTCGGCGTCGAGGTGGTGATCGACAATGCCGGCGTCTCCGGCGATACCACCGATGGCGGCCTCGCCCGGCTCGACTGGTCGGTGCCCGACGGTACCAAGGCGGTGCTGATCGAACTCGGCGCCAACGACATGCTGCGCGGGCTCGATCCCAAGCTCGCCCGGGCCAATCTCGCCGCCATGCTGGAGCGCCTCAAGGAGCGCAAGATCCCGGTCCTGCTCATGGGCATGCGCGCCGCGCCCAATCTCGGCGCCGACTATCAGAAGGCGTTCGATGCTGTTTATCCCGATCTCGCAAGCCAATATGGGGCTGTACTCTATCCCTTCTTCCTGGATGGCGTCGCTGGCACACCGGGCCTCAATCAGGCCGACGGCATGCATCCGACCGCCGCCGGCGTCGACGTGATCGTTACAAGGCTGGCGCCGGTGGTAGCGGAGTTCGTTAGAAAATTGCGATAAGGCTGGGCACCAAGGCCGAGCGCGTCTAGTGCCGGGGCAATTTCAAGGGAGGCGGCACGAATGGGCATCGAGGAGCGAGCGAAAGGTGAGCTGCGGCTCATTCCGGCCCGCAAGGGCGTGGCCGAGCGGGTGAAGGCCGGGCAGACTGTGACGGTGATCAACACCCATGGCAGCCAGGTCGTCGACAGTTGGGCCTTCAATGCCGAGGATCCCGGCGAGTTCATGTCGATGGAGCACAGCCGCGGCGCCATGCTGCGCGTCAATCCCCAGGTCGGAGACACGCTGCGCAGCAATCGCCGCCGCCCCATGCTCACCTTGACCGAGGACAATTCCGGCGGCATCCACGACACGCTGATCGCCGCCTGCGATCGCTATCGTTATGAGCAGCTAGGCCATGTTGGCCATCACGACAGTTGCACCGACAATCTGGCGAATGCCCTGGCTTCGGTCGGCGTCACCGACGCGGAGACACCGAGCCCGCTCAACCTGTTCATGAACATCCCGGTCGGTGAAGACGGCAGCGTCTCCTTCCAGCCGCCGGTGTCGACGCCGGGATCCCATGTCCGCCTCAGGGCCGAGATGGACCTGATCATCGTTTTCTCGGCCTGTCCCCAGGACCTGGTGCCGGTAAACGGCGCCGACTGCATCCCCCAGGATGCGCATTACACCATCGACTGACCGCCTCAGGCGCGGCTTGAGAGCAGAGTGCTCTGTCATCCCCGGCGCCGCCATAGGCGGCGGGAAGGGGATCCAGGGGCCGAAAGGACTTCGCCTGGAATTCCTGGATCCCCTTTCCTCGCCACTGCGTGGCTCTCCGGGGATGATAATCTCTTCGATATAACCCTTCAGATAAGAGCCCTCTGGCTCCCCGGACAGGAACGAAAAAGTGAGCAGCAACAATTCCTTCCAGCCGCTCGATTCGGGCGTGGTGCCGCGCTTTGCCGGCCCCTCCACCTTCATGCGCCTGCCCATGGCAAGACCGGAGGAGGTCGAGATCGCCCTGGTCGGCATTCCCTTCGATGGTGGCGCGACCAATCGTACCGGCGCTCGGCACGGCCCCCGTGAGATCCGCAACCAGTCGAGCCTGGTGCGGCGGGTGCACCACGTCACCGGCATCTCGCCCTTCGACCGGGTACGGGCGGGCGATTGCGGCGATGCGCCGATCAATCCGCTCGATCTCATGGCCAGCCTGGAGAGCATCGAGGCCTTCTATGCCGAGATCCATGCCGCCGGCGCCCGCCCATTGACGGCGGGAGGCGACCATCTCACCACCCTGCCCATCCTGCGCGCTTTGGCAAAGCAGGCCCCGGTGGGCCTCATCCAGTTCGACGCTCATTCCGACACCTATGACAGCTTCTTCGGCAGCCGCTACAACCACGGCACGCCGTTCCGCCGCGCCATCGAGGAAGGACTGGTCGATCCCAAGCGCATGATCCAGATCGGTATTCGCGGGGCGATCTCCGACGCAGCCAATTACGACTTCGCCCGCGCCGCGGGCGTCCGCATCGTATTCATCGAGGAGTTCATGGCCCGCGGCGTGGCCGATGTCATGACCGAAGCGCGCGCCATCATCGGCGAGCACCCCGCCTATCTCACCTTCGACATTGACGCGCTCGATCCTTCCTTCGCGCCTGGCACGGGCACGCCGGAGATCGGCGGGATCTCCTCGCGCGAAGCCCAGGCGATGATCCGCCTGATGGAAGGCGCCAATCTGGTCGGCGCGGACCTGGTGGAAGTCTCTCCGCCACTCGACCCCTCGGGCCTCACCGCCCTGACCGGCGCAACGCTGATGTTCGAGCTGCTCTGCGTGATGGCGAGTGGCGGCTGAGGTAATCCTGTTTTACGGTTATCCCGGATCTGCGGCGCAACACTGCATGCCGCACCGCGCGAGGGATGACCGACGTCCTCACACCACCAGGCGCAGCGGCTTGTCGATGGCCTGCAGCACGCGCGCCAGATCGTGGCCGCGCTTGAGGATCATGCCGGTCGGCGCCAACACGCTATAGGCGCCCTGGCGCTGGGCGAGCGAGGGATCCTTGACGATGCGATAGAGCGGCATCTCCGAGGCGCGCCGAAAGATGGAAAACACGGCCTTGTCGCGCAGGAAATCGATGGCGTAGTCGCGCCATTCGCCATGGGAGACCATGCGACCGTAGAGATTCATGATCTGGCGCAGTTCGTGCCGGTCGAAGGCGATGGCTGGTGGATCGGGGCGGCGCGAAGCGGGAAGGTGCGCGACATCTGCGCTTTCGCTTCGCGAAAACAGCGATCCAGGCGGATCAGCCTCCGTCATGACGCCTCCTGTGTAAGCGGCTTGTCGTCACAATGTCATGATTGCGCCGATCCGCCTCCCATTCAAGTTTTATTGCCTCCCGAACCGGTCATCGCAGGGGAAGACTGCCGTCTCCGGTGGAAAGCCGGCCGTAAAGCTCGGGCCGGCGATCGCGGAACAGCCCCCAGGCAGCGCGTTCGGCACGAATCGCCTCAAGATCGAAGCTTGCCGTCAGCACGGCCTCGCCGGAGCGGCCGGCCTCCGCCACCAGCTCTCCATGCTGGCCGGCAATGAAGGAAGAACCGTAGAAGGTCAGATCCTGCTCGCCGAAGCGCTCGACACCAATGCGGTTGGCCGCCATCACCGGCATGATATTGGCGCCGGCATGGCCGCGCATCACCGTGCGCCAATGCTCCATCGAATCGAAGCCGGTGGCGGGCTCGGAGCCGATCGCGGTGGGATAGAGCAGTGCATCCGCACCCATCAGCGCCATGGACCGCGCCGCTTCGGGGAACCACTGGTCCCAGCAGATGCCGACGCCGATGGTGCCGAAACGGGTAGGCCAGACCTTGAAGCCGGTATCGCCGGGCCGGAAATAGAACTTCTCCTCATAGCCCGGCCCGTCCGGAATATGGGACTTGCGATAGAGGCCGAGGACGCCACCATCGGCGTCCACCATGACGAGGCTGTTGTAATAGGCTTGGTTGGCCCGCTCGAACAGGCTGACCGGCAGGACCACGCCGAGCTCGGCGGCAAGGGCGCGCATGGCCTTGAGGGTCGGATGATCCTGGTCCAGCGTGCGCGCCTTGGCGAAATGCTCGGCCTTCTCCTCCTGGCAGAAATAGAGATCCTCGAACAGTTCCTGCACGAGCACGATTTGGGCACCAGCACCGGCCGCCTCGCGCACCAGCCGCGTTGCCGTGGCCACATTGTCGTCAACGCTGTCGGTGCAGGCGAACTGCACCACGCCGAAGGTCGTTTTGGCCATCATACCTCCTCGAAGCCGGTGAGGACGCCAACCGCATTCACCGCGATTTCGGCCACGGCATAACCGCCTTCCATCACGAAGAGCGTCGGCAGCCCGAGCTTGGCGATTCGCGCGCCGATGAGCGGATAATGCTCGGTCTTCAGCTTGAAGGCGCTGATCGGGTCCTTCTCGAAGGTATCGACCCCGAGCGAGACCAGGAGCACGTCAGGCTTGTAGGCGGCCGCCTTGGCGCAGGCATCGTCCAGTGCGGCGCCCCAGACCTCGAAGGTGGTACCTGCCGGCATGGGATAGTTGACGTTGAAGCCCACACCCTTGCCGGCGCCTGTCTCGTCAGCATGGCCGAGGAAGAAGGGATATTCGTTGGCGGGGTCGCCATGCAGGTTGAGCACCAGTACGTCGTCGCGCTCGTAGAAGATCTCCTGCGTGCCATTGCCGTGATGATAGTCGACGTCGAGGATGGCGACCTTGCGAGCGCCATTGTCCAGGAACCATTGCGCCGCCACGGCCGCATTGTTGATGAAGCAATAGCCGCCCATGAAACCGGAACCGGCATGATGGCCGGGCGGACGGCAGAGGGCGAAGGCCGACTTCTCGCCACCCTTGACCAGTCCGGCAGCCGTCAGCGCCACCTCATAGGAGGATTTGATCGCGTCCCAGGTGCCCTCCACGAAGGTCGCCCCGGCGTCGAAGGAATAATAGCCGAGCAGCGCCTCGATCGATTCCGGCGGCTTGTCACCCCTCAGGCCGCGCGTCGGCCAGGTAAAGGGCATCGCCGTGCCCTCGCGCCCGGCAGCCTTCCACATCGGATAGGCCCGCCCGAGGAAATCGATGAAATCAGGCTTGTGCACGCGCAAGGCGGCATCGAGCGAATGGGTTTGCGGCGCCAGCACCGGGCCGAGCCCGACCGCGTCGATGCGGGCGCGGATGAATTCGGCACGCGAGGGCATCTCGAAGGCCGGCACGATGGCGCCGGCCACCAGTTCGACATTGCCGGCATGGCCCTTGTGACGCTCGGAATAGACGGATTTCATCGGGGAGCGGGTTCCAGTGACTGTTCCTGGAATTGTGATCACAATTTCCAGGCCTTAGCAAGGGCAACCAGATCGAAGGGGACAACCGGCGCCATTCTGCCCCTATTGCTTTTACCTAGGGGCAATGTTTCATTCGCCGGACGGGATGACATTTGCATGATACGAGCTAAGAAGCATTCCGATACCACCCAGGGAGGTTCTATGCGTTTCGTAAAATTCGCGGCCGGCGCATTGGCGCTGATGGCCAGCATGGGCATGGCCAGCGCCAAGGATTGGTCGACCATCAAGATCGGCACCGAGGGGGCCTATCCTCCCTTCAACAGCCTGACGCCATCGGGTGAGATCGTCGGCTTCGACGTCGACATCGCCAAGGCCGTCTGCGAGAAACTGAAAGCAAAATGCACCGTCGTCGCACAGGATTGGGATGGCATCATTCCCGGCCTGAAGGCCGGCAAATACGATGCCATTTTCGCCTCGATGTCGATCACGGACGAGCGCAAGAAACAGGTCGATTTTTCCAGGTCCTATTACCAGACGCCGGCCGTCTGGGTCGCTCCCAAGGACAGCAAGATCAAATCCTTCGACTCCGAAGGCCTGAAGAGCGCCATCGTCGGCACCCAGTCCTCCACCATCCATTCCAACTTCCTGGAGGGTGAGATCGGCACCGGCGGCGCGCAGGTGAAGCTCTATCCCGCCCAGGATGAGGCCAATGCTGACCTGGCCGCAGGGCGTATCGACGCCGTCGAGGCCGACAAGAGCGCCATGACGGAGTGGCTCAAATCCGATGCCGGCAAGTGCTGCGAGATCAAGGCCGAGATCGACATCAAGAAATATGTGAAATATTTCGGCACTGGCGTCGGCGCGGCCGTGCGCAAGGAGGATACGGATCTTCGCGACGCCATCAGCAAGGCGATCGAGGAAATCCACGCCGACGGCACCTACCAGAAGCTGAACGCCAAGTATTTTCCGTTCGACCTCTGGGTGCCCTGACGCCACCGCCTGAGACGCGTGACGCATAGGCCGCTGGCCCCGTATGAGGCCAACGGCCATGACGTGACGGCGCATTGATCGGCCTGGCATCGAATCCGGTGCCAGTGCCCTATCCCGATGGCTCGGCGGCGGGGAGACGGAATGGAACTTCTGGGATTTGGTGCAACGGGATGGGGCCCCCCGCTGCTGCAAGGGGCCATGATGACCCTGGGCCTGGCCTTGTGCACCCTGCCTTTCGGCCTGCTGCTTGGACTCGCCGTGGCGATGGCCAAGAATGGCGGCCCCATATGGCTCGGCGTCGTCTGCGGCATCTATACCTCGCTGTTTCGCGCCTTGCCCGAGCTTCTCACCATCCTGATTGTCTATTTTCTGGGCCAATCCGCCATCAATGCGCTTCTGACGGCCCTGGGGATCGGCATCCAGATCGAAGTCAGCGGTTTTGCCGCCGGTTTCATGGCCCTCGGCCTGGTGCTCGGCGCCTTTTCCAGCGAGGTCTGGCTCGGCGCCCTGCGCAGCCTTTCCAGAGGACAGAGCGAGGGCGCGGCCGCACTGGGCCTCAGCCGCGGCCAGACATTCCGCATGATCATCCTGCCGCAACTGATCCGCACGGCCCTGCCCGGCCTCGGCAACAATTGGATGGCGCTCCTCAAGGACACCTCGCTCGTCTCCGCCATCGCCGTCAGCGAACTGATGTACATGACCAACCGAGCCGTGTTTGCGACCAAGCAGCCCTTGATGTTCTATGCAGCCTGCTGCCTGCTCTATCTGGTGATGGCCATCCTGTCCGGCGTCGCTCAGACGATGCTGGAAAGGTATTTTAATCGCGGCCAGAACCTGGCGAGGGCTTGAGCATGGATACGCTCTGGTCCGGTTTTCTCGGCCTCGTCGGTGATATCGGCCTCAACGCCGATCTGCTGGCGACCTACGGCCCGCGCTTCCTGGCCGGCCTGCGCCTGACGCTGCTGCTGGTCGCCCTGGCAATGGTGCTCGGCGCCTTGCTGTCCTTCCCGATCGCTCTGGCGCGCATGTCGCGCAATTCGATCCTGAGGGGGCTGGCCTATGGCTATATCTATTTCTTTCGCGGCACGCCGCTGCTGGCGCAGGTCTATCTGATCTACAACGGCCTTGGCATCTTCCTTGGTACCCACAAATCCTTCTTCGAGGATCTCGGCCTGTGGTGGCTACTGCGCGACGGTTTTTACTACGCGGTGGTGGCCTTCACCCTGAATACTGCCGCCTATCAGGCCGAAATCCTGCGCGGCGGCATCGAGTCGTTGCCGAGGGGCCAGACCGAGGGAGGCCTCGCCCTTGGCCTGCATGCAGGCCAGATTTTCCGCAAGATCATTCTACCCCAGGCCCTGATGGTGAGCCTGCGCCCCTATGGCAACGAGTTGATCCTGATGCTCAAGGCGAGTTCGGTCGCCGCCCTTGTGGCGGTACCGGAACTGATGGGCGTGACACGTCTTGCCTTCTCGCGCACATTCGATTTCCAGGCCTATATGTGGACCGCGATCATCTACCTGATCATGGTCTTCGCCATCGCCCATGTCTGGAACCTTCTGGAGAAGCGGCTGACGCGGCACCTGCATCGTGCCATGCCGCAACTGGCGGCGACCGCTCAGGCGCATTGAGTCCCGGCGTGCCGGTCTTCTCGGCTCCGTCGAGAGATGGAGCGGAACCGGCACACCAAAGCTAGATCCTGTCGACCAGGGTGGCGCCAGCCTGCCGCATGGCGTCAATCCCCGCAGCGACGGAACCATCGAGATCGATGCCGCGGCAGGCATCGAGTACGACGATGGTCTCGAAGCCCAGGCGCCTGGCATCCTCGGCCGAGAAGCGCACGCAGAAATCGGTGGCGAGGCCGACGCAGAACAGCCGGCCGAGACCGCGCTCCCTGAGATAGCCAGAGAGCCCGGTCGGGGTTTTGCGATCGTTCTCGAAGAAGGCCGAATAGCTGTCGATGGCGCGATTGTAGCCCTTGCGGATGATCATCTCCGCCCTGGGCAGGGCCAGGCCGGGATGGAATTCGGCCCCCTGGCTGCCCTGGATGCAATGATCGGGCCAGAGCGTCTGCTCGCCATAGAGCATGGTCGTCGTGGTGAACGGCGCCTTGCCCGGATGGCTGGAAGCAAAGGAGGAGTGGCCGGGCGGGTGCCAGTCCTGCGTCAGCACGCAATGGGCGAAATCCACGGCCATCCGGTTGATATCAGGCACCACTGAATCACCGTCGGGCACGGCCAGAGCCCCGCCCGGGCAGAAGTCGTTCTGCACGTCGATCACCAACAGGACGTCGTTCGGGCCGGGCTTCATGAAATCTCTCTCTTCACGGCGTTATGCCTCTATCTTGATCACCCCGGCTGGAAGATCAACTTGCCTTTGATTCTCAGGGAGCTACACAGAAGAATAGGCTGCGGATTGCGACTCGCGGCCGGCAAAGGCAGGACCCCATGCGTCCAGATTTCTCTCCCGCCATCGTCGACGCCGAGCACAGCTATTTGCTGCATGGCCAGCGCTTGACCGCCCCCTCCCTGTTGCCGGGTCTCCATGTGGTGGCGACGCCCATCGGCAATCTTTCGGACATCACGCTTCGGGCGCTGACCACGCTGGCGGCCGCCGATCTCATCGTCTGCGAAGATACGCGCGTCACCAGCCGCCTCACCAATCATTATGGCATCAGCGCCCAGCTCCTGGCCTATAACGACCACAACGCGCCCCGCGTACGGCCCCAGATCCTGGAGCGCCTTACCAGCGGCCAGGGCGTCGCCCTGGTTTCGGACGCCGGCACGCCGATGGTGTCGGATCCCGGCTTCAAGCTGGTGCGCGAAGCGATCGAAGAGGAAATTCCCGTCTTCGCGGCGCCCGGCCCCTCCGCCGCGCTTGCGGCGCTGGCCGTCGCAGGCCTGCCGACCGACAGCTTCTTTTTCGAGGGCTTCCTGCCCAACAAGGACGGTGCCCGGTCCAACCGCCTCGCCGAGCTCAAGACCATTCCCGCCACCCTGATCTTCTACGAAAGCGGCCCGCGTCTCGCCGACAGCCTAGCCGCCATGGCGACGGCACTCGGCGACCGAGCAGCGACCGTGGCGCGGGAACTGACCAAGGCCTATGAGACCGTCTATCGCGGCACGCTGGTGTCGCTGGCCACTGATTTCGCCATTGCCGACGAGCCGCGAGGCGAGATCGTCGTGGTGGTCGGCCCGCCCGTCGAGGAACCAGCCAGCGCCGACGACATCGAGGCATCGCTCGCCGCTGCCCTCGAGACGCTTTCGGTGAAGGATGCCGCCGCCGCGGTCTCGGCCCGCCTCGGCCTGTCCAAGCGCGACGTCTATGCCCGCGCCGTCGAGATGGCCTCGGAGCGCCGCAGCAGGGCCTCTTGAGCAGGCTCGAACGCCAGGCTGCCTTCCGTGTCGGCCTCAATGCCGAGACAAAAGCGGCCTGGGTGCTGCGCCTCAAGGGCTATCGCCTGCTCGCCCGCCGCTTCAAGGTGCCGGGCGGCGAGATCGACCTGATCGCCCTGCGCGGCAGCACGCTGGTGTTCGTTGAAGTCAAGGCACGAGCGGATCTGGCGGTGGCGCTCGAAGCGATCACGCCCACCCAGCAGCGGCGTATAGCCACCGCCGCCCGGGCCTGGCTGGCGCGCCATCCCGATCAGGCCCAGCTCACCCAGCGTTTCGATGCGGTCTTCGTGATGCCACGGCGCTGGCCGCGACACCTGGAGAACTGGTTCGAAATGGATCTGGGATAAGGGGAGCTGATCTTCAAACGACTGCGTCACGAATGAGGCACGACCCCACCCTCCCCACGAAGCTGGGGAAGGATTACCGCGCCCTACCAGCAACCGCCACATTGCAGGCCGGTCCTGCAAACCAGTCCTCCAAGACTTACCGCCCCAGTACCCGGTTCAGCCAATCCGCGATCGGCCGGCCGGTGTTCCGCGGCGCATTGGCCGTCATCACCGGCTCGACAGCCACCGGCTGGTCCTCCGGCGCTCCGTCGAATTGCGGCTGCGCCGCGATGACGTCCTCCGGCGGCGGCGCCTCGCGCACCCAGGGCTTGCCGGGCAACGGCGCCGGCGACACGCCCTTGTGGGCACCGCGCATGAACTCGTTCCAGATCTGGGCCGGCAGGCTGCCGCCGGTCATGCGCGAGGTGGAAGTGCCGTCGTCGTTGCCGAGCCAGACGGCCGTCACCATGTGGCTGGTATAACCGATGAACCAGGCATCGCGATAATTCTGGCTGGTGCCGCTCTTGCCGGCCGATTGCCAGCCTGGCAGGCCATATTTGCGCGCCGTGCCGACCGTCAGCGTCTGGCTCATCATCGCATTCATCATGCCGACCTTGTCGTCCTCGATGACGCGCTGATTGCCGGGAGCCTGGCGCTGGAATAGCACCTTGCCCTTCTCGGTCTTGATGCTCCTGACCACATAGGGGATCACCATGCGCCCGCCATTGGCGAAAGTGGCATAGGCCGAGGTGATCTCCAGCGGTGTGACTTCCGAGGTGCCGAGGGCGATGGAGGGATTGGGCTCGAGATTGGAATTGATGCCGAGGCTGTGGGCAACCGCCACCACCGCCTTGGGGCCTACTTCGGCGCACAGGCGCACCGCGACCGTATTGAGCGAGAGGGCAAGCGCTGTGGTCAGCGAGACCGGGCCGCGATATTCGCGCGAGAAGTCCTTCGGGCTCCAGCCCGCCAGAGTGATCGGCGCATCGTCACGTACGGTTTCGGGCGTGGCGCCGTTCATCAGCGCGGCGAGATAGACGAAAGGCTTGAAGGTGGAGCCGGGCTGGCGATAGGCCGAGATCGCCCGGTTGAACTGGCTTTCGGCATAGGAGCGCCCGCCCACCATGGCGCGCACGGCGCCATCGGGATCCATCGCAACCAGGGCCCCCTGGCTCACGCGCAGCTTGCCGCCGGACTTGTCGAGGCCCTGGCGCAGGGATTGCTCGGCAAGGTTCTGCAGCTTGGCGTCGATGGTGGTCTCCACCACCACGTCGGTGTCGAGCGGGCCAGTGAGATCGCTGAGCTGGTTGGAAATCCAGTCGGCCGGATAATTGCCGGAAGAGCGAACCGCCAATTTGGAAACCTTGACCGCCGTGGCCTGAGCCGCCTTCTCGTCCTGTGCGGAAATCGCCCCGGTATCGACCATGGCGTCGAGCACGAGCTGGGCCCGGTCATGCGCACCCTTGGGGTTCTTGGTCGGGTCGAGTGACGACGGAGCCTTGACCAGGCCGGCCAGGGTCGCGGCTTCGGCAATGGTGAGATTCTTGGCAGGTTTGCGGAAATAACGCTGCGCCGCCGCCTCGATGCCATAGGCACCCGCGCCGAAATAGACGCGGTTGATATACATCTCCAGGATCTGGTTCTTGGAGAATTTGCGCTCGAGATAGACGGCGAGGATGGCCTCCTGGATCTTGCGGCGCAGGCTGCGTTCCGGCGTCAGGAAGACGTTCTTGGCCAGCTGCTGGGTCAGCGTCGAGCCGCCTTGGGTCAGGCGATGGGTGGTGAGATAGACATAACCGGCGCGGGCCAAGCCCTGCGGGTCGACGCCGTAATGGGAATAGAAGCGCCGATCCTCGATGGCGACGAAGGCCAGAGGCACATATTTCGGCAGATCCTTGAGCGAGACGGCGGCGCCGCCCATTTCGCCCTGATTGGCGAGCACGGTGCCATCAGCCGAGACGATCTTCACATTGGGCGGCCGCGGCGGCACTTCCAGGTTCTGGATCGGCGGCAAATTGGCGGCATACCAGGCCACCACGCCGCCAACGCCGAGCAGGCCCCACATGCACATCACGAAGGACCAATAGGTCAGGCGGTAGAGCATCGAGCGGCGGCGCTTGGGCTTGCGTCCTCCGCCGCCAGAACTACCACCGCCTCCGCCGCGGCGGGACGAACCACCGCCACTTCGAGAGGAGGATCCGCCGAACAGGCTCCAGCCCTTCTTCGAACGCACGGCCTTGGCGCGCGAGGGCGCGCGATCGCGCTGCTCCAGCGGTACGGGCGCGGGCCGATCTTCCCGGGTCAGGCGAAACGTATCGCCCTGATCGGCCTCCTCGCCTGCTTCCGGCTCGAAACGCGGCTCGACCCGCTCAACCATGCGCCGTTGCCCTTGCGCCATCCTTGCCTTCCAAAACTCCAGAACAAAGCGCGTTCAAGCGTGGACGCTCCCTTGCTCTAACTCATCATTTCCAGCCGATCCGACGGATTGGCTATCGCGTCATTACGATTGTCTTGCCAATTCTTGGCGATACCGCCAATCGCAAGACGCCCCTGCAATCAGACCAGTCATAGCAGCGTTGGGTTAACAACGGTTACCACCGGAATTTCCTCCTGCTTTCCGCTGCGCGAAAGGCATGAACAAGGCGTCAATCCGTCATTGTCGTGGCGCATTCAAGCATCGATGCCGTGCAAAGCGTGGAAAAACCGTGCAGGCCGCGGCAGGCGAGAGCAAAACGCGTTTGGACGCAAACGCTTCTTCGCCCTCGCTCTATGTTTTGACGCGTCATTGCGATTCTTGGCGATTCCGCCAAATCGCAAAACGCTTTGGCCCTTTCGTAAAATCTCCGCGCCTTGTAGGAGACGTTTCCTGGAGCGTTTTGCGACACTTGGCTATTCAGCCAAATCGCAAAACGCTCCAGGAAACGGCAGGAGGATCTATGGCGCTCATCTACAAGATCTTGACGGCGCAACAATGGCGCAATGCCGAGGCCAGCGGGCGCTTCGATGGGGCGCCCGTCGATGTCCAGGATGGCTACATCCATTTTTCCTCCGCCGAGACAGCGCAGGAGACGGCCGCCCGGCATTTTGCCGGGCAGGACGATCTCATTCTCGCCGCCGTCGAGGCTGACAGGCTGGGCGAGGCCCTCAAATGGGAAGTCTCGCGCGGCGGTGCCCTGTTCCCGCATCTTTATGCCGCCCTGCCCCTCGATTTGGTCGAATGGACGGCGCCCCTGCCGCTCGGAGCGGACGGCCACCATGTCTTCCCGCTCGAGTTCCTTTCGAGCCAGCAGCCATGATCGGCGCAGCCTTCGCCCTGATCCGTCCCCGCTTGTTCCGGATGGATCCCGAGCAAGCGCATGAGGCTACGCTCTCCGCCCTGCGCAGCCTGCCGATGCCGCCTTCCCTCCCCGATCCGGCCTCGCTCAAGGTGAAGGCCTTCGGGCTCGATTTCCCCAATCCGGTCGGCGTGGCCGCCGGCTTCGACAAGAATGCCGAGGTCGTCGATCCGCTGTTCAAGCTTGGCTTCGGCTTCGTGGAGATCGGCAGCGTCACGCCGAGGCCGCAGGATGGCAATCCCCGCCCCCGCCTGTTCCGCCTGCCGGCGGACGAGGGTGTGATCAACCGCTTCGGCTTCAACAATCAGGGCCATGCCGCCGTACTGGCCCGCCTCAAAGCCCGCAAGGGCCGCGGCATCCTGGGTGTCAATGTCGGCGCCAACAAGGACAGCGAGGACAAGGCCGCCGACTATGCCGCCGGCATCATCGTCTTCGCCCCGGTCGCTTCCTATTTCACCCTCAATATTTCCTCGCCCAACACACCGGGCCTGCGCAATTTGCAAAAGCGCGAGGCGCTCGACGAATTGCTGGCCCGTGCGGTGGAAGCGCGCGATACGGCCGCGCTCATCGGGCCGCGTCGCCCGCTTCTTCTCAAGATCGCGCCCGACGTCACCATGTTCGAACTCGACGACATCGTCGACCGCGCCCTCGCCCACAAGCTCGACGGCATGATCGTCTCAAACACCACGATCTCCAGGCCCGAGACGCTCAAGGAGCGTGAGACGGCCAAGGAAACCGGCGGCCTGTCGGGAGCGCCCTTGTTCGAACTCTCCACGCAGGTGCTGGCCGAAACGGCGCGGCGTGTCGGTGGCCGTTTCCCCCTGATCGGGGTCGGCGGCATTCATTCAGCCAGGACCGCCAAGGCCAAGCTCGAGGCCGGCGCCACGCTGGTGCAGCTCTATTCGAGCCTGGTCTACAAAGGCCCCGGCCTGATCCGGCAGATCAAGAAGGGACTGCGGTAATCGTCTGGGATCGCAGGCATCCTTGCCCGCGATCCCAGAAGTCATTACGCCGCCTTCTTCTCCGGCTTGAAGCGCTGGTAGAAACGCTCGTCCTTGGCGGCCATGTCGCGCAGCAGCTTGTTGGGCTGGAAGCGCGGGCCAAAGGTGGCTGCCAGCTTATCGCACAGGGCCACGAAGGCCTTGCTGCCCATGCCGTCGATATAGGACAGGGCTCCCCCCGTGAACGGCGCAAAGCCGAAGCCGAGGATGGAGCCGACATCCGCCTCGCGCATGTCGGTGATGATGCCGTCCTCCACGGTACGAGCCGCTTCCAGTGCCTGGACCACGAGGAAACGGTGCTTCAGGGTCTCCTTGTCGATGGTGTCGGGATCGAGTTTCACCGCCTGGAGATCCGACAGGCCCGGCCATAGCCGCTTGGAGGCGCCGGCGGGATAATCGTAGAAGCCCTTGCCGTTCTTGCGGCCGAGGCGGCCATGCTGATTGAGCAAAGCATCGAGCAGCTTCTCCTGCGCCGGATCGATGGCGGCCTCACCGAGATCCTTTTTGGTGGCCTGCAGGATCTTCCATGCCAGGTCGATGGCGATCTCGTCGTTGAGCGAGAGCGGCCCAACCGGCATGCCGGCCGCGCGGGCGACGTTCTCGATCATCGCCGGCGGCACGCCCTCGCCCAGCATCAGATGGCCTTCGCGGATATAGTTGAGCACGCAGCGATTGGCGAAGAAGCCGCGGCCGTCATTGACCAGGATCGGCGTCTTCCTGATCGCCCGCACGAAGTCGAACGCCACGGCGATGGCCTTGTCACCGGTCCTGGCACCCTTGATCACCTCGACCAGCAGCATCTTGTCGACCGGCGAGAAGAAATGCACGCCGACGAACTGTTCGGGACGGGCCGAGTTCTCGGCCAGCGAGGAGATCGGCAGCGTGGAGGTATTCGATGCGAAGACGGTATCCTCGCTGATCACTGCCTGGATCTTCTTGATCACCTCGGCCTTGACGGTGCGATCCTCGAACACGGCCTCGACGATGAGGTCGACGCCGGCGAGCGCGTTGAAATCGGCCGTGGCGGTGATCCGGCCGAGCAGGGCTTCCTTATCGGCCATCGAGGCGCGGCCCTTCTTGATCTGGCCGGTGATCAGGCCGTCGGAATGGGCCTTGCCCTTGTCGGCGGCTTCCTGATCGCGGTCAACAAGCACCACGTCGAGCCCGGCCAGTGCCGAGACATAGGCGATGCCTGCGCCCATGAAGCCGGCGCCGACCACGCCGACGCGCTTGAGGTTAGACGGCGGCAGGGCCGGACGGCGCGCGCCCTTGTTCAACTCCTGCATGGAGACGAACAGAGTGCGGATCATCGAGCGCGCCTCGGTCGAGCGCAGCACATGGGCGAAATAGCGCGATTCCACCGTGAGCGCGCGGTCGAAGGGCAGCTGGAGGCCCTCATAGACCGATTGCAGAATGGCCCGGGCGGCGGGATAATTGTCGTATGTCTCGCGGCGATAGAGCGCGTTCGCCGGCGGGAACACCATCATGCCGGCCTTGGAATAGACCGGGCCGGCCGGCAGGCGGAAGCCTTCGACATCCCAGGGCGCCACCGGCGAGCCACCGTCCCTGATCCATTCCTTGGCCTTTACAACCAATTCCTCACGCGGCGCGACGGCATGCAGCAAACCCATCTTCTGGGCCTGGCTGATGCGCAGTTGATCGCCCTTGAGCAGCATCTGCAGGGCCTGGTCCGGCTTCATCAGGCGGGACACGCGGGTGGTGCCGCCGGCACCGGGGAACAGGCCGACCTTGACTTCGGGCAGGCCGACGCGGGCCTTGTCATTGTCGGAGGCGCCGATGCGATAATGGCAGGCCAAGGTAAGCTCGAAAGCGCCACCCAGGCAGACGCCGTTGATGGCGGCAGCGAAGGGCTTGCCTGCGGTTTCGATGCGTCGATAGAGCTGAGAGAGAAAGCGGCTCTCGGCGAAGAAGGTCTCCATCGCCTTCTCTTCGCCGAGCTCGGCGCGCGCCTTGGCATAGCGCTGGCCCATGCCCTCGAGCATGGTGAGGTCGGCGCCGCCGGAAAAAGCGTCCTTGCCCGAGGCGATCACGCAACCCTTGATGGCGGCATCGGAGGTCACGCGATCGAGGATCTGGCCGAGTTCCTCCATCACCTCCACGGTGATGACGTTCATCGAGCGGCCGGGCATGTTCCAGGTGGCGAGAGCGATACCGTCGCTATCGACATCGAAGCGGAAATTGTTCATCTCAGATCCTCTCGATGATGGTGGCGGCGCCCATGCCGGCGGCAACGCACAGCGTGATCAGGGCGGTCGACTTGCCGGTGCGCTCGAGTTCGTCGAGAGCGGTGCCCAGGATCATTGCACCGGTGGCGCCGAGCGGATGGCCCATGGCGATGGCGCCGCCGCAGGGATTGACCTTGGCGGGATCGAGATCGAAGGCCTGCATGTAGCGCAGCACCACCGAGGAGAAGGCCTCGTTGATCTCAAACAGATCGATGTCGGCCTTGCTCATGCCGGCCTTGCGCAGCAAGAGTTCGGTGACGTCGACGGGACCGGTCAGCATCAGGGCGGTATCCGAGCCGATCGAGGCAGCTGCCCGGAGACGGGCGCGCGGCTTGAGGCCGAAGCGCTTGCCGGCCTCGGCCGAACCGATCAGCACGGCGGAAGCACCATCGACAATGCCGGAGGAATTGCCGGCGTGATGGACGTGGCTGACCTTCTCGACTTCCGGATGCGACTGTACCGCGACCGCGTCAAAGCCACCCATCTCGCCCATCTGCACGAAAGAGGCATTGAGCGAGGCCAGGGACTGCATGGTGGTGGACGGGCGCATATGCTCGTCCTTGTCCAGGATGGTCAGGCCGTTGATGTCCTTGACGGCGATGACGGAGTTGGCGAAGCGCCCCTCGCTCCAGGACTGGGCGGTACGGCGCTGCGATTCCACCGCATAGCCGTCGACGTCGTCACGCGAGAAACCATATTTGGTGGCGATCAGATCGGCGGAAATGCCCTGGGGCATGAACCAGGTCGGCACCGCGCTGGAGGGGTCGAGCGCCCAGGCACCACCCGAGGCCATCATGCCGATGCGCGACATGCTCTCGACGCCGCCGGCAACGACGAGGTCCTTCTGGCCGCCGGCGATCTGGCCGGCCGCAAGGTTCACTGCATCCAGGCCCGACGCGCAGAAACGGTTGATCTGCACACCCGGTACCTTCTCGCCAAGGCCTGCATGCAGGGCCGCGATGCGGGCGATGTCGCCGCCGGCCTCGCCGATCGGATCGACGCAGCCGAGGATGACGTCCTCCACCGCATTCTCCGGCAGCTCGTTGCGCTTGGCCACGGCCCTCAGCGTCTGGCTCGCCAGCGACAGGCTGGTGACCTCGTGCAGGGCGCCATCGGCCTTGCCCTTCCCGCGCGGCGTACGCACGGCGTCGTAAATGAAGGCTTCGCTCATTGGGTCTCTCCCTGGGAGCGCGAGCATCTTGCCCGCTTTTCCCGATCAGACATACAGCTTACAAGAGCGGACATCGCGACATGTCTGCATGTCGCCGAGATGGCCGCGCTCCAATCAAAACGCCTCGGCTTCCAGAGCCATCACGTCGCCGGCACCAGCCGTGACACGGGCCAGGCGCAGCCCGGTTTCCGGCAGCAGCCTGTCCGCGAAGAACCTGGCCGTCACCAGCTTGTTCCTGGCAAAGGCATCGTCTCCCTTCGCCAGCGCCGCCTTCGCCATCTGCGCCCACATCTGGCCGAGCGCGACCAGGCCGAAAAGGTGGAGATAATCGGTCGAAGCCGCGCCGGCATTGTCCGGCTTGGCCAGGGCATTCTGCATCAGCCACATCGTGGCCTGCTGCAGGTGGCCGGCCGAAGCCTTCAAGGGAGCAATATAGGGCTTGAGCGCCTCGTCTGCCTCATGGGCCTTGAGAAAACCGTTCAATTCCCCCAGATAGGCCATCATGGCGCGGCCACCGTCGCGCGGCAGCTTGCGCCCGACGAGGTCGAGAGCCTGAATACCGTTGGCGCCTTCATAGATCAGGGTGATGCGCGCATCCCGCACGAACTGCTCGACGCCGACCTCGGCGATATAGCCGTGACCGCCAAACATTTGCTGGCTATTGATCGCATTCTGCAGGCCGTTTTCGGTAAGGACGGCCTTGACGATCGGCGTCAGCAGGCCAAGCCGGTCATCGGCCGCCTGGCGCGCGGCCGCATCGGGGGAACGACGATGGATATCGGCCTGGAGCGCAGTGGCGAGCGCCAAAGCGCGGCCGCCTTCGTTGAGGGCCCGGGCGGTCATCAAGGTGCGCCGCACGTCGGGATGCACGATGATGGGATCGGCCGCCTTGCCCGCTTCCTTGGCGCCGGTGAGGGCCCGGCCCTGTAGACGGTCGCGGGCATAGGCAGCTGCGTTCTGGGTGGCGACATCGCCGAGCGCCAGACCCTGCATGCCGACCGCCAGGCGCGCCTCGTTCATCATCACGAACATGGCGGCGAGGCCCTTGTTCTCGGCACCGACGAGATAACCAATGGCCTCTTCATAGTTCATCACGCAGGTCGAATTGGCGTGAATGCCCATCTTCTCCTCGATCTTGCCGCAGGAGACCTTGTTGCGGTCACCGAGGGAGCCATCGGCGTTGACCAGAACTTTCGGGCACACGAACAACGAGATGCCCTTGGTGCCTTCAGGCGCGCCCTCGATGCGAGCGAGCACCAGATGCACGATGTTGTCGGCCAGGTCATGCTCGCCGGCGGAGATGAAGATCTTGGTGCCGGAGATCTTGTAGGAGCCATCGCCGACGGGCACGGCCTTGGTGCGGATCAGGCCGAGATCGGTGCCGCAATGCGGTTCGGTGAGGTTCATCGTGCCGGTCCATTCGCCGGCTATCATCTTGGGCAGGTAGGCCTGCTTCTGCTCATCGCTGCCATGCTCCAGGAGAGCGGCGATGGCGCCTTGGGTCAGTCCCGGATACATGCCGAAGGCCAGATTGGCGCCCGACACGAATTCCTGCATCACCGAGTTGAGCACAGCCGGCAGGCCGGCGCCGCCATATTCCGCCGGGGCCGGCAAGCCGACCCAGCCGCCTTCGCGATAGGCTTGATAAGCCTGCTTGAAACCATCCGGCGTCGTCACCGCGCCATCGTCGGAGCGAATGCAGCCCTCGCGGTCGCCGCTGACATTGAGAGGCTGCAGCAGCTCCTCGCACATCTTGGCGCCTTCGCCGAGAATGGCGCCGACGGTTTCCGGGGAGACGTCCTCGAAGCCGGGAAGATTGTTGTACTTGTTGATGTCGAGCACGTCGTTGAGGAGGAACATCACATCCTCCACGGGAGCCTTGTAGCTGGGCATCTGTCTGTTCCTGTTCGACTATTTCTGCTGACGGGCGAGGCGGCTGCGCACGGTGTCGCGCGCATGGCTGAGTTCGGCATAAGCGTGGTCGATGTCGCGACGGCGACGGTCGAGCTCGGCGAGCTTCTCTTCGAACCGCTCGAGGGCGACGCGCAACTGCGTGGCCTGGCCATCGCCGAGATCATAGAGGTCGAGCATCGACTTGACCTCCTCGAGCGAGAAGCCGACGCTCTTGCCCATCAGGACAAGCTTGAGGCGTGCGCGATCACGACGGGAATAAATACGCTCCTGGCCCCGCCTCGTGGGGGTCAGCAGGTCCTTTTCTTCGTAGAAACGCAGGGTACGCGAAGTCACCTCGAACTCGGTGACCAGTTCATGGATGGTGAACTGCTCCTTGCGCTGTCCACCCTTCCGCAGGTCGGCGGCTTCATCGGAGAAGGCCATCTCGCTCAGTGACATCGTACACCTCTGCATCGCGGATGAGGAGGAAATACATTCAGTTTACGTTAACGTCAAGATGCGGTCGCAAGAATGTGAAGCCCGCGAGGTCGAGGATTCACTCCGCCCAACCCTGCCCTCCGTGTTTTATCGGCGCCGTTGCCCATAGAGTTCGTAGAGCGCTCCGCTATGGGGCGGCGGCAGGCTGGTCGACCCCAACCGCTGCGGACCAAGCCTTCTGGCTACGGCGATGGGGGCCGCGTTGTCGGGATGGATGACATGGACGATCTCCTGCCATCCGAGCTCCTCTAGACCCAGGTGACGCAGCGCGCCGCAGCCTCCGTGGCATAGCCCTTGCCCCAATGGGAACGATACAGCGCCCAGCCGATTTCCGTGCCTGGCCAGCCTTCGGGCTGCCAGGGGCCGACGCGGCCGACCCACTGGCCCATCGCCGTCTCTACACCGACACGCGCCGGTCATCAAAGTCATCGCCCGCCACGCCGGCGCGCGCTCCATCAGGCCGCCAATGTAGCGCGCCGTCTGCGGAACCACCATCATCGCGGCCCATGGCTCGAAAATCCTCCGGCCCCGGCGGGCGCAGGACAGGCCTGGCTGTCTCGAGTGCGGGTCCCAGCATGGCTGCCTCAATGTCCCCCGTCGCCATGCCCGCAGCCGCCATGGCCATCCCCACAGCCGACTGGAGCATCGGCACCGCCAGCATCCCACTCCGATGCGGCAAAAACGAAAAAGAGCGGGCGCAAGCGACGCCGCCTGTAAAGCTGCCGCCGCCTTTCCCAGGCCGCAGACCCCCACAGGATGGCAACTACCAGCCCCAAACCGGCGAACAGGCCGCCGATGGCCAGCAAGGTCGTCGCGTAAACGTCGGTCGCCATGCTGCCTCCCGGCTTCACCCTGAGAACAAAGAGACGCCTCTCGGGAATCCTAACCGAAATCGACGCAGGGTCCAGAGCAACGCGTGGTGACGACCAGACGATCTTGGCTCCAACGCCTTGCTTCGACGCACCCTTGCGTTTCCCGGTGGCTCCGCCGAGCCGCAAAACGCCCTAGAGTCAGCGCTACATTTGACGTAAACGCGGCCGTGCTGCTGGCCGAACGCGGCTATCGGGTCCAGGGCATCGACATCTCGCCAACGGCCATCGCCTGGGCCAATGAGATCTTCAAGGCCGCCGGGCATGCCGGCCGTTTCGTCCAGGGCGATGTCCGCGCCATACTCGACATCGGAGCCGCGTCCTTTGCCCTGGTCTTCGGCGCCTGCCTGCATTGCCTGATCGGCGCCGACCGCTGCCTCTGCCTGGCAGAGGTGCGCCGCCTTCCAGCTGGATAGCGTCTTCATCGCCAGCACCATATGCGGCCCGCCGCACTCGTCAGGGGCCTGCGCCCGCTACGATGCCGCTCATCAATGCCTCGTCGAGGATGGCGTTCCCACACGCACCCTCAGACCGCTGCCCGCTCTCCTGGCGGAACTGGAGGAGGCCGGCTTCGAGGTGATCGACCATCGTATCCGCCGCAATCCCTGGTGTGACTGCGCCACAATCGTCACCCCCTCGCATCCCTTGCTCAGAACTTGTAGCTCACGCCGAGCAGCGCCGTGGTTTCGTTGAAGCGGACCTTGCCGGAGGGATTGCCGCGCAGCCGCCATTTGCCGAAATCGGAATAGCGCACCTCGCCGCGCACCGACCAGTTCTCGTCGATCGCATATTCGAGGCCGGCGCCCACAGTCCAGCCCACGCGAGTGGTGCTCTGCGATGACACGCCAGCCGGTATGGTGACGCGGTATTTCTCATCGGCAAAGGCGACGCCCGCGGTCAGATAGGGCAGGAAACGATCGAAAGCGTAGCCGAGGCGGCCGCGGACGGACCCCTGCCACTCGCTCTTGAAGCGGACGGCGTAGGGCGTGGCGGCGGCGATGCCATGGCGCGTCTTGGAAAGGGAGCTATAGTCGATGTCACCTTCCAGGCCGACCACGATATGGTTGTCGAACTGGTAGTTGTAGCCGGCATGCAGGCCCCCGACGAAGCCGACATTGTTGAAGCCCTGGCGATAGCCGTCGCTCGAGGTGATCTTGGCATTGCCGAAGGCAGCGCCGGCATGGGCACCGACATAGAAACCGGTCCAGCTATAGGGGGCGACCGGCGCGATCGGCTCGGCGGTGGCATAGCCAAGGTCGGCGGCCAGAACCGGAGTGGCACTCGCCAGGAGGGCGGCTAGGGCAAGACGCAGGCGCATGGGACAATCCAGGTTGAGCGTTCGATATCAACACTCATGCCACGAGCGGCGGCGGCTGTTTGTATCGGGAGAAACAGGAGAGGTTTTCGAGGCAAGGAAGGGCGGACGAGACGTCCGCCTCTTTCTTGCCTCAACCCACTCCCGTGAGATCGACGAGCAGGCTTTCGGCCTTCAGGCGCGCCTTGCCGACGGTTCCACCGGCCCGGCCGACGCGCAGGGCATTGATCAGCCGCCGCCCGTCCCCAATGCCGAAACGGCGCCGGCATTCGCCGGCACAATCGGGATCATCGGCGAGAACAGCCATCGGCCAGGCCGACAAGCCCACGCGGGTCAGTTCCAGCCAGCAGCGATGGAAAGCCCGGCCCGATTGCAGCGCTGTTTCCTCGAAGGGCCGGTGAAACAGCACGATGCCAGCGGCACTGAGCGTCTTGCCGCGCTCCCCGAAGAGGGCGGGTGCGAGCTTGAGACGATCGACCAGCGAGAACAGGCCTCCGCCCATTACCTGGCGCGCCAGGAAGCCTTCGATCGGGCTGAGGTGCAAGGCATCAAGATTCATGCCGTCCTCGCCATAGGCCGGATCGGACCTCGACAGCCGCATCCAGCTCAACAGTTCCAGGCGAAAAGCCCTGTCGCGGAGGAGATGCAGGCTCGCCTCGTCCGCGAGGCCGGCGAGAAACGCCCTGTGTTCCGGTGCTGCCACCAGCGTGACGTCGGGCCGTTCACCGGCCCAGGTTTGCAAATCACGCGCCTTGCTTGTCTCGACTGCGAGAAAGGGCGCGCGCCAGGTGACCCGGCTGCGCAAGGCCTCGGCCATGCCGGACGGCTGCGTGCCTTCCGTCACCTCGAAGCGTGCCAGCCGCCGCAATCCGCCCGGGCCATCTTCATCGACTTCCGCAATGGTGCCGGCGCCAAGGCCGAGTTCGGCGAGGGTGATCAGCATACCCTCCAGCGCAGCGCCGCAGGAAACCGCTAAATCGCGTCCCTCCGGATCCCCCACGGCGAGGCGTCGGGCAGGATCGGCCAGGAGCGCGATGGAGCCATCGGCCTCGAAGCACCAGCGCGCCGGCTGGGTGTTGTGCACCGACGGCGCGAGGTTCGCACCTCCAACCAATCGTCGCTGCGTGGCGGCATCGAACATGGGTCACAGGACCTTGCGATAGAGGTGGAGGCGATGCAGCTGGCGGGCGCCGGCCTTCTCGGCCTGGCGCAGGCTTGCCCGGTTCACATCGGCGATCCAGGTGCCGCCGACGCTGCGATAGCCCGCCGCCTTCATGGCGGAGACGACATGGTGCAGCATCAGCGGGTTGACGCCCTCGCCGTGATAGGCCGGCAGCACACCCTGGAAGATGATCACGGCACGCGTGCGGGTCAGGCGATAGCGCAAATAATGCCAGGGCGTCGTGAGCTTGAAACGTGCGCCTGTCGCCCGGACGAGTGGGTTGAGATCGGGGATGGCGATCACGGCCCCGATCGGTTCGCCGCGCCTCTGCATCACCACGGAAATGCGCGGATCGATGATGGTCTTCATGTCGCGCGCCTGGAACTCGAATTCCTCCCAGCTCAGCGGCACGAACATCGGATTGTCGGCGAAGGATGCGTTGAGGATGGCATGCGCATCCTTAAGCCGCGCCGGCAGGGTCTTGCGATCGACCGGCGCGAAGGCATAGTCGCCACTCGCCAGCAGGGCCCGTTGCTTGGGGCCGAGCAGCATCGCCGGATCGATGGTGGTGAGGTCGAGCGCGGTGGTGCTCATCGGAAATTCCGCGCGGTAGCCGGCCCCCTCCAGCAGCTTCATCACGTGAGGCGGGCTGTAGATCTGGTCGGTATAGGGGGCCTGCTCAAACCCGCCGGTCTGGACGCCGGCCTGCTGCATCGCCGTCAGGTTGAAGTTGCCGATCAATTCGTCGAGGCCGCGCTCGCGCGCCCAGGCTTCCGCCTCGCCCAGCAAGGCCCGCGCGGCATCGGCATCGTCGGCACAGTCGAAATAGCCGAAAAGGCCGCGCTTCTGCCCGTAACGCTCGTTCGAGGCCCTATGGACATGGGCCGTGATCCGCCCCAGCACCCGCCCGCCCGCATGGGCGGTAAAGAAGGCCAGGTCGTCCCGCCCCGAGAACAGCGGATTCTCGCGCACCGACAGGAAGCGCTGGAGATCGTTCCGCATCGGCGAGACATAGAGCGTCTGCCTGCCATAGGCCTCGAAGGGAGCCGCAAAGAAAGCGTCGAAATCGCCTCTACGAATGGTGACCATCATGTCTCTCCGACAAGAGCATGGCGACACGCTGCATCGCCCTGAGCTCGGTCTCGATTGCCCTTCCCGACACCATGCCGGGGATCTTCAGGGCGAGCAGCGTCAAAGGCTGCCGGTCGGCCATCAGAATATGCGTGGCGCCATAGCGCTCGAACAAGGCCGCCATCTGTTCCTCGGGGCTGCCGGCCGCCCATGTCGCTCGAAAATCTCCGGCCCGGCGCACGGGGTCACGCTCGAACAAAGCCGCGAGGGCCTGCCCGTCGAAATCCTTGAGGTCGGCGGCCTCCAGGGTCAGCGCGTCCTCCACCAGCCAGATACGCCGCAGCATGGCCAGGAAGCCCGCAGCATCCATCGTGCCCTGGCCGGCGATATGGGCGAGCAGGCTTCTCTGGCGTTCGGCCGAGGCCAGGTGCTGGCTGTCGCTGAAGATGGCGGCGAGCAGGCAGGCGGCAAAGATCACGGCCACGGTCTGGACGCCGCCCGTGAGGCTCAATCCCTCCATGACGGCGACGCCGATGCCCGCAGCGCAGGCCGAGGCCGCGAGTACGAGAAAGGCCCGGATGGTCTCGCTTTGGCTGAAATGGCCACGACCCATGCCCACCACGATCCAGCAGGTGAAGAGAATGGCGATGCCGCCCAGCCGCACCGGAAGATCGAAGCCGTCGAAGCGGAAATCCGTCAGCAGTAATGGCAGGATCAGCACCAGCGGCAGGATCATGCGGTCGACAAGCCAGTTCTCGCTTGCCGTGAGCGAGGCTCTGTCACGGCGCAGCAGCATCCAGCCCGCCAGGGCGAAGCCGGCGAGCTGGGCAGCGCACAGGAACCAGGAACGTCCGGGCTCGACCAGGCTTTCGGGGCAGAGCGCCAGCACCAGCAGGACGATCGTCGCCGCCAGACTGGCATATTTGACCGTTGGCCCAGCATGGCGGCGCAGCAGTCCTTCCGCAATCATGATGGTTGCAAGCGGCATCAGGGCCGCCGCGATGAACATCGCCGCCGAGAACAGGCCGATGCCGGTGAGCCAGCTCAGCACCCGGGCGCCGAGCAGGATCATCACCAGCCAGAGTCCGAACCGGACCCGGCGCGTCGCGATGTCGGTGCTGCCGCCTCGCCGCAGGACGGATGTCACCACGGCAAGCCCGCCGATGGCCGATATCGACACCAGGCTGTCGGCAATGAGCTGGGCCCGCGTCATGCTCCGCCCGTGAGCTTGCCGAGAAAGCGCCGCACCACCGGGCGCAGCAGCGCCGCCACCACGGCATTGCGCGGGTGTTCGACGCGCGCGCGATAGGGGTTGAAGAACCAGCCCCGGCAGTCGGTGGCGGTATGCCGGCCGAGGATGAGTTCGATCGTCTCATAGGCCATCAGCATGCCGGTGGTCACCACCATAGGGGCAAAGGACATGCGGCTGCGCTTGCCCGCCGCCACCTCCCCCGCCAGGGCAAGATCGATGTGATGCCGCGAGGAGGAGTGCACCATGACATGCTCCGCCTCGCGCAGGAACGCCTGGCTGCGCTGCTCGGGACTCACCTGGTTCCACTGTGTCGCCAGCGTAGGATAGCCCAGCCTCTCCTCCGGCATGGGATCGCCGGGCCGGGTGACATAGACGGAGGGCAAGGGCGAGGCATAGGCATCGACGACCGTCTTGCCGAGCGCTTTCGCACGCCGGTAGAGCAGGAGCGAGGCGGAAAGGTCGTCGGTGCCGTTCACGACAACGTCGCAGCGGGCGATCAGAGCGTCGGCGCTGCCTGGCCAATCGCGGCCATGTACCTCGATGAGGAGATCCGGATTGATCCGGTGGCACTGGTCGCGCGTCGCCTCGGCCTTGGGACGGCCGATTGTGTCGAGATTGGCGAAGACCTGGCGGTTGAGGTTGGAAAGCTCGAATGCATCGAGGTCGGCTAGATCAAGCCCGCCGACCCCGGCTCGCGCCAGAGCGAGCACGCAGCCGCCGCCCATGCCGCCGGTGCCGCAGACGAAGATGCGGGCATTGCGCAGCCGCTCCTGCTCCGCTTCGGTGACGAAGCCGATATTGCGGGTGATGAAGCGCCCATAGTCGAAATCCTCGTGGCCCTCAGGCCTTGCCAGGTCCGGCTTGGCTATTTCCGGCATGGACGCAGCTCCCCCCATTGACGATGCGGCGCCAGCCAATAGACCAAGGGCAGGATCAGGCCCTGCAGCCCGGCGAAGGCGGCGGAGAGCAGGAGGCCACGCAGCGATTCGCGCGGCACGCTCTCGGTGAGATACCGGCGGGCCGCCCCGATATCCATGACGCCGAGCTGGAGAATGTCGTCACCACGCTCATAATCCAGCACAGTACGGCAATAGTCGTTGAAACGCGTGTCGCGATGCTTGGCGGCCTGTTCGAAGCTCTTTTTCAGGGCATCGGACCCGCCGGTATAGGCATTGGCGATCACGAAGCGCTCCTCGTCGAATTCAGCCTCCTCGCCCACGCCGAAGACAGCGCGGTGGCGCTGCAGGATCTGTCGGGCCAGCAGAAGATGGGTGAAGCCGCGCCCGTCGGTACCGGCCGGATTCGGAAAGCTTCGCGAATAGCCCTCCGCCACCAGGCCGATCACGGCGGGCACCTGGGTGACGTTGGAGATCCAGAATGGCCTGAGCTGGTTGCGGGCCAGCAGGAGGAGGCTGGTCAGGCCGTAGAGAACCCAGGAAAGACCCTGGCTGCGCTCGGCCGGATCGACCATCACCAGGCCGAGATGGATAACGCGTTCCGGGCGGCCGTTGAGGTCGACATCCATCATCGCCAGGGCGTTGAAGGCAACCGGGCGCGGATTCTCTCCCCGGCGATAGACGATCGTGACGATGCTACTGCCCAGGGCCCGGCGGCCGCCGGCGAAGACGCCATAGTTGAGAACCTGCCCCGGCAGATTGGCCGCCGCCACGGCGGACAGGTCCTGCCGCACGCCTTCGAGCGCGTCATCGTCCATCCACAGGCCCGGACGCTCGAGGATGCGGACCTCCAGGCTCGCGCCCGCGCGCAGGCCGAGGTCGAGGTAGACCTGGGTCAGGGATTGCAGCCAGACGCCGAGCATGGATGGCTCCTCAGGCGCTTCGCACGAAGAGGGGCATGCCGCCGCGGGGCCTCAACGTGATGCTCATTTGCGGATAGATGGCATGATCGGGGTCGGGCGCAAAGCGCAATTCCCGCATCAGCGTGGCCAGCAGCACCGTCGCCTCCATGGTCGCCAGCTTCATGCCGATGCAGATGCGCGCGCCACCACCGAACGGCATGTAGGCGAAGCGATGGCGCTTGCGGATTTCCGCTTCGTCGAAGCGATCGGGGTCGAAGCCAGCCGGATCGTGCCAGTGCTTGGCATGGCGCTGGAGGACATAGGCGGCGATGGTCAGGTGATCGCCCTTGCCGATGGTCAGGTCTCCCAGCCTGGTGGAACGGATGGCCGTCCGACCGACAGCCGGTGTCGGCGGATAGAGGCGCATAGTCTCCTGGATGACGCGCCGATGCAGGTCGAGCCGATCGATCGCCTCGGCGGTGACCGGGTCCTTCCCGCATATCTCCTCGGCCTCGGCGTGCAGTTGCTCCTGCAACTGGGGTAGATTGGCAAGGATGCTGAGCGCCCAGGTGACCGCCAAGGCTGTGGTCTCGTGACCAGCACCGACGAAGGTCACGACATTGTCGACCACCTCCTCCAACCGCAAGGCCTTGCCTGTTTGCGGATCAACGGCCCGGCCGATCAGGCTGGTGAGACTGTCCATCCCATCGACAGGCGTCGCTCGCGACTCGGCGAAGGCCCGGGCGGTCTCCCGCAAGCGCCGGATCGCGCCTCTTCCGCGATGACGCAGGCGCGGGAACCATTCGGGGAGGCCGACATAGTCGGAAAACCCCACCACGCCATGCGTCCGGAAATAGCGGTCGACGTCCTCGATGGTCCTGTCACGGTCGTAATGGGGGCCGGGATCCCCGAACAACGTCTCGACCACGATGTCCAGCGTGGTGGCCATCATGACCTGCATGACATCCACGCGGCTGCCATCCGGCAAGGCCCGCAACGCAGCGGCCGTCTGGCCGACGAATTTGCTCATCGACGGCACGAGGGGAACCAGTTTTTCGTGCCGGAACACAGGAGAGGCGGCTCGCCTTTGTGCACGCCAGGCCTCGCCTTCCGCCGTCAGCAGCCCTTCTCCCATCGCTGGCTTGAGGATCCGGTTCACCAGGGTCGACTTGACGTAGGACCCGGCATCGTCGAGCAGCACCTGTCTGGCGAGCTCGGGGCTGGTCACCGTGATGAAGCGCCCACCCGGCCAGCGCATCACGCTGACATCGGTCTCGAACATGTCGGCAGACCACATTTCCAGCGGATTCTTCAACGCGGCAGCCAAACTCCGCCACGTCCCGAGCGGTGCGGGCGGCGGCGTGACGGTTGAGGGATAGAAGGTCATCGAGCGCAAGCCCGGGCGCGCCCAGCGCCATAACCACTGCGATTTGGGAGACCTCGATTTTCCGACCCTATCGAATAGGACTCTGATTTTCCGAGGGCGCCTACGAAACGGACGGGTTGCGATGCCTGAATCGTCATTTCGCCAGCACGAAGGCTTGCAGCGCTGCCAGCGTATCGGCCCCATAGCTGCCATCCGCAGCACGATTGAGCAGGCCCGCCTTGGCCAGCCGCTGTTCGACGGCCTTGCGCAGTTGCGGCGTGAGCGAGGTCGAGGCCTTGTCGATCAGAAGACCGCGTGCCACCGGCGAGCCACCCCTCAAGGCTTCCAGACCATAATCGGCAGCCTTGCCGGGATCACGCTTGATGCCGCCCGCGCCCGCCATCAGGAAAGGGATCAGGCTGGCCTTGGCATTGAGGTTGCCGATCGCAGCTGCTCTCTCGAAGAAATCCGCGGCCTTGCCGAAATCACGCAGCCCGCCAATGCCATTGGCCGCCATGTTGCCGAGCATGACGTTGCCGTCGCCGTCGCCCAGTTCGGCGGCGCGTTGGAACAGCTTGCGGGCCGTGGCGAAGTCCTTCACCGCGCCGGTCTGACCCAGCAGCACATAGCCGACCCGCAGCATGGTCTGGGTGTGCTCGGTCTCGACGAGCCGGTCGATCCATTGGCGCGCCTCGCCCGCGTTTTTAGGAACTCCCGTGCCCTGCAGGTAGAGCACGGCGAGGAAACCCATCGCCTGCGGATCGCCGGTATCGGCCGCCTTCCTGTACCACTGCGCCGCCTGCACTGCGTCGCGTGGGCGGCCAGTGCCGTTTTCGAACTCGATGGCGATGTTGCGGATCGCCGAGACGTTGCCGGCCGCTGCCGCCTGATCGAACAGGCTCACGGCACGCGCCAGGTCGACAGGTCCGCCCTCGCCCGTCTCCAGCATCAGTGCCAGATCCGACATGGCCGAAACCGAACCCGCAGCGGCGGCCTTCGTCAGCAGGTCCCGAGCCTCGGTATCGCTGCCGGCGACATCGAGCGCTCGCGCCAGCTGGAACTGCACACGCCGATCCTCGGGAGCGGCCGCGAGTGCCGCCCGGCAGGCCTCGACGGCCAGGCGGGGCTGGATGCGGTTGAACTCGACACCGGGCACGCCCGAAGGGCGGTCCATGTCCTGCGGCGAAGCCGCCATCTTGTCGCATCCTTCCACAGCAGCCCGCGCCCCGGCATCCAGCGGCGCCGGCGTGGGCGTTTGTGGCGCCACCGTCGTCGGAGTGCTGGGCGCGGAGATCGCAGGAGCGGTCGTAGCCCCGCCGGCAAAATAGAAATCGCCCAGCAGCGAGAAGGTGACCTCGGGCAGTTGCCGCTCATTGGTGGCCTTGTAGACATTGGCGGCGACACGGCGGAACAGCGCGCCGATTTCGACGCCCGGCTTGTCGACTTCTCCCAGAAAGGCTGCCGCAAAGGGGCTGTTGCGGCCGCCTCCATCGGCGGCAACGGCCCCCGGCTGGGTGGAATAGGCGATCACGCTGCCCGCCGTCTGCTGGATGCGGGCCAGCCCCCGGCTGACGCCGAGGGAGCGGGTCGGGCTGGCCTTGGACAAAAGCTGCTGGGCCAGGGGGTTGTCGCGGCAGGCATCGAGCATGACGATGCGCACGCCGTTGGCACGCTGCAAGTCGGACAGGATGTCGTCGACCCGCGCCATCTCGTAATTGACGTCACCGACCCCGGTCAGCTTGGCATCCACCGGCATCAGATAGTTCGAGCCCTGGAACTGGAAACCGTGGCCGCCATAGTAGAACAGCGCCGCGTCAGCGCCGTCGGCTTCATTGGCGAAGCGCCTGAAGGCATCGTCCATGCCGCGCTTGTCGAGATCATAGCCCTCGACCACCGTAAAGCCGACCGCCTTCAGGGCCTTGGCGACATCGGTGGCATCGTTGCGGGGATTGGGCAGCGGCACCGTATTGCGATAGGCCGAATTGCCGATCACCAGGGCGATACGCTTGTCCGCCAGTGCGGGGGTGGAAAGCGCCGTACAGCAGATAAGGACAAACGCGAGGCCGGCGAGCACGGGCCGCAGAGGAAATCGCATCGTCGAAGCTCCCTGTCGCTCTTGCGCCGGACCGTCGACCGAAGCCGCATAATCGACAATGCCCAAGGGAACAGATCGTTGATGGCGGCGTCAAGGCCATCATGCGAGGCCTGGGAAACACCGCGACTGGGACCGCGGACGTCCCGTCCGTCTCTTCCTTTCCCGCAAACGCCGCGGTTCCAAGGAGCGGACGAGGACGTCCGCGGTCCCAGCCGTGTCGCTTGTTGATCCCCTACCGCAAGCCGTCCTCGCCCTTGATCTCGGCCTTGGTCAGGCCGCCGACACGCGGCAGGGGACGGCCGCTGTCGGTGACGACGATCGCCACCAAGATCTCGTCGGCACGCGGCGCGTCGGGCACGCGCACTTCCATGGCATCGAAATGGCTGCGCACATAGGCAGCGTCCTTGTGGCCGAGCGGCACGTCGAGCACGCCGCCGAGGCCGCAGCGCTTCTTGGCCGACGGGATCAGCGCCGCGCCCTTGCCGAGTACCTTGCGCACCGGCGTGCCCATCCTGGGATGCAGGATGGCGGCAGCATGTTCGAGCTCGCCATTCTCGCCCACGGCCGCGGCCTTGCCATAGCTCTCGGCATCAGGCCCCTCGATGCCGAGGGCGGCGACCGCCCGCTCAGTCAGCAAGGCGCCGAGCTCCTCGCCGATCTCCATCAGCGGCGTGAGATCCTCGACATAGCGGCCGGCGAAGGGATTGGCGATCACCGCGATCGCCGCCGCCCGCCGGGTCGGCGGCTCGACGGGGCGGTCCATCTCGCGGCGGACTTCCTCAACGAAGGTGACGAGCTTGCGGATGCTGACCGGCATGACAGCGTTTCCTTTCCAGAACAGAGTTACCGCAGCCCATCCACGCCCTTGACGTCTTTGGCCGCGAGGCCGCCGACGCGGGCATGGATGCGTGCTCCGGTAGTCATCACCAGAACCAGCAGGAGTTCGTCCGCCTTGGGCCCGTCGGCGAGCCCCACTTCCATGGCGTCGAAATGGCTGCGCACATAGGAGGCGTTGATATGGGTGACGGGCACGTCGAGCCGCGTGCCGGGTCCGCCGAGCTTCTTGGCCGAGGGCACGATCGCCTTGGCGTCCCCCAGGATCTCGCGCATGGCGTAGCCGCCGGGTACATGCCAGAGCGCGCCATGCTCGAGTTCGCCCGCGGCGCCGACGATGGCGCCCTTGCCATAGCCCTCGACCTCCCCGGCCTTGCCGCCGAGCGCCGCCAGCAGTGCCTCGGCCATCTCCACGCCGAGCGGCTTGAGCTCCTCCATGAAGGGCGCGATCTCCTCGACATAGCGGCCTGCAAAGGGATTGCGGATCACGCTCAGAATGGCGCCGCGCTTCAGCGGCACGGCGCTGACGGGGCCGCCCTCGTGGAAAATCTCTTCGACGATGATGGCGCGCTTGCGCAGAACGATTTCGGGCATGTCAGGCGGCTTTCGGTTGCAGCAAAGTGTTGTCAGTCGACACCAGCGCGGTGACGCCGGCAAGATGGAGGGCGGCGGCGCGGATCAGCCCATCGTCGAGTAGACCGCGAGCCTTCGCCTCCCCCGCCCGCAGCGCGGCGGTTATGTCCTCATGCGTGAGGGAGCCGACATCCCGCGTCACCAGGCGTTCCCCGAGATCGCTGTCGGGCTGCAGTGAGGACGCCGGCACCCGCAGGATGCCGGGATGGCCGAGGATATCAACCGCATTGGCGATGATGGTGGCCGCCGCATCCGCCGCCGCCGCATCGGCGGCCAGAACGGTAACAGCGTCGGCAATACCCAGGGAGAAGCTGCGCCCACGCCAGCCGGAGGTGGCGATGCCACCGATCCCCTCGCCCGCCCGTATATGGCTGCGGGCGAACAGACCAGGCCTGTCGGGGCGGTCGACAAGGCCGATGGCGAAGTCCTCGCCCTCGGCCAGATGCACGGCAATGTCGCCGCCATTGTTGACGAAGGCGCGGCGCAGGGGCGCCGCCGCCCGCATCGCCGACAGGATCTCATCCGCCACGGCACCGGCCACCGCCGCCATCGGCGTGATGAAATGGCTGCCGGCATGGGGGGAGACCGCGGCCTGCATGCGCCGTGCAACCACGCCCTGCGCCGGCAGGCTCCTCGCAGTCTGAGGCGATCGCAGGAGGGGGAGTTCCTCGCAGAGTGTCTCGAGCAGACCGTCGAAACGCTGCATCGCGGCGCCATAGGCTGATTGCACCGCCTCAGTCTCGGCCTGTGCCTCGATGATGAGATCGATCGGGCCATGCTGCAGGTGCAGGCGCCTGTTATCGCCCAGGAATGCGGCCTGCGGCCCGGCCCTCATCCGTGCGACCTCCGGGCCGCATGCGGGGCGAAAGGCCAGGGATTGTCGGCGCGCTGGGCGAGATCGACCCCTTCGCGCAGGCTGGAGAGTGGCCTGATATGGCCCATATGCCCACCCATCGCCTCGTAATCGTCGAGCCGCAGCGTGAACTCGATCGGCGCCACCAAAGCCGGCGTCGGTACATAGCCGAAGGCGTTGTCCGGCAGGCGGGTGACGTCGACCATGAAGGTGATGCCGCCGCCCGGCCAGACATAAACAGGCGCACCGCCGCAGGTGACATAGGTCAGGGCATCCTTGACCGAACGGGTCAGCCGCACCGGGTTTTCGGTGACACCCGCCCTCAGGGACCCGCCGGCGCCGCCGATAAACAGCACCGTAGCGAGAGCCGGCTCGCAATTTTCGGCAATGCGCTCCACCGATTCGACCAGGGATGTCGGCAGGTCCCGCCGCACCGGCCGCAGCGTCTCGTCGAGTTCGTAATAGCCGTGATGCTCGCCGGTAGTGCTCACCATCAGCAGGCGCAGGCCCGGCCAGGCCGTCTTGGGGTCGAATGGGCCTAGAATGGCGAGAGGATCATCGATATTGGTGCCGCCCCAGCCGGTACCGGGCTCCGCCACCTGGAAATAGCGCCCGGGCGTGGAGCGCCGCCCCTTGAGCTTGATGCCGGTGTCGGGGATGTCGAGCAGCTTGCCGGCCTGATGCTCGGACAGAACGCCGGTGATGTGATCGTCAACCACCACCACCTCGTCAGCCTTGCCGAGCCATTGCCGCGCGAAAATGCCGATGGTGGCCGAACCGCAGCCGACGCGCATGCGCTGTTCGAGCTGCCCATTGACCACTGGCGCCTTGCCGGCCTCGATGACCAGGGTGGCGCCACCATCCACGGTCATCTCGATCGGCTTGCGGTTGCATAGGTCCAGCAGGGCGTCGCAGGTGACGCGCCCCTCCTTCTTGGAGCCGCCGGTGAGATGATGCACGCCTCCCAGCGACAGCATCTGCGAGCCATATTCGCCGGTGGTGACGTGGCCGACCGCTTCCCCGTTCACCCGCACCGTGCTCTGCTCGGGCCCGACGAAGCGATCCGTGTCGATCTTCACCTTGACGCCGCAATAGGAGAAGATGCCCTCGGTCACCACCGTGACCATGTCGACGCCCTCGACCTGCGAGGACACGATGAAGGGCGCCGGCTTGTAGTCGGGATAGGTGGTGCCCGCGCCGATGGCGGTGACGAATTTTTCGGGACTCGGTACCAAAGAGCCGTCCCATCCCCTCGCGCTGCCGAAGGGCACGAGGTCACCACCTTCGGAAACAGTACGCTCCAGGAGGATGTGCGGATCGACCCGGACCAGCGTGCCATTGTCATTGGCATAGCGGTCGCAGGCCCCCGCCATGCCCGGCTTGATGTAGCACATCACCGGACAGGCATCGCAGCGGATCTTGCCGTCTGCCGAGACTGCCGGAGCCGGCGTCTCGAACTCGCTATGGGCGGAAAACTCACTGTAGGACGGCATGGAGCGAGCCCCCGAAGGCGGGTCAAATTCGTTTGTATACTAACGATAGTCGACCCGGACTCCCCTTTTGTCAAGACTGCGGGCAAAGCCTTCTGCGATGCCTGCCCGGTGATGTGCTCCACCCAGCCGGCCATGACTGGATAGCACCTATTGCCCGAAGCCGCTTTCCTCAGCGGATATATCCTTGCAGGCGCCGCGATCCTTCTCCCCCACCATCCTCTTGTCGCGGATGACAGCCCGTCTGGACAGATCGATCTCCCACGCCACAAAGCCCTCATTCGCCGTGACCGTGCTCGCGCCGAACACCGCCCTCACCTTTCTCTCGCTGCCGGTCTCGGGAACATGGACCCCAAGCGTTCCCGATGACGCATCGAGGGCGAAATTGAAGATCTGTGGCTCTTTCGGGGGATTGGGGAAACTGCACGACAGATAGGTCGGCGCCCCTAAGGCAACGGAGACCGGCAGCATTGTCAGGCAGATGGTCAGGCCGGCTCGCGAAAGCAGTTTCATGCGACAAGCTCTCAATTGGCAGGTTGATATCGGCGAGGCCAAACATTGACCGACATCCGTCATTGCGCGCGCAGCGAAGCAATGACGTCGGCCGCTGCGCCTACCCCGTTTTCTCCGGTCCCTTCTCGATCAAGGTGGTGACGTCCTGCAGGATGTGCGGCAAGGCAAAGCCCGCCGTACAGGCAAGATAGCGCGGCTCGAAGCGGGGATTGAAGCGGGCCTTGAAACCGCGCAGCGCGTCGAAATTGGCGATGTGATCACCGAAGCGGAACAGCAGCGGTGTGACGCGTTGCCAGGCCGGGCCGAGATTCTCGCCGGCCTGCGCCGGGTTGGGCGTCAGGCCGAGATCGAAACGCCGGGCGCCCCGGGCCTTGGCGAGACGCAACAGGCGCAGCAGCATGAAATCGAGCGTCGAGATGCCGAGTTCCGGCAGATAGCGCAGGATGTCGACCGCCCATTCCTCATTGTCGGCACTGCGCATCACCACGGCAAAGCCGACGATCTCGCCCGCCCGGCGCAGGATGGCGCAGTCATTGGTCCGGATCCAGCCGGGCGAGAAGCGTCCGACAACGAAATGGCCTTCGCTTCGGCCGGTGCCCGCGAGCCAGGAACGGGACACGGCTTCCAGCGTCGGCATGATCGCGGCCGTGGCGCCGGCGGGAACCAGATCCAGACTGAGGGCATGGATATCGGCCCAGGAGAAAATAGCATTGGCGCCGCTATAGGGCTCTTCCGCCAGGCCGGCGAGATCGAGCGTGGCGTGATCGCCGATCGGCGTCAGCGTCAGGCCGGCCTCGAGATAATCAGCCCGCATCCGCGGCGAGGCCGAAAGGATTACCGGCCACAATCTTTGCTGCTCGGCCCTCTCGCCGAAGACCCACAGCAGATCCTGCACCAAGGCGGGATCACCCATGGGATCGCCCAGCGCGATCGAGGACGCCCCGGCGCGGGCCACCACCATGGCAGCGTTGCCCTGATCGTTGGCGAGCAGCATCTGGCCGGGCAGCAAGGCAAGCCGGGCCTCCGCCGAAGGCACCCGCGCGACCAGGCCGGATATATCGATCGAAGCTGATGGCACCAAGCCGATACCGCCCTTCCAATAGGCACTGAGAATGCCGATGACGATGGCGGCTGTGACAGCCAGGCTGGTCGAGCGCAGGAAGCGCGACATCTCATCGCCATAGCCGAAGGCGACCCACAGCTCCGGCGTGTAGTCGACGAAGCGGAAGGCAAAGAAGCCGATCCACACCGTCACCGCCAGCATGGCCGTGATGGCGCCGAGCAGGAGCGGCGAATAATCGATGCCGAACACACGCGAGCCACGGGGAAAGGCCGGACGGCTGAGGGCAAGCACCAGCAAGGCGCAGCACAAGGTCAGCATGAAGCGCCAATCGGCGCTGCGCAGCAAGGTGGCGACGGTGGCGATCACGAGGACGAGCATCGCCGCGCGCCAGGCGGCCTCCATGCGCCGGATCAGGCCTCGCGCCAGGAACAGCAGTGCCACGCCCGACAGCGACGCGATGATGTGGGCCGTTTCCACCACCGGCAGCGGCACCAGGTTGGAGAGCAGGATGCGCCGGGCTTCGGTGGCCGGCACCGCGCCGGTGATCAGCAGGGCGCCGCCGGCAAGGAACATGGCGCCCGCCACCAGGATCGGAGCGAGCGGCTTCATGATGCTGGCGACCTGGTCCACCATCTTGCCGACGACATGGCGCCGGCGCGCCAGCTCATAGGCCCCCAGAATCGCCAGAGCCAGGGCGAAGGGCACGAAGTAATAGATGACGCGGTAGAGAATGATGCGGCCGAGCAGATCATCCTTGGCGATCATCGGCAGCGCGATCAGCATCGTGGTCTCGAACACCCCGATGCCGCCCGGTGCATGGCTGAGCACGCCGAGAAAGGCTGCCAGCACATAAATCACCATGAAGGTGAAGAAGGGCACGTTCGCCGCCTGATCCGGCAGCAGAATGTAGAGCGCGCCGGCGCCGGCACAGACGTCGAAGACACCGAGCACGATCTGGGCGACGGTGACCTTCCCGCCCGGCAGCGGCATCGACCAGCCCTCGACCGCCACCACGCGCTTGCCCGTCGAGACATAGCCGACATAGCCGACGATCACGGCAATGATGGCGACGCCGATCGACATGTTGAGGGACAACGGCAAATGGTCGACGCCGGCCACCGACCCCGGCACCAGCACCAGGCCGAACGCCAGGACAGCTCCCATGCCGAGCCAGAAGGTCAGCGTGCACACCAGGGTCAGGGCGGCGATCTGCGGCGCAGACAACCCCGCGCCGCCATAGACCCGGTAGCGCACCGCGCCGGCGGTCAGCAGGGGCACGCCGAGCGTGTAGCTGATCGCATAGGAGGTGAAGGAGCCGATGGCGGCGGTGGAATAGGGAATGTCCTTGGCGCCGATCTGGCGCAGCGCCAGGCCGTCATAGCCGGTCAAGGCTAGATAAGACAGCGCCGTGAACAGGATCGAGAGGGCGATCGCCGTCGTCGGCGTGGCGGTGAAGGCGGCCACCACCTTCTCCGGCTCGACGCCGCGCAGGATCGACGCCAGCACGATGAGCGCACCGACGAACAGCCCGATCGACAGGATCGGCCCGACATAGCGCCAAGGCACGCGGCGCAGCAGCCGCCGAAAGGTGGAGTGCTTCTCATTCCCGGGCGGCAGGACGAGCAATCGCGCGGCCGGCTTGTTCTCGTCCTTGTTCGCCGTCACATACCAACTCCCGAGCTACTCGAACGGCTTGCCTTATGCGCGCAGGAAGACCGAATTGTGAAGAGGGGCGTGATGCGATTTGGCACGCCTGGATATCCGGCCTTCATGTTCCATCGATCGCCTTCAACCGGGCCAGCATCGCCTCGACCTCGGCCTCGGGCAGTTTCGCGATGTCCTGGGCCAGCCGGTTGGCAAGCTCTGTGGCCTGTGGCGACAGACCGGCGGTATCGACCACGACGCGTGGGTCGGACAGCGCAGCCAGGCGCTGCAGGTCCTCGGCTTCGTCCCAGATGATATTGAAATGGGTGATGATCCGCTGCAGCAAGATCCAGGTCGGTTGCCCGCGCTTGCCATGCTCCAGGGCCGACAGATAGGCGGCCGAGACGCCGAGCGCCTCCGCCATCTCCTTGAGGCTCTGGCCGCGAGCGGCGCGCAGGGCGCGTAATCGGGCACCAAAGGGGGTCATCGTTCGCCAAGCCTGCGGATGCGGCGCAGACGGACATAGAGGGCGCCGCTGCCGCCATGCCCGTGATGCGCCTCCTCGAAGCCGAGAATCAGGGGCCTGAGATCGGGCATGCGCAGCCATTGCGGCACGACGCGGCGCAGCACCCCGCGCTCATCGCCCGAAAACGCCATATCGCCGCCACCGCCCTTGCCGGTGATGACCAGCACCATGGAATAACCACGCATCTGGGCAATGGCGAGAAAGCCCCGCAGGGCGCCGTGAGCCTCGACCTGGCGCATGCCGTGCAAATCGATCCTGGCATCGATGGCTCGCGTGCCGCGCACGACCTGGCGCCGCTCATTTTTGTCGATGGGTGCTATCGGCGGTATCGGCGGTGCGGGAGGGGGCTTGACCGGACGGCTGGCCGCGGCTTTCGGCTTCGCCGCAGGCCTGGCGGGCGGTGAAGCAGGCTCCGGTGGCGTTTCCGCCGCCTTGGCTACAGCCGTGGCCAGCTTGCGGCGGCGGCGTTTCAGCGGGATGATTTCCCGGGTGACGAAGGCCCAAAGTTCGCTGTCCTCGGCGGTTAGCCCCTTGCGGCGGGTCATGGCCGCGCCTCGGGGCCATTATCCGTACTGGGGGAGGATTTGGGCCACAGCACGTAGAAGCCGCCGCCATGGCGGACCGCACCGGCAACCGCACCGGCCTTGGCGCCCGATCCGAAGAAAATGTCGGCCCGCGCCGGCCCGATGATGGCCGATCCGGTGTCCTGGGCGATCATCAGCTTGCGGACAGGTTCAGGTTTCACACCGCCGCCGACATTGGGAATTGCCGTCTCGACGAAGACGGGCAGGCCGTAGGGCCAGATCTTGCGATCGATGGCGATGGAGCGCAGCGGCGTCACCGGCAGCCCCTCGCCGCCGATCGGGCCGGCATCGGCGCCAAGGAAGGGGGCCACCTTGAAGAAGACGAAGGATTTGTTGTGCCACATCACCTCGCGCGCAACCTGGGGGTCGCGCGCCAGGAAATCCCTGAGGCCTGCCATGGTGACGTCGCGGGGCGGGATGTTGAGCCTATCAGCCACCGCCTTGCCAATGGCGGAATAGGGCTGGCCGTTCTTGCCCGCATAGGCAAAGCGCACCACGCTGCCCGTCGGCAGCCGCAGGCGTCCCGAGCCTTGCACCTGCATGAAGAAGCGGTCGACGGGATCGGCGACATAGGCAATCTCGAGCCCTCGCCCGTCCAGGGCTCCCTCTTCGATCGCCTTGCGGTCCGGATAGATCTCCAGGCTGCCGTCGAGCTTTCGCCGGGCTGCGCTGTAGCCTTCGAAACCGGGCGGTATGGCGTTGGGTTCGAAGCTGACGAGATCCGCCGGCCGGTCATAGAGCGGGGTCTGGAACTCGCCTTCGCGCACCAGCGATCCCCGGAGCTCAGGTTCGTAATAACCGGTGTAGAATGCTTTTCCGCCGGTGGGCCCGCTGCCCTTCTGCGTGGTGATGCGCCAGGCATTGAAATGGGCCTGGAAGAACGCGCGGGCCGCCGGGCCATCCAGCGCTCCGCGCTTCAGGGCTTCGCGGCAAAGGCCGGCCAGATCTGTCGGGACCGGCACGCCGGCATCGAGGGCGGGATTGTTCGCGGCCTGCGAGCGACAGGATGCGAGCCAGACCTGCCAAGCCTCGGCGTGATCGTCCCGTTTCCAACCCGGAAGCTTGCCGAAGGGCACTAGCGCGGCCGTCGCTCCCGCCGGAAGCGGAGGCGGCAGCGGACGTTCGCCGGCCCAGGCTAGGCCGGCCGCAACGAAGAAAGCGGCGAAGGGCCCGATTCGGCGCAAGATTCCCATGACATCGATACCGTGGCCCGCCCGCCTCTATCCGACCGCGCTCAACCGCCGGTCGCCACGAGGCGCCAATTCGGGTCCTTGGTGCTGGTATCGCGCGCGAATGTCCAGGTATCGGAGACGGTCGCGACCTGATCGGCGCTGCCATCGACGACCGCGCCGTTCCTGTCCTTGGTGGCGCTGATCATCTGCGAGACGAAGCTGACGGTCAGTTCGGCAACGCGCCCCTTGACGCCGGCGGCGACGATGTCGGCCTTGTCGATCGAGACGAAATTGGCCTGCACCGTCTCGCCACGCGCCTCGCGCTCGGTGATGTCCTGGGAGAACGCGTCGAAATTCTCGCGCGACAGCAGGTTCTTCAGTGTCTTGCGGTCACCATTGTTGAAGGCGGTAACGATCATCTCATAGGCCGCCTTGGCGCCCGGGACGAAGCTCTGCGGCTGGAAGCTCGGATCGACGACGGCAATCGCATCGAACCCTGCCGCCAAGGGGGTGTCCTTCTCGGCGAAACCTTCCCACGGGAAAGCGGGTGTCGGCGCCTGGGCTTCGATAGGGGATTCGGCCTCGCGCTGCGGCGGGTTTACGGCCCTGTCGTCGCGGGTCGCAGGCTGGGCGTCTCGCCGCAACCCTTCGAATGTTGGAGGCTCGGCGCCGGTGCGCTCCCCAAGCACGGAACGGAGTTTGAAGATCACGAACACCGCGAGCCCCAGAAACACCAGCGTGATGATATCGAAACTACCCATTTGTGCCTTCAGCATCCCCACCGACCGAGTGACGACTCGAAATAACGGCTCAAGTCCCCTGTGGCAATGCCACAATCCTCACCTATATGGTGTTTATCGAGCAGTTTGCCAGCTTCATGCTACCATGAAGGGCAAACATGGCCAGCATGCGGCGTGTGCCGCTGCGCAAGGCCCAAACAGAGTTTCCCGATGGGGCCGACGACGGCCCCATCGGGAAACTCTGCAAATGTTTGATATCTTGCAGGGGGCTCCGACAAAGCGGTTGCTGTTTGGCGGGACCACCAAGACCCGCAAGGACGCATTTTCGGCAAACGCGTCCTTGCTTCAGGAGAAAAGACACCGATGATCGCACGCAGCTTCAATGTTCCCGCTGGCTGGGCTTGGCTCGGCCTGGCCGGACTTGTGATCCTGCCTTTTGCGGAAATCGCCGCCTTCGTCTGGGTCGCGGGCCGGATCGGCATCGCCCTGGCGCTGATCGCCCTGGTGGCGACCTCCTTCATCGGTGCCTCGCTGCTGCGCCGGCAGGGCGGAAGCGTGTTCTCGCGCCTGCTGCGTGCGATGCAGGGCGGCGAGCCAAGCAACGGCGCAGCCCGCGAGAGCATGATGGTGGCGCTCGGCGGCGTGCTGATGATCATCCCCGGCTTCGTTACCGACATCATCGGCTTCGCGCTCCTTCTACCGAGCCTGCTGCGGCAATGGCGTGAAGGCCCCGTTCCGGCCCCGCAGGGTCGCGCCAGCACCGCGAGCAGCGATCCCAAGGTCATCGACCTCGGACGCGACGAATGGAAGCCGGTGGACGAATAGGACCGGCCTCCCCCTCAGCAAATTTCAGGCCAGAAGCCCCCTCGCCTCCTCGTCACCGAGCGGCGCGGGCCGCTCGCAACCCTGCTCGATCAGCACCGGCCGCTTCTGCTCGGCAGCGGTGAGGACACCTTCCATCACGGCGAGGACATGCAAGCCGATATCGCCGTTGGCGCGATGAGGGCGGCCGTCGATGATGCCGCGTGCCATGTCGGCAAGGCCGAGACCGCGATAATTGGCATTGACGGGATGTTCCGCCGGCCAGTTCGGTTGGCCGAAACGGTCACCGGACGAAGCATGGCTTTCCCAGGCCTCGCGCGGGCGGGCCAGCGAGACCTCGCCGCCGAACCAGTTCGGATCGGGCACGCGCAGCGACGCATCGGTGCCGTGGAGCTCGATCGGCAACTGGCCATGGGCCCAGACGTCCCAGCTTGCCAGGAAGGTGATCTGCGCACCGGACTTGAAGGCGAGCAGCGCCTGGATGCTGGTCGGCGTCTCTACCGCGATGCTCTGCCCCTTGAACGGCGAGCCCTCGGTGGTCACCACCCGCTCCTCAAAGCCGCTCTGGCTCAAGGCCATCACCGAAGCGACCGGTCCGAGCAGATTGACGAGGGTGGAGAGGTAGTAGGGACCCATGTCGAAGACCGGGCCGGCGCCCGGCTTGAAGAAGAACTCCGGATTGGGGTGCCAGTGCTCCATGCCGTGCCCGAGTACCGCGGCGGTACCGATCAGCGGCCGGCCGATCTCGCCGGCATCGATACGCAGCCTTGCCTGCTGGATGGCGGCGCCGAGCACCGTATCGGGTGCGCAGCCGACCCTCAGTCCCTTCGACTTCGCCGCCTCCATCAGCGCGATGCCATCGGTGAGGCGCGTGGCGAGCGGCTTTTCGCCATAGACGTGCTTGCCAGCCGCAATCGCGGCGCGGGAGACCTCGGCATGCGCCTCGGGCACGGTGAGGTTGAGCACGATGTCGACATCGTCGCTCGCCAGCAGCGCTTCGATGCTGCGCCGCTGCAGATTGTATTTCTGGGCCTGTTTCTTCGCCGCCTCCTCCCTGAGGTCGGCGCAGGCGACGAAATCGAAATCGCGAAACAAGGCGGAGTTGAGAAGATAGATGTCCGATATATTGCCGCAGCCGATCAATCCGACGCGCAATGGCATGGGAAGCTCCTGAATATCTGGGGTGCCGATCTCCTCAGCGACATCGACGGCAGTCGGTGGCGCGGGATCGGCATTGAATTTGAAAGTTATGAACTGGTCGCGGCTTCATAATCTGTCATCCCCGGCCGAGCCGCTCGCGAGCGCAGCGAGAGAGGGCGAGGGGATCCAGGGGCTGAAGGGCTCGATCTGTGGCCCCTGGATCCCCTTCCCGCCGCCTGCGGTGGCGCCGGGGATGACAGCTTTTCCCGCTCACACTCCGGCGAGCTTGCGCATCGCCTCGGCACTCACCGTGGCAAAACGCCTGAGGTCAGAGGGATTGTCGTGTTCGGCGACCATGATCTCGGCGCCCGCAGCCACACAGAGCGGCCAGATCGTCGCCCAGTCGACCACGCCGGTGCCGACATCGGCCCAGCCATCCTCGTTGACCTTCTCGCCGGCCGGCGCGATGTCCTTGACGTGGACAAGCGGCATGATGGCGCCATAGCGCGCGATCCAGGGCTTGGGATCGGCATTGGCGCGCACGATCCAGGCGATGTCCGCTTCCCATTTCACACCGTCGACCAGCAGATGTTCGATCGGATAGGAGCCATCCGGCAGGGCGATGAACTCGAAATCATGGTTATGCCAGGCAAAGGTGTAACCGGCCTCACCGGCCTTGCGCGCCACCGCCGCCAAGCGATTGCCGAATGCCTTCCAGCCCGCCGCATCCCTGGGGCGGGCATCGGGCATCAGATAGGGCGCCACGATCGTGCCGATGCCGAGCGCTTCGGCGATGCGCAGATTGCCGTCGAGATCTGCCTCCAGGCCATCGATACCGAAATGGCCGCTCTTGGCCGTCAGGCCGAACTCCTTGAACAGGCGGGCAGCGGCGGGCACGTCCTGGTAGAAGGCGCCGTAGGGCTCGACATTGCTGAAGCCAGCCTCGGCGATCGTCCTGAGCTGCCCCTCGAGTGGCGGGAAGTTGCGGCCCGAATAGAGCTGGAAAGACAGGGGATATTGCAGAGCCATGACAGATCCTTTCATGAAATGAGAAAAATCAACGGGTTGGGTGGCAATCGCGGCTGGGCTTTTTCACAGGCGCTCTCCGCTTTCCGCGTCGAACAGCGAGGCACGCCCGACGTCGAAATGAAAACCGATCTCGTCGCCGGGCCCGCTTTCATTGTCGCCGTCGACGCGAATGGTGGCGGGCTTCCCGGCAAAGCTGGTCCACAGCACCGTCTCGGCGCCCATCGGCTCGACGATGTCGATCCTGCCGCGGGCGGCATGTCTTCCCGCCGATGCAGGGCCGACGTCGATATGCTCGGGCCGAATGCCAAGCACGGCCTTGCGCACACCCGGTTCCACCGAGAACGCATAGGCCGCAAGGTCGATGCTCTCGCCATCCGCCTCGAAACGCCAGTGTCCCGGCGCCCCCGAAAGCTGGCCCTCGATGAAATTCATGCCGGGCGAGCCGATGAAGCCAGCCACGAACTGGTTGGCCGGCTTGTGATAGATCTCAAGCGGGCTGGCGAGTTGCTGGATGACGCCGCCCTTCATCACGGCGATGCGGTCGGCCAGGGTCAACGCCTCGATCTGGTCATGCGTGACGTAAATCATGGTGTTGCCGAGGCTTTGGTGGAGCTTCTTGATCTCCACCCTCAGTTCGTTACGCAGCTTGGCGTCGAGATTGGACAGGGGTTCGTCGAACAGGAAGACGTCGACATTGCGCACCAGAGCGCGGCCGATGGCGACGCGCTGGCGCTGGCCGCCCGACAATTCGGAAGGCTTTCGCTGGAGCAAGGCATCGAGTTGCAGGAGCTTGGAGGCCTTGGCGACGCGCTCGGCAATCTCGGTCTTGGGCACGCGAGCCATTTTCAGGCCGAAGGACATGTTGCCCTCCACGCTCATGCGCGGATAGAGCGCGTAGGACTGGAACACCATGCCGATGCCGCGATCGGCCGGCTCGGCCCAGGTAACGTTCTTGCCCGAAATCCAGATCTCGCCATCGCTGATCTCCAGGAGGCCGGCGATGGCATTGAGCAAGGTGGACTTGCCGCAGCCCGAGGGCCCGAGCAGCACGATGAACTCGCCCTGGCGGATGTCGAGCTGGAGATCGTCGATGACAGCCACCGCGCCGTAGCGGATCGCCAGATCCTTCACCGAGACCGAGACGTCCTTCACCGAGGCAGATGCATTCGCGGAAACGTTCATGATGCTTACCCCTTGACCGCGCCGGCGGCGATACCGCGCACGAACCAACGACCGGAGATGAAGTAGACGACGAGCGGTACGGCGGCCGTGAGCAGGGTCGCCGCCATGTTGACATTGTAGGCCCGCTCGCCCGTGGTCGAATTGACGATGTTGTTGAGCTGTACCGTCATCGGCGAATTGGCGCCGCCCGCGAAGGTGAGGCCGAGGATGAAGTCATTCCAGATGCCGGTGACCTGCAGGATGGCGGCGACGATCAGCATCGGCGTCGACATCGGCAGGATGACGTGGAAGAAGATCTGCCAGAAGCCGCCGCCATCCACGCGCGCCGCCTTGAACAATTCGACCGGCAGGCTCGCATAATAATTGCGGAAGATCAGCGTCATCAGCGGCATGCCGAAGATGGTGTGCACGATCACGATGCAGGGCAGGGTCTGGAAGATGTTGGCGAGCGAGGAGATGCGCACCAGCGGATAGATGAAGACCTGATAGGGAATGAAGGCGCCGACCAGAAGAATGCCGAACAGGAGGTTGGCGTAGCGCACGTTCCATAGCGACAGGGCGTAGCCGTTGATAGCGCCGGCGGCGATGGAGATCGCCACGCTCGGAATGAGGATCTTCGCCGAATTGAGGAAGCCAACGCTGATGCCATTGCAGGCCAGGCCCGTGCACGCACTCGACCAGGCCGTGCGCCAGGCCGTGAGGTCGAAGGCCTGTGGTGGGGCGAAGATCTGGCCCTGACGGATCTCGTCCATAGTCTTGAGCGACGTCAGCACCATCACCACGGCCGGCAGCAGGAAGAAGGCAGCGGCGACGACGAGAAAGATGTAGAGGCCGATGCGGCCGGGGGTAAGGCGGGAGGGTTTGCGCCCGCGTTGCGTCTCGAGGGCGCTCATGCCGGCCTCCTCGACTGCCGGCGGAAATAAGTGTGGTAGAGCCAGGGCGAGATCACGCAGATCACCGTGATCAGCATCACGGTCGAGGCCGCCGTGGCGAGGCCGATGTTCTGGCGCTGGCCGAGATTGTCCATCACGAATTTGGCCGGCATTTCGGACGCCGTGCCCGGCCCGCCATTGGTGAGGGCGACTACGAGGTCATAAACCTTGATCACCGCGATCGAAAGCAGCACCGTCGCCGTGGTGATGGTGGGGGTCAGGATCGGTAGGACGATGGAGACATAGACCCGCCAGGTTGGGATACGGTCAATCTTCGCCGCCTTCCACAACTCCGTATCCACCCCGCGCAGCCCCGCCAGCATCAGCGCCATTACCAGGCCCGAGGCCTGCCAGATCGCGGCAATCACCAGTGCAAACACGGCGAGATTCGAATTCACCGCCCAGTCAAAGGTGAAGCTCGTCCAACCCCAGTTGCGCACCGTGTTCTGGATGCCGAGATTGGGGTTCATCAGCCACTGCCAGACCAGGCCCGTGACGATGAAGGACATCGCATAGGGATAGAGGAAGATGGTGCGGAACGTGTTCTCGAAGCGGATCTTCTGGTCGAGCGCCACCGCCAGCAAGAAGCCCACGATCAGGCAGCAGATGATGAAGAGCACGCCAAAGACGGCCAGGTGCCACACCGAAACCTGCCAGCGATCCGAGGCAAACAACCGGACATACTGATCGAAACCGACAAAATTGTAGACCGGCAGCAACTTGGAACCGGTGAAGGAGATGACGATCGTCCAGATAACCGTGCCGATATAGGCGGCTACGACGATGATCCAGGCCGGTATCAAGGCCAATGCCGCCATGCTCAGTCGGCGAGGACGACGATTTGGACGCGACAATCTTGCAGGTTCGGCCATTGCGACCTCCTTCAGGATCCATCTTGTGGTGAGAATGGGGGCCGGTCTTCTCGGCTCCGCCGCGAGATGGAGCGAGACCGGCTTGTCCGTGCGTCGGGCAGGCGGGTCCGAGGACCCGCCTGTAGGAGCCTACTGCGCCGACTTCAGCGCATTCGCGAATTTGGCGGTGAAGTCTTCCGGGGTCTGGCCCTTGTCGTTCCAGAAATTGGTGACGACATCCTCGAGCGCGCCGATCAGATCGGCGCTGGACAGCATGTCGACCACCGGCGTCTGATGCGCGGGATCGGCGAGGAGCTTCATGCCTTTCTGCGCACACGGGTCGAACTTGCTGGCATCGACATCGGTGCGCACCGGCATCGAGCCCTTCTGAATATTGAACAACACCTGGGTCTCAGGCGACAGCATGGTCGAAGCGAGGAGGTTCTGCGCCTTGAGCTGGGCCGCGTCGGTGGTCTTGGGGAAGACGAAGACGTCGCCGCCGATCACCAGCTCCTTATCGTCGATGCCGATCTGGCAATAGAAATCCTTGCCGGCCTCCTTGTTCGCCRCCTTGAATTCACCCTTGGCCCAATCGCCCATGAACTGCACGCCGGCCTTGTTGGTGATCAGCAGAGCCGTGGTATCGTTCCAGTTGCGTCCCGGCGACCCGGCATCGGTGTAGGCACGCAACTTGCCGAAAATCTCGGCCGATTTCTTGAACTCGGATGTATCGATAGCGGTGGCATCGTTCTTGGCATAGAGCCGCATGAACGTGTCCTTGCTGACCGATTGCAGCACGACATTGAACAGCAGCCGCTCCTGCCAGGGCTCGCCGCCCTGTGCCAGCGGGATAAAGCCGGCCGCCTTGATCTTGTCGAGAGCCACGAAGAAATCGTCCCAGCTGGTCGGCACTGTGGTGACACCGGACTTGTCGAGCACTTCCTTGGAATAGAAGGCCCAGTTCTGGCCATGCACGTTCACCGGAACGGCATACATATGGCCCTCGCGGCTCGCGGCTGCGATGAAGGAAGGCGGCAGGAAGGACTTCCAGTTGCCTTCCTCGGCAACCTGGTCGACGGTATTGAGCAGGCTCTGGCTGACCAGATCGTCGAACTGTTTGCCGGTGTTGAACTGCGAGGCAGTGGGCGGATTGCCACCGACGATACGGTTGATTGCAGCCGAGCGCGCGGCCTGGCCGCCGGCAACAGCCGAGTCGACCCAAATGCCCCCGGCCTTGGTGTACTGGTCGGCGAAGACCTTCACGGCGGCGGCCTCGCCGCCGGAAGTCCACCAATGCATCACCTCGGCCTTGGGCTTGTCCTGAGCCATGGCCTGCCCGGAAATGCCCTGCCCGGCAAACGCCAGCGCGACAAGCGCACCGGCAAGCATCGAGCGCGCCGGAGCCCGCTGCAGAATCGCCCTCAATTTTTCCATGGACATCCTCCCTGAAGGATCGCATGCTGTGCTTATGTAATCGATTGCATGCGCCGGGATATTGATTGCGATCGGCGTTCGTGTCAAGGGGATCGGCGCAGGGCTCCGGTCGCACCCGCAACGAGCAGATGACGTGACTTTTACGAAGTTTCGTCAGCAGGTTAGAGTACGGTAGTCTGATGCCGCCCGCCAAAGAACGAGCCAAACGCATTCAAAGACGCGCGTTGCGCGACGTCTCCAAGATCCGCATCGGCGACGTGGCCCGCGCCGCGGGGGTCTCGACGGCCACGGTCAGCCGTGCCCTCACCTTTCCGGATCGGGTGCAGACGGAAACGCGCGAGCGTGTGCTCGCGGCCGTGCGCGAGCTCGGTTACACGCCCAACAGCGCTGCCCGGCAGTTGCGCGCCGGCTCCTCGCGCAGCGTGCTGGTGGTGGTCGGCCCCCGGCGCAATCCGCCCTTCTTCAGCGAGGTGCTGCGGGGGATCGACACCGCTCTGTCCCAGGCTGGCTATGCCGTGCTGATGGGCAATCTCGATAGCATCGACGGCAAGGAGAAATATCTGGTCGACCTCGTTTTCGGGGGCCATATCGACGGAGCGCTGGTGCTTGCGAGCACCGTGCCCTCGCATGCCGGGCGCACCATCGCCGATTCAGGCATTCCCATCGTCGGCGTCTGCGCGGAGACCGATGTTGCCGGCATACCGGCCGTGGTGGTCGACGACGAGATCTGCTGCCAGGCCCAGACGCGCTATCTCCTCGACAGGGGCCACCGGCATCTGGCCTATCTCGCCGGCCCGAAGGGCAATTACAACGAGCGCCATCGCTATGCCGGCTTCCAGGCCGAAATCGCCGCCGCCGGCCTCGGGCCTGATGATTTCGTGCGCTTCGAGGGCAATTATGATTTCGCCTCCGGCGTCGCCTCGGGCAAGGCTTTCCTGGCGCTGGAGCGCCGGCCGACCGGGGTGGTCGCCACCAGCGACGAAATGGCGATCGCCTTCATGACGACCATCCGCAGGGGTGGGCTCAGGGTACCCCAGGACGTTTCCATCATCGGCTTCGACGGCATCGAACTCGGCGATTTTGTCGAGCCGACCCTGACGACCATTCGCCAGCCGCGTTTCGACCTCGGATCGACCGGGGCGAAGCTGCTGCTCCAGTTGATGCAGGGCAACGCTGCCTCGCAACAACTGACCACGCTGAAGGGCGCGCTCGACGAGCGCGAGAGCGCCGGATGGGTGAAGACGTGACCGGCACCGGGACGAGGCCGAAGATCGCGCCGTCGAGCGCCGTCTCCCTGCCCCCGCGCGGACCCGACTGGTTCGAATTCGATTACGCCGTCAGCAGCGACGGCCGGCTGATCTGCCTCGATACCAGCCACGATATCGCCAGGCAGGGCCGTGAATCGTTTCTCAAAAGCGCTCCGACGTTGGGCCGGCTATCGATCTTCGACGGCGAAAGGCAGACGGAACCAGCCCATTTTCCGATGCCATCGAACACCTGCAATGCGACGGCGAAGGCAAGATCTGGTGCGGATATTGGGACGAGGGTGCTCTCGCCAATCGCGCCTGGAGCCGTGGCGGCCCCGGTATGGCGCCCAGCGGCCTGATGCGCTTCGATATAGGTGGAAGGGCCCTCTGGTCACAGGGCGTCGCCACCACAGACTTTGCCATGGTCGACTGCTATGCGCTCAATGTCGGACGCAGGCAGGTCTGGAGCTGTTGCTACACGGACTTCCCCATTCTCAGCATCGACCTGTCTGGGACTCACCGGCTCCGGCCCAACGCGATCGAGGGCGCCAAGGCTATCGCCATCGATCGTCACTTCGGTCTACTGGCCGGCGGCTATGCGCAAGAAAGCCATCGCCTCGTACTGTTCCGATGCGACAAGCACGAGATCAAGACCCTTGCTGCCTACGATCTCGATCTGGGCTTCAGCCGCGAACGACCGGCGCAGCTTTTCACCGCTCGCCAAGATACGCTGCACATCGTATTGGATGATCAATGGTACAGATCGAGCGTCATGGATGTGGCACTGGTCGCCGGGGTCTTTTACTGAAGCAGGGGATCCGAAGCGCGCCCGTCAACAAGGTGAACGATTCCTTCCTTGCATGGCGACGAAAAATCCCTATATTGCGCTTGTCTCGATGAGACATCTCATAGACGGTCTACTTGATCGTTGGTTTTGAGAGTGGGCCCCACCCGGGACCCGCTCTTTTTGTTTCGAGGGTTGCGTGAACGAACCCGAAGCCATTGTCAGCAAGGCCGATTCGTCGGCTGACGCGTTGAACGAACCGCGCCGTCTCACCGAGACGGGCGTTGCCGCACGCGTGGCAGAGATCACCGAGCGCACCATTATGCCACTCGGCTTCCGCCTCGTGCGGGTACGCCTCAACGGCAATAATGGCGGCACCGTGCAGATCATGGCCGAACGGCCCGACGGCACCATGACGGTGGACGATTGTGAGCTGATCTCCAAGACGCTCTCACCCGTCCTCGACGTCGATGATCCGGTCGGCAAGGCCTATCACCTGGAAGTCTCGTCGCCGGGGATCGATCGCCCGCTGGTGCGCGTCAGCGACTTCCAGCGCTGGGCCGGGCATGAGGCCAAGATCGAGATGACCCTGATCGTGGCCGGTCGCCGCCGTTTCCGGGGCATCCTGCTGGGCGCCGAAGGCAGCAAGGCCAAGATTCGCCGTGTCGATGCCGGTCCCGGTGAGGCCACCGATGTGGAGTTGAAGGTCGACGAGATGAGCGAAGCCCATCTCATCCTGACCGACGCGCTGGTGACGGAATCGCTGCGCCGCGCCAAGGTCGCCTCCAAGGCGCTGGCCGCGCAACTCGAGGCTCAAGAAACGTCGGAGCTGAAAGCGGACGAACTGGAATCGGACGAAATCTCCGATTCGGAGACGCCGTCCAAGAAGCCGCATAGACAACCAAAAACCCGCTGAGAGGAAAGAATCATGGCCGTCAGCGCGAACCGCCTGGAACTGTTGCAGATTGCCGACGCCGTCGCCCGCGAGAAGGTGATCGATCGTCAGATCGTGCTCGCCGCGATGGAAGACGCAATTCAGAAGGCCGCCCGCTCCCGTTACGGTCAGGAGACGGAAGTCCGGGCCGAGATCAATCCCAAGACCGGCGAGATCCGCTTGTCGCGCCTGCTGCAGGTGGTTGACCAGATCGAGAACGACGCCGTCCAAATCCTGCTCGAGGATGCACGCCGCAAGAATCCGGCCGCCCAGATCGATGACTGGATCGCCGAAACCCTGCCGCCCTTCGATTTCGGCCGCATCGCCGCCCAGTCGGCCAAGCAGGTCATCGTGCAGAAGGTGCGCGAGGCCGAGCGTGATCGCCAGTTCGACGAGTTCAAGGACCGCGTCGGCACCGTGGTGAATGGCCTGGTCAAGCGCGTGGAATATGGCAATGTCGTCGTCGATCTCGGCCGCGGCGAAGCCGTGGTACGCCGCGACGAATTGCTGCCGCGCGAGGTCTTCCGCCCCGGCGACCGCATCCGCGCCTATCTCTTCGACGTGCGTCGCGAGCAGCGTGGCCCTCAGGTCTTCCTGTCGCGCACCCATCCCCATTTCATGTCCAAGCTCTTCGAGCAGGAAGTACCGGAGATCTATGACGGCGTGATCGAGGTGAAGGCGGTGGCCCGCGACCCCGGTTCGCGCGCCAAGATCGCCGTGATCTCGCGCGATTCCTCCATCGATCCGGTCGGCGCCTGTGTCGGTATGCGCGGTTCGCGCGTGCAGGCGGTGGTCGGCGAACTGCAGGGTGAGAAGATCGACATCATCCCCTGGTCGCCCGACGTCGCCACCTTCATCGTCAACGCGCTGCAGCCGGCCGAAGTGTCGAAGGTGGTGCTCGACGAGGATTCCGAGAAGATCGAGGTCGTCGTGCCCGAAGCCCAGCTTTCGCTGGCCATCGGCCGCCGCGGCCAGAATGTGCGCCTGGCCTCCCAGCTCACCGGCTGGGACATCGACATCCTCACCGAGGCCGAGGAGAGCGAGCGTCGCCAGAAGGAATTCGTGCAGCGCACCCAGACCTTCATGACCGCCCTGAACGTCGACGAGGTCGTCGGCCAGTTGCTCGCCTCCGAAGGCTTCCGCACGGTTGAGGAAGTCGCCTATGTCGACCCTTCCGACGTGTCGTCGATCGAAGGCTTCGACGAGGAAACCGCCGGCGAGATCCAGACCCGCGCCCGCGACTACCTCACCGCGGTCGAGGAAGAGTTCGATGCCAAGCGCAAGGCGTTGGGCGTGGAAGATGAGTTGAAGACGGTCGAAGGCATCTCCACCGCCATGATGGTGGCGCTGGGCGAGAACGACGTGAAGTCCGTCGAGGACCTTGCCGGCTGCGCCACTGACGATCTCGTCGGCTGGACTGAGCGCAAGGACGGCGAGACCACCAAGCATGCCGGCTATCTCGACGGCTTCGAGCTCAGCCGTGACGAGGCCGAGGCGATCATCATGGCCGCCCGCGTCAAGGCCGGCTGGGTCGAGGCTCCGGCCCAAGTCGAGGAAGAGACTGCCGAGGAAGAGGCTGCCGACGAGGAAGCTTCTACACTCTCCGAGCATGGAGCATGACCCCTCGTGTTGACAGAGCGCATCGAGGAAGACGATGACCGCCGGGCGCGCGAGCGCCTGTGCGCGGCTACGCGCCTCGTACGCCCTGTCGACACGCTGATACGCCTGGTCGCAGCGCCCGACGGCACCCTGACCCCGGATCTCAAACGCGTCCTGCCTGGACGCGGGGTCTGGGTCACCGCCAACAGGGCCAGCGTGCAGGAAGCCATGCGCAAGCGGGCCTTCGCCCGCCTGCTCAAACGACCGGTCGAAGTGCCGGCCGATCTGCCAGGCATCATCGAGCGGCTGTTGCGGAAGGCGGCGCTCGACATGCTAAGCTTCGCCAATAAGGCCGGACTCGTCCTCTCCGGCTTCGCCAAAGTAATGAATGCAATCGAATCCGAACGCGTTTCACGGCGCCTCGTGGCCCTGATTCAAGCGCGTGATGGGGCCGAAGATGGCGGCCGCAAGCTTGCACAAGCCGTCAAACGGGCCTATTGGGATAAAAATGCACCTAACTTCATTACGATTTTCGATTCTGCCCATTTGGATTTGGCATTAGGGCGGACAAATGTGATACATGCTGCGCTCTGCGCGGGCCCGGCGGTTACCGGTTTCCTGGATCGCGTTGCAGCGCTTGCTTTCTGGCAGGATGGCGGACTGGCCTCGGCTGAGCCACGTCCATCCTCCGAAGCCCCGCTGCAGGCGGACGACGAACCCTCAACGCAAGATGCCGCCCCGTCGCGAGACGGCGACGACGTCAGCTGAACTATCGAATGAAACGGGGCGACCCGCAGGATTTGGCACGGAATGACTGATACGAAAAACCCGGGCGATACGCTGACTGTTACGCCCACCAAGACGCTGACGCTGAAGCGGCCCTCGAGCGCGCCGGATACGGTTCGCCAGAGCTTTTCGCATGGCCGCTCGAAGACTGTCGTCGTCGAGACGGTGAAGCGCCGTCCGTCAGGCCCCGTTACTCCGCCTGCCGCGCCGCCGCCTGCTGCGCCGCCACCGCGGCCGGTGCCTCCTCCGGCAGCAGCAGCGCCCCAGCCGGCTCTGCCCCCCCGGGCCGCCGAACCGGCGCCCGCGCCGCGCCCGGTGGAAGCGCCCAAGGCTCCCGCGCCCGCGCCCGTTCAGCCGGCACCCGTTCAGCCTGCGCCGGTCGTTGCCGAGAAGCCAGCCGCTCCGGCGGCTGCCGCTCCTGCACAGGCACCCGCTCCCGCACCGCAGGTGGAGACACCGGCGCCGCGCCCCGCAGCCCCGGCTCCGGCTGCAGCGGCACCGGCGGCTCCCCGCCCCGCGGCTCCAGCCGCGGCCGCTCCCGTGGCCCCACGTCAGGCTACTCAGACGCAGGGACGTCCAGGCGCACCTCAGCAGGGTGGACGCCCCGGACAGTCGCCGTCCGGTCGCCCCCAGGGCCAGCGCCCGGGCCGGCCCGGCGCCGGCATGGTTCTGCGCACGCTGTCGAACGAGGAAATGGACGCCCGCACGCGTGTGCTGGCCGAAGCCCGTGTCCGCGAAGCCGAGGAGCGCAAGCGCGCGGCCGAGGAAGCCGTGCGCCGCGCGGCCGAGGAAGTCCGCCGCGAGGAAGAGCGCAAGGCGGCCGAAATCCGCAAGCGCGAAGAAGATGAGCGTCATCGCCGCGAGGAAGAAACCCGCCGCCATGGCGAGGCCGAGGCACGCCGCCATTTGGGCGAAGCCGCGCCTGCGCCCCGCGAGGGGGCTGCACCGGCTCGGCCGGGTGGCTATGGCGACCGGCGCGAAGGTCCCGGCGATCGGCGGCCGCCCCGCGAAGGCGGCAGTTCCTTTGGCGATCGGCGTCCGCGTGAAGGCGGTGCCGGGCCAGCAGGTGAACGCCGTGGTCCGCCGCGTGAAGGCGGTGCCGGCCTCGGTGACCGTCGTGGTCCGCCGCGTGAGGGTGGTGCCGGCTTTGGCGAACGCCGTGGCCCGCCGCGCGAAGGCGGTACCGGCTTTGGCGACCGTCGCGGCCCGCCGCGCGAAGGTGGTTCCAGCTTTGGCGACCGTCGTCCCGGCGGTGGTGGCTTCGGGGCCAATCGCGGTGCTTCCGCCTTTGCTCCGTCCGAACCGGCAATCACGCCGCCCGCGGGCCGCAATGTCGGTGGTCCGCCGCGCGCTCGTGCCGTGGTCGAAGACGATGATGGCGCTCGTGGCGTACGTCGTGGTCCCGGCGGTCCCGGTCGTGCCGGCGCCGCTCCCCCTCGCCGTGAGGCTACACCGCGCACGACCGAGCAGAAGGGTCGCGGCCGACTGACCGTGACCAGCGCCACGGGTGAACAGGACGAGCGTACGCGCTCCGTCGCCTCCTTCCGTCGCCGTACCCAGCGCATGACCGGCCATCGCCATGTCGAGGCCAAGGAAAAGATCATGCGCGAAGTGGTGATTCCGGAAGCGATCACCATCCAGGAACTCGCCAACCGCATGTCGGAACGCGCGGTCGACGTCATTCGTCTGCTGATGAAGCAGGGCGAGATGAAGAAGATCAACGACGTCATCGACGCCGATACGGCGCAGTTGATCGTCGAGGAGCTCGGCCATACGGCCAAGCGCGTGTCGGAAGCCGACGTCGAGGAGGGCCTGTTCGATACGGCCGACATCGACGATCATCTGGAGTCGCGCCCGCCGGTCGTGACCATCATGGGCCATGTCGACCACGGCAAGACTTCGCTGCTCGACGCGATCCGCTCCGCCAATGTCGTCTCCGGCGAAGCCGGCGGCATCACCCAGCATATCGGCGCCTATCAGGTGACCTCGCCGCTCGGCGGCAAGATCACCTTCATCGATACGCCCGGCCACGCCGCCTTCACGGCCATGCGTGCCCGCGGCGCCAAGGTGACGGATATCGTGGTGCTGGTGGTCGCGGCCGATGATGGCGTCATGCCGCAGACGGTGGAAGCCATCAATCACGCGACGGCGGCGAAAGTGCCGCTGATCGTGGCGATCAACAAGATCGACAAGCCCGACGCCAAGCCGGAACGCGTGCGCACCGAACTGCTGCAGCACAACATCCAGGTGGAATCGATGGGCGGCGAGACCATCGAGGTGGATGTTTCGGCCAAGCAGCGCACCAATCTCGATAAGCTGCTGGAGATGATCCAGCTGCAGGCCGAAATTCTCAACCTGCAAGCCAATCCAGATCGTCCGGCCGAGGGCTCCGTCATCGAAGCCAAGCTCGATCGTGGCCGGGGCCCGGTTGCGACGGTGCTGGTGCAGCGCGGCACGCTCAAGGTCGGTGACATCGTGGTCGCCGGTGCCGAGTGGGGCCGCGTGCGTGCCCTGGTCAACGATCTCGGCGCCACCATCCCCCAGGCCGGCCCGTCCCTGCCGGTCGAGGTGCTCGGCTTCAACGGAACGCCGGAAGCCGGTGACCGTGTTGCCGTGGTCGAGAGCGAAGCCCGTGCTCGCGAAATCACCGAGTACCGTACGCGTCAGAAGCGCGAGAACACCGCTGCGCGCCTGAGCACAGGCCGCGGCACGCTCGCCGACATGATGGCGGCGGTGAAGGCCGGCTCGGGTGCCCGCGAACTGCCGCTGGTCGTCAAGGCCGACGTGCAGGGTTCGCTGGAAGCCATCATCGGTGCCCTCGACAAGGTGGGTAACGACGAGGTGAAGGCCCGCGTCATCCATTCGGGTGTCGGTGGCATCACCGAATCCGACATCGGTCTGGCGGAAGCCTCCGGTGCCGCTGTGATCGGCTTCAACGTCCGCGCCCACAAGGAAGCCCGCGAGGCTTCCGAGCGGACGGGTACCGAGATCCGCTACTACAACATCATCTACAACCTCGTGGATGACGTGAAGGGCGTGCTCTCCGGCCTGCTGGCTCCGACGCTGCGCGAAGAGTTCCTCGGCAATGCCCAGATCCTCGAGGTGTTCAACATCACGAAGGTCGGCAAGGTTGCGGGCTGCCGCGTCACCGACGGCCACGTCGAGCGCGGTGCCAATGTCCGCCTCATCCGCGACAACGTCGTCATCCACGAAGGCAAGCTCTCCACGCTCAAGCGCTTCAAGGACGAGGTCAAGGAAGTTCAGGTCGGCCAGGAATGCGGCATGGCCTTCGAGAACTACCAGGACATGCGCGCCGGCGACGTCATCGAGTGCTACCGCGTCGAGGAAATCAAGCGTACGCTCTGATCGATCTCGGCAGAAAATTACGCAATGGCCGGGGGAACCCGGCCATTGCTGTTTTTGGAGCGCGGACATCCTGTCCGCTCTTCTGTCATATAAGGGAAAGAGCGGACAGGATGTCCGCGCTCCGAGAAAGCCATGCCCCGTCTTACCCCCTCCTCCTCCAAGGCCCCCACGCAGCGGCAGTTGCGCGTCGCCGAGTTGATCCGCCACGCCCTCGCCGAGATCCTACAGCGCGGCGAGATCGTGGATCCCGTGCTCGAAGGCAAGGTCATCACCGTGCCTGAGGTCAGGATGTCACCCGATCTCAAGGTCGCCACCGTCTATGTGATGCCGCTGGGCGGCGGGGATGGCGAGGCGGTGATCAAGGCCCTCGCGTCCCATGCCAAATATCTGCGCGGCCTGATCGCCCGGCGGGTGACCATGAAATACGCGCCCAATTTCCGCTTCCTGATCGATACGACCTTCGATTACGCCTCCAAGGTCGACACCCTTCTGCGCCAGCCGCAAGTCAGCCGCGATCTCGAGCAAAGGCTGCCCGGCCAGGAGGAGGACGAGGCATGAACGCGCCCCGTTCAACCCGTGTCGAGGTCAATGGCTGGATCATCCTCGACAAGCCCGTCGGCATGACCTCGACCCAAGGCGTCGCCGTGGTCAAGCGCGTGTTCAACGCCAAGAAGGCGGGCCATGCCGGCACGCTCGATCCCCTGGCCTCCGGTATCCTGCCCATCGCCCTCGGTGAAGCCACCAAGACGGTCCCCTATGTCATGGACGGCCGCAAGGTCTATCGCTTCACCGTCACCTGGGGAGTGGAGACCAACACCGACGACACCGAAGGCGGCCCGGTGGCGACCTCCGACCTCAGGCCTGAAAAAGCAGAGATCGAAGCCTTGCTGCCCCGCTACACCGGCGTGATCAGCCAGGTCCCCCCGCGTTTTTCCGCCATCAAGGTGGATGGCGAGCGCGCCTACGACCTTGCGCGCGACGGCGAGGAGGTTGAGCTCGAGGCCCGCAATATCGAGGTTCATGCCCTGCGCATCGTCGAATTTACCGGCGAGACCACCACTTTCGAGGCCGAATGCGGCAAGGGCACCTATGTCAGGGCCCTGGCGCGCGACCTCGGCCGCGACCTCGGCTGCTACGGGCATGTCACCGCTTTGCGCCGGGCCATGGTCGGTACCTTCGACGAGCAGGATGCGGTCACGCCCGACGAACTGCGCGCCATGAAGGAAGGCACGCCGGACCTGCCCCCGCTGGCGGAAGCCCTGCTGCCGGTGGAAACCGCTCTCGAGGCCCTGCCGACCCTGATGGTTTCCCAGCACGACGCCAGCCGCCTTGCCCGCGGCCAGGGCGTGATCCTGCGAGGCCGCGACGCGCCGGTCTTCGAAGGCGTGGCGGCAGTGATGTCCGGCGGAACGCTGGTGGCGCTCGCCGAACTCGAGCGCGGCGAATTGCTGCCCAAGCGCATCTTCAGACTATAGAGAGCGTCGTGCCAAAAGGCGGACACCGGTTTTTGCCAAAACGAAGCGGCAACAGCTCCTTGCAGCATCGGACCTGATTCCTGAATCGAGTCCGGTGCTGTTGCGTCTTGCGGGCCGGTGACCTCGCCGTCCCGGCAGCAGGGGGTCGGCTCATTTGCGATAGACAGAGGGATTTCAGGCTTCCTGAAACCACTCCGCTCTTCGCAAGGGCAAGATCGACGGCCCGTGGATGCGCCGGGTCGCCACGGTCTGGAACACGTTGATGCCGCCACGCTGGAAGCTGATGCAGCACATCGACAGGTAGAGCAGCCATAGCCTCGTGCGTTCCCAGCCGACCATGGCGCTGGCCTTCTCCCGGTTCGCCCAGAGATTGTCGACCCAGTGCTTGAGGGTCAGGTGAAAATGCATGCGCATCGGCTCGATATCATGGATCTCGAAGCCATGCCGCTCCAGATTGGTCGCGGTCATGCCGATATGATCCATCTCGCCCCCCGGGAAAATATAGCGACGGATGACTCTCATATAGGCCGTTTCCCGGCCGAACTTGGACATGTCGAACAAGGCACGCCGAACACTGGCCTGGTGGAGATAGCGGCCGTCGGGCGTCATCAGTTCACGCATGTGGATGAAGTGGCGGTCGTGATTCTTCAGCCCCACATGCTCGAACATCTCGATCTGCGCGACCGCATCGAACTGCCCCGATGGCTCGATGGTGCGATAATCGCGCAATTCCACCTCGACCTGGTCTCCCAGCCCCTCCCGTTCGATTTTCGCGCGGCAGAATTCCAGCTGGCGCTGCGCCAGGGTCACGCCATAGGCCGTGACGCCGTAATGCCGGGCAGCGTGGCAGACCAGCCCGCCCCAGCCGCAACCGATGTCGAGCAATCGGTCACCGGGTTTCAACTGAAGCTTCTGGCAGATGCGGTCGAGCTTGGTCTGCTGGGCATCTTCAAGCGAGGATTCCGGACTCGGGAAATAAGCCGCCGAATAGACCATCTCCGGATCCAGGAACAATTGATAGAACTCGTTCGAGACGTCGTAATGGAACTGGATCAGCTCCTTGTCGTCCCGCCCCTTGGCATAGCGCATCGGGATCGAGCCATCAAAGCTGGGCAGCGGGGCTGCCTTGGCCATCCGGCCAAAGAGGAATGGCGTGGCAAACCCCAACAGCTTCATTTTGGGAAATGACCGACCTGTGGCGAGTGCCTTGCTGTGATTCCAGCGGTCTGCCGCCTGCAGAGGACTTCCACCGACAATATCGACTTCCTGTTCAGCGTATAGCTCGAACAACGTCATCAGCCTCGGGCGCGTCAACATCCTGCGTATCGCTTCGGGGGAGCGCAGCACAAAGCGGATGTCGTCTCTGGCATGAGGCCCGAGCGGCAGAACTTCGCCGTTCCACAATTCGAGACTGAGATCCGCCCCAAGCTTGTCGGCGACCTCCCCGACGAGCTTACGCGTAACTGCAAGACGCTTTTCTTCGAGATTCATGGGCGCCGCTTCATGGGTTGGGAGGCTTGCCTGCACTCGCCCCACCCGACGTGAAGGCAATGCAGCGACGCTTCCCGAATCGACCGGCTCGGGCAGACGTCTCTCCGTCACCTTTTTGACAGGTTTAATATTACCTGCAACCCATGGGTGCATCATGTCGCGGCCGCAACGGACAAGGACGATATGAGGCTACGGCGCTTGGCGTGATATCTACGCCTTCGAGGCCTTGCCGTCCTGCGTGGCCGCGACGCACCGGTCTTCGAAGGCGCGGCAGTGGTGATGTTAGGCGGCGCGCCGGGAGCGCTCGCCGAACGCGCGCGCGGCGAATTGCTGCCCAAGCGCATCTTCAGCACCGGCCCTCAGATCGACTTCGCATCGAGGCCTGGCAACTGGGCGATCGCACTTGCGAGAAACTCGATCAGCAGTCTGACGCGCGCAATGCCGGCACGCTCGGGCACGATCAGCATGTTCAAAGGCGTGGGCACCGGCACATAATCGGGCAGGATCGGCTCCAGCCGACCTTGCTCGAGGAGATCATCGACCAGCCAGACATGGGTCGGGCCGAAACCACGGCCGGCCGCGAAAGCTTCGCGCGCCGCAAGTCCGTGATCGACCTGCAGGCGTCCGCCAAAGGGCACGGCATGGCGGCTTCCGTCCGGCCCCTCGAGAACGAGCATCTCGCTGCCCGCGATGTTCGACATGCGTATGCCCTCAAGCCCGGCCAGGTCTTCCGGTGTCCGTGGCCGCCCATACCGGGCCAGAAAGTCAGGAGCTGCCACGAGAACCCGACGGCTGCGGCCCAGCGACCGCCTCTTCATGGAGCTCTCGTCGAGCGGCCCGAGCCGCAGTGACAGGTCGACGCCTTCCCGGACGAGATCGATACGTTCGTCGGTGAGGCTGAATTCGACTCTGATATCGGGATGGCGGTCCTGGAAGGCGAAGAGCAGGCGGGCGACATGCCGAACGCCGAGGGCGGCCGTGCAAGACAGGCGGACCGTGCCGGCATGCTCTCCCTGCCCCTGTCGAGCCTCGTCGCCGGCCTGTTCGACGAGGCGCAGGATCTGGACGGCATGGGCATAATAACGGCTGCCTTCCTCGGTGAGCGAGACGCGCCGGGTCGTACGGCTGAGAAGAGCCACGCCCAGCGCATCCTCGAGCTCGCTCAGGTGCCGCGTGACACTTGACTGGCCGATATTCAGCTCGCGTGCGACCGCAGAAAAATTTCCGCGCTCGGCGACGCGAACAAAGCTGCGAATGCGTTCCAAAGTGACGTCTGATTTATCCATAAATCGGCATAGTACTATGCATTCTCCAGGTATAGCGGATTATATGGACCTTCCCTAGCTTTGAGGAATGATTTCTCATTCCCGGAAACACCCATGAAAGTCCTGCTCGTCTTCGCGCATCCCGAACCCCGCTCGCTCAATGCAAGGCTTCGCGACGTTGCCATCGCCGAACTCGAGGCCCAGGGCCACGAAGTTCGTCTGTCCGATCTCTATGCCGACAAATGGAAATCCGAAGTCGACCAGGCCGATTTTCCGGCACTGGAAGCCGAAGCCAGACTGATACCGGTGCATGCCTCCAAGAAAGCCTTCGAGGCCGGCACGCTAACCGACGACGTCAAAGCCGAGATCGAGAAACTGCTATGGGCCGATGTCCTCATCCTGCAGTTTCCGCTCTGGTGGTTCACCATGCCGGCCATCCTCAAGGGCTGGGTCGACCGCGTCTTCGCCTATGGTTTCGCCTATGGCGTCGGGGAACATAGCGACCAGCGCTGGGGGGATCGCTATGGCGAGGGAACCCTGGCCGGCAAGCGCGCGATGCTCATCGTGACGGCCGGCGGCTGGGAAGAACATTATACGCCGCGCGGGATCAATGGCCCGATCGACGACCTGCTGTTCCCGATCCATCATGGCATTCTCTATTATCCCGGCTACGACGTACTGCCGCCCTTCGTGGCCTATCGAGCCGATGGCCTCAAGGAAGCGGGTTTCGAGCCGCTGGCCGAGCGCCTGCGCGACAGAATGCGAACGCTGCCATCCGCGTCGCCCATTCCCTATCGCCGCCAGAATGCCGGCGACTACCTGATCCCGACCATGCAACTGCGAGCCGGGCTCGAAACGTCGGGCGAAACGGGCTTCTCGCTGCATCGGCGCGCGCCCGCCGATTGAGCCTGCCGGCCCGGATGGCCGTCACAACCTGGTTTCGCCTTCGTCCTCGCGCAGGGCCCGGTCCTCCATCTGAATGGTGACATGGCCGATGCCGAATTCGTGGCCGACAAGCTGGCGGGCTGCGACCAGAACCTCGCGCGCTTGGGTCATGTCGGCCAGCACCAGATGGCCACTCATGGCATCGAGCCCCGAGGTTATCGTCCACACATGCAGGTCATGCACGGCGACCACGCCGGGAATTTCGCCCAGCTTCTTCTCGAGCAGGGAGAGATCGACGGTAGGTGGCGTGCCTTCCATAAGAATATGCACCGCCTGCTTCAGCAGGATCCAAGTGCGCGGCACGATGAACAGGCCGATCCCCGCGCCGATGATGGGATCGACCAGCGTCCAGCCCGTCAGCATCACCACGAGGGCGGCGAGGATGACGCCGAGGGAGCCGAGCATGTCGGACAGGACCTCGAAATAGGCCCCCTTGACGTTGATGCTCTCGGAAGAGCCCCCGGACAGGAGCTTCATGCTGATCAGATTGACCACCAGTCCCGCCATGGCCACTGCCAGCATCGGGGCCCCGAGGATTTCGGGCGGATTGAGGAAGCGCTCATAGGCTTCATAGAGGATGTAGACGGTGAGCAGCAGCAGCACGACGGCGTTGGTCAGCGCCGACAGGACCTCCATGCGGACATAGCCATAGGTCTTCTGAGGCGTGGCCGGCCGTTCGGCGAAACGGATGGCGATCAAGGCCAAAGCGAGGCCTCCGGCATCCGTTAGCATATGCGCGGCATCCGCCAGCAGAGCGAGGCTGCCTGTCCACAAGCCACCGATGACCTCCGCCGCCATGAAGGCCGAGGTCAAGGCAAGGGCGGCCAGCAGACTGCCCTTGTGACGGCCCGCTGCCGTCTCCCCGCGCGAGGCCACCCCGTGCGCATGCCCGTGTCCCATCCATGCCCTCTTGCAATTGCCGCACAACGCAAGCCGCGATGCAGGGGAAACATAACTCCTCTAGCCGCTAGAGGAGCAAGACACAAAGGCGATGGGTGGGGCGAATATGCGCCAAACCGTCCAGAATGAAGTGCGTGATCCGTTCAAATCACACAGCGCTTTTGCCGACTCAGTGCTTGCTGGCTTTCCGCTTGGCTGCAGGAGTAGCCTTCCGCTCGGGCTCGGGCTCGCCTTTCGCGTTCAGTTCGTGCACGTCATAGAAGCGGGAGGTCAGCGTCGATTTTGCTTCCTCGCCGACGATGAATTTCTTGGCCATCTCCCAGTGGCGAAGATCGCTGCCTTCCGGACACCCTTCGCGCAGCCAGATCTCATAGGCCTTCATTCGAATGCGCTGTTCGGTCGTATGTGGCATCGCTGCGCTCCCTCGTCGCGTTTAACGGAGCGGCCGACGCAGAGGCGCGTGGCGGGCATTGCCGATCAGACATATCACGGCATCCGCCCGCCCCGCATTGCCCGGCCGCTGCGGGGAAAACGCAGGGCGGGCCGGCTGGTTCCCGACAAGCGAGGTTTCTGGGGCCCAAGGCCTGGCACGAAATTGGCGTGCCGATCTGAAGATCGGTACAGCGTGTTTCGATCTATCCCGCGTCAGACCTCCCCACCCTTGGCAAGGAAATCTTCGGCGCTCAGCACGATCTTCGAGTCCTGCGCGCCCACCAGCTTCTCGTCCTTGTCGGGATAGGGCAGGCCCGCCAGCACGCTGCGGATTGCGGCAAGGCGCGTGCGCAGCTTGTCATTGGCCTTGACGATGGTCCAGGGGGTGTCGACCGTGTCGGTCGCTTCCAGCATGCGGTCATAGGCCTGCGAATAGGCTTCCCATTTGCCTACCGCCTGATGATCGATCGGCGAGAGCTTCCACTGCTTGAGGGGGTCCGCATAGCGCGCATGCAGGCGCTTGAGCTGCATGGCCTGGCCGATGGTCAGGAAGAGCTTGAACAGGCGGATGCCGTCGCGCACCAGCATCGCCTCGAATTGGGGCGCCTCGTGCAGGAACTTGTCGGTCTGCTCCGGTGTGCAGAACCCCATCACCGGCTCGACCCCACCGCGATTGTACCAGGAGCGGTCGAAGATCGCGATCTCGCCCTTGGTCGGCAATTGGCTGACATAGCGCTGGAAATACCATTGCCCCTGCTCGGTGGGCGTCGGTTTCGACAGCGCGACCACGCGGGCATCGCGCGGGCTCAGATGCTGGGTGAAGCGGTGGATGGCGCCGCCCTTGCCTGCGGCGTCGCGCCCCTCGAAGATCACGACCACGCGCTCGCCCTGCGCCTTCGCCCAGGTCTGCGCCTTGAGGAGCTCGATCTGCAGCGCGCGCAGGTCCCGCTCATAGGTCTTGGATTTCAGCTTTTCCTTATGCGGGTAATTGCCCGAACGGAAGGCCGCGTCGTCGATCTCCGGGGGCAGGTCGAGATCATCGAGACGAAACCCGGCGATCGCCTTCATGAGCGCTTCGTCCGCCTGCTTGCCCGCCTTCTTTGTCATGGAACCTCTCCAAATCCGCACGATCGTCGTGAAACTGTCATCGCTCTGTCTACATTGCCAGCATGAACGATTTCCACAATGCCCAGAGCAAAGCGCGTTCTAGTAGAAACACCCTTTTGCTCTGGCTCTCTGGTTGGACGCGTCTTTGCGATTCGAGATGAGTCCGTCAATTCGCAAAACGCCTTGGATGGAAAGCCGCAATGTCGATGGTGATGGAACGCTCCTGGCTCTTGACGAAATTGGCCTGGAGCGGTGTAGCTGGTCCGGTGGGCTCGAACCGAAACATCCTGAACCGCATCTGGGGCCGCCGCTGGCTGGTGCTCTCGATCGCGCTGCTGCTGACCGCCCTGGTGCTGTGGGACGGCGCCAATCCCTGGCATGGTCTGCTCATCTTCGCCATGATCGTCGCGGCCACGGGTACCCTTCCCTCGACCGGCGGACATGACGGCAGCATCAGGCCCCCTCTGCCCGAAAGCGGCGGCAAGCCCTCCTTCGACGATCTGGTGATGGCCATCCCGGACCCGGTGATTGTGCTCGATTCGGAGCTTGCGGTTCGCTACTTCAATCGCCGCGCCCGTGACATCGTCCCCAATCTGCGTATTTCCGAAGCCCTGACCTATGCGCTGCGCGTGCCGGAATTGGTCGATGCCATCCGCTCGGCCCTCGACACCGGGGCCAGCCGGCAGATCGAATATTCCGAGCGCGTGCCGATCGATCGTGTCGTCGAGGCGCAGATCTCCACCATTGCGGGCGAGAGCGGGCGCACCGCCTTCGTGGTGATCGTGCTGCGCGACGTCACCCAACGCCACCGCGTCGAGCAGATGCGGGTGGATTTCGTCGCCAATGCCAGCCATGAACTGCGCACGCCGCTGGCTTCCCTGCTCGGCTTCGTCGAAACCCTGCAGGGCCCGGCGCGCAACGACGTCGCCGCGCGCGAAAAATTCCTCGACATCATGCGTTCCCAGGCCAATCGCATGTCCCGGCTGATCGACGATCTCCTGTCGCTCTCGCGCATCGAACTCAATGCCCATGTCCAGCCCGACAAACCGGTCGAACTCAGCGCCGTGGTCGGCCATGTCGCCGACACGCTCGGTCCCCTCGCCCAGGACCGGGGCGTCACGCTCAGCCTCGACAGGCGCATCCCGACGCTGGAGGTTCGCGGCGAGCGGGACGAGTTGATCCGCGTCTTCGAGAATCTAGTCGAGAACGCCATCAAATATGGCGCGTCCGGCGGCAAGGTCGAAATTGTCATCGATTCGCTGCCCAAGACGCAGGGCAAGGGCCGCGAGGCCGTGGTGACGGTGCGCGACTACGGTCCGGGCATCGAGGCCGAACATGTGCCGCGCCTGACCGAGCGCTTCTACCGGGTGGATGCGGCCAAATCCCGCGAGAAGGGCGGCACCGGCCTCGGCCTTGCCATCGTCAAGCACATCGTGGCACGCCATCGCGGCCGGCTCGGAATCGAAAGCGCGCCCGGGGAAGGCAGCACTTTCTCGGTCCGGATCGATCAGATCGGCTGAGAAGACGCGTCTATATGATGCCGCCGGTGTTTCCGGGACTTTTTACAATTGCGTCGCGTCCTTTTTGGCCACATCGCAACATTTCCCCTATCATATTGAAATATAACAATTATAAATGTCATAAAACGATAGTCGAACTGTCATAGAACCGTTGCTGCCGGCTTTTAGGAGTCGCGACGTAGACAGGATTGCCGACCGGTGAACGGTCGCCGTGCCCTGTCCAGAGAACAACGGAGATAGACCGTGAAGCTTTCCTTTCTTGCGCTCGCCGCTTCAGTAGCCCTGTCGAGCACGATCGCTGCCACTGCTGCCTATGCCGCCGACATCACCGGCGCCGGCGGCACCTTCCCCGCCCCCGTCTACAATGCCTGGGGCAGCGATTTCAAAGCCAAGACCGGCACCGCGCTGAACTATCAGGCGATCGGTTCGGGCGGCGGCCAGACCCAGATCACCAACCGCACCGTCGATTTCGGCGCTTCCGACGCCCCGATGGCCACCGACAAGCTGGCTGCCGCCAAGCTGCTGCAGTTCCCGACCGTGATCGGCGCCATCGTTCCGATCGTGAACATCGAAGGTGTTTCCACCGACCAGCTCACGCTGACCGGCCCGATCATTGCCGACATCTACCAGGGCAAGATCACCAAGTGGAACGATCCGAAGATCGCCGAGCTCAACAAGGATGTGAAACTCCCCGATCTCGACATCGCCCCGGTCTACCGCGCCGACGGCTCGGGCACGACCTATGTGTTCACGTCCTACCTTTCTGCCGTGAGCCCCGACTGGAAGAGCGGCATCGGCGCCGCCACCTCGGTGCAGTGGTCGGCCGGCTCGGGCGCCAAGGGCAATGACGGCGTCGCTGGTGCGGTGAAGAACACCCAGGGCGCCATCGGCTATGTCGAATATGTCTATGCCGCCAACAACAAGCTGACCACCACGCAGCTCCAGAACAAGGACGGCAAGGTCATCAAGCCGACCGTTCCGGCGTTCCAGGCCGCCGCCTCCAAGGCCGACTGGAAGGGTGCCAAGGACTTCGCCGTCTCCATGATCGATGTCGGTGGAGAGACCTCCTGGCCGATCGTCTCCACCACCTTCATCCTGTTGCCGAAGGATCCCAAGGACGCCAAGCAGTCCGCCGAAGTCCTGAAGTTCTTCGACTGGGCCTACAAGGATGGCTCCGCCACCGCCGAAAAGCTCCACTACATCCCGCTGCCCAAGGACGTCATCGACACCGTTCGCACGGCCTGGAAGAGCGAAGTGAAGGCTGCCGACGGCAAGGCTGTCTACGAATAAGTTGAACGCGACCCGGCGCAACCTTGCGCCGGGTCGTCTTCCCAAAAGCGTTTTGCGATTTGGCGGAATCGCCAGGAAGCACAAAGACGCGTCGAACCAAAGAATCGGAGCAAACCAGCGTTTTCGTCTAAACGCGGTTTGCTCCCGTCGAAACACAGGCCGGAATATCGCCATGAGCGCCATAGCCGACTCCTCGCTGGACGCATCCAACTCGGCTGCAAAGGTCGCGCAGGGTTCTCCCTCGCCCGGCGCCAAGACGGTTCCTGGCGCCAACCTGGATCCCATCTTCAAGGCCGCCCTCTATGGTTGCGGCTCTCTCGTGCTTATCCTGCTCTGCTCGATCGTCGTGCTGCTGTTCTATGGCGGCTGGCCGGCGCTGGCCCATTTCGGGCCGAGCTTCTACTGGTCAACCGCCTGGAACCCCGTCACCGAGAAATTCGGCGCCGGGGTGATGATCTACGGCACGCTGTTCACCGGCCTGCTGGCGCTGATCATCGCCCTGCCGATGTCCTTCGGCATCGCCTTCTTCCTGACCGAGATCGCGCCGCAGAGCGTGCGGCGGCCGATCGGTATTGCCATCCAGCTCCTGGCGGCCGTGCCCTCGATCATCTTCGGCATGTGGGGCTCTCTGATCGTGGCGCCGATCCTGGCCCAGACGATCTATCCGCCGATCATCTCCGTCCTCTCGCATGTGCCGGTGCTCGGCTATCTGTTCAAGGGCCCCACCAACGGCGCCGGCATGCTGACCGCCGGCATCATCCTGGCGCTGATGATCATTCCCTTCATCACCGCGATGTTCGTCGAGATCCTCGAAGCCGTGCCCGCCATGCTGAAGGAATCGGCCTATGGCGTCGGCGCCACCACCTATGAGGTCTTCCGCAACGTCTCGGTGCCCTATGGCCGGACCGCGCTCGTCGGTGCCGTGATGCTCGGCTTCGGCCGTGCCCTCGGCGAGACCATGGCCGTGACCTTCGTCATCGGCAACGCCAACCGCATATCGGCATCGCTGTTCTCCTCGGGGGCGACCATCGCCTCCACCATCGCCAACGAATTTCCCGACGCGCCTGCCGGCTCGCTGCGCAGCCAGTCGCTGCTGGAGCTCGGTTTCGTGCTCTTCGTGATTTCCTTCATCGTGCTTGCGATCTCCCGCATGCTCGTGCGCAGCAACGCCAAGTAAGGGAGAGCATCATGGCCCATCTCGCCCACGGCAACGCCCGCCTCGCCCGCCGTCGTGCCCTCGACTACGCCTACAAAGTCGTCTCCATCGGCTTTGCCGCGATCTCCCTTCTGGCGCTCACCTGGATCCTGTACACCCTGCTGCGCGAGGGCCTGCCCTCGCTGACCTTGGACCTCTTCACCAAGGACATGGCTGATGGCGGCCTGCGCAATGCCATCGTCGGCTCTTTCGCCATGGTCTTGCTCGCCCTCCTCATCGGCGCGCCGATCGGCATCATGGCTGGCACCTTCCTCGCCGAGGCGGGGCGCGGCAGCAAGTTCGCCGACGCGGTGCGCTTCATCAACGACATCCTGCTTTCGGCGCCGTCCATCCTGATCGGCCTGTTCGTCTACCAGATGATCGTGGTGACGACGGGCGGCTTCTCCGGCTGGGCCGGCGTGGTCGCCCTCGCCATCATCATCCTGCCGGTGGTCGTGCGCACCACCGAGGACATGCTGGCCCTGGTGCCGATCAGCCTGCGCGAAGCCGCCTTCGCGCTGGGGTCGCCGATGTGGAAGGTCATCACCTCCGTGACCTGGCGCTCGGCCCGCACCGGTATCGTCACCGGCATCCTGCTGGCCCTGGCCCGCGCCGCCGGCGAGACCGCACCCCTGCTGCTGACAGCCTTCGGCAATTCCAACTGGTCGCTCAACCTCGGCAATGCCTTTGCCAGCTTGCCGGCCGCCATCTACCAGCTCGCGCCTTATCCCGACCCCAAGGCCGTCTCGGTGGCCTGGAGCGGCGCCCTCCTCATCACCGCCGGCGTGTTGGCGCTCAATATTCTGACCCGCTTCGTGCTCGCTCCCAAGAAATGAGTGATCCCATGTCCGCTACTCCACAAGCCTCCATCGCGGTTGCCGAACGCCCCATCGCCAATCCAGCCGCCGCCGTGAAGCTCAAGGTCGAGAATCTCGACTTCTTCTATGGCGAGAAGCATGCGCTCAAGGGCATCAATCTCGACATGATCGACCGGCAGGTCACGGCCATGATCGGCCCTTCCGGCTGCGGCAAGTCCACCCTGCTGCGCGTGCTCAACCGCATGTACGACCTCTATCCGGGCCAGACTGCCAAGGGCCGCGTGCTGCTCGATGGTCAGAACGTCATCGGCAAGGAGATCGATCCTGCAGTGCTGCGCGCCCGCATCGGCATGGTGTTCCAGAAGCCCACGCCCTTCCCGATGTCGATCTATGACAACATCGCCTTCGGCGTGCGCCTGCATGAGTCGATCTCCAAGGCGGAAATGGATCAGCGCGTCGAATGGTGCCTGACCAAGGCCGCCCTGTGGAACGAGGTCAAGGACCGCCTGCACGCCTCTGCGCTCGGCATGTCCGGTGGCCAGCAGCAGCGCCTGTGCATCGCCCGCACCATCGCGGTGAAGCCCGAAGTCGTGCTGCTGGACGAGCCGACCTCCGCGCTCGATCCGATCTCGACCGCCAAGATCGAGGAACTGATCGACGAATTGAAGCGGGACTTCACCATCGTCATCGTCACGCACAATATGCAGCAGGCGGCGCGTTGCGCGGATGTGACGGCCTTCTTCTATCTGGGTGACCTCATCGAGGTCGGCCAGACCAACAAGATGTTCACCACCCCGAACGACAGCCGTACGCAGGATTACATCACCGGCCGCTTCGGCTGATCCCTCGGCCAGCGTCGAATTCATTTGGAGGCGGCATGTCCGACCACATCGTTACATCCTTCGATCAGGAATTGCGCGAATTGCGCAACATGATCGCCGAAATGGGTGGCTATGCAGAGAAGAGCGTAGCCGACAGCGTCGAAGCCCTGCTCAAGCGCGACACCCAGCGCGCCAAGGCCGTGATCGAGCTCGATCTGGCGATCGACAAGCTCCAGCGCCAGGTCGAGGACCGGGCTATCCTGGTCATCGCCAAGCGCCAGCCACTGGCACTCGACCTGCGCGAAATCGTCTCGGCCCTGCGGGTGGCCAACGATCTCGAACGCATCGGCGACCTCGGCAAGAACGTCGCCAAGCGCGTGGTCGCCATCCACAGCCATGCGCAGCCGGCCCAGCTCTTCGGCGGTTTCGACCATATGGCTGACCTGGTGCTCGAGCAGCTCAAGCAGGTCCTCGACGCCTTCGCCCAGCGCAATGTTGAAGAAGCGCTCTCGGTCTGGAGTTCGGACGGCGAGATCGATGCGATGTACACCTCGCTGTTCCGCGAATTGCTGACCTACATGATGGAAGATCCGCGCAATATCGGCTTCTGCACCCATCTGCTGTTCTGCGCCAAGAACATCGAGCGCATCGGCGACCATGCCACCAACATCGCCGAGACGGTGCATTACCTGGTGACCGGTGAATCGCCGGCCGGCGAGCGGCCCAAGGCGGACAACAGCACCGATCTCGTCGACCTTCCTGTGCCGGCTAAGTAACAAGGGATAGGCCATGCCTCCCAAGGTTCTGATCGTCGAGGACGAAGAAGCATTGACCCTGCTGCTGCGCTACAATCTCGAAGCCGAAGGCTATGAGGTTGACAGTGTGGCGCGCGGTGACGATGCCGAGATCCGCCTGCGCGAAAGCGTGCCGGATCTGGTATTGCTGGACTGGATGCTGCCGGGGTTGTCGGGTATCGAATTGTGCCGGCGCATCCGCATGCGGCCGGAAACCGAGCGCCTGCCCGTGATCATGCTCACGGCGCGTGGCGAGGAAACCGAGCGTGTGCGGGGTCTGGCCACCGGCGCCGACGATTATGTCGTCAAGCCCTTCTCCGTGCCGGAACTCTCGGCCCGCGTCCGCGCTCTGCTGCGTCGGGCCAAGCCCGATCACGTCGCCTCCCTGCTCAAGGCCGGTGACATTTCCCTCGACCGCGAGACCAAGCGCGTTCATCGCGGCAATCGCGAGATCCGCCTCGGCCCGACCGAATTCCGCCTGCTCGAATTCCTGATGCAGGCGCCGGGACGCGTATTCGCACGCGAGCAATTGCTCGACAGCGTCTGGGGCCGCGACGTCTATATCGACGAGCGCACGGTCGACGTGCATGTCGGGCGACTGCGCAAGGCGATGAACCGCACGCGCGAGATCGACCCGATCCGCACGGTTCGCGGCGCCGGCTATTCCTTCGACGAGACCTTCGCCAAGCAGGCCTAGGACGGATATTTCATCGCCCGACAACAAGGCCGGCGGCTCGCCGCCGGCCTTGTCGCATCACGTACCCGGTACTCGCCCGATCTAGGCGATTTCAGAGGCTTGCGATAAGACGACTTGCCAAAGAAAATGCCGGGGTTGCCATGATCCGTTCCTTGCTCGTCGCGTCGCTTTTGACTGCCAGTTCGTTGGCGCTGCTTCCCAGCGATGCCGCAGCGGCCAAGCTCAAGAAAACCTTGTGTTCGGGCGAGTTCGGTACCGGCTCCGGCTTGGCGGGCTCCTATATCGGCAAGGATTGCTTCATCGCAGCCGACAGCGACATGCAGGAGCAAGTCGCCGGTATCTGCAAGGAAGGCTCGCGATGCGAGGTCGAGGCCATGGTGGAGGTCGCACCCGATGGCAGCAGGCAGATCAGGACCGTCTTGTCCGTCAGGCAGGCCGGACGCGCGCCCGCCACGCGCACGTCCTATGCCCAGAGGGCGGGCAACTATGCCGACGGCATCTATGCCTTGCAGGACGATGGCTGCGACAAGCAGGGGGCGACGCCAGGCAACCGGGTTTCCGTGCAGCTTCTACGGGCAGCCGGTCCTGCCATCCAGCTCTACGGCAAATATTGCGCGGTCATCGAGGCCGATGGCGAGGAGCCTTCCAGCGCCAAGTTCCAGGCGACGCTGCAGCTTCGATGCGGCAGCTCGCCGGCGCAGGACCAGGCCCTGCGAAGCGGCCGCTCCGGCACGGCGGAAACCATCGTGATGACCCCCGCCCCCGAGCGGCAGCTGTGGCTCGATGAAGACACATTGATCCGTTGCCCGATCAAGCGCGCCTATACACCGCAATGGTGGATCGAGGCCCCGCCCTTCAATGGCCGCTATCCCCAATAGCTTCTGCAGGCGCCGATATCAGCCCAGAGCCGCCAGGCGCCCTTGCAGATAACGGCGGATGACGGGATCACTCTCCAGCCCGATCGCCCGCGAATAGGCGTTGCGGGCCTCCTCCTGCCTTGCGGCGCGGGCCAGCAAGTCCGCGCGTGCAGCCCAATAAGGCTGGTAATCGGCGATCCGCCTGTCGCTGGCGACCTCGTCGAGCCCGGCCAATCCGGCTTGCGGTCCCGCAAGACGGGCGAGCGCCACGGCTCTGTTGATGGCAGCGACGGGGGACGCGGTCAGTAGTACCAAGGCCTCATACAGCGTGACGATCGCGGCCCAGTCCGTCGTCGCGCAGATGCGCCTATTGGCATGGGCCGATTGCAGCGCGGCTTCGAGCTGATAGCGACCGATCTGTCGCGCCTGCCCGGCCCTGGCGAGCAAAGCCTCAGCCTCCTCGATCAGGGCGGCATCCCAAAGCGTGGTATCCTGCTGTTCCAACGGGATATAGTCGCCGACCGGGCTACGGCGTGCAGCCCGCCTCGCCTCGGCATGCAGCATCAGGGCCAGCAGGCCGAGCACTTCCGGCTCGCCGGGCAGGAGCGAGACCAGCAACCGGCCGAGCCAGATGCCTTCCACCGACAGATTGCGCTCGCGGGCCTGCGCCCCTTCGGGATCGGCCCAGCCCTCGGCATAGACGGCATAGACGGCCTCCAGTACCGCTTCGAGACGACCGGGCAACTCGTCGGGTTCCGGGATCCGGAAGGGGATGGCGGCCTGCTTGATCTTGAGCTTGGCCCGCACCAATCTCTGGCTCATCGCCGCAGGTGAAACCAGGAAGGCGCTGGCGATCGCGCCGGCGTCGAACCCCAATATCGTCTGCAGGATCAAGGGCGCGCGCACGGCGGCATCGAGCGAGGGATGAGCACAAGCGAACATCAGGCGCAGGCGCTCATCGGGAATGACAGGCTGTTCGGCCTGCTCGGAGGCGAGGGCCTCGACATGGCGGATGACCTCGTCCGCCTTTTCGCCGCGCAGCTTGGCGCGGCGGGCCGCGTCGATCTGCCGGCGCCGGGCCGCGGTCAGGAGCCAGGCTTCGGGATTGGCGGGCACACTGCCCGCCGGCCAATGTTCCAAAGCCGCCGCAAAGGCGTCGGCCAGGGCGTCCTCCGCCCCCGCAATGTCGCCCGAACGTGCCGCGAGAAGGGCGACGAGCCTGCCATAGCTGCGTCGCGCGACGATTTCGGCAAGTTCGACGGCGGGGGCGGAAGGCACCGGATCGGCTCGCTTGGTTCAATAATCCTTGGGTCCCACACCGGCCGGACCTCGATGGTACCGATGGCTGCACTCGGGCAACGCGCAGCCCAGCCGATCGCGGCATCCAGGTCCGGCACATCGATGATGTAGAAACCGCCGAGTTGTTCCCTGGTGTCGGCGAAGGGGCCGTTGAGCACCTGGGTCTTGCCGTCGGCGAGGCGCACGGTCGTCGCCGCAGACGTGGGGCGCAGACGGCTCCACGGGCCGAGAGCACCGGCCGATCTGAGGGCCTCCGTATAGGCCTGATAGGCGGCCAGCACAGCCTGCTTATTGGCGGGGTCCACCTTCAGCATGGCTTCCTCGTTGCTGTAGATCAGAATCGCGAACTGCATGGGTCTCTCCTGTCTCCGCCGGCGCATGATGCGCCGGCATGACAATGACGCGCCATCCCGTTCGCTTTCGACAGCAGGACGAAAATTATGCGCTCGCCTTGGTGAGTTGCTCGATCTCGCCCGAACCCAGATTGAGTTCGGTCGCCTTGATCAGGTCCCCAAGTTGCTCGACGCTGGTGGCGCTGGCGATCGGAGCGACGATGCCGGGCCTTGCGATAAGCCAGGCGATGGCGACCTGGGCCGGTGTGGCGCTCTTGGCCTCGGCTACCGCATCGAGAGCGGCCAGGATGCGCAGGCCCCGCTCGTTGAGATAATTGGCCATCTCGCCGCCACGCGCGTTGCTCTTGGCGAAATCGGCCTCGCTGCGATATTTGCCGGAGAGGAACCCCCTCGCCAGCGAGAAATAGCTGGTCACGCCGATCTCGTTCTTGAGACAGAACGCCTCGAGCTCGTTCTCATAGCCGGCGCGGTCATAGAGATTGTAGTGCGTCTGCAGATTCTCGAAACGCGGCCACATCTCCTTGGTGCTGATAGCCAGCGCCTTGAACATCGTGTTGGCGCTATGATTGGAATTGCCGATCACGCGCACCTTGCCGGCCTTGATCAACTCGTCATAGGCGGAGAGCGTTTCTTCCAGATCCACCTCCGGATCCTCCCAATGGGAGAGGTAGAGGTCGATGTAATCGGTTTGCAGGCGCCGCAGGGAATCCTCGGCCGCCTTGAGGATATAGTCGCGCGACAGGCCCTTCTTGCCGGGCCCCATTTCCGAGCCGACCTTGGTGGTGAGCACGATGTCGGCGCGATTGCCGCGGGCCTTCATCCATTTGCCGATGATGGCTTCAGACTCACCGCCCTGATTGCCGGGAACCCAGGCCGAATAGACATCCGCCGTGTCGATCAGGTTGAAGCCGCCCCCAACGAAAGCATCGAGGACAGCGAAGGAGGCTTTCTCATCCGCGCTCCAGCCGAAGACATTGCCGCCCAGGCCCAACGGAGCAACCGAAAGATCAGACCGCCCAATCGCACGTTTTTCCATAAATGCTCTCCATGATCATGACAAAATATGGACCTGACCGGCACGAAAGCGTGCCGGCTCGGCCTCCAGGGCCGCAGGGAACTCAAATCGAATAGGTCAGTTCCTGTTCCCCGCCACCTGCCCGACGCATCTCTTCCACCGACATGTTGTCGAGCAGGTCGGAAGAAAGGTCCCGCACACGCCGCATCAAAAGGCGTACGGTGCAACCTGGAACATCCGGGCAGTCGAGGCAAGGCTGATAAGCGGTGTGGCTGGCGCAGGCGATCGGCGCGAGCGGACCGTCGAGGACCCGGATGGCATTGCCGACGCTGATCTGGCTGGCCTCGCGGGCCAGCATATAGCCACCGCCCTTGCCTTTCTTGGAGCGCACGATGCCGGCCACGCGCAACTCACCCAGGATCGCATCGAGAAACTTCTTGGGAATGCGGTTTGCCTCGGCGATTTCCTGGCTTTGCGCCGTCTCGCCGGCCGGCAGGCCGGCCAGATGCGCCAGCGCCTTGAGACCATATTTGCCCTTGTTCGTCAGCATCGCCCTGATTGCTCCGCGTGACAGAAGTCTATCCTGTCTATCACGAATATAGGGATTATCGATCGAATCGGAAGGTCTACCCCAACGAAGGAGGGGCTCGAAACCAAGGCGCATGTGGAAAGAAAGATGCAGGCGAGGACGCCCGTGATCGCAAAGAAGGATCTCAGCTCATCTCAGGCAAGGTCTTGGGCCTGCCCGGCGGTTCGGGAGAGAGATCCTCGTATAGCCCCTGGGCCTCACTGGCAGGCCCCCGGCGCTCACCGAGCGCGAGAATGCGATAGACCCTGACGGTACGCTCCAGCGCGATGGTCAGAACATCCTCGGGCTTGACCGCCTTGGCAGGCGTATCAATTCGGGTGCCGTTGAGGCGGACATGACCGTCCGCCACCAATTTTGCTGCCAGAGAGCGTGTCTTCACGACACGCGCATGCCAGAGCCATTTATCGATCCGAAGACGATCCTGGCTGCCGGCCTGGTCCATAGGTCAGGTTCCTCGAATCCGGTTCCTTGAATCCGATTCTTGGGATCAGCTCTTGTCCGACTTGCCGCCCTGCATCTGCTCCTTCAAGGCAAGGAGCTTGGCGAAGGGCGAGTTCGGATCCGGGGCGCGATTGGACTCGCGTCCCTGCGGCTTGGAGTCGCTCGACCAGTTGCGCGGACGCTCACCACCCCGATCCTGGCGATCGGGACGCGGGCCGCGATCGGGACGAGGGCCACGATCGGGACGGGCATCGCCCTGGCGGCGCCCTCCTTCTCCGGCCGGCTTGCGATCTCCGGGCCGGTTTTCTTCGCGCGGCCGGCCATTGCCGCGATCATCGCGACGCGGCCGTTCGAAGCGATTTGGCCGTTCGCCTTGCCGGGCCTCCGCCCCCTCAGCCGGCGCGGCCGGCGCCGCTCCGTCCACGGGCGCGGGGCGGCCGCGGCGGAAGCCGCCGCCGGCCTCCGGCTTGCGCTCCCCGCCCGGCTGGCGGTTGCCGTGCTGGGGGCGGCCTTGATGATGCGGGCGCTGATGACGCTCGAAGCGCGCCGGACGCCAGACCTCGATCTCCGGCACTTCCTCCACGCCTGCCGCGACGGTAGGCGTCTCGGAGGCAGGTGCCTCGGAGGAGGCTTCGACGGTGGCTGCAGCTTCACCGGTGGCAATCTCGGCGCTTTCGCTCGCTTCCGCGGGCGTCTCCGGAGCCACAGCTTCGTCTGCCGGCGCTTCGTCGACTTGAGTTGCCTCGACTTGAGCTTCTTCGACTTGAGCTTCTTCGACTTGGACTTCCTCGGCCTGAGTCTCCTCAGCCTGAATGTCCTCCGCCTGGGCTTCCTCCGCTGGCGCCTCGATGCTGGCCATCACCTCGACCGGCGTTTCGTCCGCCGTCTCCCCGGCAACCTCGGCGACTTCCTCGAAGCTGCGCTCATGTGGCGGCGAGCCGATCGCCTCCATGGCATCGATCTCGGCCGGGCTCGGCGTGGCCTCCTGGCTTGATTCGGCCGCCTCCGCCCCATTCGCCGCGTCAGAGGCGGCAGCCTCGACGGGGGCTGCAGGCTCGGTCGGCGCAGGCAGCCTGATCTCGTGGGTGATCGCCGGCCCCTTGCGCTTTTCGGAGCGATAGCCCAGGCCCCGCAGGATCGAGGCGAAGTCTTCGCCCGAGCAGCCGACCAGCGAGGTCATCTGCACGGTCGCAATGAAGCTGTCGCCATCGGCAGCGCCGGCCGGGGGCTGGCCTACCGTGGTGCCTGGACGATAGGCAATCGCCGGGCGAATGAGATCGGCAAGGCGTTCGAGAATGTCGACGCGCACCGCCCGCTCACCGCAGACGCGATAGCCGACAAGGCGATAAAGTCCCTTGTCGATGCTCTTGTCGGCCGGCATCGAGGTCCGGCCGGATGCCGCCAGATGCGGGATCTCGTCGAGCCCCTTCTGGTCGAGGCCACCATGGGTGAGAGCCCAGAGCTGCGCCGCGAGCGCGCGGGGCGCCGGTTTCATCAGCATCGGCAGATAGATGTGATAGGCGCCGAAGCGCACGCCATGCTTGCGCAGCGAAGCACGCTGGTTCTGGTCGAGCTGCTTGAGGTCCTCGGCCACTTTGGAGCGGTCGAGCACGCCCAGCGCTTCGACGAGCTGGAAGGCGATTCCCTTGGCCAGCCCCTGCAGATCTTCGGCCTTGTCCAGCAGCAGCAGCGGCCCGAGCAGGCGGGTAATATGGTTGCCGATCCAGATGTCGAGCCGCGTCTGCACGGAATCGCGCGCGGGGCCCGTCAATTGCTCGTCCGCCAGCAGGCGGATGCGCGGGGCGAGCGGCCTTTCCCCACCGAGGAGCTTGGCTACGGGCTCGCCGATCCAGCGCACGGTGCCATCCGCCGCCAGGGCGAATTCGGTATCGGGCGCCTGCGCGAATTTCTGGCTGCGCGTCTCGATCTCGCCAGCCAGAGCCTTGGCTGCCGCGGCTCGCAAGGCACGGCCGCTCTCACCGTCACCGGCACTCGGATCGGGTGCAAACTGGAAACCCTGCAGCGTTCCGACATGCTGCCCTTCGACAATCACATCGCCGGTCTTGGTAATTTCAGTCTCAAGCATAGCGTTTTCTCTAAGGCGCCGCATCAGCACGCTGGTGCGACGGTCGACAAAGCGTTGGGCAAGCCGTTCATGCAATGCGTCGGAGAGCTTGTCCTCCACACTGCGTGTGACACCTTGCCAATGAGCGGGGTCTTTCAGCCAGTCAAGCCGATTTGCCGCAAAAGTCCAGGTTCGGATATGGGCGATACGCGTTGAGAGCGTATCGATATCGCCGTCGGTCCGATCCGACATGGCGACCTGACGGGCGAACCAGTCGTCGGGGACCTTACCCTCACGCATCAAAAATCCATAGAGATTCGTGATGATGTCGGCGTGAGAATGAGGGGAAATCTTGCGATAGTCCGGCAGCCCGGCCACTTCCCACAGGCGCGCCACGGCCTGCCCTCCCTTGGCGAGGCGCCTCACCTCCTCATCGCGGGCGAGGATGGAGAGGGCCCGGATGTCGTCGGCGTCGGGAGCCCGGGTCAGGCCCTGCTCCTCCGGCGTGGCCGACAGCGAGGCCTGGAGCGCCTCCACCGAGGTGAAATTCAAGGCCGGATTGCGCCACTGCAGCACTTTCACGCTGTCGAAGCTGTGGCCTTCGATGGCCTCCACGAGTTCGGGCTCGAAAGGATCGCAGCGTCCGGTCGAGCCGAAGGTGCCGTCGCGAACATGGCGCCCGGCACGGCCGGCGATCTGCCCGAACTCGGCAGGCGTCAGGCGGCGGAACTGATAGCCGTCGAATTTGCGGTCACCGGCAAAGGCGACATGGTCGACATCGAGATTGAGCCCCATGCCGATGGCATCGGTGGCCACCAGGAAATCGACATCGCCATTTTGATACATCGCCACCTGCGCATTGCGGGTGCGCGGCGACAGCGCTCCCAGCACCACGGCGGCGCCGCCGCGCTGGCGGCGGATCAGTTCGGCGATGGCATAGACCTCGTCGGCCGAGAAGGCGACAATGGCGGTTCGCCGTGGCAGACGCGTCAGCTTGCGGTCGCCGGCGAACAGGAGATGGGACAGGCGCGGCCGAGTGACGACGTTGACGCCCGGAATCAATCTCTCGATGATCGGCCTCATCGTCGCCGAGCCGAGCAGCAGCGTCTCATGCGTGCCGCGGCGGTTGAGCAGCCTGTCGGTGAAGACATGCCCGCGTTCGAGATCGGCGGCGATCTGGATCTCGTCGAGCGCCACGAACGGCACTTCCAGATCGCGCGGCATGGCTTCCGCCGTCGCCACCCAGTAGCGGGCCTTGTCGGGCTTGATCTTTTCCTCGCCGGTGACCAGCGCCACGAACTCGGCTCCGACCCGCTCCACCAGCTTGTTGTAGACCTCGCGCGCCAAGAGGCGCAGCGGCAGGCCGATAATGCCAGCGCCATGGCCAAGCAGGCGCTCGATGGCCAGATAGGTCTTGCCGGTATTGGTCGGCCCCAGCACCGCTGTAACGCCGCGTGCGCGCACGGATGGGGGCAGGATGGGAGGCAGCATCAAGTCGGCGGTCTTTCGGGTGTCATTTCACAGAGCAAAGCGCGTTTTGGCGATAACGCTTCCTGGCTCTAATTCCTTGTTTCGATGCGTCTTTGCGATTCGGCGCGATTTCGTCAAATCGCTTTTGGGGAAGCCGAAGCCCCCGATTCAGGATTTGCCGGACACCCATTGCCCCGCGACGTCAAGGAAATACGACCTTTGCGGGCATTTCCTGCATTCTGGTACCAGACACACGCCATTCTGTCTCGCCATGAAACGCAAATATGGGCGCGGGCGGCCGAAATTTAACCCCCCGAACGGGATTGGAACGAAAAGCGCCCGAATCGCTGCCCCGGCTGAATTCCTGCTCTGTTCGGCTGATGTCAGGAAGGTTGGCGCGACGGGAGCCCCTTGCCTGAACAGGGTTAACACCGCATCCGCTCCCGACAGCAGCGACACGCCGGCTCGTTTCCCATTCTGGAACGGGCTTTCGGGGCCTTCCGACAGGCCATTAACGCTTGGAACGGCGTCTGAACGAAGCGAGAGCGAATCACCGACTATCCTGCCGATCGAGCGATCCGGCCCTCTGTTCATCTCTCTTCGCCCATGAGGAAAGTGTTGCTGGCCCCTACTCCCGGCAGGCAAGGGTTAATTCCCGGAATGGACCACCCTGGCCGGCTTTTCAGGGTGCGGCTTAAGGCTTGGTACGCGCCTGGAACAAAGGGCGCCCGAATCACCGACTTGGTTCGACAGCAGAACGGGCCGGTCCTGGGACCGGCCCGCAAATCATGTCGCCCAAATCATGTCACCCCTGGGCGACGAAGTGGCTGCTACCAGCGATGCCAGCGGCGATGTCCCCCGCCCCAGCCGCGATGGTGGTAGTAGCGGGGGCGATAGTAGTGGCGGTAATGGGGCCGATAATAATGGCGCCTGTAATAGGGACGGTAATAGGGGCGATAATAATGGCGGGGTCGCCAATAGGGGCGATGACGCACGCAGCGTCCCCAGCGATTGGGAGCCCAGCCCCGCGGGCAACCCCAGCGAATATCCTGCGCCAGACCGCCGGCGTTGGTCTGGCCGGCCGGCGCAACAGGCATGGCTGACGAAGTCTGGACCGTAGCGAAGAAGCCGATCGCGGCAAAGCAAGCCGCGAAGATCAACCCAATGGGTGTTCTCATCCCGCACTCTCCTTGAACGTTTTGCGCTTCAGCAGAACCACAAAGACGCATCGACAAAGGAAGCTCAAGCAAAGACGCGTTTTTTCAAAACACACTTTGCTTCAGACACTTGTGATGACGAAAATTAGCAAGGGTGAGCTGAACCGTATCTGAACGGCACAGACCTCTGTTCCAAAGCGGAACAACTGGGCTCGATGAGAGACAACGTCTTAAGAAAACGAACAGCGCCTGAACGAAAGGCGAGCGAATCAGCCTTCGTGGCCGTTCGGATCGGAGCCGATGCGGCGCAGGCGTTCCTTCACGCCGGCCAGTTCGGTCGACATTTCCTGCACGCGGTGACGAAGCTCGTCGGCGATGCGGGCCGCCGTCGCCGGATATTCCTCCAGCGTACGCCGGAACATCTGACGCGACACGCGCAGCACCACGCTGGCCTCGCGGGCGATGGCGGTGGTGGGGCGGCGCGTTTCCGACAGCAGGGCCATTTCGCCGATCAGGGTACCAGGTCCGACGATGGCGCTGGCGACATCATCGTCGATCAGGGTGATCGCACCCGAGACGACGACGAAGCCATATTCGGAAATGTCGTCCTTGCGGAACAGCGTGTCGCCGGCGCGCAGCCGCCTGGTTTCGGACGAGAAGGCGAGCAGGCGCAAGGCATCGCGGTCCATGGCGCGGAACAGCGCCACTCTTTCCAGCAATACCATATCGTCTTCGAGCGCCATCTGCGGCCCTGGGTTCGAGAAGAGAGGCCCTAGAGGCTGTTATGGACCATGGATAGGGTTTTGATGAGGTCAAGACTGGCTAGATGGGAGGAGCGAGCGCTGCCAAGACTTTCGTCTTGGCAAGCGAAGCGACGCTGCAGATGGCCAGTCTTGACCTCACCCCGCAGGGGCGTGGCGATTTTGCTCGACGAGTACGTCCTTCTTCGTAGCAAACCGCAAGGTTTGCGTCCTCGAACTCCTTCTCCTCGACCAAAATCGCTCACGTCAAAACCCCATCCATGGTCCATAACAGCCTCTAGGGCACCAGCTTGTAGCCGCCGCCTTCGGTGACCAGCAGGGCCGCGTTGGACGGATCCTTCTCGATCTTCTGCCGCAGGCGGTAGATGTGGGTTTCGAGCGTATGGGTGGTCACGCCCGAATTGTAGCCCCAGACCTCCTGCAGCAGCACGTCGCGCTGCACCGCCTTCTGACCGGAGCGATAGAGATAGCGCAGGATCGAGGTTTCCTTCTCGGTCAGCCGCACCTTGGAGCCCTTCTCGGTCAAGAGCAATTTGGAGGCTGGCTTGAAAGTGAAGGGGCCGATGTTGAAGACGGCGTCCTCGCTCGTCTCATGCTGGCGCAGATGGGCGCGCACGCGGGCGAGCAGCACGGCGAAGCGGAAGGGCTTGACGACATAGTCGTTCGCCCCGGCCTCGAGGCCGAGAATGGTGTCGGCGTCGGAATCATGGCCGGTGAGCATGATGATCGGCGATTTGAACCCGTTCTTGCGCAGAAGCTTGACGGCTTCGCGCCCGTCCATATCCGGCAGACCGACATCCATGATCACGAGATCGAGATGGTCCGACTTGGCGATCTGAACCGCGCGGCTTGCGGATTCGGCCTGCTCGATCTCGAACTCGTCATAGAGCGCCAATTGCTCGGCCAGGGCCTGGCGCAGCTCGTTATCATCGTCGACGATCAGAATTTTTCGACTGCCGGACATGAGATTCCCCAGAAGGCGGAAGCGTTTGAAATCCCGCAGATTCCTCCTGAGCGAGCCTGTGGTTCGATCAGGAAGAATCTGTTCAGGCGCTCGGCGTGCGCGGCAGGAAACCCGGTATGCTTTCGCGCTTTGAATACCAAAGCAAAGCGCGTTTTAGCGAAAACGCCCTTTTGCCCTAGTTTCCGAGCCAATCCAATGGATTGGCTCGAGCGTCTTTGCGATTCCTGGTGACTCCCACAAATCGTAAAACGCTTTAGCGCTCTATCGCATTATGACGGTGTGCGCCATGATTTGTGAATCGCAGCAATGCACTTTCGACAGGCATTTGTGCCGAAATTATTGAAAGTCAGCCCTTGAAACACAGGATCGACCTCATCCGCGCGCGGGTCTCGCTGCTTTCAGGCGGCCGCGGACGTTTGACGGTAGGTTGGGTCGCCTATCTTTGGGCGCGCCGACCGCCGGCTTCGTCGCCGTACCACCGGACGTGTTCCGCAAGGCGCTGCCGCGTCTGTCGCGCTATGCCGTGATGGTGGCCGAACGAGGGAGGCATCGGCCATGCGAAAAAGCCCCGAGATATTTCATAGCAAGGATGAATTGATGAGGAAGATCATTTTCGCCGCAGCCGGATTCGCGATTGCCGCGACGGCTTTTGCCACTGCGACGGCGGCCATGAGCGTTCAGGATGTCGCAGCTGGCACCTATGTCCGTCGGGACAATGGCGAAGCCACGCTCGTGGTCAAGCGAACCAGCGAGCATTGGCGGGTGAGCGCCGCCATCGGCGGCGTTCCAAACGGCGCGGCGACGGTTGCCGACTGCGGCTTCATCGCCGAAGGCACGATCACCGGCCGGGCCTTCGAGGGCAAGGTTACCCGCGTCAACATCGTGGCTGATCTCGACGAGGAGGGCGATGTGGCCAAGCCCGGCCTCGGCCTCGCCTTCTCCGTCGACAACGGCACGATCACGATTCGCGGCGCCGATGCGGCAGCCATCTGCGGTGGCGGGGGCAGCGTGATAGACGGCGTCTACAAGCGCAGGAGCCATTGATACCGGCGCTTCACGACCTGCCTTCCTTCAACCCCGTTGCCGCCCCTTTCGATCCCCCTGGAATATTCGCAATGAAACGCCTGGCTTTCAGCATAGTCGCCCTGACTGCATTCCATGCCCTGCCCGCCCACGCCATCGACTGCAAGAAGGCCTCGACCTCGATCGAACGCCGCATCTGCGCCGACAAATCGTTGCGGCGGGCCGATGCCGCGATGGGCGCGGCCTATGCCAAGATCCTCAAGGCCAGCCCGGATCCGCAGATCCGCGCCATGCTGATCGAAAGCCAGAAACATTGGCTAGCGCGGCGGGACCTTCGCCTGGACACCGAGGGCGAAAGCCAAGGCGACGGCCGGAGAGAGGGCGAGGAAGCATCCGATGAGGAGGCGCCGAATGTGCTGCTCAAGGCGATCGAGGCCCGAACCGCGGATCTGGCCGAATACTCCAAGACCAATCCGACGCTACCGCGCCTCATCGAGATCGCCAACAAGCAGCGCCAGTTCAACGCCCAGTTCACCGGTGGTCCCTTCGCGGGCTACAGCGCGGATTGTGACTTTCTGCCCAGCAGCGGGGAGCAGATCTATACCTGCCTAGGAACCCGCTCCTATCAGAACAAGGACCGGGTCTGCTCCGTGACGACGGACTTTGCCACCAACGCGCTCTATGTCACCCAGACGGTGGCCGACGTCGTTGACGGAAAGCTCAAGACGATCGCGACCTGCGGCGACGAGAACGGCAACAGCCCCTGCCCCGATAGCCAGCCTTCCTCCGACCGGCATTGGACCCCTCAACCGGCTGCAAGTGCCAATACAGGCGGCGGCGCGAGCACGCCCTCGCCCAAGATCAGCGCCGATCTCGGCGAGGACGAAGACAGCCCATGGCTGCGCGCCTGCCTCACGGACATGAGCTATCCCCTCGCCGACCCCACCAGCGACGGCAGCAAGAAATAGCCCCCGCGCACGCCGCCGGCCGAGAGAAAAGCTCAGCGTGTCCCGAAGATGGCGCTGCCCACCCGCACATGGGTGGCGCCGACCTCGATGGCAGTCTCGAAATCGCTCGACATGCCCATCGAGAGCATCGAAAGCCCGTTGCGCGCGGCGATCTTGGCGAGCAGGGCGAAATGCGGCCCGGGCGACTGCTCCACCGGCGGAATGCACATCAGCCCATCGATGGCGAGGCCATAGTCGTCGCGGCAGGCCGCGATGAAGGCATCGGCCTCCTGAGGAACAACACCGGCCTTCTGAGCCTCCTCGCCCGTATTGACCTGCACCAGCAAGCGCGGTGCCTTGCCCTGCCTGGCGATTTCCTTGGCAAGCGTCTGGGCCACCGAGGGACGATCGACCGTATGGATCACGTCGAACAGGGCGACCGCCTCCTTGGCCTTGTTGGACTGCAGCGGGCCGATGAGGTGCAGTTCGACATCGGGAAAGACGGCTTTGAGATCAGGCCACTTGCCCTGCGCCTCCTGCACGCGATTCTCGCCGAAGACCCGCTGGCCCGCGGCGAGCACGGGCTCGATCGCCTCCGGCCCGAACGTCTTGGAAACGGCGACCAGCGCCACCGAACCGGCGGGACGCAGCGCGTCGGCTTCAGCGCGGGCGATGGCTAGGCGGACCCCCGCAAGGCGGGCCGGAGCATCGGACATGAGATGATTTCCAGAGAGTGACGAAAGACGAAACAGGCCTTCGACATAATAGGACAGGCGGGCCATGGCTACCGGAACCTCGCCGGGCCGTGCTAAAAGCCCTCTCCAGTCATTTGCAAGCGTAGCGTAGAGAGGGTAGGCCGATGATGCGATTCAAGGTAGCCAAATCTATTTTGGCAAGAAGGCAGATCTTGGCACGAAGCACCCTGGCAGCGCTCCTGATCTGCGGTCTGGGACGGCCAGCCTCCGCCCTCGATATCGGCCCGACCACGATATCCCTGCCGGTCTTTGGTATTCCCCTCGACATTCCGATCCGCGCATCGCTCGACAGTAAGAGCGAGGCAGGCGGCGTCCAGCTCGACCTCGCCGTCACCGGCGATCTGAAATCCCTGCAGGACAATGCGCTGGCGATCGCGCGCAAATTGCCGTTTCCGGAGGATGCCTGTGCCCGCAAGGGCCCCAATCTCGTGGTCAACAGCATCGACAGCGCCCATATTCGCGCCGAGGGTGACACGGCGGTGATCGACGTTGCCGGCAAGGTGACGGCCTGGGGCTGCGCCAAGGTGCTGGGACAGAAGATCAAGACCAAGATCGCCACGGACAGGATTGCCATCACCATCCCGGTCGAGCTCTACATCCCGACGCCGCGCCAGGTTGCCCTGCGGGTGAAGGGAGAAGCCTCGATCAAGACCGGCGATCCGCAAATCACCGAAATCGCGACCGCCCTGCTCGGCAATCTCAACCAGCGCCTGACCGCGGCGGTGGCCAAGGCCCTCGACGAGGACAAGGCCCGGGCCTCCGTACCTCAGATACCGGGCCTCGACATCAAGATCGAGCAGGCCGTCTTCGCCCAGGATCAGGACAAGCTCCTGGTCAAGGCCAAGGCCGACGGCCACGCCACGTCAGCCGCCTTCGAGAGCCTGATCGGGCTCGCGGGCAAGAAGGCGCCGTGAGGCATTGTCGGGAAATAATTGAAGCACCGCCTTTTTCATGCCCGGGCTTGACCCGGGCAACCAGCGCCCTTGTCTTCGTTGCCTGAAAGGGGGCTGAATTGCCAGGGCAAGCCTGGCAATGACAAAGGCCGAGCCAAGTCGATTCATTTGTTCACGGACGAATCTTAAGCCACCTCAAAGCTGCTGCCTGAGCGTTTCCTGCACGGCTGAATCGAAGGAATCGGCCTTGTTTCTGCCGGTCTTGGTGCGCTCGGCCGCCACGAAGGCATCGCGCTTGCGATTGATCTCGGCGAGCTTCTCCTGCAGGCCCTTGCGCTTGGAGAGTTGCTCTTCGACATAGGCCTTGCGCTCGGCTTCGGACTTGCCTTGCAGCACTTTGGGAAGCGCCGAGGCCGCGACCTTGTCGAGGCTCTGGCGGCCATTGGCGATATCGGCGGTGAGATCTCCCTCGCCCGTCACCACCTCCTTGGGTCCGGCCTTCTTGCTGTAGAAGCTGGAATTGTCGACCTGAGCCGGGGCCGGCGCCTGCTTGCGCAGATCCATCTTGTTGCGGACGGCCTGCTGCCTTTCGCCATCGCCATAGGGCAGCACGGTATCGTCGAGCGACTGCTGCAGTTGCAGGATGTCCTCGTCATAGGGCGTGGGCACTTCGACGATCTGCCCGCCATCCTGGGGGATCGGCAAATAGCGGCCATTGCCGCGGCGGGCGATGTCCTGCCAGATCTGGCGGGTGTCGCCGGCATCGCCGGCCTGGACCGTGTTGACCACGATGCCCTTGGCCACGGCCGCCTTGACGATCTCGGGGTAGCGAGGCGCATTGGGATAATCCATGTGCGGCGGCGCATCCCCCACCAGGAAGATGATCTTGCGGGTCTGGCCTCCGCTATCCCATTGCAGGCTGCGGACAGCCTTATCCAAAGCCTCGTTCACGGATTCGGGCGTGTCGCCGCCACCGTCGGCGGTATATTGCACCAGATCGCCATAGAGCCCCTGGATATCACCCGTAAGGGCATGGACATCGGTGACATAGGCATCGCCGCGGTCGCGATAGCCGATCAGGGCGATGCGAATCTCCGCATCAGGATTGGCGTCGACGATGGCATTGGCGATCGACCAGATCTTGCGCTTGGCACCGTCGATCAAGCTCGCCATCGAGCCGGTGGTGTCGAGCACGAAGGCAACCTCGACGCGCGGCCGCACCTGCGGATCCGAGGTCGCATGGGCAGGCAGGATCGGCATCGCGAGCGCAAGCAGGCTGGCCGTCGCGAAAGCGAGGCGAAGGGCGGATTTCACGGCGTATCTCCCGGGCGTTCTGCAATCGAGTTGCAACACGCCAAGCTCGCCACCGATGATGGCAAAGTCGGGCTCTGGCAGTGGCGCAAGAGCGGCAAAGGAGGTCCTTGGCCGCCACCTGTTTCCTGCGGAACATGTCGAGCCGCGGCCCAGATGCGGCGCGGCGGCTTGCCATCTCCTACCCCAGGCGGGAATGTAGCCCCCCGCCGCCGTTCGAGCGGCCAGGCTCGCTGCTCGTTGGCGAAGACAAGACATTTGAAACCAGGAGGAAATTTTTGATGAAACGATTGATGGCGGCCGTCCTGCTGGCCGCAGGTGCATTCCTGGCTTCGCCAGCCAACGCTGCCCCCGAAAAAGTCATTCTCGACACGGATTTCTCGACGATCGGCGATGACGGCCAGGTGCTGATCATGGCGGCCCAATTGCAGAAGGATGGTGTGATCGACCTTCTGGGCATTACCGTGGTCACCGGCAATGATTGGCTGAAGCAGGAAGTCGCCGATGCCCTGCGCGCCGTCGAACGCCTCGGCATCGAGGACAGGGTCGGCGTCTATGCCGGCGCGAACCTGCCCTTGGTGCACGATCCCCGCAGCTTCGAGCATGAGCGCGCTTTGTTCGGCTTCGGCGAAAGCTACAAGACTTCGTTCCATCGCCCGCAGCCTAAGGATGCCGACCTGATCGCCCCGCCGGACGGCTTTGCCAAGAAAACCAAGCTGCGCAAGGACGATGCCGTCGACTTCATCGTGGACACGATCAAGGCCAATCCGCACCAGGTCTCGCTCTTGGTAATCGGGCCGGCCACCAACATCGCCCTGGCAATCCGCAAGAACCCGGAAATCGTGCCGCTGATCAAGCGCATCGTCTACATGGCCGGCGCGGTTGACGTGAAAGGCAACACGACGCCCGCCGCCGAGATGAACGTCTGGATCGATCCTGAGGCCGCCCGCATCGTCATGCGCGAACCGATCGAGCAAGCCCTGATTCCGCTCGACGTCACCGACATCACCCAGATCGGCAAGCCCGAGTTCGATCGCCTGACCGCTGGCAACGGCCCGATCCAGAAACTCTTCCAGGATAGCTGGATGGCCAAGAAATTCGCCAAGGATGACAAGGCCAAGGCCAGCGTATTCGATACGCTCGCCCTCGCCTATCTGGTCGATCCAAGCTTTGCGACGAAGGTCGACGATCTCTATATCGACGTCGACGTGGCGTTCGGGCCTGGTTATGGCCGCACGCTCGGCTATTGGCAGAAGCAGCCGACGGACCTCCTGCAGAAGGTGAAAGTGGTCAAGCAGTTCGACAACAAGCGCTTCTCCGATTTCTACGTCGACCTCTTGACCCGTCCGGTACCGGTCAAGCTGGCCGAGTAGGCAGGGTCTGCCCGACGTTCGGCCGTTGACGATGGCTCAACCCTTGTCATTACCGGCCTCGACCCGGCAATCCAGCTCTCGTTTCCAGAGCGGAAATCCGTCGACGCTGGATGCCCGGGTCAAGCCCGGGCATGACAAAACTGCGCCTGTACCGGCCCTGTCGGGTGATTTCCCGCAGATTCTTCAGGCCTTCGAAAGGAGACAAGGCTAGCTTTGCACCTCCGTGCCCGCTAAAAGCGGCGTTTCAAAATCAACTGTCAGTTGACTATTCAACTCCGAGTTCCCTCCCCCATGACCACCGAGCGCTATAACGCCCGCGACGCCGAGCCCAGATGGCAGAAGATCTGGGCCGACCAGGCGATCTTCGAAACCAGGAATGAGGATCCGCGTCCGCGCTATTACGTGCTCGAGATGTTCCCCTATCCCTCCGGGCGCATCCATATGGGCCATGTGCGCAACTACACCATGGGCGACGTGGTGGCGCGCTATCGCCGGGCCAAGGGCTTCAACGTGCTGCATCCCATGGGCTGGGATGCCTTCGGCATGCCGGCCGAGAATGCCGCGATGCAGAACAAGTCGCATCCGGCCAAATGGACCTATGCCAATATCGACACCATGCGCGGCCAGCTCAAGTCGATGGGCCTGTCGCTGGACTGGAGCCGCGAGATCGCAACCTGCGATCCCTCTTATTACCGCCACCAGCAGGCGATGTTCCTGGACTTCCTGCAGGCCGGCCTGGTGGAGCGCAAGGTTTCCAAGGTCAACTGGGACCCGGTCGACCATACCGTGCTCGCCAACGAGCAGGTGATCGACGGCCGCGGCTGGCGCTCGGGCGCCCTGGTCGAGCAGCGCGAACTGACCCAGTGGTTCTTCAAGATCACCGATTATTCGCAGGACCTGCTCTCGGCCCTGGACACGCTGGATCGCTGGCCGGAGAAGGTCCGGCTGATGCAGAAGAACTGGATCGGCCGGTCGGAAGGCCTGCAGGTGCGCTTCGAACTCGACGCGGCCACGGCGCCGCAGGGCGAGAACGAGCTGCTGATCTATACCACCCGCCCCGATACGCTGTTCGGCGCCAAGTTCATGGCCGTAGCTGCCGACCATCCGCTCGCCAAGGCTGCCGCCGCGAACAATCCGGAGCTGGCCGCGTTCATCGAGGAGATTGGGCGTACGGGTACCTCGGCGGCCGTGATCGAAACGGCCGAGAAGAAGGGATTCGATACCGGCATCCGCGCCGTGCATCCCTTCGATCCGGACTGGAAGCTGCCTGTTTACGTCGCCAATTTCGTGCTGATGGAATATGGCACGGGCGCCATCTTCGGCTGCCCGGCGCATGATCAGCGCGACCTCGATTTCGTCAACGCCTATGGTCTCGGCAACACGCCGGTCGTGTGCCCGCCCGACCAGGACCCCGCCAGCTTCGTGATCACCGACATCGCCTATGACGGCGAAGGGCGGATGATCAATTCGCGTTTCCTCGACGGCATGACCATCGAGCAGGCCAAGGAAGAAGTGGCCCGCCGGCTGGAGAGCCGGACGCGCGGCAACGCGCCCGTGGCCGAGCGCAAGGTCAATTTCCGCCTGCGCGACTGGGGCATCTCGCGCCAGCGCTATTGGGGCTGCCCGATTCCGGTGATCCATTGCGAGGTCTGCGGCGTCGTGCCGGTGCCCAAGAAGGACCTGCCGGTCAAGCTGCCCGACGACGTCACCTTCGACCGGCCCGGCAATCCGCTCGACCATCATCCGACCTGGCGCCATGTCGACTGCCCGCAATGCGGCAAACCGGCCCGCCGCGAGACGGACACGATGGACACCTTCGTCGATTCGTCCTGGTATTTTGCGCGTTTCACCGATCCGTGGATCGAGACGGCACCGACAGTCCGTAAGGAAGTCGATGCCTGGCTGCCGGTCGACCAATATATCGGCGGCATCGAGCACGCCATCCTGCATCTGCTCTATAGCCGCTTCTTCGTGCGCGCCATGAAGAAGACAGGCCATGTCGGCCTGGATGAGCCCTTCAAGGGCCTGTTCACCCAGGGCATGGTGGTGCACGAGACCTATCGCGCCGACAATGGCGAGTGGGTGGTGCCGGCCGACGTGCGCATCGAGGGCGATGGCGCCGAGCGCCGTGCCTTCAACAACCGCACGGGCGAACCGGTCGAGATCGGCTCGATCGAGAAGATGTCGAAGTCGAAGAAGAATGTCGTCGATCCCGACGACATCATCGCCGACTACGGCGCCGACACGGCACGCTGGTTCATGCTGTCGGACTCGCCGCCCGAGCGCGACGTAATCTGGACCGAGGACGGTGTACAGGGCGCCGGCCGCTTCGTGCAGCGCATCTGGCGCATCGTCAACGAGATCGCCGCCCATACGGCCTCTCCCGCTGGCCCCACCGCGAGCGAGGACGACGTTCTGGCCGTGCGCAAGGCCGCGCACCGGGCCCTGGCCGCCGTCGAAGCCGATATCGAGCGCCTCGGCTTCAACCGCTGCGTGGCGCATATCTACACGCTGGTAAACAGTCTCGGGCGCGCGTTGGACGGCACCAAGAACGCCGAGGCAGTGCCTGCCAATCTCGCCGCCGCCCTGAAGGAAGCCGGCGTCATGCTGGTGCAGTTGATCGCGCCGATGATGCCCCATCTGGCCGAGGAATGCTGGAGCGTGCTGGGCTGTCAGGGCCTGGTAGCCGAGGCTTCCTGGCCTGTGGCCGATCCTGCTTTGCTGGAAGACGACACCATCACCCTGCCGGTGCAGTTCAACGGCAAGAAGCGGGCCGATCTTACCGTGCCGAAAACGGCATCGCCAAAGGAAGTCGAAGCTGCCACACTGGCTGATGAAACCGTCCAGCGTGTGCTGGAAGGGCGCTCTCCCAAAAAGATCATCGTCGTGCCGGGAAGGATTGTGAATGTCGTCGTCTAGTCAGACCTCGCGCCGCGGTGCGCTGTTCGCCCTCGCCCTCCTGCCGGCCGTGATGCTGGGCGGCTGCTTCCGCCCGATGCTGGCGGATCCCGGCAACGGCTCGCCCGGGCTGAAGGGGCGCCTTGCTTCCATCGCCATCGATCCGGTCGACGACCGTGTCGGCCAGCAGGTACGCAACCGCCTGTCGTTCAATCTCACGGGCGGCGCCGAAGCGCCGCCGTCGCGCTACCGGCTGGTGCTTGCGACGTCGTCCAGCTTCGATTCCGCGCTGGTCGATGCACTGAACGCTACGCCCCAGGTCGACACCGTGACGCTGACGACGGATTATACGCTGCTCGATCCGGCCACGGACAAGATCCTGCTCAAGGCGAAGAACTTCGCGCGCAAGTCCTATAATTCCGGCCTGCAGCGTTTCGCCACCGTACGGGCGCGGCGCAATGCCGAGAACGATGCGGCCGACGTGATGGCCGACCAGATCCGGCTTCGGCTAGCAACCTGGCTCGCCGACCATCCCTGATCGCCGGGGTGAGGCACGCCCGTCCGGCGCGCCTCATCCTATCCCTGGTTCGGTAGCGGCTTGGCCCGCCTGCTTCGGTGCAACGCAAGGCACCACAGGCAGTAACGACACCATAGGCAGTAACGATACATGGCCTCCATCGAACGGCGCGCCGTCGATGCCTTCATCAAGAAACCGGACGCCCATTTCGCGGTGATCATGGTCTATGGGCCGGATACTGGCCTGGTGAGCGAACGTGTCCGTGCACTCGTGGCGGCCTCAGTCGACGATATCGACGATCCTTTCCAGCTCGTTCGCCTCGACGGTGACGAAATCAGCGGCGACCCGGCCCGCCTGGCCGACGAAGTCTTCACCATTCCCCTCTTCGGGGGGCGCCGCGCCGTGCGCCTGCGGGCCGGCAGCCGCAACATCGTGCCGGCGGTCGAGCCCGTGCTCGCCAACCCGCCAGCGGCCTGCCGGGTGGTGATCGAAGCCGGCGATCTCAAGAAGAACCATGCTTTGGTCTCCCTGGTGGAGAAATCGCGAGCCGGAGCGGTGATCGCCTGCTTCGGCGACGAAAATGCCAATATCGGCCAGATCATCGCCGAGGAAGTCGCCATTTCAGGCCTGACCATCGCGCCCGAAGCGCGCGAGACGCTGATCGGCCTTCTCGGCGGCGATCGCCTGGCCACCCGCAGCGAGCTGAAGAAGCTGACGCTCTATGCCCATGGTGCCGGGCGTATCGAACTGAGCGATGTCGAGGCCGTGGTGGGCGATGCCAGCGCGCTCGCCACCGACGAGATCATCGACGCCGCCTTTTCCGGCCGGGCCGACCTGCTCGACTCCACCTTGGCCAAGGCCTGGAATGAAGGGGTCAACACCTCTCAGCTGGCAGGAACGGCTCTGCGTCACGCTCTCCTGCTTCACCGCCTGCGAGGCGAGGTCGAGAAGGGCCGTCCTGCGGCCGCCGTCGTCGATTCGATGGGCATGCAGGTGCATTTTCGCCGCAAGGCCGGCGTCTCGGCTCAGCTTGCGGCCCTGACGATGGCGAGGCTCGATCGCATTGTGGCCGACCTGTCGGACGCCGTGCTCGATGCCCGCCGCAATGCTGCCCTGGGGCAGGCGATCGTCTCGCGCGCCTTGATGCGGATCGCCCTCATGGCGAAGGCCCGGCGCTGATCCTGCCTGCCCTGGGCGAGCCTTTTCCTGCAGCGCTGGCCTCGGGCCTTCACCCTCGATGCCCAGCCATAGAACAGGAAGCAACTTCACGGCCACAACAACTGTCGATTACTCTAATAAAGCCCTTATTAATTTACATTCATCGAAGAAATAAAGACAGAATACCGAAAATACCTCATCCTATCCTTCTGAATGCGCGAGAGCTAGCCCTGGAGGCGGCCGGAATTCAGCAGGGAGGACGCGTTGAGGACAGAGGAAGTGGCAGACTTGCCAGGCAGCGATCCGCTTCCGGCCTGGTTGATCTTTACCGGCGTGACTTTATTCGCCTTCCTGCTGGCATGGTATTTCGGGCTGATCGCCAGAATGGTTGCGAGTGACCGCACCTTCATCTCCGTCGTCATTGCCGTTCTATATGTCGTCGCCAGCCTGCACTGCCTGTGGCGCGTCCTGATCATCTCGAAGGAGGGGCAAGCAGCCCTGCGGTCGGCGCGGCTTCTCGTCCGCTACGAGAACGGTCGTTCCAATGAGCCGAAAATCGATCTCGTCAAGGAGCTGCCGGCCGGACTTGTCTCGTCCCATATCCGGGACCTCAAGACGAAAGCCAGCCTGCAGGGGCATATGCGCCTCGACCAGACGCTGCTGCTGCGTGTTCTCGCCAATCGCCTGCGGGGTTCGAACGGCCTGGGCGCCTTTGCCAGCGACACCCTGATGAAGCTGGGGCTCCTGGGCACCATCATCGGGTTCATCATGATGCTGGCGCCTATTGCCGGCCTCGACATCGAAGATCACGCGGCCATGCGAATCTCGATGTCGCTGATGAGCGACGGCATGGCCGTGGCCATGTATACCACGCTCGTCGGGCTGGCCGGCTCCATCCTCTTGAAGATCCAGTATCAATTCCTGGAGAACGCCACCGCCGCCATCTTTGCCTTCGCCGTGGATATTACCGAGGTCTATGTGGTCTCGGCGCTGGAGCGGCGGGCTCAGGCGGCATGATCGACGATTTCGACCTGATGCCTCGCGAGGAGGCGTTCGATCCGTTCAGCGTGGTGCTGTTCAAGGCGCTGCAGGTCGTCGCCTTCCTGTTCTTCATCGCCTTGATCATCGTGGCACCCAAGGCTGACAACGGCAAGGTCGACAGCAAGGCCGAATTCCTGATCAGCATGGACTGGCCGGACAACCACCCCGACGACATGGATATTTTCGTCCAGGACCCGCTTGGCAATGTGGTCTGGTACCGCCGCCGGGAGGCTGGCTTCATGCTGCTCGATCGCGACGACAGAGGTGGCATCAACGATTTCGTCATGGTCAATGGCAGCAAGGTTCCGACGGCGACCCGGCAGGAACTGGTCAGCATCCGAGGCTTCGTCGCCGGGGACTACACCATCAACGTCTACCACTTCACTGCGCTGACGGGTCGTATGGTGCCCGTGACAGTGACGCTGCAAAAGCTCAACCCCAAGGTGACCATCGTGGCCAAGGAGACGCTGGAGGTTGTCGACGGCGGCACCGAGAAGACTGCGCTACGCTTTACCATGGATGAAAAGGGCGCGGTGACGAAGGTCGATCGGACGCCGAAATCGATCCTGCAGACCTTCTACAATCCCCGCGCCAATGGTGCCAAGCCATGAGCTGGGTCCAGATCCATGTGCTTCTTCTCACGCTGGCCTATGTCACGACGGCGGCCTTGCTCCTTGCTATCGTGAGCAAGCTGGCATTCAACCGGCTGGCGAAGGTGGCGGCGATCTTGGCTGCCAGTTCCTTCTACGTCGCGGTCTTCTTCTCCACGCAGGGCCTGCTCGGCTGGTCCGCGCCAAGGGCCTTGCCCGAGCGTTTCAAGGTGTTGTGGACCTATGTGGTCGAGCCCGATCCGGCACACGCCAATCCGGGCGCGGTGCATCTTTGGGTCGAGGAACTCGATGCGGCCAATTTGCCCAGCGGTGAACCCCGCTCCTATCTCCTGCCCTATTCGCGACAATTGGCCGATCGGGTCAACCAGGCGCAGACCCAGATCAAGGACGGCATGCTGGTTGGCGGCAAGCCCCGTTATTATGGGAATCCGTCCTCGACCGAGGGTGTTTCCGGCCCCATCAATGTAAACGCACCGCCGGGCGGCGACCCTTCCGGAGGCGGGGTGCTCGATCCGGCCTTTCTCGGCGGCCAATCCAAGAATGTCGACCTCATTCCCCTGCCAAAGCCGATCCTGCCGGAAAAGGAACTGACCGAGCCGGCACAATGAACGGACCTGCTTCAGTACACCTCGATATCGGCTCTTCCTGGGTCCTATTTCAGGATCTTGGTCTGGTCGATATAGAAGATCCGATCCGGCAACTGCAGCTTGCGATCGATGCCGGAGATCGTCACCGTGGTGTCGTAGCCCTGCGGATCGGTGACGGTCCACTGCTTCAGATCGTAGTTCGGTGCCGGAAAGGTCAGCTGTATGCGGGACTTGCCGCCGCTGGCTGCCGACCCTTCCTCCAGGATGACGCTGATTCCGGCCGCTTCGCGCCCGACCGCCAGCACCCTGGAATCCTCGATCAAATCGAGCCTGTCGGCCAATAGAAAGCGCAGCGGCGTCTGCTTGATGAAATAGAGATCCTGGGTGTTGAGCTTGCGGTTGCGAACGGCCACCGAGGTGCCATCCGCCAGCAGTTGCAGCGAGGACGGCGGGTCATAGTCGAAGCGCATGCGGCCGGGCTTGGACACCCAGAACTTGCCATTGATGCGCTTACCGTCAGAGCCGACCTGCACGAAGCTGCCTGAGAAGAATTTGATATTGTTGAAATAACTGTCGATCTGGTCGAGTGTCGCCTTGTCGGCCGCACTGAGTGCCTTGGGATTGATGCGATGGGTATCGATTTCCAGAGGCTGGCCCGAGGCGACCAAGTCGGGTGACGGCAGGGCGTCGGCGGCAGCCGGCACCGTGGCGGCGGGCGGCGTACCGGACTCGTTCTGCCCATAGGCAGTGCCGGCCAGCAAGGACAGGCTCAGAGCGACGAGAACGGTACGGGCAAAAGGCATTGCAAACTCCGAGACGACCGGCGCGGAGACCGGAACCGGCAACTGGAAACGAATGGGGCACATCCCATATGGAATGTGCCCTAAAGCGTGTCTATGGCCTTTTAGCGGCTTTGCAACAACAAAGCCGTGCAGAAGCCGCGATCAAATATGGATCGCACGTCCTTCGACGGCCAGCGCTGCCTCCTTGACGGCTTCCGACATGGTCGGATGCGCGTGGCAGGAACGGGCGAGATCCTCGGATGAGCCGGTGAACTCCATCAGCACCACGCCTTCATGGATCATCTCGCCGGCACCGGCACCAAGGATGTGCACGCCGAGCACGCGGTCCGTGCTCGCATCCGCAATTACCTTGACGAAACCTTCGGTGGTGCGGTTGGCGCGGGCACGGCCATTGGCGGTGAAGGGGAATTTGCCGACCTTGTAGGCGATACCGGCCGATTTGAGCTCTTCCTCGGTCTTACCCACCGAAGCGATCTCGGGATAGGTGTAAACCACCGCCGGAATGACGTCGTAGTTCACATGACCGTGCTGGCCGGCCAGGATCTCGGCGACGGCAATGCCCTCGTCCTCGCCCTTATGCGCCAGCATTGGCCCGCGCACCACGTCTCCGATGGCATAGATGCCGGGGACATTGGTGGCGAAATGGTCGTCGATAACAACCCGCCCACGCTCGGTGACGACACCGGCTTCCTCCAGGCCAAGGCCGTCCGTATAGGGCCGACGGCCGGTGGCGACCAGCACGATGTCGGCTGCGATGGTTTGCTTGTCGCCGCCCGCCACCGGTTCCACGGAGACGACGGCACCCGCAGCGCTGGTCTCGACACCGGTGACCTTGGTGGCGAGCTTGAACTCGATGCCCTGGCGGCCGAGCAGACGCTGGGCCTGCTTGACGACCTCGCCATCCATGCCGGGCAGGATACGATCAAGGAATTCGACCACCGTAACCTCGGCGCCGAGGCGGCGCCATACCGAGCCGAGCTCGAGGCCGATCACGCCGGCGCCGATGACGACCAGCTTCTTCGGCACGGTGGCGAGCTCGAGCGCGCCTGTGGAGGAAACCACGGTCTTCTCGTCGATGGTGACGCCGGGAAGCTGGGCGACATCCGAACCCGTGGCGATCACGATCGACTTGGTTTCCAGCGTTTCAACCGAACCGTCTTCGGCCGTCACCTCGACCTTGCCGGCAGCGAGGATCTTGCCGGTGCCTCGATAGGCCGTGATCTTGTTCTTCTTGAACAGGAAGGCAACGCCCTGGACATTGGCGTCCACGGTCTCCTGCTTGTGCTTCAGCATCTGGCCGAGATTGAGCACGGGCGCCGGCACTTCGATGCCGAAGGCCTTGAAGCCATGCCCGGCCTCGTCGAACAGTTCGGAAGCGTGCAGCAGCGCCTTGGACGGGATGCAGCCGACATTGAGGCAGGTGCCGCCATAGGTGGCACGCTTCTCGACCACTGCGACATTCATGCCGAGCTGGGCGGCGCGAATGGCGCAGACATAACCGCCGGGGCCAGTGCCGATAACGACGAGATCATGAGAGGGCATGGGCTTTCTCGTTTTTCTTTACCCTCCCCAGGAGGGGGAGGGGCGGCCGGAGGCCGGGGTGGGGTGATTTCCGCGCGCCCGTCGATACGACCAAGTGTGGCAGCGCTCCGCAATGTTGAGCCACCACCCCACCCCGACGCTACGCGTCGACCCTCCCCCTGCAGGGGAGGGTAAAATTTTACAGATCCAGTACCAGACGAGCCGGATCCTCCAGGCTCTCCTTGACGCGCACCAGAAAGGTGACCGCTTCCTTGCCGTCAATGATGCGATGGTCATAGGACAGCGCCAGATACATCATCGGACGCGCCACGATCTGGCCGCCGATGACCATTGGACGCTCCTGGATCTTGTGCATGCCGAGGATGGCCGACTGGGGCGCATTGAGGATCGGCGTCGACATCAGCGAACCATAGACGCCGCCATTGGAGATGGTGAAGGTGCCGCCCTGCATCTCCTCGATCTTGAGCTGGCCATCACGCGCGCGCTTGCCGAAATCGGCGATGGTCTTCTCGATGCCGGCGAGGCCGAGCGTCTCGGCATCCCGGATCACCGGCACGACGAGGCCCTTGTCGGTGCCGACGGCGACGCCGACGTGACAATAGTTCTTGTAGATGACGTCCTGCCCGTCGATCTCGGCATTGACGGCCGGCATCTCCTTGAGGGCCTGGGTGCAAGCCCGCACGAAGAAGGACATGAAGCCGAGCTTCACGCCGTGCTTCTTCTCGAACAGATCCTTGTACTGGTTGCGCAGCGCCATGACGTTGGTCATGTCGACCTCGTTGAAGGTCGTCAGCATGGCCGCATTGGCCTGCGCTTCCTTGAGGCGGCGGGCGATGGTCTGGCGCAGCTTGGTCATGCGCACGCGTTCCTCGCGCGCGGCATCGGCCGGGGGCGAAGCGACCCGCGGAGCTGATGGCACCGGAGCAGCGGCAGGAGCCGGTGCGGGAGCTGCAGCCGGGGCCGTGGTTTGGGCCGGCTGAGCCGTAAGCACATCGCCCTTGAGCACCTGGCCGCGGCGGCCAGACCCTTCGATCTGGGCGGGGTCGAGCCCGCGATCGGCGGCGATCTTGGCCGCGGCGGGCGAAGGCGGAACAGCGGAAGCAGCCGGCGCGGCGGCGGCCGGCGCAGCAGGGGCTGGTGCCGGGGCGGCAGGAGCCGGAGCGGGCGCGGCGGCCGGGGCAGCGGCTGTGCCGGAGCCCGCCCCGATGGTGCCGAGCGTGGCGCCCGGCCCGACGGTCTCGCCGGTCTTGGCCAGGATCTCGCCAAGCACGCCGGCGGCCGGGGCATTGACTTCCAGCGTGACCTTGTCGGTCTCGAGTTCCACCAATGGCTCGTCGGCCCTCACGGCCTCACCCGGCTTCTTGAACCATTTACCGATGGTGGCTTCCGTGACCGATTCGCCCAGGGTCGGCACCTTGATTTCCGTCGCCATGCTCTCACGCCCGCCTTGAGGCGCCCTCTTTTTCAAAGCGTTTTGCGATCTGGCGGAATCGCCAAGAATCGCAAAGACGCGTCCATACAAAAAGTTAGAGCAAGGAAGCGTTTTCATCAAAACGCGCTTTGCTCTGGGGAGTTGCGGCAAGCGGGAACAGATCCCGCCCGCCGGTGCGAAGTGAGCCCGTCAGATCGTCAGGGCTTCGTCGGTGAAGGCTTGCAACTGGGCCAGATGCTTGGACATCAGCCCCGTTGCGGTCGCGGCGGAAGCCGGACGGCCGGCATAGGCAGCCCGCTTGGCCTTGGTGCCCGCCTGCCCCAGCACCCATTCCAGATAGGGCTCGACGAAGGACCAGGAGCCCATGTTCTTGGGCTCTTCCTGGCACCAGACCACATCGGCCTTGCGGAAGCGCGACAGCTCGTTGGCCAGCGACTTCAGGGGGAAGGGATAGAGCTGCTCGACGCGCAGCAGATAGATGTCGTCGATGCCCCGCTTCTCGCGCTCGTCGAGCAGGTCGTAATAGACCTTGCCCGTGCACAGGATGACACGCCGGATCTTCTCGTCCGCCACCAGCTTGGTGGTGGAATTGCCGAACTGGGCATCATCCCACAGGATGCGATGGAAGGTGGTGTCGGCCCCCATCTCGCTGAGCTTGGAGACGCAGCGCTTGTGGCGCAGCAGCGATTTCGGCGTCATCAGGATCAAGGGCTTGCGGATGTCGCGCTTGAGCTGCCGGCGCAGGATGTGGAAATAGTTCGATGGCGTCGTGCAGTTGGCGACCTGCATGTTGTCCTCGGCGCACATCTGCAGGAAGCGCTCGAGGCGGGCCGAGGAATGCTCGGGCCCCTGCCCCTCATAGCCATGCGGCAGCAGGCAGACCAGGCCGGACATGCGCAGCCATTTGCGCTCGCCCGAGGAGATGAACTGGTCGAACACCACCTGGGCGCCATTGGCGAAGTCACCGAACTGGGCTTCCCACAGGGTCAGCGCCTTGGGCTCGGCCAGCGAGTAGCCATATTCGAAGCCGAGCACGGCCTCTTCCGAGAGCATCGAGTTGATGACCTCGTATTTGCCCTGACCTTCGCGGATGTTCTTGAGCGGCGTGTAGCGCTTCTCCGTCTCCTGGTCGATCAGCACGGAATGGCGCTGGGAGAAGGTGCCGCGCTCGCAGTCCTGGCCCGAGAGCCGCACGCGATGGCCCTCGTCGCACAACGTGCCGAACGCCATGGCCTCGGCGGTCGCCCAATCGAGCCCCTCACCGGTCTCGATCATCTTCCGGCGCGTTTCCATGAAGCGCTGGATGGTCTTGTGGACCTGGAAGCCTTCCGGGAGCTTGGTCAGCGCATTGCCGATCTGGGTGAGCTTGGCCATATCGACGCCGGTAGCGCCGCGGCGCGGATCGTCGTCGCCCGAACCGATCGCCTTGAGGCCGGCCCACTGCCCGTCGAGCCAATCGGCCTTGTTGGGCCTGTAGGCCTGGCCAGCCTCTTGTTCGGCCTCCAGGCGCGCGCGCCAGTCGGCCTTCATCTTCTCGACCTCGCCGGCGGTGACCACGCCGGTCTCGATCAACCTGTTCGAGTAAAGCTCGACCACGCCCGGATGCGAGCGGATCTTGCGATACATCAGGGGCTGGGTGAAGCCCGGCTCGTCGCCCTCGTTGTGCCCGAAGCGGCGATAGCAGAACATGTCGATGACGACCGTCTTGTGGAAGGTCTGGCGGAATTCCGTCGCCACCTTGGCGGCGAACACCACCGCCTCCGGATCGTCGCCATTCACATGGAAGATCGGCGCCTCGATCATCTTCGCCACGTCGGAAGGATAGGGCGAAGAGCGCGAATAGCGCGGATAGGTGGTGAAGCCGATCTGGTTGTTGATGATGAAATGCATCGAGCCGCCGGTGCGGTGCCCCTTCAGGCCCGACAGGCCCAGGCATTCGGCGACCACGCCCTGGCCGGCAAAAGCAGCATCGCCATGGATGAGCAGCGGCATCACCTTGGCGCGCGAATCGGTGTCGCCATGCTGGTCCTGCTTGGCGCGCACCTTGCCGAGCACCACGGGATCGACGATCTCGAGATGGGACGGATTGGCGGTCAGTGACAGATGCACCTTGTTGCCGTCGAACTCGCGGTCCGACGAGGCACCGAGGTGGTATTTCACGTCGCCGGAGCCTTCCACGTCGTCGGGCGTATAGGAACCGCCCTTGAACTCGTGGAAGATGGCGCGATGCGGCTTGCCCATCACCTGGGCGAGCACGTTGAGGCGGCCGCGATGGGCCATGCCCAGCACGATGTCCTGCACGCCGAGCGCGCCGCCGCGCTTGATGATCTGCTCCAGCGCGGGAATGGCCGATTCCGAACCGTCGAGGCCGAAGCGCTTGGTGCCGGTATATTTGACGTCGATGAACTTCTCGAAGCCTTCGGCCTCGATCAGCTTGGAAAGGATTGCGCGCTTGCCCTCGCGGGTGAAGGTGATCTCCTTGTCCGCCCCTTCGATGCGCTGCTGGATCCAGGCCTTCTGGGCGGGATCGGAGACATGCATGAACTCGACACCGAGGGTCGAACAATAGGTGCGCTTGAGGATCGTCTCGATCTCGCGGATGGTCGCGAATTCCAGACCGAGGACATGGTCGATGAAGATCTTGCGATCGAGGTCGGCTTCCGAAAAGCCATAGGTCTGCGGATGCAGCTCTTCGTGATCGCGCGCTTCCTGCAGACCGAGTGGATCGAGATTGGCGAAGAGGTGGCCGCGCATGCGATAGGCGCGGATCAGCATGATGGCACGCACCGAGTCGCGCGTCGCCTGCAGCATGGCCTCGGAGGAGATGGCCGCGCCCTGGGCATCCGCCTTGGCCTTGATCTTCTCGCCGACCTTCTTCTCGATCTGGCCCCAATTGCTGTCGAGGGCCGAGACGATTTCACCATTGGCCGCAATCGGCCAGTTGGGTCTGGCCCAACTCGCGCCACGCGCATTCTTCTCGACGATCGCCTTGTCGTCGGCGAGACCGGCAAAGAAGGCCGCCCACTCGCCGTCGACCGAGGACGGATTGTCCTCGTAGCGCGCATAGAGATCTTCGAGATACTCGGCGTCGCCACTATAGGCGAAGCTTTGCAGGTTCATGTCGTCTTGACGATCCATCGTCCCGTTCCTTCGGTTCCGAGGGCCGGGGCGACGGCCCCGGTCCGATCTCAGCCCCTTTTTGGCTTCAGCCCTTCAGCAATTCGGTGAGCGTGGTACCGAGGCGAGCGGGGGATGGGGATACCCTGACGCCAGCGGCTTCGAGCGCGGCGATCTTGGAGCCGGCATCGCCCTTGCCGCCGGAGATGATGGCGCCGGCATGGCCCATGCGCCGTCCGGGCGG